>JBGTAI010000328.1:0-14501 GCA_041749955.1 Pirellulaceae bacterium | reverse complement strand
CAAATACCGCAAGCATAAACGAGGGGCAAAAAAACAGCCGACCCCACGCACGCGATTTCGTAACACACCTCACGTTTCAACCAAGCGACTTCTCGACGAAGCAAAACAAACAGCAAAATCATGACCTTCAAAGCACTGGTTCCTGTTTCTCCATCAATTGGTCGGTGTGGATAGTGAAGGTTCACGCAAAGGAAGGAAGTAGTGAGATGAGATTGCTGAAAAAACTGTGCGTCTTTACGCTGTTACGTGTGGCCTTTGTGCTGCATTGCACCACGTTGCTCCTCTCGGCAACGGTACATGCCAGTGACCGCCCGAACATCGTGTTCATGATGTCCGATGACCAGGCGTGGAACGGACTTTCCGTACCCATGCATCCGGATCTTGATTGGTCGAAGAGTTCGATCGTCGACACGCCGAATCTTGAAAAGCTCGCATCACAGGGAATGCGGTTCTCTGCGGCATACGCACCGGCATCGGTTTGTTCGCCCACTCGAATCAGTCTGCAGACAGGGAAGAGTCCTGCTGCGATGCACTGGACGAAAGCAGCGCCAGCCGAAGAAGGTCACAAGATGATCGAACCTCGAAACGTTAAACAGATCGACGAGCGAGAAGTCACCATCGGCGAACTGCTGCGCGATGCGGGTTACGCGACGGCGCACTACGGCAAGTGGCACATCAACGGTGGAGGGCCGGCCGCGCATGGATACGACGAAGGCGATGGCGAAATCGGCAACGAGTACGCTCATCAGTACGGCGACCCGAATCCCGCGGATGTCTTCGGTATGGCAAACCGCGCGGTGGCATTCATGGAGAAGAACAAGAAAGCCGGCAAGCCGTTCTTCATTCAAATGTCATGGCATGCTTTGCATGCGCCACAAAACGCCATGAAAGACACATTAGCCAAGTACGCAAAGAAGATGGCGAGCAGCATTGACGACAAACGCGTTGGCACTGCTGCGATCGCAGAGAATCTTGACACCGGAGTCGGTAGGGTGGTTGATGCTGTCGACCGGCTTGGATTGGCCGACAACACCTTTGTCATCTACATGTCCGACAACGGCAGCGGTGGAGGCGGCAAAGGTGGTTCTCGCCGCGGTCTGGCTGGAGGCAAAGGAGGCGTTTGGGATGGCGGCATTCGCAGCCCCTTCATGATTCGAGGCCCGGGCATTCAGCCGGATTCATGGTGTCATGAACGGATCGTTGGATACGACCTGTTTCCAACGTACTGCCAGTGGGCTGGCATTCCGGCATCAAAACTGCCTCCGGGCATCGAGGGCGGCAGCATGGTCGGCCTGCTTGATGACGGCAAGGGAACTGTCAAACGCCAGCGTGAAGAAATGGTCTTCCACTTCCCGCATTACCAAGGTGGCGATGGCCCACATTCAGCACTGCTGCTCGGCAACTACAAGCTGATGAAGTTCTACGAAACAGGTCGGCTGGTACTCTTCGACCTCGATCAAGACCTATCGGAACAGAACGATCTATCGCAACAAATGGCTCAGCGGGTCAAGGAGCTGGATGGATTGCTTGTGAAGTATCTCAAGGATGTTGATGCCCAGATGGCCGTGTCGAATCCGAAATACGATCCGAGCCGTGAACCAGCCGTTCAGAAGGGCGCCGGTAGAGAGAAGGGCGGGATGAAACCAAAACCAATCAACGGGAAAAAGAAACAATGACTTCCATGTTCCAGTCCAAATTACTCGCGCGCATCTTGACGCGAGGTGAAGCGGTTGGCAACGCAGAGCGGATGTTTGACAAAGATGGACTTAAACGCTGACGGAAACATCACCGCGGCCGAGTTGGAAGCTGCTCGAAGGTAATGGTCGCTAGCGAATGGACATATTGTGCGGGGACGAGAATTGAGCTCGCAGGGATGCACTGCGTGCCACCGCCCACCCCGGTGACAGATCGGTTGTGACGATTATGTTAGTCGTAGCTTTGCGGCGGCAAACTCCCTTCTCTGTGTTGGGTCGATACGGTATCGGCATTGCCAAACTGGTCGAATTGCATGCTTTAGTTGCACGGATACTTTGTATAGAACACAAGTAGCCGTTATTGCGGAGCATTACCCAGCACTCCGGATGACTCCGGCACCAAGACTGTCAACCGAGACTGACATTGAAAATCGCGTATCTGACCACCGAAGCTGTACCGTTTGCCAAGACCGGTGGGCTGGCTGATGTTTGCGGCGCTTTACCAGCGCGTGTTGCCGGGCTCGGTCACCAGGCCGCTGTGTTTATGCCAGCGTTCCGATCCGTTCATTCTTGCGGTCAAAAGATCGAAGCCACGGATTATAGCTTCGCGGTTCCGATGAGCGATCGCAAAGTCATTGGTGCGAGGTTGCTCAAGAGCACTTTGATCGGCTCGGACGTACCGGTGTGGATGATTGACCAACCACAGTACTTTGACCGTGAGTCGTTGTACGGCACATCGACAGGCGACTATCCCGACAACGCAGAGCGATTCGCGTTCTTTTGTCGTGCGGCGATGATCGCGATCTCGCGAGTTTTTCCAGACCCCAGCGTTGTGCACTGCAATGATTGGCAAACGGGACTCGTCCCGGCCATCATGAACGCGACACCCGAACTCCATCCCTGGATCGAGAACGCCGCATCGGTGCTGACGATTCACAACTTGGCGTATCAGGGCCAGTTCTCGCATGACGCGTTCACGTGGACTGGATTGAGTTGGAAGCACTTCACAGCGACTGAGCTTGAGTTTTACGGCCAATTGAATTTTCTCAAGGCCGGTATTATCTCAGCAGACCAAGTCACGACGGTGAGTGATCGTTACTCGCAAGAAATACGAACGATCGATCATGGTTGTGGGCTCGATGGAGTTCTTCGAAGTATCGGCGATCGTGTGCACGGGATTGTCAATGGAATTGATGATGAGGTTTGGAATCCGGCCACCGACACCAAGTTGATCGCGAACTACGACGTGACGAATTGGCAATCTGGCAAGCACGCGAACAAGCGATTCTTGCAATCCGAATTCGGACTCGATGAGAGTCATGAAACGCCTTTGATCGGATGCATTGGTCGATTGGCAAGCCAGAAAGGTTGGGATCTGATTCTGCAAGTCATCGATTGGCATCTGACCCAGCATCGACCGACACAATGGATCGTGCTTGGTAGCGGCGACGCTCATTACGAGCGTGAGTTGGGTCGACTGGCAGCCAAGCATGCTGGGCGATTTGCATTGCACCTCGGTTTTAGTGACACCTTGGCACATCGCATCGAAGCGGGTTCCGATTTGTTCGTCATGCCGAGCCAATATGAACCTTGCGGATTAAATCAACTTTACAGCCTGCGTTACGGTGCTGTGCCAATTGTCACAGCGACAGGTGGTCTCGCAGACACGGTAACGGACACCAACGAAACTACGATTGCTGCTGGTACCGCGACCGGGTTCTTTGTTCGAAGCCATGACCCGTACCAACTCGACCAATCGATTGGCAATGCACTTCGTCTGCGTTATCACGAGCCGAAAACGTGGGAAAAAATTATTCAAACGGGGATGACTCAGGACTGGTCTTGGAGGAAGAGCGCTAGCCAGTACGTTTCGCTTTATGAGCAATCAGTTGCCCTTAAAGCTCGCATCTAAATCTCGCCTGAGTTTCAGACTGGAAAACTCAGAATTTTGATCGTTTTTTTGAGTCCGGTTGATGCGTAAATGGTGTACGATCCGACTGCCGTGTGGGTGGGCCTTCTCTGACAGGGGCCGGAGCAGTCATTGAGATGTCAAGTGAGTGAAATGAGAGAACCGTCTGTCCAGACGCCTGAAGCCCTCGCTGTCCCAGCGTTGGCTCCCTCTCCAGAACCACATCATCAACAAGTTCATCTACGTTCCGAATCGCGTCTCGACCCGATCACGGGTGAATGGACGATCTTCGCGCCCCACCGTCAAAATCGTCCGAACGAGTTTCGTGACGACCCAGTTGGTCCCAGCGTGGAAGTGCAGTGCCCGTTTTGTCGCGGTCAAGAATACATGACTCCAGATCCGGTTTGGGTCGGACGTCCGGGCGAACAGGATGGTCAGTACGAGATCTGTCACAAGCCCGATATTTTATCTCAGCTTGATTGGTCCGTTCGAGTCGTACCGAATCTGTTTCCGGCGGTCGTACCGCTTGCCGAGTTCAATGCGCAACCGGCGAGTTCAACGCGGAACCGTCCAGCCTCGAAAGCGGAACGTTCTCCGTTGTTTCGAAGTGCTCCTGTTGCCGGTGGTCATGAAGTCATCATTGAGTCACCCGAGCATGTGCGCTCGTTCGCCGAGCTCGATCTGACCGAGGCGACTCTGGTCATGATGGCCTATCGAGATCGCATTCGTTTTTGGCGTGATTCCAAGTCCATCGGCTACATCAGCGTTTTCAAGAACGTCGGTGGTGACGCGGGTGCTTCGTTGCAACACGGGCATAGCCAGCTGATCGCAACGAACAGTTTGCCAGCAAATGTGCGGTTGATTTGTGACAACCTGCTTCGGCACCACGCACAAACCGGATGTTGTCTGCAGTGTGACTTGCTCCGTGCCGAGCTGCGAGAAAAGTCGCGTGTGATTTACCATTCGGATGATCTGGTGGCTTATTGTCCCTTTGCGAGTCGATTGCCGATGCTCGTTCGCTTGACGAGTCTCCAGCATCACGATCGGTTCGAAGACTTTGATGACACATCGCTCGAGAACGTTGCTCGATTGTTTAAACGAGTCGTAACTTGGGTCGAGCGATTGCATCCGGGAGTTTCATACAATTGCCTGTTGCACACACGTCCGCCGGCAGCAACGGGTGACTCCGATGCGTACCACTGGTCGATTGAGATTTTTCCTCGATTGACTCGTGTCGCCGGATTTGAATGGAGCAGCAACACGATGATCAATCCCGTGATGCCTGAATTGGCCGCCGAACGCTATCGGGCCTGTGCCACGGCCGAAGACCCGCGTTTCACGCCCTAGGCTAGACTCGTTTTGGTTGGCGGTGCCGAATCACGGGTCGCAATTGGCTTGAGGTGGGTGGTTCCGCACGCCCGGTTACGGTCGAGCACGATTTCAGTGGACTTTAACGACTGTGACGGCCGATAAACGAAGGTAGCAATTGTGCGGCAACGTTTTGCCACCGCCACCCTTTCGTCTCCACCCCTCACGCTCTGCCGACGCCATGACACCTCATGTCCATCTGTGTTTGGTCCTTCACAATCACCAGCCCATCGGCAATTTTGACGGTGTTTTCGAGCAAGCTTATCAAGACAGCTACTTGCCGTTTCTCGACGTGTTCGAGTCCTACGAGACGCTGCAGATTTCGCTGCACACGTCCGGGCCGCTGATGATGTGGCTCGCCGAGAGACACCCCGAGTATGTTGATCGGTTGCGGTTACTGGTCAGCGGTGGTCGGATCGAGGTCGTTGGTGGCCCCCAATACGAACCGATTCTGACGATGCTGCCTCGCCAGGATCGCATCGGGCAAATCCAGTCCTATGGTGCATGGCTTGAGCGTTCGCTTGGAACTCGGCCAACGGGGATGTGGACACCGGAGCGAGTTTGGGAATCGAGCTTGATCAGTGATGTTGTGGATGCGGGCATCACCTACACCGTCCTCGACGATTTCCACTTCCGCGCTGCAGGGCTTCGCGATCATCAACTCACCGGCTACTTCCTCAGCGAAGACAACGGGCGTGTTATCCGAATTTTTCCAGGCTCGGAACAGCTTCGATACACGATTCCGTTCAGCCCCGTGCATGACACGATCGACTATTGTCGGCAAGTCGCACAGCAGTCACCCGGAGCAGTGTTGACGTTCGGTGACGATGGCGAAAAGTTTGGCACGTGGCCAGACACCAAGTCACACGTCTACGAGCAAGGCTGGCTGAGATCATTCTTTGATGCACTCGTCCAAAACCAAGAGTGGTTGCATTGCGTCACGCTTGGCGAGGCGATTCGACGAACGCCGCCCGCCGGTAAAGTCTACTTGCCGGATTGCAGCTATCGAGAGATGACGGAGTGGTCATTGCCCGTCGATGCGCAAGAAACGTACGACGAGCTTTACCACTCGATGGAGGATCATCCCCAGTGGCAAGAATTGAAGCAGTTCGTTCGGGGTGGTTTCTGGCGAAACTTCAAAATGAAGTACTCCGAGGCGGATGAGATGTACTCGCGCATGATGTATGTCAGTCGGCGATTGGTGGCTGCGCACCGCGAGGGCGTTGATGCTGGCGAATTGGCTTTGATTCGTGACCATCTTTATCGAGGCCAATGCAATTGTCCGTATTGGCATGGCGCGTTCGGGGGAATCTATCTTCCGCACTTGCGTAACGCGATCTACAGCCACTTAATTCAAGCCGACACGTTGCTTGATGGGCTGTTATTGCCAAACGGTTCGCCGGATCACGATTCGGTACCCTACGTGGATGCGACTGCGGAAGATTTCAACTTTGACACGATGCAAGAAGTTCGCTTGAGCAACGAGCAACTCTGTGCGTGGTTCGCGCCGAGCCAAGGTGGGCGGATGTACGAACTCGACGTGCGAGACATCGCTCATAACTTGCTTGCAACGATGCAGCGCCGTCCAGAGAGTTATCACCGCAAGGTGCTCGCAGGACCAAACGCGGGCGGCGAGAACGTCGCGAGTATCCATGATCGTGTGGTCTTTAAGCAGGAAGACCTCGACCAACGGTTGCAGTATGATCGTTACGCCCGTAAGAGCTTGATGGACCACTTCTATGACGAGCATGCATCGCTAGAGGCCGTTGCTCGTGGCGAGGCGCTCGAACGAGGTGACTTTGTCGAGCTTCCGTTCGAAGCGAAGATTCGTCGGGGTGCGGATCGTGTCCAGGTTCAAATGCGACGTGATGGCAATGCTTGGGGCATTCCGGTCGCGATCACGAAAGCCGTCACTCTGGTTGCGGGAAGCGACCGCATGCAGGTGACGTACCTGCTTGAAAATTTGCTTTCCGATCGGCCGTTACACTTTGCGATCGAAATGAACTTTGCTGGGCTGCCGTCGGGTGCGGATGATCGATACTTCAGCGACTGCGAAGGCAATCGACTGGGGCAACTTGGTCATACGCTGGATCTTGATCGCGTTACGGGGTTATCGCTTTCGGATCGCTGGCTTGGCTTGGATGTTGTATTGACCATTGATCGTCCGAGTGGCATCTGGGCGTTTCCGATTCAAACCGTTAGCCAGAGTGAAGGCGGATTTGAGTTGGTGCATCAAAGTGTTTGCGTCCAGCCTCACTGGATTGTCACCGGCGACGCTGATGGTCGTTGGTCAGTCCAGATGGAAATCGCGATGGCTTGTGAAGCTCGAGTGAGCGCCGATGAACACGCAGCCGTGATACAGATGTAGTCAGCTAAGGCGTGGTGGTACGGGGAATTCGAGCGTGAACTTGGTGCCGCGTCCGACGTCGCTTTGGACGCTGATTCGGCCGCCGTGCGCTTCGATGATTTTGCGTGCCGTTGGGAGCCCCAGGCCGGAGCCTTCGTCTTTGGTGCTGTAGAACGGTTCGAACATGTGCAGCACTGTGTTGTCATCCACACCGCTACCCGTGTCGATTAGGTCCAGCGCGACGCCGCCGCGAGTCGTGTAGGTCCGTGCCCAAAGTTGGCCGCCACGCTCCATCGCTTCGAGGGCATTCTTGACGAGATTCATCAGCGCCGCTTGCAATGAGTCGCTGTGCAATAAAATCGCTGGCAAGTCGGGGTCGAGATATTTTTCGATGTCGATATCATCGGCGTCCGCTTGAGCCTGGTAGGCACGAAGCACTTGCTCGATTTGATCGTTTAGGCTTCCAGGCAATAGATCGATGTCGCGGAGCCTTGCGTATTTGAGAAAATCTCGCAGCAGGGCCTCCATCCGCTCGCACTGGCTGCGGACAATGTTGACACGTTGGATCGAGCGACGTGTGACTGGTGAATCGATTTCGTTGAGGTCTTCGCTCAGCAGGTCGATGTTCATGTGGATCACCGACAGCGGGTTTTTGATCTCATGCGCGAGCGACCCAGCCAGTTCGGCTAGTTCCTCGTATTGAGCTCGAATCGAATCGACATCGGCTGGCGTGGTCATTGCGTCGTCAGTTTGGCGCATAATGGAGTGGGTCAGCTGGATAGTGTAACAATGCCTGCCCAAACCAACCAACGACAGGAGCTGAGCAAGTTGACGATCAATCCGTACCAGCCGACGCCCGAAGTCAGCGAGACGTTGATCGTAGAAACCCCCGATCTGTCCACGGTTTTGTGGGGATCATGGGGTGTGTATTGGCGAACGGTGTTGGCGGTCGCTTTCGCGGGGGCAGCGTTTGGCGGCGTTTGCGGATTCATTCCTGTCGTGATGCGACTTGGTAGCGATGGAATGGGTGGAACGATTGTTCAGACAATGTTCTTGATCCCACTTGCCGCGGTAATTGGCGGTATTTTTGCGTTAGTCGTGGCGGTGCCAACGGTGGGATTGCTGGTTTTCGCCTTCAAATTCTTCAGCGGTGACGGTGATTGGAACCGTTCCTCAATCAGCTGGTTTGCCTTCTTTAGTGGTCTGCTCAGCGGTTCGCTGAGCATTGCGGTTCCGTCCGGTTTCGATCCAGGCAGCGTCGCATTCTCGCTCTTCCCAGGTGGTTTCGGAGCAGTCGCTGCGTTGGTGGCGATGCTCTACCTGGCTCGTAATATGCCGGAAGTTACATCCGAGTCCGAGCGAACTTTCGATGTAAAGCCCTTGTCGACTCCGGTTGATCCGATCTAACTTGGTCGGGCTAGAGCGGTTTTCGCTTCATCGTAGGCCAGGACCTGTTCTGGCGATTGACGCATGTCATAAGATTTGCCAGGACAGGTCCTGGCCTACGAATAGATTGCTCTTGCGAATTTGACACCAATTTCCTCCGAACCCATTTTCGAATGATGAGCACTGTGACTGAGTCGCCTGCGACCGCTGACCCGTATTTCCAGAAGCTGTTTGCCGATCGCATTGGCGGTGTTGGCTATGGTAAGGGAACCGAGATCTACAAGTTCGAAAAGATCAAACGTGCCAAGCGGAAGGCCTTGGCGGATCATCCCGATCGCAAGCTCCTCGATTTCGGCATTGGCGAGAACGACGCGATGGCTGACGCGGGCGTCCGAGAACGGATGGCACAGGAAATCAATCGCCCAGAGAACCGTGGCTACGCCGATAATGGCGTTCTCGAATACAAGGAAGCTGCTGCTCGATTCATGAAGCGCCACTTCGGTGTTGAACTGGATCCGGTCAAGCAGATCAACCACTGCATCGGCAGCAAACCCGCTTACGCGATGCTTCCGGCGTGCTTCATCAATCCTGGCGATGTGACACTGATGACGGTGCCTGGGTATCCAGTCGCCGGGACGCATACGCGTTACTACGGAGGCGAAGTTTTCAAGTTGCCATTGTTGGCGGAAAATAATTTCTTGCCGGATTTGGATTCAGTTCCGGACGACATTTATCGCCGCACGAAGATGCTCGTCATCAACTACCCGAACTCACCCACAGGCCGCAATGCGACGCCAGAGTTCTTTGAAAAGGTCGTCGCCCTCGCGAAGGAAAAGGAATTCATTGTCGTGCAAGACGCTGCACACATCTTGCTCACGTTCGATGGCAAACCGCGAAGTTTTCTTGAAACGCCGGGTGCGATGGATGTTGGGATCGAAGTCCACTCGATGAGCAAGGGCTACGATATGATCGGTTGGCGAATGGGCTGGGTATGTGGCCACGAACGTATCGTGTCGGCGTTTTCTGATGTGAAGGACAACAGCGACAGCGGCCAATTTATCGCGACCCAGAAAGCCGCAGCCGCTGCTCTGGATGATGACTCGATTCCGAAGCGGATCAATGCGAAGTATCGTCGCCGCCTTGAGAAGATCGTCGCGATGCTGCGTCGTTGCGGTTTTGATTGCCAAATGCCTGGCGGATCGTACTTCCTCTACACCAAGTCGCCATCGGGTACTTCATCCGGCGAAACGTTTGCAAACGCTGAAGAAGCCACGCGCTACCTGATCGAAGAACTCGGCATCGTCACCGTACCCTGGGACGACGCGGGTTCGTATCTGCGATTCAGCGTGACGTATGTTGCGGATACTGAAGCGGAAGAAGACGCGTTGATGGTCGAAACAGAGCGTCGTCTCAGCCAAGCTGGGCTGAAGTGGTAAGAAACGGACGTCGGTTCCCCTCTCGCATTTTGTGAGAGAGGTTGTTGGCCAGTTTCAAACAGGTGGTGCCAAACCAGCACAAGATGTCAACGAAAAAAGGCTCCGTGTTGAGCGGAGCCTTCTTTAGTAAATCGTTTGCCACAAAAAACTAAGCGGCTTTGGCGAGTGACGCCTTCTTGATGAAGTTGCTCAAACGGCTCTTGGTCCGGCTGGCAACATTCTTGTGAATGAGGTTCTTCGACGCTGCCTGATCAAGTCTGCATGTGGCCATGCGAAACTCGGTTTGTGCTTTTTCAAAATCGCCAGCTGCTACAGCTTCGCGGACTTTCTTAATTTGAGTACGCAACGCACTTCGGGTCGAACGATTTCGAACGCGATGCGTCTCGTTTTGACGAAGACGTTTCTTGGCACTACTGGTATTTGGCATGTCAAATGGAGACGCTGTCGGCGTCAAAAAGAAATGGCGTTGGAGTGTTGTTAAATTTGCGGCCGCGTAGTATGGCGGCAAGCGACCCAATTGTCTAGGGCTTTTGGCGAGTCCGTGACCGGGGCGGCTGCGTGGCGGCTGCCAGGGCGGTGACCCGTGTCTCGGAAGCTGGCATAATCCAGACGTGCGAGAGCCCGGTCGGAACCCGATCAGCCCGTATTTTCCCGTAAAATTTCCTTGGCGACCCATGACTCCGCGTGTATTCCTAATTGGTGCTGGACCAGGCGACCCTGGGTTGCTGACGCTGCGAGGGGCGGAGCTTCTGGGCCGGGCCGACGTCGTGCTTTACGACGGTTTGAGCAATGATTCGCTCCTCGACCACGCCGTGGACGCCGAGAAAATCTGTGTCGGCAAGCACGGCCAAACGCGTATTTGGACCCAAGACGAGATCTGTGAGGAAATCGTCCGCCACGTTCGCGATGGCAAGACCGTCGCCCGGCTGAAAGGTGGCGATCCAGCCGTTTTCGCCCGCACGGCTGAGGAAATCGACGCCGTTCGTGCTGCCGGAATCCCCTTCGAAGTCGTCCCCGGCATCACCGCTGCTCTAGCCGCAGGCTCGTTCGCGGGAATCCCGATCACTCACCGCCAATTGGCCTCGGCCGTCGCGCTGGTCACCGGCCACGAGGAGCCTGGTAAGTCCGAGTCAGCCCTGGATTGGGACGCGTTAGCGAAGTTTCCTGGAACGCTGGTGATTTACATGGGTGTCACGACGGCGCCCCAGTGGACTCGCGCGCTGATCGATGCTGGCAAGGATCCCGCCACACCCGTCGCGCTCGTCCGTCGTTGTTCCCACCCCGACCAACAAACCGTTCATTGTCGTCTTGATGAAGTTGCTGATCGCTTAACACCTGCCAGTCGATTTCGGCCACCAGTCGTCGTGATCATCGGCGAAGTCACCAAGCTAGCACCGTCGATGAGTTGGTTCGATCGTCGTCCGCTGTTTGGACAGACCGTCTTGGTGACTCGACCCATCGAGCAAGCCGACGAACTCGGATCGCTGCTCAGTGAACTTGGCGCGACGGTCGTGACGCAACCCGTCATCAAAATCTCACCGCCGAAAGATTGGTCCGATGTGGATGATGCCATCGCAAACTTGAGCGACTTTGGCACGATTGTTTTTTCGAGCGTGAACGGAGTTCGATACTTCTTCGATCGATTGTTTGCGTTAGGGCTCGATGTGCGAAAGCTGGCTGGGCTGCGCATCGCTGCTGTGGGAAGCAAAACGAGTGCTGCGATCGAGTCGTATCATTTGCGATGTGACGTGGTGCCCGAAGACTTTCGAGCGGAGTCGCTCGCCACAGAGCTTCTGCCGACGGCCAAGGGTTATCGTTTCTTGCTGATTCGCGCCAGCCGTGGTCGTGATACGTTGCGTGAGAGCCTTGTTCGCGCTGGCGGCATGGTGCGTGAAGTCGTCGCTTACCGCCATGAAGATGTAAGCTCCGTTGACCCGAACGTTGTTGAGATGCTTCGTCAGGACCGATTCGATTGGGTCACCGTCACGAGCAGCCAATCAGCTCGGAACTTGGTGTCGCTCTTTGGTGACGCCTTGAAACAAACTCGCATTGCCACACTCAGCCCCGTGACTTCCGCGATCGTGCGTGAGCTTGGTTTGGAAGTGGCTGTCGAAGCGGAACCGTATACGATGCAGTCTCTCGCGAATGCCATTGCACAATTCTCTCCTTCGATGTGAGCCCCGCTGTGATTCCGAAACCCTACAAACAAATGCACGTCAGCCATCCAGAGCTGATGCAAGCGTACGAAGCATTCGGTCAGGCAGCACGCAATGCTGGTCCCCTGAGTGATCGTGAGATATCGCTAGTCAAACTTGCGATCTCGATTGGCAGCGGTCTTGAAGGTGCGGCCCACTCGCATTGTCGTAAAGCACTCGAAGCTGGATGCACACCCGACGATCTTCGTCACGTGGCGATTCTGTCCGCACCGACCACTGGCTTCCCATCCATGATGCGAGCCCGAGGCTGGGTTGAAGACGTGCTCACCAAGCAGCAACAGCAATCTGCCCAGCAATGACCGGCGAATCCTCTCACTGTCGCGTGCTCGGCGTCGTCCTGTGCGGCGGAAAGTCTTCACGCATGGGCCGTGACAAAGCGTCGATGACTCATCCGCTTGGCGAAAGCTATTTGCAGTTCGCGATCAATCGGCTCGCTGCTGTTTGTGACGACGTCATCGTCAGTGGAGAAACGCCCGTTTCGCACGATCGAGTTTCGGTGATTGATGCAGTCCCAAATCAGGGACCCGTCATGGGAATCCTGGCCTCGCTTCAATACGCCAAACAGCAATGTTTCGATGGCTGCCTTGCGACGCCCGTCGACACGCCCAACCTGAGCGTCGAGGACCTGCAATCGTTGCTCGCTCCATGGAATAAAAGCCCCCGGCTCACCCTCGCGCATTCAGATCGGATTCAACCATTGATCGGAATCTACGGCGTCGACGAACTTGAATCACTCCAAGAACTCGCATCGTCCAGCGACCGCAGTCTGATGCGTTGGATCCAGACGCGAAACCTTCAAACGGTGCCGCTTTCGCTGCAAGCGTGTCGCAACATCAACACCCCCGAAGACTTAACCAATGCTTCCTAAGCAACTTGAATTCGCTCATCCCGATGATGCCATTCGCTCGCTCGCTGAGAGGCTAACAACTGTTGGAATCGAGCGCAAACTAGGCACCTGTACTGGTCGTGTGCTCGCTGAAGACGTCACCGCCGATCGCGACAGCCCAGCGGCCGACGTCTCAGCAATGGATGGCTACGCGATCCGGCTGAGCGACTTGCAAACGAACCAACCGATCAAGGTGACGGGCGAATGTGTGCCTGGATCACCGCCTGCACCCATGCTCGATGGAAGCGTCTTGCGCATTTTTACTGGTGCGATCGTTCCCTCCCAAGCTGAAGCAGTTATAAAACGCGAAGACACTGAAGAACACGAAGGCGAAATTCGATTGCGTGATTCCGCCATGAAGACGCAATCGGGTGACCATATTCGTCGCGCAGGTGAGAACGCCAAAGCGGGTAGCACCGTGTTGTCCACTGGGACGCTGATTGGTCCGGCCCAGCGAGCGTTGATTGCCAACTTTGGATACCACGGGGTTGACGTTCATGAGCCTGTGCGAGTTTCAATCATCACCACAGGCGATGAAGTGGGTTTGTTCCTCAAAGAACGACCGGAGCCGTGGCAACTCTACAACAGCAATCGCTTTTCACTCGCGTCGATCCTTGGATACCATCCGTGGATCTCCCTCGCCACGATCGAGCACTGTGTCGATAATCGAGAATCGTTAACACAAATGCTTGGCAAGTGTCTGCAAGACTCTGACGCCGTCATCATGACCGGTGGCGTTTCGATGGGCGATTACGATCACGTCCCCGACTGTTGCCGCGATGTTGGCGGCGAAGTCGTCTTTCACGGTTTACCGATTCGACCTGGCAAGCCGATCCTGGGTGCCGCGACGGGTGAAGGCAAACTGATTCTTGGTCTGCCAGGGAATCCCGTGAGTGCTACCGTCGGCTGCCGACGCTTCGCACTTCCACTGTTATCGAAACTCTCAGGCCAACGAGTGTGGCTGGCGCCGGTGCCAATGGTCACAGTGGACGAATTCGGAACCAAGACGATACCGCTGCATTGGCTGCGACTGGTCCGACTCACCGAAAACGGGATCGCCGAACTTGTCGATACGCGCGGCAGCGGCGATCTCGTCTCGCTCGGTCACAGCGACGGTTTCATCGAATGCCCGCCGAATACGTCTGGTATGGGCCCCTGGTCGTACTACGCTTGGGCCTGAACAAGTGGGCCTCGAGCAACTCACTTTTTCGCATTGGGGCCTTTGTCTTTTCGTAGGGTGCCGTGCTTGCACGCACCAG
>JBGTAI010000327.1:0-23371 GCA_041749955.1 Pirellulaceae bacterium | reverse complement strand
TGAACGAAAATCGAATTTGGGGAGGGGGCCGTTCTGCGCTGACGGCCGCAATGACGCATCAAAACTAAATTCAAGCCACTATTTACGCGGCTAACTCGAAAAACTCCACCCGTTACGTTCGTGGTGAATAACTCGGGCTAACGGTTGATCGAGTAACACAGGGTACCAAGATCATCTACATGCCGTCTTAGTCATTCGTTTCCGTGGATGGACGACGGAAACCTGATGGAGTCACTTGGAGCTATCAGACGTCCGCTTTGCGTCGGTTCTTGGCAAGCGCACGTTCAATGTAGGTGGCCGCGTCGGGTGTCTTGCAATTGGTCTGGCCGTGGTCGACTTCGACTTTGCCAATTTTCTTTGCCACTTGATAGACGCGTTTGCGATCTTGTTCGCTGTAGATACCAATCGCAATCAACGCTTGGTTCATATTGTGACGCGCTTGATTGGGAGCATCGTGAATCGACGACTCGATCGCAGCGAGCGCTTCATGGATACACGATCGGGGAACTGAACCGGCATCTTTGACGAGCCACGACGCAAGCATCGCATAGGCTGATGAGAGTGTCTTCTCATTCTTGGAAGCGGACCACTTCTTCCACTTCGCGAGTGCATGAGGCGAACGAGCAACAAGGTCTGCCAGCATGCCTGAAAGAAGGCTGTAGTTCGCTGACGCCAGCCAAGCATCGATTTGTCGAGATTTTATCTGGTTTGGTTCGGCGACGAGCAACGCGAGCGTCATCGCATCCATATTTCCAGAAGCCCACAAAGCGTCGGCGATTTCCTGGCGAGCGCCGATGCGTTTTGCAATCGGCCTCAGATCACCAAACTTCACTCCGAAGAGAGGCTCACAAGCCCCGTGACGCAAATAGGTCTTGCGAGTTTGGGCGGTACCTAGTCGCTCAAGCTCAGCAAGGATCGCGTCCGTGGGTGCGTTGTTCGTCATGGCTTTATGCTTACGAGAAGGTCGCCTGCTTCGACTTGAGTGCCGGCTGGTGTTTGGATTCCGACAACGGTGCCAGTGAGCGGTGAATTGATCGTCGTTTCCATCTTCATCGCTTCGAGCACCATCAACTT
The DNA here is from genome assembly GCA_041749955.1 of Pirellulaceae bacterium. Taxonomy (GTDB): domain Bacteria; phylum Planctomycetota; class Planctomycetia; order Pirellulales; family Pirellulaceae; genus JBBSJZ01. Next base: position 22,297 of record JBGTAI010000327.1, on the reverse strand, counting down.
TTGTCCCTCTTTCACTTTGTCGCCTTCGTTCACGGCGACCGTGATCACCATCCCCGGCATCGACGCAGCAACCTGTGACGGATCTTTGGGATCCGCCTTGATGGATGCTTTTGTATCTGGTTCAAGTGAACGATCGACAACCGTGATTTCACGCGGTTGGCCGTTAAGCTCAAAGAACACCGTCCGTGTCGCATCGGGATGCGGTTGGCCAACGGCAAGGTACTTCACAATCAGCCGCTTGCCCTTCTCGATATCAACGGCGATCTCTTCACCAGGCGTTTGGCCATAGAAGAAGTTGGGCGTCGGCAGCGTATCCACTTCGCCATACGTGGCTCGGTGGGTCGCGAATTCTTCGAATACTTTCGGGTAGAGCAAATACGTGACTGCGTCTTGGTCACTCGGCGCTTCACCCGTCATGTCTGACGCAGTCGCTTTGGCTGCATCGAGGTCCGCTGGCGGAAGCGACTCACCGGGACGCTCAAGCACTGGTTTTTGATCGCCAAGGATGACTCGCATGACATCCTCCGGGAAACCGCCCGGGGGTTGGCCCATGCGGCCGCCGACGAGATCAATCACGCTGGCGGGGAACGCGAGAGCGCGATCTGTTGTGAGAACTTCACTCGCACTAAGTTCATTCGCAACGAGGAACAACGCCATGTCGCCGACAGCCTTGCTCGTTGGGGTGACTTTCACAATGTCACCAAACAGTTCATTCACTTCGGCATAGGCACGACAAATTTGTGACCAACGATCCGCGAGCCCGAGCGCGCGAGCTTGCTGGTACAAGTTCGTGTATTGGCCGCCAGGCATTTCATGTTCGTACAGGTCACCAGTAGCTGGAAGCACTTGGCTCTCGAACGGCAGGTAGAACTCTCGAACGGCTTGCCAATACGTCGCGAGTTGGGTCAAGGCATCCGTGTTCAAATCGGACGCACGGTCAGTAAATCGCAGCGCTTCAACAAGCGTGTTGAGATTCACTTGGCTCGTGCCGCCGGACATCGGTGCGAGTGCCGCATCAGCAATCGAAAGGCCTTCGCCGGCCGCAGCCAAGATCGAAGACGCTTGAATGCCCGCGGTGTCGTGCGTGTGGAAATGGATCGGGATGCCGACTTCTTCGCGCAGTGCCCGCATGAGAAGCACGGCGGAACCAGGCTTGCACAAGCCAGCCATGTCTTTGATCGCGAGCAAGTGAGCGCCGCCGGCTTCGAGCCGTTTGGCCAGGGTGACGTAATACTTGACGTCATACTTGGTGCGTTTGGGGTTTTGCAGATCGCCGGTGTAGCAGATCGACGCTTCACAGATACCACCTTCGGCGAGCACCGCTTCCATCGCGACTCGCATGTTCTCTTCCCAGTTCAACGCATCGAACACGCGGAACACGTCCATGCCCGCCTGAACGGCTTCACGCACAAACAAACGCACAACGTTATCGGGATAGTTCGTGTAGCCAACTGCGTTGCTCGCTCGCAGCAACATTTGCGTCAGAATGTTTGGCACCGCATCACTGATATCAGCCAGTCGTTGCCATGGACATTCCTTTAAGAACCGCATGCTCGTATCGAATGTGGCACCGCCCCACATCTCGAGTGAAAACAGACTCGGTGCCAAATGCGAATAGGCCGGCGCGATCTGAAGCATGTCAAACGTCCGAACGCGTGTCGCGAGTAGCGATTGGTGTGCATCACGCATCGTCGTGTCGGTAAGCAACAACCCCTTCTGGTTGCGAATCCACTTCACCAGTCCATCGGCACCCTCGCGGCGGTAAATGTCGCGAGTACCTTCGGTGTGCTTTTCGACTACTGGCAACGAGGGAACCGGCGCAGGTTCTCGTCGCGTCGCAACGGGCCGACCGGCGACGAGCGAATTACCGTTGACGATTGTCTCAGCCAGATACGTCAAAATCTTGGTCGCTCGGTCACGCCGCTTTGGCAACTCGAACAATTCCGGGGTTTGGTCAATCAGTCGCGTTGTTGCTTCGCCCGCCAGGAAAATCGGATGGTTGATCATCCGAATCAAGAACGGAATGTTTGTCTTCACACCACGAATGCGAAACTCTTGCAGACATCGATCCATGCGACGTGATGCTTCGGCGAGCGATCGGGCTCTGGCAGTCACCTTCACGAGCATCGAGTCATAGAACGGATTCACAACCGCGCCGCTGAACGCTGTCCCCGCGTCAAGTCGAATACCGAGTCCCGCCGCCGATCGATAATGGCTGATTCGGCCATAGTCTGGACGAAATTGATTGGCGGGGTCTTCGGTTGTCACACGACACTGTAATGCGAAACCGTTGGTGCGAATCTCAGCCTGCGGCGGCAAACCAACTTCTTCGCTGTCCAGTGCATAGCCTTGGGCAACAAGAATCTGGGTGCGAACAATATCGTACCCCGTGACTTCTTCGGTGACCGTGTGTTCGACTTGAATGCGTGGATTGACTTCGATGAAGAAGAATTTGTTCGCGTCGACGTCGTACAAGAACTCGACGGTGCCTGCGTTTTCGTAGCCGACTTGGCGACCGATTTTCAGCGCAGCTTCGCAAAGTTCTTCGCGAATCGACGGCGCGAGATTCGGTGCTGGTGCGATCTCAACAACTTTCTGGTGACGACGTTGGACGCTGCAGTCACGCTCGTAGAGGTGCTTGAGATTCCCGTGGCGGTCGCCGATCAACTGGACTTCGAGGTGACGAGCGGCACGCACAAATCGCTCGATGAAACATTCGTCGCTACCGAAAGCCGTTTTCGCTTCCCGCTGGGCCGCTTCGAGGGCTGCCTCGAGTTTGTCAGGCGATTCAACGACACGCATCCCGCGTCCGCCGCCACCCTTGGCCGCTTTGACGATGATCGGGTAACCAAGCGATTCAGCAACTTGTTTCGCTTCGTCAAAGTTTTTCAGGGCTTTGTTCGTGCCGCCGAGCACCGGCACCCCAGCCGCTTCGGCCAGCGTGCGAGCGCTTGTTTTATCGCCCAGTGATTCGAGAGACTTGACGCTCGGACCAATGAACAGCACCCCGGCTGACTCGAGGGCGCGGGCAAATTCGGGGTTCTCGGAGAGGAAACCGTAGCCTGGGTGAACTGCGTCGATGCCGTGCTTCACGCACAGATCGACAATGGCCTCAATGTTCAGGTACGACCGAATCGGTTCGCCTGGCTTGCCAATCTGGTAGCCCTCATCCGCCTTGAACCGGTGCAGTGCATACCTATCTTCACTGGAATAAATCGCCACCGTGCGGATGCCAAGCTCGGTGGCACTGCGGAAAACCCGAGTTGCAATCTCACTTCGGTTGGCAACTAGCAGGCGGCGGATGGGGCGAATCGACATTATGTCCCTGTTTTCGATCGGTATTTTGAGGTTTTCTAGCGTACAACCCATTGGTCAGCACAATTTAGCCAAATTCTCAACGACTGACAGTCGATTGGCCTCCTTCAAAGTTGCTCGATTTGGACTTCGATTTTGAGGCAGCGGAATCGCGTCGGACAGGTTAGAGTAACAGTGTTGTTTACGTCCCCCAACTCTTTACCACCGGTTCCCGACGCGAGTATGGCCACCGTCGATTCACAATCTGTCAACAACGAATTGCCTACGTCATTAGGCTCCGAGGCTGATATTTCCAATGTAACGCCGCCCAAGAAACGCGGTGTACCTGAGGGCTTATGGCTCAAATGCCCCGACTGTGGCTCGTCTGTCTATAAGAAACTAGTCGAGGAGATGCTCAACGTTTGCCCCAAATGCGAACATCATTTCTATGTTTCGGCCCAGGATCGCGTGAAGCAGGTGCTCGACGAAGGGACGTTCGAACCGATGAACGAGGAGCTGCGGTCGATGGACCCGCTGGAGTTCACGGACCGACGCCGCTACGCCGAGCGGCTAGTCGGTGAACAGAAACGCACAGGCCTGACCGATGCAGTGCTCACGGGCACCGGCATGATCCGAGCCCGCCGCGTCGCATTCGCCGTAACCGACAGCGCTTTCATCATGGGAAGCATGGGCAGCGTGGTTGGCGAACGTCTCGCTCGGTTGATCGAACGTGCTACCGAACAGAACCTGCCCCTGATCATCATCAGCGCCTCCGGTGGCGGTGCACGCATGCACGAAGGCATCCTGTCACTGATGCAGATGGCAAAGGTCACTGCGGCGCTAGCTCGTTACGACGAAGCTGGCGGTCTCTACATCAGCGTGCTGACGAACCCAACCATGGGCGGCGTCGCGGCCAGTTTCGCGTCGCTTGGCGATCTCGTGTTTGCGGAGCCCAAAGCCTTGATCGGTTTCGCAGGCCCCAGAACAATCAAAGCAACGATCGGCATCGAGCTTCCCGAAGGTTTCCAAACCAGCGAATTCTTGCTCGAGCACGGATACATCGATCGGATCGTCACACGCAAGAGTCTCAAGAGTGAGATAGCTCGCGCGATCGACTACTGTGGCAAATAGTCTATGAGCCTGATCGACTCCATTCGCTCAATGTTCAAGGGCAACTCGACTTCAAAGAGCATTGATATCGATGCTCGCTTCGAGCGCACACGCACGAGTGTGATGGGGACGATGAGCAACTTTTATGTTGCTCGCGATCACGTCAACAATCGCACCGTTGGCGTTAAGATTCTCGATATTGAAAAAGTCGAGCTCTTCGAAGGACGCTTCAAGGCTTACAACAAACCGAGCGAAGGCCAAATTGCGCTCGAGATGAAGCATCCGAACATCGTCGAAACGTATGAAGCCGGAGTGACGCTCAAGGGCGAACCGGTCATCATCATGGAGTACGTTGACGGTCCAAGCTTGCAACAGCTCATTGTGAACAAGAACGAAGCCCAACTCGCCGGCAAGCGACTGTCGCTCATTCGCCAAATGGCCGAAGCATTACGCTACGTTCACAACAAAGAATACATTCACCGCGACATCTGCCCTCGCAATTACATTTGCGAAACAGACTTGAACAAGATCAAGCTGATCGACTTCGGTTTGACATTGCCTGCGACGCGAGTCTTCATGTTGCCGGGCAATCGAACGGGGACGCCGCTCTATATGTCTCCCGAAGTGGTCCGCCGCCGACCAACCGACAAACGCGTCGATATTTTTTCGTTTGGTATTACGTGTTACTGCCTGTGTACTTTCGAGCATCCATGGCAAGGCGAAGTCGTCACGGGTAAGGCGGCGTTACAGCACGATACGACGCCACCCAAAGATATCATGGGCCGGCGACCCGATATGGATCCGCGACTCGGACGCGCCATCATGCAGGCTCTCGAACCGAACATCGACTTGAGAACTCCAACGATGGAACAGTTCCTCAATACAATCGCCACACTCAGAATCGATTTCTAAATCGCTCGGGTGCAGGCATTTCGGTTCCAGCAATCTCGCGAACGCCGCGAAGAGCCGCGGACGCCACGTAGAACCGCGGACGCCACGTGGAAAAGCGAACGCCACGTAGAGCAGTTCGCTACAACAATTGCACTGCTCCAGCGGCTAAACTGGGATCGATCATTTCATTGTCGATAACATGAGTTTGCTGCCCCATGCACAACGCTAGTCACCGCCGCCGATTTATCGTGCTCACTGCGGCAGTGAGTTCGGTTTTCATGAACTGGATGTTGGCCGCCGCGCAATCGCCAGCATCTGTCGACGTCCACAACGCCAAAGTCGCCGACGTGACGACCAATCTTGCCAAGCGAAACAAAGCATGGTCCGTCGATGAGTCGCTGGCCGCGTTTCAAACGAGTCCCGAGATCAAGATTGAACTGGTCGCATGTGAACCCAACGTCATCGATCCTGTCGCCGCACGCTTTGATTCAAGCGGACGTCTTTGGATCGTTGAGATGCGTGACTATCCCACCGGACCGTTGGACGGCGAGAGTTTCAGCGGAACCATTCGCGTGCTGCGAGACAACGACAGCGACGGCGTCTACGAACATGCGACCGTGTTTGCCGATAAGCTGATTTTTCCAACAGGGCTCCAGCCTTGGCGAGACGGCGTGATCGTGACACTCGCTGGCCGCATCGCCTATATGGCCGACACTGATGGCGACGATCGTTGTGATGTTGAAGAAACTTGGTTCAAGGGCTTCGCCGAAGACAACACGCAACTTCGTGCGAACCATCCGGTGCTCGGGATCGACGGGCTCGTTTATGTTGCCGGTGGATTGCGTGGCGGGACCGTTGAGTCCGTTGACGAAAGATGGACGGCTCAGCAAGCGCCAGTGCGATTGCTGAAAACTGATTTTGCATTTGACCCGAACGGCGGTTTTTGGGGCGCCGTGGCCGGGGATAGCCAATACGGTCTTGTGGTGGACGACTTTGGCAATCGTATCGGTGTCAGCAACCGCAACCCCGCCAAACTCGCCGTGCTTCCGTTGTCGCTCGTTGCCCACGATCCGTGGATGGCACCAGCGTCAGTGATCTTTGATCTGAGTGCATCCGGCCCCGACAGTTCCGTGCAGTCGATCGCAGAGGCTTGGACAACGAGCAATCTTCATGCGGGCCAATACAGTGCCGCGTGTGCTCCTCACGAGATCGCTGCAACGCGACTGCCCAAAACTTGGCAAGGAAACCTGTTGTGTTGTGAACCCACAGCCTATCTCGTGCAACGGGCGCGAGTCGATGCTACAGGAATGGTCCCGAAATCCAAGGCGGTCTTTGATCCGGGCGAGGCGATCGCGAGCCGTGATACTTGGTTTCGTCCAGTCGACTTGATCGGCGGTCCGGACGGCAGTGTTTATGTCGTCGACATGCATCGCGCCGTGATTGAGCACCCGCAATGGGTTCCCGAGGAACTCAAGAACCGAGTGGATGAGCGTTATGGTGATACCAACGGTCGCATTTATCGCATCCACGCTGCTGCCGACTCTCTCGCCAGCAATCCAAACAAAACGTTTGAGATGAAGTCGTTAGAGTCGCTTGTTCGAGGACTTGACCATCCGAATCGCTGGCAACGCGAAGAAGCGACACGGCTATTGTACGAACACGGACGCGAGAGTGTTGCGTCTGTTCGTAACGAGTTCTCAACGCTTGAGAGTCCAGCCGCGCTTTCACGTGCCGCCTCGCTACTTGCTCGATTCAATGCACTTGAAATCGCGGATTTGGAGAAACTCGCGACGAGCGAAGATGAGCTGCTGCGAAGTGTGGCTGCACGTCTCGCCGTCACCGTCACCAACGGCTCGTCCATCGCTGCACAACTTGCTGGTGATGCGGCTCCATCCGTTCAGCTAGCCGCGGTGACTTCACTCGCCTCAGGCGAACATGCGCTGACGGAGAACGAAATTGATTCGCTCGCCAAGGCAGCGGCAACATTGAATCAACACGACGCGTTTGTACTCGCGATCGGAGCGGTGTCGGATGCCAATCTGCGGCCGCTGCTGCTTGCGATACTGAATCACGCATCTTCGCAAAGCACTGAGATCGCGAAGCGACTGGTTCGTCGCGACGCCGCCAGTGCGCCACAGCAAGAGCCGCTTTGGATGACGTCTTCGCATCCTTCGAAACTTGAATTCGCGGGAGCCTGGGTCGAAGGCGTCACGCGATCGCGCAATGCACCCGCGAAACTCGTCAAAAAGTTTTCATCAGAAACGCAAGCCAGCTGGGACGAGCTGTTGGCAAACGCATTGAAAGTCGCCCTCGATGCAAACGAGCATCCCCAGTCTCGCGTGGCGGCAATTCGACTTGCATCGTTAGGCCGAGCCAACGAGTTAATGCGTTTGCGGGACGAGAACGCTTCGATCGAAACACGCATCGCGGCGATCGAAGCTTGTGCATCCACTGACTTCAGCGAACACTTGAACTGGCTTGATCGAAACGTCAACGATTTGCCGTGGTCGATTGCTCTTCGCAGTGTCAACATCGCACTTTCAAAGAGTGCCGGACAAATTTGGGTGCTCGATTCACTCGCGTCCGGCAAGCTCGCTCGCGGGCTGGTGCCGCCCGCCGAAGCATCCAAGCTACTGGCATCGAAAGACAAAACGGTCTCGCAAAAAGCCGAATCCGTCTTGCAAGCAGCTGGCAAGGATCGCGCGTTGGTCATTGCCAAATATCGCAGCGAAATGCCTGCGGATGCCGACGTGAACCAGGGGCGTCAATTATTTCTCAAGCACTGTGCTGCGTGTCACGTTATCGCGAACGAAGGGTTCCATGTCGGCCCAGATATCAGCGACAGCCGCACCCAGACACCCGATTCTCTTTTGGTTTCGATACTGGATCCGAGTCTCGCAATCGATGCTGGTTTCGTTCGTTACTCCGTGTTAACCACCGATGGTCGTGTGATGGATGGGCTGCTGGTTGACGATCGCCCCGATGCCGTGACTCTCAAGATTTCTGGTGGCGAATTGATCACGATCCAGCGAGACCAAATCGAAGAACTCAACGCACGAGGCGTTTCCCTCATGCCCGACGGGTTTGAACAGTTGCTGCCGCCCCAAGAAATGTCAAACCTGATATCCTACCTCAAGAACTGGCGTTACCTGACCGCGTCAGTCCAACCGTAGGTTTCTTTGACAAAAGACAATTTCTAACGATTCGGCATTCTTGTTGGGCGATTTTCACCTTCATATTTCCAGCACCCTTGGCTTGCTCTTGGGGGTCTGTCTCATTGCGGGCGTCTTCGCGGACTTGCTGCACTTGCCGAAGGTCACCGCTTACTTGCTCGTGGGGCTGCTGGTTGGTCCGAGCCTCTTGGATTGGATCCCAGCGGAGCATGTGGGGCGGTTTGAGCCAGTGCTCCAGTTCGCGATGGCGATCGTTCTGTTCAATCTCGGGTGTGAATTCACCTTCAAAAAGGTGCGTCGCTTTGCTGCGCATTGTTTGGCAATCTCAGCGGCTGAAATCACGGTGACGTGCGGACTGGTTACCTTGGGATTGTGGTTGTTTGGATGCACCCCAGGCATGTCAATGTTGTTGGGCTGCCTCGCTGTTGCGACGGCTCCCGCGACAACGATTCTGGTGCTCAAAGAGTTTCGCTCCGAAGGACCAATTACCGAGAGCACAGGCTTTCTCGTCGCGATCAATAATTTTGCCTGCATCCTTTTATTCGAGTTCGCATTTTTAGCGATTCAAGTATTTCACGGCAACTTAGAGGGTTCGATCGCGAGCCAAGTCGGAACACTTGTACGTGACATTGCTGGCAGTATCGGGCTTGGTGTCGCTGGCGGACTTGCTGTCAGTTACGGCTGTGGACTGATCAAGCCGATGAGGTGGCTTGTCTTGCTCGTTGCCATCGCCGCGTTCTTATTGGGCGTCTGCGACTCGTTCGATATCCCGTATATGTTGTCGTTTCTGGTGATGGGGGTCACTGTGGCGAACACTTCGGAACTCAAGGGGCCGATCGTCGATGAACTCGATCACCTCACTGGATTGCTCGCGGTGCTTTTTTTCGCGGTCCATGGAACCCAACTCGATGTCAACGCATTTGTGGCCGTTGGCTGGATCGGCGCCGCTTACATCGTGTTTCGACTCAGCGGAAAATGGATCGGTGTTTACCTAGCTGCGCGAGCGACGAAACAATCGCTTGAGATGCGGCATTGGCTTGGTACGTGCTTGTTCGCACAGGCCGGTGCAGCGATCGCACTGTCGACGATTGCTGTACATCGGAATCCTGAGCTTGGCAAACCGATCCAAGACATCATTCTTGGCTCCGTCGTACTGTTCGAGATTGTCGGTCCGCTGTTCATTCGCCAGTCGGTACTACGCACCGGCGAAGTCCCCTTGGCTCAGGCGATCCGGCATAACACACGATCGCCGATGGACCAATTGCGCTCCGTCACCGATCGTTTTCAGGTCTCTCGCCGTCGAGAATCGCCAGTCGCCAAAGTAACCATGAAGGTGAAAGTCAGCGATCTGCTTCGCAAGACAAAAGGGATCAACCAGTCCGCTGATTTCGATGCAGTCATTTCGCACATCGAACAAAGCCGCGATAACACGTACCCCGTCGTCGATGACAAACTACGAGTGGTCGGCGTGATTCGTTATCCACTGCTCAGCAACGTGATGTTCGACGAGACAGTAAACAAGCTGGTGCGTGCCGAGGATTTGACTTCGATGAGCGAGGCGGTACTCTACCCGGATGATCCGGCGACGCGTGCGTTTGATCTGTTTGAGTCGGAAACGGATGACTGTATCCCCGTCGTGACTCGCGACGAGCCGCACGAATTACTCGGTGTGGTCCGTCGCAGCGACGTGATGCACGCACTCATTACCCAGCATCGCAAAGTTAAATAGCGATGTTGCCAAATAACGAGGTTGCCAAATAGCAATGCTTAAGCCAACAACGCCGAAATTGGTTTTCCGTCACTTCGTTTGAGTGGGCGGCCGATCGGCGTGATCAACTCTTCCTCGAAATCGACACCGAGCGCCGAAAGAATCGTGGCATGGATGTCTTCGATACCAACGGCATCCGCCACATCCGCGAGCGGTTTGGCTCGGTCCAACTTCGGCTCCGCAGCCGTCTCGCCGTACACCGCACCTGCACGAATATTGGCCCCCGCAAACAAGATGCTGAATCCATGAGGCCAGTGATCGCGTCCGGACGCAGGATTGATTGACGGCGTGCGACCAAATTCGCCGCCACAAATCACAAGTGTTGAGCCAAGTCGATCCCGTTCTTTGAGCCGTTGAAGTAGAGCAGCCAACGCGGGGTCGAGAGTCTTGCAACCGGCGAGCTGGAGCGTGTGGTTCGCGGCGTGCGAATCCCATCCACCCAAGGTCACTTCGACACAGCGGACACCCACTTCGATCAAACGTGTAGCAGCCAAACAGCCTCGTCCAAACGGAGTGTCTCCGAACGCATCACGAACCGCCTTGGGCTCCTCGTTGACATCGAATGCCGATAGCTGTTCACTCGACATCATCCGCATGGCCGCGTTTGTTGCCGTCGAATGCAGCGTCCGCGTTCGCTCGAGGTCTCTGAGTCGGCCACGTGCGAATTCTTGCTCGGCGACGTTGAACAAATCAGCGACACGTTGTTGGTAGCGTTCTTCCTCAACACGCTTGCTGATGTCAGGCACCGGGCCTTGCGGATCGCCGATCTTGAAGGCATCAAACGCGGCACCGAGATAGCCACCACGACCTGGCGATTGACCAGGAAGTATTGAAATATGTCTTGGGATGTCCGCACCACCTTGGCTCGCATGGCATAGGACGGCGCCGACCGAAGGGTGCAACAGCGTCGGGTCCGGCCGATAGCCGGTCTTGATGTTGTAAACAGCTCGTTCGTGATCGCCTTCCTTACCCGTCACGCTGCGGATCAGCGCCGCCAAGTGCATTTGCTCGGCAACTTGTGGCAACGTATCGGCTATCTCCAATCCAGCAACAGATGTCTGGATCGCCTTGACTTCGCCGCCGTATTTCGTGCCAGCATGCGGATCAAACGTTTCGAGCTGGCTCGGTCCGCCTTCGAGCCAAAGCAGGATCACACTGAGCGGTTTCGCGGAATCGGTTTCGCCAATCTCATCCGCCACCGCCAATCTCGAGGCGATCGAGGACATCATCAATGCACCGGTTCCGGCGCCCAGTAACGTTCGCCGCGAAAGGTGAGCGTCGATATTGCACAGCGAGTTTTTTTGCATGCTCATCATTGTCGCCCTTAGTGATTCCAAGAGAACTCGGAACTATTGATCAATATCCAGCACAAATCTTCGATCGATTTTTGCAACTGCGCCTTTTCTTCAAATCGCTCCAAGAAGTGCTGACGCTCATGTTCGTTTGGATAGCGATTCAAAATAGTCAGATAGGTCGTTTCGATCGCCTGGGCGTTATCCGCCGTAAACATGCGGATGTGGCTCGAGGCGTTCATCACGGGATTATTGTCGGTGTGTTCATCGACCATCTTTCCGTTGAGCATCACGAGTCGCTGGGTGATCGTGACACTTTCGTCGCCGAACTCGTCTTCGCCCACGTCGCCGTATTGCTTTAAGAAATCGTTGGTAGTTCCAAATTTCATGAGCTGCAGAAGCAACGAAGAGTCTTCATCGACACTCTTGATTCGAGCGCTTTGAATCACGCTTCCGGCTGTTTGCTCAGGTCGTAATCGCGTCAGCGGAAAGACTGCGTTGGCATGTTCGTGTTCCGTACGAACTTCAAAGCCAGCTCGACTTTCGACTCGAAACGCGTCGGAGCCGACAATGATGCGGATCAACTGGCGCAAGTCGTAATTGGCGGCCACGAATTCATCCGTCAACGCTTCGATCATCGGTGTAGACGGCTGTCCAAGAGGCAGATCATCGACGGCGTCTCCGGCCGCACGTCCAAACACTAACGCCCAAACATGGCTCACTGCAGCTCGCGCCGCTTGCCGATTCTCCGGATGCGTGATCCAAGTTGCCAATCGCTGGCGCGGGTCACCTTCCTCAGGTAAAAGCTCTGGCGAGTAGGGCACCATCGCCGGGACGTCGGTCAACTCTTCGTCGTGCAAGTATTTGTAGTCGTAATCAACTTCGCCGCCGCGAATCCCTTGTAGTCCATTCGCCTTGGCGGCGGTGTAAAACGCAGCCAGTTGATGAAAGTCCTGTTGAACTCCTTCTCGCGGATCATCAACACTACCGAGCGAAACATTACCAAGGAAATCATCATGGCATTGCAGACAATCGATTCGGAGTCCGAGAAACGCGCGACTTGTTCGTGCAGCTAGCCGGATCGGATCTGGCTTTCCGTCGCCGCTGTCGTAGGTCACCGTCAAGAAGTTTACTTCTGGCTGATCTGTCCACAAACCTTCCGCGGTAACAAGGTTGCGAACAAGGTCATCGTATCGTCTGTTGGCTTCGAACTGATCCGACAACCAAGTGCGAAAACGACGACGACGGTAAACGATGAACGGACCGTCATCGGTTCCGACTAAAAATCTCGTGTAACGCTCAGCCCAATAGTCATGAAAACGTCGATCGACGAGCAGCGATTCTAAGTAGCGACTGTTGCGTACTTCTTCGGGTAACGCTTCGAGCTTGCGAATCTCCTCGAGTGACATCCCAGAACCAACGAGCGCGAGCGAAATGCGTCGCCCGATCGTCATCCAGTCCGCGATCGGCGCGACCTCGAGCTCCTGGGCGGCGATCGAATCTCGCCATCGCGAGTTCACACGCTCAATGGCCTTGCTAACTTCGAAGGACTGGCCACTTTCCGCCGCAACCGTTTCGGCGGACGTATCCGCCGCGGGCGTCACGTCCACCGACTTATCCGCGGTGGACACTTCGGGCTCCGTATCGCCTTTGACGACGTCAAGAGACGCGAGTGATACGCTTGGGTCGTCGCCCGACGGTTTGCGAAGCCCTTCGGAAAGACCGGATGCAAGGAACGCGAACGCGACGAGAACCAGGAGCCCAAACCACGCCCAGCGAATCGTTGATCGAATTAGCCGCTTCAATTGTTGCATCGGGGCGAGCCTGTAAACGGTAGGGAAGCGTCGATCCGAATTCATGTTACGCAAACAAGAATACCCGGCAGGCAACGCCTCCCAAAGATGATTCGCCTATTGTGCCAGAATCTTGGCAACATGCGAAGATTTATTACGAAAACGCATTCCGCACGCAAAACGTCTACAATAACGATTCTCTTCACGCTTCTCCCATTCACCATGCGATTCCACTGAGACCAGCGATGGACAGTCAGTTGGTTGAATCTCAGCACACTCCAAATCCTCCGTTGAGAGCGGATTCGTCACCCCGCCGAATGGCCAGAACACTCGGCATCGGGTGCGTTGTTTCAGCATCCTTGTTGTCGTTTCCGAGCGTGACCGCGTGGATGACCGCGTTTTGGCTGGGGTGGCACACGTGGCTTGTGATGCGAGGCCGACCGGCGTGGCTACCACTCGCCACCTGCTTGGCCATTCTTGTGATCAAGCTCGTTGCCCGAACACCGCTGATGCTCTTGTTCGGCTTTGCGTTATTGTCGATCGCCGTGCTCCGGTACCGTCGGCGAGATTCACCGGCTGGTCTTGCCCGAGTCATGCTGCCCGGCACCATCGGGTTATGGGTTTTATGGATCGCGATGCTTTGGGAGCAACAGTCAATCGTGACATGCAACCACCCTCGCTTGGAAAGGGTGGATCTCAATAGCCCCATTGTCTGTGTCGGCGATAGCTTGACGGATGGACTGTTGCCTGACGGAGGATACCCTGACCAGCTTCGTGAGATGGTGGCCTTGCCGGTCATCAACGAAGGCTTCTCGGGAATCGCCACGTCCCAGGGCCTCGACTTGATGTCGCGTGTGCTCCAACATCAACCGAGTATCGTGGTGATCGAACTTGGCGGCCACGACTTCTTGAAAGGCCGATCGCGCCAATCGACCAAAACGAATCTACTCGAGATGATCGACCAATCTCGTGCGGCTGGTGCGGAGGTCGTGTTGATGGAAATCCCCCGAGGCTTCATGCTCGATCCGTTTGCGAGTCTCGAACGTGAAATTGCGTACGAGAAAGACGTTCAACTCGTCGCCGACACGTGGCTTCGCCAAGTCGTCTTGATGAGTCCGATCGCACCGCCTGGCATGTGGATGCCAAATTCGCGACTCAGTGACGACGGCATTCACAGCAACACCCGAGGAAGTCGCGTGATCGCTCGCCGCGTTGCCGACTCGATTCAAGCTATGCTGAGCAACATCGCGCCCGGCATTTGATTAGCTCACCAAGCCCTTGGTGACTGACATGAAAACGTCTTCGAGCGTTGGGTCTTTGTCATTGAACGAACGCAATCGCACGCCTTCGTTGATTAACGTTTGCAGCAAGTTCGCCAGGCCCTCATCATCCGTCTCAAGCTCGGCGATCACGCGATCCGGTTCAATCTCCAGGGAACGTAGCGCCGGATCGCTCCGCAAGATCGACAGCCCAGCGTCTTGTCCGGACACGAATTGGATCACAACGATTCGGTTGCGGCGAATTTGGCGGTAGACGCTATCGATCGGTCCGCTCATCAGCAACTGGCCTCGCTCGACAATCCCAATCGAAGTGCAACAGTCCGCGAGCTCTGTGAGAATGTGGCTGCTGATCAAGATCGTCTTGCCCATCCGACGCAGTTCTTTCAAAAGCGTCTTCAGCTCCACTCGCGCACGTGGGTCGAGTCCGCTGGCAGGCTCATCGAGAATCAAAACGGGCGGATCGTGAACAAGCGTCTTGGCCAAGCACAATCGTTGCTTCATGCCTCGCGACAATCCATTGACAAAGTCATCTCGCTTGTGCGTGAGATCCAACAACTCCAAAACATTGTCAATGATTTGGCGACGCTGTGTCTTTCCGATGCCATACGCGACAGCGAAAAAATCCAGGAACTCCCACACTCGCATGCCGTCATACACACCGAAATTATCCGGCATGTAACCGATCGCTTGACGCACGCCGACGGGGTCGCCCATGACGTCCATTCCCGCCACCGTGCCGCCACCGCGACTGGCACGAAGCAGCGTCGCAAGAAAACGAATCGTCGTGCTCTTGCCAGCACCGTTGGGGCCGATGAAGCCAAACGTTTCGCCCGCCGCGATGGTTAAGTCGATGCTGTCGACGGCGGTGAAGTCGCCATAGTCTTTTCCAAATCCTGACAGCGTGATCATGGCTCATCTCGTATCAATACGTCGGTTTCATTGAAGTCGACTGGGCGGTCCTTTAAAAGCAGACCCACCAAGTTTGCGTCGGGAGTCGGCTGGTCGCTGGCTTGATCGAATAGTCGACCACCGTAATTCAAGTGCGCAACCAAAATTGTTTGCGAGGCTCGCTGGTTCGTTTCCGGGACGACTGCCATTCCCGTTGGAGCGCCTTCGATGCGAGCGACAACACGCATCGCTCCGACATGGATCGCGTCTTTGCTCACAAGCCGACGGACCAATGTCGCCGTTTGCATCGGCAAGTCGTCTGAAACGAGCAAACCCTCCGCGTCGCGAAAACGAAGTGCCGCACGGCCACCGGCGGCACAGTTCGCCGCGGGCGCCACTCGTGAACGATCCGGCGACAATTTCTCAACAACAAACACGTCGACTAAATCGTAACTCGTCTCATTAACAAGGAATTCGCCTTCGCGTCGAATCAATCCGCCGACATCGATGATCTCTTCGGTATGCAGCAACCGGACCTGGTTGCTACTGATCCCAATGCCGTTTAATTGTGGCCCGTCACCCGTCGATGTCGCGAAGACGACGTCGCTTTCCATTCCGCTGCGATCAAACACACCAATCGGCGCTGCCGCGGCATCCGGATGATCAAACACAATGTCGTAACGTATCGAAAGTGAGTTATAGATCGCGATGGCGCGAGTTAAATGGCCACGTGAATAATTCGCTGGGACCTCAAGCACCGCCAACTCAGTTTGGCTTCGCGCAAACCCGATGTCCAATTGTGCTTCGCGAGCAACCCAGACCGCACCCAGAATCGCGATCACTGGCGCCGCCAACCAAGCGTACTCGAGCCGTCCAAAGAATCGAAACACGAGGTAGTTCACTGGCACGAGCAGAAACAAATAAATCCCCAGCGACCGAATCACCAACGAAGACTTCGGAATCTCAATCCCAGATTCGCTTCTCAGCGTCGCGATCAAGTGCGACATCACGTCGCTTTGGTCGGTCCAGCCCGCGACACCCGACACAGGGTCAATGCGAGTTAAGCCCAATGCCTCATGGATTGTCGACGTCGAATCGATCGAGCTGTCTGCAACTCCGTCTGTAACACTGTCTTCGCTTTTCGTGGGATCGATGAACGAACCAGTTTGTGAGATATCGTCTTCGGATGACTGGCCCGTTACGTTGGAGCTCAATACGGCGTCGCGACTGAGAAACCGGAGTGACGTGTTGATCCCTGGCAAGTAGGAGTCTTGCAACGTGTCGTCGCGAAATTTTTGGGCAACCATCGCGAATCCGCTGGCGTCCACTTCGGCGGAACCGTCGCGGATGATGGTGTCAGTCACAACAAACTCGCGTGGCGGACGCCCCAAAATCGCAGCGTTAAAGAAACTGTCGAACGACTTCCAATTTGCAAGCCAACCGCTCGTCAGATCAAAACGACTTTGACAGATCACTCCGCCACCGACCGGGACGAGCGTCACCAAGTCGTCTGTTCCCGCAACAGCAATCGCGTCTGGCCGCCGCGAACCGCCCGCCGCAATCCGACTCGAAAGTCCACCCATGATCGTGATCTGATGATCCGTTGAATCGTCATCACCAACCGACCACTGCTTCAGTAGTGTCGTTGTCGAATCGACATCCAACTCGATATTGCCCGTCGACTTGATCGGCAACAGTGGCTCAAGCGAACTGGTAACGAGCGAGTCGGTGCCGTCAGAACCATTGACGATGAGTCGGCCACCAAAATAGATCCAATCACGCAGGGCCTGCAGCTGGGCTGGCGTCAATGCATCCGCTGGCATGTCGTCCCAAATGACAACCGAAGTCTGCGTCCAATCAAGCATTGTGCTCGAAAGAGGCAAGACGCCCTCTTCGAACGGGAATACGAGTCGATAGTGAATGCTTGCTGGTGCACCGGAATCGATGTCCAAAAACGGACGCACCCAATCACTCGTTTTCAGCCTCGCGAATCGTTCGGGTGATCGCGTCAGCACGACGGCAAAGTACTCGTGCGGTGCAAGGACGTTACACGATTGCTGCCTGCTATCGACATACGCATTGCCGCCACTGGTGACAAACCGGCTCGATAACTGCAGCGGCTGGCCTTGAGTATTTGCACGTGGAGCGAGGATGCGTGTGTCAAAACGTCTCATTTGACTCTTCGGCAAGACAACCGATCTCTCGCTGGTCAGCGAGTTTCGATTCGCGTTGTCTGTTGATCCAGGCTCCGTATCGCCGAATCCCGTATTCATGTTAGCACGTCCGGGTAACTTCACATCGCTGCGCAAAGTCCCGCGGGCGTCGATCTTGTTGCTGCGAAGTGGCACCGAAGCTGCGAACCAATGCCCCGGCTTCACGGCGTTCCGAGACGCGGCACTGTCGCCTGGAAACGGACGCGGAGGTAGCGAGGTGAAGTCCTGGACCGATGACTCCTTGGGCGCGTCAGCCGGCGGAGCCCCCGGGCCGCGGCACCCATCGCATCCAGTAATCAACGGAAGCATAACACCAGCCAACCACAAGATGACCGACGATCGTGCCCATTTTCGATTGGGTTGCCCAGCTCGGTTGCGTTGCCCTACCAACCCATAACCATATTCGATTCGATGGCTTTGCGAGCGCTCTCCAAGTCACTGCCTGTTTCCAGACGGTACAAGCGAATCGCGTTGACCTTGTCACCAGCCGACTTGCTCAAGCAATCACGTGCGACGGTGCAAGGATCGATGCGAGAATCGGTCAGCCCCAGAGCCCCCTTGCTAATGACCCACGTGTCTCGCGGTCGCTTCGTCAACCGCATCAGTTCGTCGTGGGGATAAGCGTCTGCAACGACTTCACGAGCCCCGGACTCGTCATCAGCCCATGTGATGATGATGTGTGAGTCAGTTTCGATTTCGTACAGTGGCATTGGAAACGACTCCGGAAGGAGAAACCCGAACGTAATCGGCGATCAAGTGCCAAGCAGCACCGGGCTGCGAGACATCGCCGTCTTAGGAATGTCGGATTATAGCGGCCGGGTAGCATGACGGCGCTAGGTTCCTGAGAGAGTTTCCGATTGGATCTAGCTCGAATCCAACGATTTTATTGCCCCGAGGGGCTGGCGACGTTTTTTTGCGACAAGGTTGGCCGCGATCAAGAAATGATCCGTGTCAAAGGTCAACTTCAGCCAAGGAAACCCGTGAATTTACCCCCGAATCGAATGCCCCTTCATGCACAGGAAGCCAAAAGCCACCGACGCAGCCGAGACGATGCCCCACTGTTTGCTATTCATGTGGTTGAAGTAGTGAACAAATTCAGCGACCGCGTCGTTGAACCAATCACTCAGCGAAAACATGGCGAGAATGTCGAAAATCATGGGAAACCTAGTCAGTAATTGAACCCCAACGCTTGGTTTGGGGTCTCTCCAAATCGGACCTAATAGGCAAACCTAGGTCATAGCGAAGTCCAAATTGGCGTTGTTGATCTCAAAACCGGGCCAAATCCCCTTGGTTTACACCGCAAGGTCGTCACGATCGGAGCGACCTACATGGTCACAGGAATTTGAATCCAAGAACCTGGTCATGGCGGACTTGCGAGTGAGAATCCTGCCGATATAATCCTGCCTCGGCCGAACGAAATTCGTTCGCAAAGGCGCGGTAGCTCAATTGGTTAGAGCCCCGGACTGTCGATCCGGAGGTTGCGGGTTCGAGCCCCGTCCGCGTCGCTTTTAGTTTTCTTCGTGATTAGCCGTGTCAAACGGCGACCCATCGACGTCGATGGAGCACACTTTCGCTAACTTAGTTTTGGGTAAATACCCAAGACGCAGTCGAGAGCTGTGCAAATGTCGTCACTTTCTGGAAGCAAACTACCCAAGTATCGCAAGCAGCGAAGTGGGCAAGCCCGAGTCACCATCAACGGGCGTGATTACTATCTTGGCCCACACGGCAGCAAGGCCTCGGTTCGTGAGTACGACCGAATCATTGCCGAGTATCTAGCCAGTGGTCGAAGCCCCAGTTTTGGAATCGTAGCCGAAAGGTACTCTGTGGCCATGATGCTAGCGGACTACCTGCGTTACTGCCGTGTCTATTACGGAACCGGCAAAACCAGCGAGTATGTTCGGATCAAACCAGCTGTTAAGGTGCTCAAAGATCTGTATGCAGATCACGAAGCCGCTGAGTTTGGGCCGATCGGATACAAGGCTGTACGCCAAGTAATGATCGAGGCCGGACTAAGCCGACAAGGCGTCAACGCGCGAATGAAGAAAGTTGTCCGAGCATTCAAATGGGCTGCGAGTGAAGGAAAGATTCCTGCCGGCGTGTTTGGCACGCTCAAACTGATCCCCTCACTCAAGTCCGGCCGAACCGTAGCTCCAGATACCGAGCCGGTAACACCAGTTGCGGACTGGATTGTAGACAAAACCGTAACCTCGCTGCCGCAGATTGTAGCGGACATGGTGCGACTGCAGCGGCTGATCGGATGTCGCCCTGGTGAAGTCTGCAACCTTACCCCAGCATCGTTTGATCGCACGAATGATGTGTGGGTTGCCACCCTGTCCGAGCATAAGACAAAGCACCATGGCCACACCCGAAAACTCTATGTCGGCCCGCAAGCTCAAGCGATTATTTTGCCGTACCTGGACCGCGACGAGGACATTCATCTGTTCCGCCCCTGTGATGTCGTGACGATGCGTCGTGAGCAAGCAAGCAATGCGAGAACAACGCCCCTATCGTGTGGGAATCGTCCAGGAAAGCGGGCCGGAGGATTCCAGCGAGGCAGCTATCGCAAGTCACCAGGCGACGCTTACACGACCGAAAGCTACCGCCGTGCAATTCACAACGCATGCGACAAAGCGTTCCCCGCGCCCGAGCCGCTGTCACAACGCGACGGTGAAAGCGACGCGGCAAGATGGCGACGGTTGACCAAAATCGAAGCAGACATGCTAAAGACTTGGCAATCAGAACACCGCTGGGGACCAAACCGCCTTCGCCACTCGAAAGGAACCGAGGTCCGCAAAAAGTATGGTCTAGAAGCCGCTCAAGTGACCCTAGGCCATCGAAGCGCTGACGTAACTCAAGTCTATGCAGAACGAGACGAAGAACTCGCGCTGAAGGTTGCTCGAGAAGCCGGTTAGTGCCAGCACGCGAATCAAAATAATGTCCAAATGACAAGAAGCGGCAGGTTCACAAACGGGTACAACCTCCTATCTGTTGGTCGCCCTGAGTGAAGCCTGCTCATTAACTCCCGCCATTGCCAACCAAGTGGAGATATCTGGATAGCTAGTCTAGGAGAACGCAAGACGGCTCATCATGGACATAAACGCCATCTGTACATTGGCACCAAAGCTCAAGCCATCCTATCGTCGTACCTACTACTTATGCCCAACGATTGCCTGTTTCGTCCCTGCGATGCGGTCAAGCAACGCCGGCAAAGAGACTCGGACAATCGCACAACTCCGCCGTCGTGCGGGAGCCGTCCTGGTACAAATCGCAAACGGTGTCCTAAGCTAACTCCAGGGATCATCTACGACGTCCCGACATACGGTCGAGCAATCACGCGAGCCGCCATAAAGGCGGGGATGACTCACTGGTCGCCCAATCAGTTGCGTCACACCCGCGGTACAGAGGTCCGGAGCAAGTTTGGGCTCGACGCGGCGGTGTAGATTCTCGGTCACAGCGAAGTAGCTATGACGCAGGTTTATGCAGAGCAAGACCGTGAACGTGCACTCGATGTAGAACGCAAGATCGGCTAGCGGGTTCATTGCGATAATCGTTGTCAGTCGGTAATTTGCAACCAGCCGGCGGCGCAGTTGCTCGATTGTTGCAGTCGCCTTCAATGCATTGGACTGGGCCTAAATAACAAGGTTGCCCAACTATGCCACACCTTCTCCACAAAACAGATGTGAGCCTGGCGGGCGAGCTGACGTCGAGGGATTGCTGACACCGATCAACAGCGCTCGCGACAGGCAGATTGTTCCAATATGAAAAAAGGTGCCTCTTCAAACTGCACCTTGTCAACGCGTGTGGTTCTTTACCCTATGCTGCGCTAGCCATTTAACGCGACCTGGGAGGAAGGCTTGGGGCTGAGCTGGAAATCGCGTCTCTAACTGACTTCAAAGCGACATAGGTCGCCATTAAGTTTTTTGCCTGACATGAGCTTTTGAAGCGGTAATCTTACATGTGATGACGTTTCATTGTTCGTGCGAGGAGTTACGCAGAATGCAAGTTAATGAGCGGCTGTTGCCACTGGTCGAGGTTATCGAGCAGGCTACAGGGCAAAGAGTCAATCTCAGCACCGCACTCAGGTGGTGCCAACAAGGTGTAGGCGGGATCCGCCTGGAGTCATGGAAACTAGGTGGACGTCGATTGACATCAGCAGAGGCTGTTGGAAGGTTTTTGGAGCGGACAACTGCAGCAAGTGACTCTGGTCGCCAGCCAGTTCATCTGCCCAGTCGATCAAGTGCTTCAGCCCATGCATCCGCAATGCGTCAGCTAGAGGCTGACGGTCTTTAGCACCCTAGTTGCTCAGGCCATCAATGGCAACGCTAGGCAGTAGCCGAAGTCGCGATGCGAGCAGCTAGAGCCCAGAGGGCTCTAGCTGCTCGAGCGTCATACATGCGGCATTGGATTCCGCCATTTGCTCCGACGCTGCTTCCAGTATAGCGACGTCGAACATTTTGTAACCGTTCACGGCCTGCGGCCTTGAACAGCTACCATTCATAATCTTAATCGGTCGGTCAATGATGCGATTGTCAACGTTGCCCCCAGTCAATTGTTGCTCAGTGGCTCATGTAGAGATTTGCAGTGACCGTTGTCCA
>JBGTAI010000326.1:0-69145 GCA_041749955.1 Pirellulaceae bacterium | reverse complement strand
CCAGCTGACACAAGTTGGTATTAGCCGAACACTCGCTGATGCCGATACGATCACGGTTACACCAAACTCGTCGACTGGTACGCCAGTGACCTTCGAGATCAATCGCAACGATATCGATGCGACGGTGGCCACAAACAACGTACGCATCGACATCACACGCCGAACGACCGCAGATCAACTGGCTGCGATCTTGGCAAACCAGCTCAAGGCTCAATCGATCGCCGGGCTTGATCCCAATGGTGTCGTCGCGATCCCAGGCGGACTGCTTTCCATCGGCGGTGACGCTGGTTTACAAGTGGACATCTCGGTCGGCTCAAGACTTGAAGTCGTCGGTACGCCAAGCGTGACGGGATCGTCGACAATCCAAGTGTTTGGACCGCTGCTGTTGAACCTACCACTGACTGGTGGTGGCGGAATCAACGATGGTAGCGTGCTAATTCTCAAGGATGACCTGGGTAATGACGAGTTTTTCGAATTCAACGTCACCGGCACCACGACGTTGCCTACGGCTCGCGTACCTGGATCGAACGTTATCACGTACAACACGTTCGACAATGTCGATGTGCTCGGTGCTAATATTGTTGCGGCAATCAACGCGGCGAATATTGGTATCACGGCGAGCATTGTTTCAACAGGACGCATTTCTCTGGGACGCATTGAAGCGAACCGCTTAGTCTTGACGGGAATTCCTGGAGACACGACGGTCGATCCGCCGCTGCTTCCGATTGAAGGTGTCCCTCAAATCACGACTCGTCGTGGCATCGTCAATGACCAAGAGCGGCTTACCATTCGCCAAGGCACGACGAGCGTCACATTCGAATTCGACTCAGTCAACAACGGCGGTGGTGTTGCCAGCGGAAACGTTCCTGTGGCGTTCCAACCCGGTAGCACACCCGGCAACGTTGCCACGTCGCTTGCCGCAGCCATCAATAACAACAAGGGTGCTCTTCAATTAACCGCAGTCGCGGAGCTTGACTCGTTAGGCAATGCAACTGGCCAAGTCATTTTGAATGACTTGCCCGGCACGTCCGTTGATGTCACCCAAGCACCGACGTTGAATCTGATTGGCGTGCCTGGTGGTGCCATCCCTGTGCGGATTTCACCTGCGTTCAGTGCCGAACAAATCAAACAAGCACTGTTGCTCGCGATCAATGGAATCAACACTCCTGGACAAACCCCAGTGACGAACTTGGTGGGTGTGGATCGCGGTGGTGATTCGTTCTTTATCGAGAACGGGGTTCTCTTCAATGGTCCGCTGTCGAATTACTTCTTGCCAGCGATCGCGGATTTGGCGGGCAACCCGCTCGAACCGAATCGCCAAGACCAGACGACTCAGTTCACTATCCTTATGCCAACGGTCGCATTGGACTTTGGCGATGCCGCGGACCCCGTCGGCCAAATCGCAGGACGCTATCCGACGCTATTTGCGAACAACGGGCCGCGTCACGTGATCACGCCCGACTTGAAACTGGGCAACACGGTCGATGCGGACACCGATGGGCAACCATCCCGCGGAGCAGATGCTGACGACTTTACGATTCTTGCAAGCGAAACCGGCAGTCTGTTTACCGTAAACGTAGACCGTGGCAACGTGGCGATCACGATCGATCCGACCGTTGCCGTCAGCGGATTCTCGTTCGCCTCGGTCGAAGGCAACACCATCACCATCACAACCGCCGTTGCAACTGCGACGCTTGAGTTTGATACCGATGGTGTGTTTAACGAAGATAACTTTGCGATTCGACCAACCGATCGAAGCAACGTGCTTTCAATCGCCCAAGCGATCCAAGCCGCGATCCAAGAAAGTCCACTCGTCCCAGCATCTGTCTCGATCAAGGAAGACACAGGTGTCGTGACCGTGAGCGGTGACGATGAGGACGGCGTTCGATTCACCAGCGTGGTCAACCCAGGTGGTGTACTGAACAAGGGCGTCATCACGGAAATTGAGGTGAGTGTTCTCGGTGCTGGTGTCGTGGACGCCTGGATCGACTTCAACGCTGACGGCGATTTCGATGACCCGAATGAGCAAATCATCAGTGCTGCGTTGACCAACCAAGCGATTTACTCGGAAGTCCGTAATGTAAATGGCGATCTGATTCCCGTCTCGCGAACGTTCAACGTTACCGTTCCCGCGACGGCGCCGGATCCAATCGGCGCGATCACAACCTATGCTCGGTTCCGAGTTTCTCGCGACGGTGCATTATCGCCAACTGGTTTGGCACTCAGCGGTGAAGTCGAGGATTACGCCGTACAACTGGTTCCAGGTGCACCGCCAACGATTTCGTCGGATCGCTTCAACCAAACGTATACCGGGCGAGAGGACACGCCTCTGCAAGCGATTTCGCCTCAAGTCGGTTTGCTTGCTGGAATCACGGATCCGAATGGCGACGGGGTTGCGATTTTCGCGGGGGACACCGGAACGCGTACGCTGCGATTGCCTAATGGCGATATCGCTGGTGTATTGAATGTCAACGCTGACGGCACCTTTGACTTCAATCCCGAAACCAACTTCAACGGATCCGTGACATTTAATGCTCGCGTCACTGATTTGAAGCCATCCAATCCAAGTGCGCAACTCGTTGTCTCGACGCCATTGACCGTGACACTGACGGTGGATCCTGTAAACGACCGTCCAACGGGGACGGCTCCAGCGATCATCACGGCGACAATCGACGAAGACTCACCACTTATCCTGGATCCGGCAACGCTGTTTGCCAATTTCGTTCCTGGACCTGCGAATGAGTTGTCACAACTTCTAACGATCCAGACCGCTGGCAGTAGCGCCGGAACGTTCCGGTCAACACTCGGCGGAACGATCGGAGTTTCCGCAGACCAACGATCAATCACTTACACGCCACCGGCTGACCAAGGTGGGATTGTTGACACGTTTGTCTACACCGTTGCTGACCAGCCTGGGGTTGGTCAATTCAGTGAAGTCGCGTTACTCCAAGGAACGGTGTCGATTACCGTTAACTCGGTCAATGATCCTCCGACCGCGAACAGCGATAACCTCAGCACGCTGGAAGACACGCTCAAACCATTCACCGCAGCGGATCTGCTTGGCAACGACCTTGCCGGACCAAGTGATGAAGTGAATGCCGGCCAAACATTATCATTGGCAATTGGACAATTCCCCAAGGCAACAAGCCGAGGCGGCGAAGTCCGTGTTCAAGGCAATGGTTTCGTCTACGATCCGCCAGCACTGTTCAGTGGCATCGACACGTTCACGTACACCGTGGTCGATAATCTCGGTGCGAGCAGCACCGGCACGGTATCCGTAACTGTGGGTGCAGTAAACAATGCACCTCGATTCATCGGAGTCAACGGCGACCCAACTCGTCAAAGCCTCGTTTTCGATGAAAGCAAACAGGATCCGCAGCGTCCAACGTTCAATCTTTCGACTTGGTTTAGCGATCCAGATAATGACGCGCTTACTTTCTCGGTGACCAGCCAAAACGTTGGAATCATCGCGGCATCCGTAAACGGAAATCAGCTCGTGCTGACTTTACCGCCGTTCCAGTTTGGATCGACGACGATCACCGTGACCGCAACGGACACGAATAACTTGTCAGTGACCCAGGTCATTCCAGTCACCGTGAACAATACTCCGGATGCACCGACGCTCATCGGATCACTTGATCCGCTCAATGTGAACGAAGACGCGTTGGTGAGTGTCGACCTACGAACGATCTTCAACGATCCAGATCGCGATCCATTGCAATATACAGTGTCGCGTCTTGGCAACATTGTGAATCCGACCGCGGCACAAATCTCAGCAAGTCCATTGCTCACTTCGATTACTTTCATCGGTGATGAAATGAGAATCGTACTGGATCCAAATCAATTCGGATCAGCCGAAATTGAACTGAGCGTGTTTGATGGCACGTCACGCATCAGCACATCGTTTACACTCAACGTGGCCGGTGTTCCGGACGCACCAGTCGCCGTTAGCGATGCGTACAACCTTGCAATTGGCTCAGAGTTCGCGGTACTCAACCCAGCACTCGGTTTGTTGCGAAACGACTCCGACGCCGATGGCACTGGAGTCTCGGTCGACGTGTCGTCGGTGACTCAACCAGCGTTCGGAAACCTCATTGTCAATGCAGACGGTACGTTCCGCTACACCAATACCGGTGGAGTCAGTGGCTCGTCCGACCAATTCACCTATCGCGTCGTAGACGGTAGTGGTGCATTTAGTTCTGTCGTTGCCGTTACTCTGAATTTCGGTGCGTCGCGTTACCAAAACCCGCTGGTTAACCTCGCTTCGGATGTTAACGCCGATGGTCGCGTAACGGCGATCGATGCTCTGCGAATCATCAACTTGATGAATCGCCGATTGAGCAGCAGCGAAACGTTCTTAGCGGTAAGCGATATCGGAACTCCGCCACCAGATTACGTCGACGTCAACGGCGACGGTCGTGTGAGTGCAGCAGATGCCCTAGAAGTACTGAACATTCTTCGCCAGCAAGACATCTTCGGCGAAGGCGAACAACTGACTGAACTCAGCGCTTCGGCAATGACCCGAACGTTCGCCGCAAGCGGAACGGCCAACTTACCGACCCGCGTTACCGAAGTATCGTCGATCCCATCGGAGTCACTTCCAGAGGATTTGACACCATCTCGAGACATCGTTCTCGCTGCGGGTTTCGAAATTGAGCCGATCGCTACCGCAGTGGAAATCGACTCAATCCTAGGAACACCCCCCCTTGACGGTGGTAACGATAGTTACGACCAGGCGTTAGCTTTGTTATTCGGGGATACGAACTCGTGATGTTTAAGGGGAATTTAGTGCCCCCTTTGTTGGCTCGAAATTACAATCAGAGCCCGAGATACGACATCTGTGACTTGTACACGCCCCCAATCAGTTCAATCCGACTATGCCTCTCTTAGCCTTCAAATCGATTCTGGAACACAAGCGAAAACCTCCCAATTCGCCCATTCCAGCTTAGATACGCATCCTGTTTATACTTCGTTTTTGTTGCTGATTAACAATCTTCCTTCGCTATTTATAGTACTGAGCAATCATGGCACCACGACGGTCGACACCAAAAGGTCACGCCGCCCGAGCTTCTCGGCGCCTTCATCACGAATCACTCGAAAAGCGAGAGCTTCTGGCCGCCGACATCGCGGGACCAAGATTGATTAGTGTTGCCGCCAATTCTGGTGAGAACTTTAATCTGCTTGGCGACAACCAACTCGCAGTCGCGCCCCAGCAACTGACATTCCGGTTTGACGGCGGACAAGAGATTGATGCTTCGACGCTGTCGGGGATCAAGATCTTTGGTAGCGGTGGTGACGGTAGCTTCAGCGAAGGAAACGAAGTTGAAGTTGTCCCGGGCTTTCTAGGTCTAGGCGATACGTCACGGATTGTGATTGCTCGGTTCAGCTCAGACCTTCCGGATGATCAGTACCGAATTTCAATTTCGGGTTTTGACCAAACCGACCAAGGCCTTGTCGCTCTTCGCAACATTAACCAAGAAGCCTTCCAGCCGACTGGGGTTGTTGCTCCGACGAGCGCGATTCAAGAAGTTCAGTTCAATGTCGAAGTTGGACCACGTGTCGTTGGTGTTGTTCCTCAGCCCATCGTGGGCACCGGTTCATCACGCACGCAATTGCGCGACACCATTCAAGTCTTCTTTAATAATGATCCTCTTGGAAATCCCGGCACACCGCTAATCACAAGTACCGGCAGCACGACGGATCCAGCAGTTGTTCAGTTTCGATTTTACAATCTGTTTTTCACCAAAGACACCGTTGAAACCAATGACGATGGTTTGGCCTTCCAACCAACAAGGATTACCTACGAGCCAGCACTCCGTCGCGCGACGCTGACGTTTGAGAACGATCTGTCATTGCTGACTCCAGTCGACGATGTAGGCGGTTCAGGAACGTTCCGATTACGTATCGGTTCATCCCAGGCATTACCAGTCAGCCTCGCTCCAGTAGCTGAGGGCGTCGATGCTGGAGATACCTTCGCGGGCTCGCGTGACCTTGGCATTTCGTTTGGAGGCGGCAACGATTCCAGCGTCATTGTGAGCGGCGAGATCGAACCGGTCGCTGGCAACACGATCCAGTGGCCAGGCATCGACGCGCCGGCATTGCGAGACGACCGTCGAGACGCACAGGTAACCGGCCGTGCCGATACCATCGATGGTATCAATGTGTACTTCTATAACTTTGCGGATGCTTACGGGCTCGACAATAGCTCGCCACCGCAAGTTCTCGACAATGCCATCACGCCAGCCCAGAAGCAGCGAGCTCGAGAAATCCTCGACCTTTACTCGCAGTATCTCGGTGTCCAATTCATCGAGACCGAAGACCGTGGACTTCAAATCGTTACCGGTGACCTTCGTCCACTCGTCGAAACCGCGACCACTGGCCCAGGTGCTCCGTTTCAAGACTACCGAGTAAACGACGAGGATCCAACTAAGGGCGTTTTGATTCTCGATGCCGGTGAAAATTGGTACGACGGCTATGGACTGAGCCCTGACCCAAATCAACCAAGTTGGTTCGTCGAAGCACTCCGAGGTATCGGCAACCTGCTTGGCATCGGAAATACCTTTGAACAAGTCCCTGGTGTTGCCAGCGGCTCCAATCCGTTGCTTTATGACGCGAGTCTGTTTGGC
This sequence comes from Pirellulaceae bacterium, assembly GCA_041749955.1. Taxonomy (GTDB): domain Bacteria; phylum Planctomycetota; class Planctomycetia; order Pirellulales; family Pirellulaceae; genus JBBSJZ01. The sequence continues at coordinate 62,519 of JBGTAI010000326.1, read as the reverse complement.
AATCCAGCGAACTTCACGATCGAACCGGATTTCCTGAGCACCAGCGACATTGTTCCTGGACAAGCGCTTCTTCGCCCAGAGATTCGCGATGCCGACTTGTATCAATTCAGTGTCAGTGAACGAGGCCGCATCTCGGTCGAAACGTTTGCTCAGCGAATGCTTGAAACCAGCACGCTCAATACAGACCTGAAGCTTTGGAAATTCAATCCGACATCGGGTGAGTTCGATCTCGTAGCACGTAATAACGACTTCTATGGCGACGATTCGTTCGTCGGCGTTGATGTCGACCGTAATGCTGATGGAAGCGCCGCACTCTACGTGATTGGGATCACGGCGGACGGAAACGATGACTACAACCCGAACATCGCTGGCAGTGGCGGTGGCGGCCGATCGCAAGGCCGTTACGACATGCGAATCACCTTCGAGAGCAGCACGGTTCCAACGATCACCGACACCAACGGGTCACGCCTTGATGGCGACTCCGATGGCATCCAAGGTGGCGACTTCAACTTCTGGTTCCGAACGGCCAGGACCAAGGATACCGCTGCCGCTGGCGAAGCTCGGACGTTGTTCGTGAACAGTTCCGGTGGACTCAACAATGTGAATGGCGGTACTATTGCCGCTCCGTATCGATCGGTCGCATTCGCATTCAGCCAAGCGAGAGAAGGCGATATCGTGCGGCTGCTCCCAGACGGCGGTACGGACGGCAGAATCGACACGACTTTCGATAACGTCGCCTATGAGATTGGCCGCGGCGGCACCGGGAACGCTGTCCTCAAGGACGGTGAAACCTTCGAAGTACCGAAGGGCGTTACCGTCATGATCGACGCTGGGGCGATCCTCAAACTTCGCAATGCAAAGATCAGCGTCGGAAGTGAATCGATTGACGACGACCGCTCACTCGCAGCGCTGCAAATCCTTGGTGCACCGTTCATCGTGGATCAAGGTGGTGCGGTCATTGATGGTAAAGTCGATATCACGAGCTTCAATGAAGAGCGTCGTGACGGCGTCTTGTTTGGGATCGACAATAATCCAATCCCAACAACCGCAGGTGCGGGCGATTGGGCTGGTATCGAGTTCCGAAACGATGTGGATTACTCCGAAGGCCGCGGCGTTTGGGAAACCGAAGGTATTTTCCTTGACTACGTCTCGCACGCCGACATTCGCTTCGGTGGCGGTAGCGTTTCGTTGACAGCTCCGTCGGTCGCGCCATTGCAAATGGCTGAGAGTCGCCCGACGTTGATCTACAACCACATCAGTGATTCTCGACAAGCCGCGATTAGTGCGGACCCAGATAGCTTCGCGGAAACCAACTTTCACGCTCCGCTCTACCAACAGGCTGCCATTGATCGCTTCGGCACGACCTTCACGAGCGACTATGACCGCGTCGGTCCCCTGATTCGCGGAAACGCTCTCGAAAACAACTCAAGCAACAGTCTGTTCGTCCGAGTCGACACGCCGGCTGTCGGCGAACGAGTGGAACTCACCGTTAGCGGACGATTTGACGACCGAGACATCGTTCACTCGCTCAGTGAAGTCCTTGTTCTGCAAGGCAATCCCGGTGGTCCGGAACTCCTTGAGCAACGTCCCGACGTGCTTGGTGTTAGCGTTGCACCTTCATCGATCACACCTCCGGCCCCACTTGCGCCATCCGTAAGGTTGACGACAGGACGCGTTGTCGATTATCGCATCACGTTTGTGAACGGTGACGGCTATGAGTCGCTCGCCAGCGAACCAACACGCTCAGCCACGGTTGGCTCCAACGGCGCGATTAGCCTCAGCAATTTGCCAGCCGCTTCCTCCGAGTTCACCGGCCGAAAACTCTACCGCCTTACAACGAGCGGCGCCTATGAGTTCGTGACGTTGCTCGACCGTGCGACGCCAACCTACACCGACAATGGCACGACCCGTGGAGGGTTGCTGCGTTTGGCAGCGATTCCCGAGACATCAGCGATCGCAGTATCCAGCCCAATCGGAAGCGTCGTCGGTTCTCTGACGCCCGGAACGAATCTCAACTATCGTTTCACCTACGTGACATCTGACGGGCTTGAATCGCTCGCAGATGCCCCAACATCAAACGTGCTCGTCAACTCGAGTGGTACCGTGGTCCTCGGAAACCCGAGTTCCACAAGCTTGAACCGGCTACCCAGTGTTCCAGCCGAGTTCGCTGGCCTGAACGTCTATCGTCTTGCAGGTGCCGATTACGAGTTGGTAACTCAATTGCCGGCTGGCCAAACCGTGTTCACAGACGACGGTACTCTCGCAACCGGAATTCTGCTCTCGACGGTCACGCTTGGAACTGCTGGCGCCGAGAAATTGCTGCCACGAATCGATTCTCGACTGAGCATCGACCCAGGTATTGTCGTCAAACTCGACAGCGCTCGAATCGAAGCGACCTTTGGCGCCGACTTCTATGCAGAGGGCACCGATGGCAACCCCGTCGTCTTCACAAGCCGCTTAGACGACCGATACGGTGCTGGCGGAACATTCGATACGAACAACGACGGATCGCATGACATCAATGATCCGCTCGGACCAAAGCCTGGCGATTGGAGTGGGTTGATTTTCCGTCAAGGAAGCTCGGCATCCATCGACAACGCCGTCATTAGTTTCGGTGGTGGCGAGAGTGAACTCTCAGGAAACTTTGTTTACTTCAACCCGATTGAAATTCTTCAAGCGGATGTGCGGATCGCGCACTCGACCATCGCAAATAACGCGAGTGGTACGTTAAGCGGCACCGTCGACTATTCGACTCGTGACGGCATTGGATTCAATGGACCGGCGACGATTTACGTTCGCGGTGCCCAACCGGTAATCGTTGAAAACACAATTACCGACAACGAAGGTGCCGCAATCAGCGTGAATCCGGATTCGCTGAATTACCTTTCGGTGAGCGATCCGGGACGCAGCACAGGCATCATTGATCGCTTTGTCGGTGACGCCGATAATCAAGGTCCGCTCGTCGAAGCAAACCGCCTCGACCGAAACGACATCAACGGCATGCTCGTGCGCAATGAGGCGTTGACGACAGAGAGCGTTTGGGACGACACCGATATTGTTCACGTCGTCGAACGCAGTGTCATCGCATGGAACCAGCACCAACGAAGTGGACTGCGTCTCAAGAGCGACCCGAATCAAAGCCTCGTCGTGAAATTCCAAACCGCGGGATCACTCATCGCGGATCGCTATCGCACGGATATCGCCGACAGTATTGGTGGAACGATTCAGGTCATCGGACAACCTGGCTTCCCAGTTGTGCTGACAAGCCTCTCGGACGATACCGTCGGTGCTGGCTTTACACCGAGCGGCTTGCCGCAGAATGACACCGATAATCTTTCGGGCGTCGGAAACGCTGGCGACTGGCGTGGCATCATCATCAATCCTGGTTCGAACGACCGCAATGTCGCGTTTGTGCCGGAAGCGGAACGTGCTGTCGGAACGGCTGCTGCTGTGAATGCGATTCCAGCGACCGCACAACTACTCGGCTCATTGGCACAAAATGAAGTGTCGGCGGACGAAAATCGTCGACTCGGATTTAACGTTCGAGGAACACTGAGCCAAAACAGCGACATTGACGTCTATAGCTTCACCGCGAACGGCGGAACTGAAGTCTTTTTTGACATCGACGACACCGACTTTGGGTTGGATACCGTTGTGGAAGTCATTGACGTCAATGGCAACATTCTGGCCTTGAGCGACAGCTCGAATCGAGAATCGGTGAACCCAAGCCTGTTGGTGAACAACATCGCCGCTTCGCGTGTGCTACCGCTCCGCAAAGATGGTGAGGCGTCCGTCGAGAACCCGAATGCTCTCGATGCCGGTATGCGGGTCGTGATGCCGGGCAACAGTGCCACCGTGAACCAATACTTTGTGCGAGTACGAAGCAGCAACCTGGCTCCTGGTGCTTCAAGCAGCAACTTGACCAATACAAGTCTCGTTGGTGCTGGGCGTTCAAGCGGCCAATACCAGTTATCCATTCGTCTGCGAGAAACCGACGAAATCGCTGGCACGACCGTCCGATTGTCCGACATTCGTTTCGCGACCACCGCGATCGATGTGCCCGCCGCACCGAACAACTCGCCACTAGCATCGGAACACGCCGAGGAACTCACTGAGACGGGATTGGACCTCAACGATGGCGGCACCGCGTTTGCTAACGGCCAAGCAACCGCTCAGTTCGCTAACGGCGACGCCGACCCGCTTGGATCACTTGCATCCAGTGAACGCGGCGTACTGCGTGTCACGGGTGTTCTTGGCAACCAAATCCCCGTCACCAACACTCAGTTTGGATTCTTGTCCGAAGCGGACATCGACGTTTATCGCATTGATCTTCGAGCTGATTCGCTAGAGCCAAATATCATTGGCGAAAACCGCTTCGTATCGACAGTCTTCGATATCGACTACGCTGACCAACTTGGCCGCGCCAATACGTCCATCGCAGTGTATGACGCTGCCGGACGAGTCATTTTGCACAGCCGTGATTCGAACATTGCGGACGACCAGGGCCGCCCTACGCTTGGTGGTGACTCAACGAATCTTTCCGCCGGCAGTGCGGGAACGCTCGACGCGTTCATCGGTCCTGTCGAAATGCAAGTCGGCACGTACTACGTTGTCGTCAGCAGTTCACAAATGATTCCGTCCTCGCTCAACCAGTTATTCAGCGCGACGCCAACCGACGCGACCGTGCGTATTTTGCCAATCGACTCGGTGCGAAACATCGCTCAAGAAGGCTTCACGGAAACGAATTTGGGAACTCCGTCCCAAAACTTCTTCTCGACGGCCTCGTCCGAATTCCAGTCTCTCAATACCACTGCGGATCTACCAACGATCACGCCATTCTTTGACGAAACATCCATCGTGCCGTACAAGCTCGAAGACGTCCGTCTGTTCGTAACGCTTGATCAAGGACTCAGCGGAAACAACAACACAACGCTCATCACTGTCGACCCATTTACCGGTCAATTAGAACGTACGATTGGCCAGTTTGCACAACCAACGGGTGACTTAGCGATTCGCCGAGACGGTGAACTCTTTGCATATAGCTTGGGCCCCGCAAGTGGAAACCAAGACAACGGCAACACAGGAAACTTCCTGAATGTCAGCTCGGCAAACGCTGCAGTCAGCAATTCTGGGGATGATGGACTCACGTTCCAACGTAACAACGCTGCCGGGACGGACAATGAAGCGGATGACGCTTCACAACTGCTGATCAACGCGATTGCTTTCGTCCCTCAATCAGGATCCCAGGGTGTCTCTTTCGGAAACAATCCGGCCATCCCAGATACCGAACGTGCCTTTGTTGTCGGCAATCGTGACAGTTTTGGCCGAGGCGAATTGCCGAACGCATTTGCAGCAAGCCAAACCAACCCACTTGGCCGCAATATCATGTATAGCGTGGTGGCCAATAGCGGTGCCGCCACAAACCAGGGAAGCACAAACGGGCAATTGGACCGCGACTTTGGTGGAACCGCTCCTTACAGAGAGCAACTTGGAACGGAATCAAACAAAGTGGAATTGGGTGTCGTTGACACCGGACAGTTCCCCGACTCGCCGCTACCCCCAGACGGTCCCTATCCAGACGATGGTCCGTTCGGATCGTTTAACGGAACGAGGTTTGTTAACTATCCTCACGACGGCGACGGTGGTGACATCACCGGTATCGCGATGGACCCCCAGTCCACCTCGAGTCTTGTCTATGCAGTAACCGACACGGGCTACGTTTTCTCGTACAACCCGAACAGTCGTCGCACAGTAGACGTCGACCCAACGGTAATTGGTAGTTACAACCAAGTCATCAACACAACCAACTTTGGCCAAGTTACGCCGCACCCTGATGACACGACGTCAATCAATCAAGGCTTTGTCTCATTTGCGAGTTTGACGCTCGGCCCTAGGTTGACTGAAAGCGACGGAACGACTGCCTTAGGCCCATACGCAAGGACCTTATTTGGCGTGACGTCGAACGGTTGGATCTACACGATGACGCTCAACACGGCGACCAACCGAGTTGAACCAGCTCACGTTCTCTTCAACGGCAATTACGCTATTCCGATCACCAGTGAGTTTGGTGGCACCCTCTTTGTAAATCCAGTCGGTGTCGCGTTCAGCACGCGTGAAGAGAACTTGTGGCACGATACTGGCGATCGCGGTACGGATGTTGGTCACGGCATTGTGCAGCCGCCAGATCAAAGCCGCGTCAACATAAATGGTGGAACAAGCCTGTACTTTGGCAACGAAATCGACGGTACGGTTACCAACAATACTCTTGACGGAGGCAACGGAACTCTAAACCCCGGTGGCGCTCACGGCAGTACCGTCAGCAAACCATTCAGCCTCGAGGGTTACAGCGCAGGCGATAAGCCAACACTGTACTTCAACTACTTCCTCGAAGTCGAAGCCAACGACGACTCCACCCGCACTAGGCAACAAGTTGATAGTTTTCGAGTCTTCGCCACCGGCGATGATGGCCAGTGGCGTTTGGTCTCCACCAACGATTCGTTCCGTGAATTCGTCAACACAGACCAGTACGACGAATTCGCGAATAACGGCGGCATTCCGGTCCAAGAGCTCTACGATGACGCTGGTGTCTGGCGTCAAGCGCGTGTTGACTTGTCACCGCTCGCCGGAAACAAGAATGTCCAACTGCGTTTCGACTTCTCCACAGCTGGCGGGATGCAGTCGCAATTCACCGTTGGGCCAACCGGTTACCTCACCGAAATCCAGGCGACGGCAGGCACCGATGTCATCCCAGGATCGACATTCACACTTCAAGACAACACCTTTACAACGTTCTCTCAACCAACGTTTGAGTTTGTCCGTGGCGCTGCAGTCCAAATCCCAGCTGGCACGGCAATTTTGGATGGCCAACAACTGCAGTTCACGAACACCGCGGGAACGACCACAACAGTAACGTTGACCACCGATCCACTCAGTACTGCTGTTAATCCGATCCTGTTTTCGCGAACGGACACGGCGACCATGATCGCCGCAAGTATCGAGACGAGCTTAAACACACTTGACGCAACTTTAGTCGCGACGGCGACAGGTGCTGACCTGCGCGTGAGTGAAGCAAGTTCATTTACATTAACTCCAGAGCGTTTTGGTGGCTCAGCACTTACGATTCCCGATGCTGACCCAACGCTTGTTGGCAAATCGCTCCAGTTCACCAACTTGGTTGGCAAGACGACCTCGGTAAGCCTGCAGACGTCGCAACAAGTTCAATTCGGCAATGGCACCGAGACGATCACGGTTACCGCGAACGTTCCAGGTTTTGCAAATGGCGTATCAATCAACTTTGTCGATCGTTTCAACGGATTCGTCTCCGGTCCAGACGTCCCAGCGACGGCAACGTTCAGCAATGCACGCCGAGCCATCACGGTCAACTACAATTCCGACCCACTTGCGACACCAACGTTCAATGACTTCAACGCCATTGCCAACGCAATCAATAATCTCGCGAACTTCAATGCCAGCGTTTCACCGCCATTAAGCGCAACTCCTTTCACACCTCCATCCGCTCGTGTCTTCTTCCCGACTGACGAGATCTACATTGATCCAATCAATGACACCGGCGCCATTCTCGCGCAACGCATCGCGACCAAACTAAACTCATTCGACACATCGCTGGGCGCAGTTGCTTCTGGAGATCAATTGATTTTGACGGGAGCGAGCACGGTTCCTGTTTCGATTCCGACTGACGTTGCAAGTCTTGACGGTACGTCGCTCGCTTTCACACTCCAGTCTGGCTCCGTGCTAACACTGACGTTAACGACGTCCACGACGCCAACGTTCTTCCAGGTCGGCTACGATCTAACGGACACGCCAGCAGACATTGCTCTTGCCGTTGCAAATCGAATCAACGTCGTGGACGGGTTCTTTGGAGCAACTCTGGGGGCAACCGCGGTTGGCGACCAAGTGATCGTTCCCGGTATTGCCTCGCTGTCGCTCGATCCGGCGTTCACCGCAGCCACCATCAACCCTATTTCCTTCAACGTGGGGGCCACCGCTTCGCAATACTTGCCGAGCGGCAATGTGCCAATTTTCTACGCTGAAACCATGAGCATGCAGAATGTCCGCGACGCGATTCGCGAGGCATTTGTTAACGGACTTGGCAACCAGTCCGCGGCTAGTGGTGTTTCAACAGCAACGATCGCCAACTTCCCCGAGTACGGCACCAATCGCATTCGAATTTACAACTGGTCCCAATTTAACGACACCACCTCACTTGGATTCAGCAACTTCTTGCCTGGGGATGAATTTGGTGAGTTCGGTAGCCGATCGATTTCCTCCAATCAAATCAACACGCGAGCGGGTTCGAACAATGCGATTCAAGGCGTCTATATTGACGACATCGTGGTTGGTTTCGCCGAGCGAGGTGAAGTCGTTCTGAATGCACCGTCAGACCGAAGTTTCGAGGTTCTACCGGAACAGCGAACCTTCTCGTTTAACAACCTCCAACAACCGGAATATCCAAACGAAATTCTTGTTGGCAGCTACACGCTCGAAGTCCGCACGGGTGCCGAATACGGCGTCCCAGAAGATTACGATCCAATCCGACTCCAACTGAACGAACAGTTTGGTTTTGGCCGATCGTTTGACACCAATGATCGACTTGATTCAGAAGCCGTAACGCTCATCGCTCCGAGCGGCAATGATCTTCAAGACGGTGATCTATTCGTTCTGTCCAATGGCACCCAACAGGTCACGTTTGAGTTTGACAGTGCCGGCGGTGTGACGAGCGGTCGCGTTCGAGTCCCGTTCACGGCACAAGGCACGGGCACTGCTTTCAGTTCGAGTTCAAACGAAGACGAATTAGTTGCTCGTGCGATTCGCGACGCGATCAACAGCCCACAAGCGTTTAACGTCCTTGGTATCTATGCGGCGGGACGTGACAGCAATGACGCTGGCGTGATGACCGGCAATCGCATCGAACTGTTCGGTGACTCCATCCAAGTCAATCCGTCATCTGGTCGCTTCATCAAAGTCGACCTCGTGAAGGAAGAGACCTTCTACGGTCGTGAATCGGCACGAACACTACCGATTGTCGATCACCTGAACAACACGGTGCAGGACCAGTTCTTCTATGACACGTTTGCGAGGGCAACTGTCACCGAATATGTCAACGGTAACACGGACACGCTCGTCGCAGATGGCAAAGTAGGCGACCACGTTGCGACCGATGATGCAAACGTTTTGCTCCCTAGCGACCCGACCACCGACGTCGACATCGTCAAGATCTTCTTGAACGCTGGCGATACGATCGACGTGGATCTCGATACGGTTGGCTGGGCTCTAGGAACACTTCTGGATTCTTCTTCAACGCGGGAACTGAGAATTCCGCAAGGCAACGTCGCTGGGTTGGACGGGCAAACCGTTTCGGCCCAGAACGCCGCTGGTGTTGTCACGACGATCACCTTGACGCTCAACGCACCGACAAACACGAATGAAGTTCAATTCTTCACCACGGATGATTCAATCAACCTCGCCGTTCGAATTGGCCAGCAACTCTTCAATCTTGACCCATCACTCAATGTGAGCTTTGGCAACTTCTCAACGACAGCAAGTTCCCTCGTACTGTTCAGCGGGGAGTTCATCGGCTTTGGAACTGCCTTCAGTGCAGTTTCGTCAGGTTCATTGATTCAGATCTATGACGAGTCACAGACGCTGCAAACCGACAGCTCCGCGTTCAGCAGCATGGCGACTGGAGAAAAGAATATTGGCGCCTGGATCGACAACTTCACCGCTCCGACGAGCGGGTATTACTACGTCGCTGTTGGTACCAACCAGCTAGCATCGTCGTTCTTTTTCAATTCGAACGACGGATATGGCGAGTACCAGTTGACGATTCGCCCAGGATCCGCTGTGCCACGCGATGTGATCATGGTGGACTATCACTTTGACAACGGTGACACCAACCGATTCCGTGACCAGGGCCAGTACATCATCGAATCGAACTTCATTCGCGACTTCTCGAATGTGGGTATCAATGCGACGTTCAACACGAACGTGCCGGATAACGATGGCAACTTCTCAAGTGTCCCGATCGATCGACGGCCTGGCGCAGCAACGACGCTGCGCAATGCGAACACCGAACGCTTGCTTCCAGGCACCGTGATTAGCAACAACGTCGTCATCGCTAGCGGCGGAACCGGCATCGTCTTCTTTGGAGAAACAGCCGCCGGTGGAAATTCACCAGCACCGGTACCGTTTGGTCGGATCGTCAACAACACGGTCGTCGGAACGAGCGGCATCGGAATCAGTATTGGACAAAGTGCTAGCCCAACGGTGTTGAACAATATCGTGACAGGGTTCACCACGGGTGTGAATATTGATGCATCCAGCACCACAACGATCGAAGGCGGCAATGCCTACCAAAACAATGGCAACGCGTCCAACCGACCGATTGCTGCGAGTAGCATCAACATCGCTAGCAACATTCCATTGTTCCAAGACCCGGCTGGCGGGGTTTACATCCCGGCTTCCGGCTCCGCCGTCATTGACAGCTCGTTCGCGTCCTTGGGCGATCGATCGACGTTTGTAAACACGGTCAAGCAACCCGTTGGCATTGCATCCTCGCCAATCATCGCCCCCGTGTTTGATGCTTATGGCATTCCGCGATTCGATGATCCGACCGTAAAAACGCCTGGCGGTGTTGGCTCCAACGTCTTCATTGACCGTGGTGCGATTGACCGCGCTGACTTTGTACGCCCATTGGCGTCACTGGTGTCACCGCTTGACTTCATCGCGGGCACCGGTGTCACCATCGTTGGTGGCGACGCTGATCCGTCTGAATCGTTCGTACGTCTGATCTCGGGTAGTCTCGAGTTCTTCGAAGTGCAACTATTTGATCTCTCGGGTTCGGGCCCAGATCCCCGAACGATCACTGAAGACAGCGTGATTCTTACTGAGAACGGAATCGGCTTGACTCCAGGTGTTGACTACACCTTCGGCTATAGCGCCAACAGCCGGCTGATTCGACTCACTCCGCTCGCTGGATTGTGGCGTCCAGATGCTGTCTATGACATCACACTCAACAACGAAGACCGTGTTGGTTTAACGTTGCCATCCGGTGATCAAATCACCGATGGCGATTACTACACGATCACCGACAAGTCCACTCCAAACCGCACCAGCGTGTTCGAGTTTGATAGTGGTTATGTTTTACAAGTACCGCAAACGCTCGGCTTTGAAGTGCTTGGGGCAAATACGGCTTTCAACGATGGTGACACGTTCACAATCGCCTTGAATGACACGCTCGGCAATTTGATCGCGACGAGAACATTCGAGATCAACCGGGCGGGCACTGTGCGCAGCGGTAACATCCCTGTGAACATCGGCAGCCCTGGTGATGGATCCGGTGGCATTGACCCCATCACATTGCAACCAACCAGCATTGGCCCGACGATTGAGTCGGTGCGTGATGCGATCGTGTTGGCGCTGCAATCTCCATCGGCAGCAGCCCTCAACTTGGCGCCTCGGGCACTGGGTACCAATCGACTTCAAATTGGTTCACTGAGCGGACATACGATTACGGGCACCGTCGCTGGACTGACGACATTCGGCACTGATGCTGGGGTCGTGCCCGGCGACCAGTTCCGTTACACCACCGCGAGTGGAGCAACAGCGTTGTTCGAGTTCACCAGTGGGCTACTTCCTGTCATTAGCTCGTCTGCGGTGCCGATTCAAATCCTGAGAACGGATAGCGTTGACGACGTTTCTGCCAAGGTCGCATCGGCTGTTGCTTCGCAAGCGTTGGGATTAACCGATGTGCGTGCAGTCGAAGACGGACGAATTCTTCTCGGCGGACGGCCGACCGATACGTTGACGATTATTGGCATCGACAATGATTTGCAAGTTGTTGGTCAAGCCGGTGTCACTGGCAAGCTCACGCTCACTGTTCCACCAACAACGCTTCCGACTGATTTGCTCGGAAGTACCTTCACGGTACGCAACGGAAGCGAAGTTGTGACGTTCGAGTTCGCTACGGACCCACTCACGCCAAGTGCAAATCGATTGGTCATTCTCAATCCGAACGACACGGCGGCTGGAATCGCAGCGGCGATCGCAGCTGAGGTGGACGCAGGCATCGTTTCTCTTACAAACGTGACTGCAAGTGTTGGCGTGGTTTCACTCAACGAACAAAACGCGATCATCCCAACAGGTACCGCGCAGGTTCTCGCATCGATTACCTTGCCCATTGGGTCACCGCTATTGACCGGTGGTGTCTCCGGAGGCGCGATCGCGGTTCCGTTCTTGCCAACTTCGGAGTTCTCGCCATCGTCAGCGGCCACGTCACTTGTGACGGCAATTGGCACGTCACCGCTAGCGTTACAGTCGTTCTCGCCTGGCGGTGGAACGCTGCTGTTTACGGGTGTTCAAAACGTTATATTGACCGACGCAACCGGCGCAACCACTTTAGTAGGCGTTGCGATCCCTGCGATTTCCGACTTGGCCCAAAACCCCGTCGACTCCAATCGTGATGATGACGAGACTCGCTTCACGATCATCATGCCAGAGGTTCGATTCGACTTTGGCGACGCGCCGAATACATACGGAACATTGCTGGCGCAAAACGGTGCTCGACACGCGATCTCCGGCGGCTCAACGCTCGTATTGGGTTCGTTTGTAGATGGTGAGGCTGACGGACAGCCGAGCCCGGCAAGTGATGACGCGCGGCTTTCCGTTTCGGCGGTGCCATCCTCCTCAACATTCGTCCGTGACGCGACTGACCCATTTGCTCCACGGATCACTTTGTCGGCTACACCCGCGATCCCAATGGCGCCTGCTGGTGGTGACAAACTTAGCGTCACCATTGGTTCAAAGACTTCAACGTTCGAATTGATAACGTCGGTTGATAATGCCGCGTCGGGTAATATCGCTGTGACCTTTAGTCCGACGGAGCCACTTGCTGATATCACATTACGAGTACTCAACGCGATTCGAGCAGAATTTGTGTCGGTCGCCGGAGGTGTATTGTTCTCGATTGATCCGCTTGACGGCACTACTTTTGTTCTTCAATCGATCGATGATGAGGACGGCATCGCGACGGGCGTCTTCACACCAGCCACCGGCGCACCGCTTCGTGTCTTCACTAGCTTCGGGGCATCGGCTCCGATCGCGGAGTCGGACGTCACCGGCTTTATCAATCCGCTCGACCCTGCTGGAACCAACTTCCAAGTCGCTGTTTTGGGAACTGGCCTGCTTGACGTCTTTGTCGACTTCAACCGCGACGGCGACTTCAATGATCCAGGTGAAAAAGCGGTCAGCAATGCGAGTGTCACCAACGGCATCAACACACTGACCCTGTTCGCACCAAGCGGTGCAGGCTCAGTCGACGGCGACACGTGGATGCGATTGCGACTAAGCGAAGGTGGAAACCTCGGACCTGGCGGAGTCGCGATCGGTGGTGAAGTAGAAGATCACCAAATTTCGATTCGAAGTGTCGCACCAGCGATCCCAGTTTCGGATTCGTACACGACGAATGAAGATACGTTTATCGATTCGTCGCTGAGTTCGTCGATTGATTCTCTGTCGCTGAACGACCTGAACCTGTCCACCCAGTTGATCACGCCGAGCGTTTACTTGGCACAAGCTCCCGCCAACGGGACGGTGACAATCAATCCGGTAACTGGCGACTTCCGCTACACGCCGAATCCAGACTTCAATGGCATTGATACATTCACCTACCGTCTCGGTACACAACCAACGGCAAGTGCAGAATCTCTCGCGGTAGCGACTTTGGGCACGGTCACGATTACTGTCAATTCAGTAAATGACGCGCCAACGTTTACTGCCATTAGCGTGAGCAATTTGCTTGAAGACTCTGGCACTGGCACGCCAAAGAGTGTGACGATCTCGAATGTCATCACCGGAGCGATCGCTGGACCGATCACTGCGATTGACGAAGTTGGCGACAACTCGGTCACTCCAGCGGTTCCATCAAGCCAAACCGTCACAATATCCTTGAACGCAGCTGGCTCAACGATCCCAACAGGACTATTTAGCCAGCCCGCAGTCGTCACGCAAACAACAGCGGCTGACGGCAGTGTTTCCGCGAGTTTGACGGTATTCCCCGCGGACAACGCTTACGGAACGGCGGTCTATTCGATTGACCTCACGGACAACGGCGCGCCCGCAGGCGTTTCCAACACTCGAGTGACGGTCAACGTACGACCGGTCAATGATGCACCACAAGCGGATCAAACACGCCTGGGTGAGACCAATAACGCTGGTCCAGACAACGTCTACACGATCGCTGATGGCAGCAATCCGAACATTGCTGCTGGCACGTTGATCTTCACGTTCAAGGAAGACGGCGGACCTTATTTCCTTCCACTACGGCAAGCGAATAGCGGCTTGAGTTTCTCTCGCATTGGTCTGCTTGATCCGTTCTTGGCCGGACCGGCGAACGAGACACTGATACACGATGGCGGACCACAGCAATTGCTGCTGTCGCGCATCGGCGGTGTTGCGGTTGGTGCCTCCAGCTTCACGGGAGCCAACGGAACATTGACACCTGTTGTCTCCGGCGGAACCTTGATCGGATACGACTACACACCACCGGTGGACCTCAACAGCTCCATCGCGTCGTTCGACGAGTTTTCATATGTAGTCATCGACCAGAATGGATCAAATCCTCTCGACCCAGAAGGTTACACGGATCCAAATGGCCTTCCCGTCAACGGCCCATTAACCGCGACCAATCGGGTCATCCTGATTCTCAATCCAGTCAATGACACGCCGCTGTTCACGCTTCCAGAAACGTTGGTAACGGTTCCCGAAGACGCAGCGACGTTCACGCAAGATAACTTTGCGATCAATATCTTTGCTGGACCACAATTGAGTGCGTTTGACGAAGTGGACGTGACGACAGGTCAAAACGTGACCTTCTCAGTTACTTCCATCACGTTCCCACAGAACCAATCGAGCCAGTTCTTTACTCGTTTCCCAACGATCTCTCCAGAAGGAACGCTGCAATTCCAACCTGCTCCAGATGTGTTTGGGCAGTTCGTATTCGAAGTGGTGCTGAGCGACGATGGCCCGGACAACAGCACGCGTGGTGATGACATTTCGAGTGATCCCGTCACGATTACGATTAATGTCTTGCCGGTGAATGACGCGCCCGCTCGCGTGCCAGGCGTCAATAATTTGGCCTACACGCTACTCGAAGACGGCTCATTCGATGTGCCTGTTCAAGGACCAACAACGGCCCCTGGATTGCTAAATCTGTTCAATGTCGGCCCGACCAATGAAGCGGCAAATATATTGCCTCTCGTTGGTGGAAATCAAACGCTCACGCTCGATCAGATCCCAGCTTCAACAACCAATGGCGGAACCCTAACTCCGGTTACGAACCAGTCGGGACAACTTGTGTCGCTCCGATATCGTCCCCGCGCAAACTATGTGGGAACAGATTCGTTCATCTATTCGGTGATCGATAATGGCGTCACGGTAAGCATCGATGGCCAAACGCTCGCCGATCCACGACGTGCATTTGCAACGGTCTCGTTTACGGTAACGCCTGTGAATGATGCTCCGCTATTCAGCGGCGGATCGAGTGTTGTAAGCCAAGAAGACCCAACTCCTGCGACAACGACGATCACCAACTGGGTGACGAACGTTCAAGCAGGTCCTCTAGGTGCGAACGATGAGTCGAATCAAATACTGACGTTTGAGTTCACGCAAATCGGTGGCCCAACAGACCTGCTCATCACGGGTCCGACAGCGACCATTGTCGGCACCAACGCTAACTTGACGTACACATCGGCTCCCGATGCGAATGGATTACTGACGTTCACCGTCCGACTGCGTGACAATGGCGCCGCGGGCCAAGGCAATATCGACGTCAGCCCAGCGCAGACGTTCACAATTCGCGTCAATCCAGTAAACGATCCACCATCGTTTGTTCCTGGTTCGAATGTCTTGGTGCAGGAAGACAGCGGTGCTTATCGCGAAACCTGGGCAACCAGCGTGTCCCCTGGTCCGGCCGACGAGCGAGCCGTTCCACAAACGGTTTCCTTCGACGTTACGACGGATACGGCGTCACAAGCATTGTTCCAAACGCTGCCAACGATTGATTCCGACGGCGTGCTGCAGTTCATCCCTGCCGCGAATGCGAGTGGAGTTGCAACGGTCAATGTCGTCGCACGTGATTCCGCTGGAGCGGTTTCTAGTTCGGTAACGTTGCAAATCACCATTGAAGAAGTCAACGACGCGCCAACGGCCGTTCCAGATTCCGTGACGACCGACGAAGATCGTATCCTTACCTTCAACGCATCCCAGTTGCTAGCAAACGATACAGATCCAGATCTCGCAACCAATCCGAACGAAGTTCTTTCGGTTGTGCTGCCCGCTCAACAGTTCTCGGTTTCGGGTGCACGTGTCTCCTATAACTCGACCACTGGAGTGATCACGTATGATCCAACCGGCTCCGATGCGATCCAAAGTCTCGCACCGGGCCAGACGCTGACGGACTCGTTTGCGTATCGTGTCCGAGATAATGACGGCTTGGAAAGTTCGCCGGTCACGGTGAGCCTCCGAGTCGACGGCATCAACGATGCCCCACGCTTGGTCGCCGACAATCCGACACTAAATCCAAATGGTTCGACAACCATTCGTCCGCTGGATAACGACTCGGATGTGGATGGAACCATCAATCCGGCGTCACTCACAATCACGCTCCAGCCTGCGTTCGGATCGCTTACGATCACTCCAGGCGGAGTATTGACTTACACACCCTTCTCGACCTTCAGTGGCGAAGATGTATTCCGCTATACGGTTGCCGATAACTTGGGCCAACAAAGCCCGGAAGCAACTGTTGTGGTCAGTTCGAATGCCGCTCCGACGGCTGCGAACGATGCTGGTGGGACCTTCCGAGAAGAGGATGTCCTGATCAATGTTGCTGCGAACGATCGTGACTTTGACGGCACGCTCAACCTCGCCAGTATTCAGATCGTCACACAACCGACTCGTGGCGAAGCGATTCCACAAAGTAATGGCACCGTTCGGTACGTTCCTGGTCTCGGCTTCACGGGATTGGATTCATTCACCTACACGATTGCCGATAATGAGGGACGACGCAGCCAAGCAGCGACGGTGCAATTGCAGGTTGTCGGAAGTCGCCTGCAGAATCCAGCCTTCGATCGAAACTCGGACGTTAGTGACGACGGGTTGATTACTGCGATCGATGCGTTGTTGGTCATCAACCGACTCAACGTTGCCCAGAACGACGGCACTTTGGTGAACGGTGGTGTTCCTGTCACGGATGCCGACCGCGGACCGTTCTACTACGACGTCAACGGTGACGGACGCATTACGGCTTCGGACGCACTCGAAGTGCTTCGGATCCTGAACCTCCGAGACGCGTTGGGCCAAGGTGGAACAAGTGCTTCGGGTGAAGGCGAGTTCATGGGCCAAAGTGACCGGTTGTCACCAACGCAAGTCAGCACTTCCGGGCAAGCGACCGATCCAGTAGCGACCACGCTTTGGGAAGACGGCAAAGTGAGAGTTGATTCGTTCGTGTCCGAGGACGACTTAACATCGCTTGCAATGTCACTGAGCGATAGTGACAAGGATACAACGCAAACCAATGAGAGCGCGATCGATGCAGTCTTGCGACTGTTCTCATGATCAACGAATAAGGAATCGCGAAAGCGATTCCGAAAAGAAGACGCCAGTTCGGCAGGAGCCAACTGGCTAGAAACAAACGTTTAGTTCGAGGAGCAGCTTAGAGAAAAGCCTGAATCGCATTCGACCGCATGAGTATTCTCATAGCGGTCGATCGTTTATAAGCGAAGACGAGCGTGTACACGTTCGGGCGCGTCTGGGAATTCATTTCCACGGACCGTTTTAGCGGTATACGCGTACCCTTATCGTTCAGTGCTACGACTCTGAGTTGCCCACATACCAAGCGTACGAATCATCGAATATAGCAGCGATTGCTCTGTATTTATCGTACGTCAGTATGTGGTGACATGAGGTCATGATCTGTAATTTTTTAGACTAATAATCGTCAAGGCGAGTTCCCTCCATGGGCATTAATAAATTGAATCGTAAAGCCATCAAAAGCCGTTCAACGTCTGCGAAATTCAAGAATCGACGTGCGTTGCTGGAGTCACTTGAACGACGTGAGTTGCTTGCTGGTCCCAATTTGCTCGCAATCCGCCCCGACGCAGAACCGCTGCTTCGTGACGGAGACACGCTAAAGATTGCACCTCGCGAGATCAACCTGCTGTTCGCCGGTGGTGCGAATCTCAATGAGTCCACAATCAACACTAGCTCAGTAAAGCTAACGAGGGCGGGTGCGGACGGCATCTTCGGCCCGAATAGTTCGGGAATCATTGACGACGTCAACGTTGCGCTCGGGTTCGTCGGACTAGTCCACCCTGGATCGACCGACCCCACCGATTTGCAAAGCATCGTGATGCGACCTGCAAGTAGCGCGTCGTTCAACGTCAAAGACCCAACCTTCTCGTTCCCCGACGACTTGTATCAAATCGAAGTCATCGGCAGTGGAAATAATGCACTAACCAATTTGGCTGGAGAAGCGTTTAACGCGGGTGCCAACTTCAAGCAGACATTCCGACTGGATCGCGGTGCGCAAGTCGTCGCTATCGTGCCACAACCGGTCACGCGGAACACGACGACGCTGCAGTTGTCGCAAGCATCCAACCAAATCGAAGTCTACTTTGATGACCAAGACTTAAATCCGGCTGATGCAACGAATTCGGCATTCTACCGACTGTACAACGCTACAACGGGTGCCTTCGTCGCGACTCCGATTCCCGCCACAGGTGCCGTATATTCGTCCACTGAAAACAAGGTAACACTCACCTTCGCCTCGATCCCCAGAGGCACGTACCGCTTGGACATCGGCCAGGCCGTAGACAACGACACGAGTACGCCAGCGACGTTCAACTCGGCTATCAACGATCTCAGCGTCGACTTCTCGTCGGCGACCAGCCTCGGATCGCTCGCTCCGGCGGCGACGTTCAGTGACAAAACCGTCAAGATCAATGGCAGCATCGACCGTCAATCCATCCCGTTGCCGCCTTTGCCCGGCAGCGAGGAAGACCCTGGGCACCGCACAATACAGCGCGAGACCCACATTGGTCTGAATCCGCCTCAGCAGACACCACAAATTGGTGTCAGTTCGACGGTGCCAACGGTGCCGCAGGCGATTCGCCAGGTGGTATATTACTTCCCCAATGTGATTGGGACTTTTAGCTCAGGCGATCCGGCAAATCCAGGCCAGTACCTCAACCTGATTACTGATACTGAAAAGCAAATCGTTCGCGATATCTTCGAGACGTACGCGCGCGAAACGGGGATCGAGTTTATCGAGAGATTGGGCGTGATCGGCGATGGTACGGACACAGTCGGTGAGTTGCGCATCGCCAAAGGTGACTTGCGCGCTGCGGATGTGACGATCGGCCCGAATTCTGGCGTTGCTGGACTTGGAGGTCCAGGAAGCGTCGTGCTGAACAAAGACAGCTTTCCGTCGTCCAATCGCTATTACGGTGACGGTTTCACGACGACGATGTACCACGAGATCGGGCACGCGCTCAATCTTGGTCACGCGTATGACATTCCTGCGAACATGGGGACTGGAGCAATTCCAAATGAAGTGCTGCCCGGTGATGCGGACTTATTGCACTTGCAACGCATTCTGCCGCCCAACAGCACAGACATTGATTTTTACAGGTTCACGGTGCCAGCCGGTGGTGGGCAGTTCAGCGCTGAAGTCACGGCGGAACGCTTAACGCTTGCCAGGAACGTCAAGCAACCGAGTTTGCTCAATAGTGCATTGAAGTTGTACCGACTCAACGACTCGCTCACGCCGAATCGCTATGAATTGGTCGCTCAAAACGATGATTATTTTGGCGCTGACGCCTTCCTCGATCTTAAGCTCGAAGGTGGCACGTACCAGATCGGTATTTCCAGTACTGGGAATACGGATTACGACGGCAACGTGCCTGACTCTGGGTTCGGCGGGACAACCGACGGCGGATATGAACTTACCTTGAACTTCAAATCGGCTGCAACCAATGTGCTCCGCGATACCCGCGGGACAGCGTTGGATGGCGACGCCGATGGAACACCCGGCGGCGTGTACCAATTTTGGTTCCAATCAGCCGATGCATCGCGAACGATCTTTGTCGACAAGCTCGCCAACACCGATCCGACCAACCCCGCTCAGGGAACTGGCACGATCACCAGTCCGTTCGAATCGATCAGCCAGGGACTGGCTGCGGCGGCAGCCTTACCAGTGGGCACCGAAGCGAATCCGGTCGTCATCCGCATTGTCGGTAACGGCGGACTCGATGGCAACGTAGCCACCACCGCAGATAACCGACCGTACTTGATCGGTACCACACTCGGTGGCGTCCCACTGCAAGACGGTGCCGAGTTCCGCGTCCCTGCAGGCGTCAACGTCATCCTCGATGCCGACACTCTGATCAAACTTCGCAAGGCCAACATCGACGCCGGCAGCAGCTCCGCTGGCATCAATCGCGCCGGCGGTTCGATCCAAGTCTTCGGAACGCCTACGCATTCTGTGTTCCTGCGTTCGTACCATGACGATGCATTCGGCGGAAACTCTGACGGCGTCGGCCCAGCTCCTGATTCGGGCCAGTTCGGCGGGATCGTCTTCCGTGACGATTCGGACCGTGAAGCCAGCGGCATTTTCCTCAACTATGTCAACCACGCCGACATCGAGAACGGTGGCGGCAAGGTATTCGTCGACAGCATCGAACAATCGTTCACGTCGATCCACATCACCAACGCTCGACCGACACTGTCGTTCAACCTCATTTCCCAAGGCGAGTCCGCCGCAGTCTCAGCGAGCCCCGATAGTTTCGATGACTCGGGACGTCGCATCGGACCGGATATCCACGGTAACTTCCTGGTCGACAACTCGATCAACGGTCTGTCGGTTCGCATCGACACACCCAGCGGTTCGACAATCACCAAGCTCAGAGTGCCCGGTCGCTTCAACGATACCGATATCACCCACGTGCTCAGCGAGAACCTAATCATCGCCGGCGGTTCAGGCGGGCCGACCATCGATAACAATGGCACCCCGACGAATAGTCTCGACGATGTGCTCACCGCGCGTCCGGCCGCGCGATTGCAGATTGATCCCGGTGTGGTGGTGAAGTTGAACCAATCGCGAATTGAAGTCGAACGCGGCGCGGGATCGTTGATCGCCGAAGGCACGCTCAGCCGTCCGATCGTCTTTACTTCGCAAACCGACAAGCGTTATGGCGGTAGCGGCGAATTTGATACCAATAATTCGCCCACCTCGAATCCAAACCCCGGCGATTGGGCTGGCATTTTCTTTGGTGAAGGAACCGACGGCAGCATCGATCAAGCGTTGATCACTTATGCCGGTGGAAACGCGACAATCGAAGGTGGAGCGGCATCGTTCAATGCTATCGAAATCCACCAAGCGGATGTGCGAATCGCTAACAGCATCATCGAAAATAATGCCGCCACGACCGCAGCCAGTAGCACCAGGCGTAACGGGCGTGGCAGCAACGGTACCGCGACCATCTATGTTCGCGGTTCTCAGCCGATCTTGATCAACAACATAATCGAAGACAACGTCGGCTCGGCGATCAGCATCAATGCCAATTCGCTCACCGCGGATATCCAACGCGATCGCGGTCGTAGCACCGGTGCGGCTGCGGCGTACAAGGAATTTGATGATAACTACGGCCCGCTCATCCGACTGAATCGACTCGATGATAACGGAGGGGGCGTTGGCGCCGTCAACGGCATGCTAGTTCGCGCCGAAGAGGTGATTGTCGAAAGCGTTTGGGACGACACCGATATCGTTCACGTCGTGCAAGGTGAAATCTCGGTCGACAATCTGCATTCGCTCGGCGGCTTGACACTGCAAAGCAGCAATGACGAAAGCCTCGTCATCAAACTGCAAGGCGCTACCGCAGGCTTCACGGCGACCGGCACACCCGTCGAGATCATCGATCGCGTCGGTGGCACGATCCATGTGCTCGGCACAATCGGCTACCCCGTCGTGATGACCTCGCTCAACGATGATTCGATCGGTGCCGGCTTCACACCCAAGGGTCTGCCCAACCGCAATACCAACAACAGTGTCAATCCGACTACCGGTGCGTCTGGACAATGGCGTGGACTCCTGTTCGACGAGTACTCTAACGATCGCAACGTAGCGATCGTTCGCGAACTGGAAAACCCGTTGACCAATAAGGTCGATATCAACAACACCACGGGGCTGGCGCAGAATCTCGGCATTTTGGCACCCAACGTCGCGTCTCTGGTGACGCCTCCGGGCCAAAAGTCGGGCGATGAGAATCGTCGGCTTGGCTTCGAAGTGCACGGGTTCATCAGCCCCGATGACGACAAAGACGTTGACGTTTATTCGTTCACCGGATTCGCCGGGACCCCGATTTGGATCGATATCGATCGCACCGATTCGACGCTCGATGCCGTCGTCGAAGTCATCGATCCCGCCAATCCGCTGGTGCCGATCGCGATCAGCGTCGCTCCGGAGAACTTCAGCGGTGTCGGTACAGGCACGTTGACGCAAAACGTCTTGCTGGGCGGCGACTTCTACACGCAAAATTATCGGGACCCCGGATTCTACTACGTACTGCCCGGCGACTTTGCCAATCAGCAGAAAACGTATTTCATCCGCGTCAGTAGTAAGACGGCTATTAACCCAGCCACAGAAGCGAACAGTCGTGGTAAGTACATGCTGCAGGTCCGCACGCAGCAAGTCGATGAATTCCCCGGTTCGACCATTCGCTATTCAGACATCCGCTTCGCTTCCACTGGCATCGACATCCAGGGTCTACCGGCGCACAGCCCGCTGATCGGGGAAGCCGGTGAAGTCGAAGCTCCGAATGTCTTGGGCACTAACGACACGGTGGGCAACGCGCAAACACTCGTCAACCTTTTGCAAACTGATGCTGCGGCAATCGGTATCTCCGGTGAACTGGCGAATGCCACCGACGTCGATTGGTACGAGTTTGATTTGGTTCAAACCGGTGTGCAGGTCATCGCTGGCGTGAACGCTGGTGCTGGCACAATGGGTGTTGTGTTCGACATCGACTATGCAGACGGCGCTGTCAGCGCCGACACGACGATTGCGGTCTACGACCAGAACCAGCGTTTGGTGTACATCGGTCGCGAGTCGAACATCGCCGACGACCAACGCCCTGCGGGTCAAACGGGAATCAGCGACTTGACACGCGGCTCGTTGGGTGTGAAAGACGGCTACATCGGTCCGATTCAACTCACTCCCGGAATCTCTACGAGCCCGCGTCGTTACTACGTCGCGGTGATGAGTAATCAACAACAACCATCTTCGCTCAATGGAGTTTTCCAACGAGTAGTCAGCGACGCGACGGCGGCGACACGGCTGGAACCGATTAACTCAGTCGACCGCATTGTCGAAGACCACATCGGGCTGGTTGGCTACACGTCCAACGGACTCAAAATTACGCCGAAGACCGGCGCGCTGTTTGATATCTCAACTTCGGCCAGTCTGGCAAATCAGATCAAGCCGTTGTCATTGAAGGATGTGACGCTGTACGTCGGCACCGATGTCACCGGCAGTTCGGGTGTGACGGGTGCCAACGACAGCTTGTACACCTACAACCCGTTCACCGGTGGTCAGTACGTCACGCGAGTCAGCACCGACATCTCGACCGGTGGCTCAGGCTTTGACGACGTGCAAGACATCGTTGTTCGCAGCGATGGTCGGATGTTCGGTTACCAACGTCAGATCCAGCCTCCAGGCGCAACCGCGCCCAACTTACGCATTCACAACACTGTCGGACGGCTCGTCGAAATTGATCCGGGAACCGGGCAAGTGATCGCCGCGACAGCCTCTTTCGACAACATTCTCGGTGGCATCGGCACCGCCGCGCCGAACGCGCGAACCTACAGCCAGAATGTCGGGAGTCACGCAGTTCGCGCGAACGAGTTTTCGCTGTCCGATGAAGTCGATGCGTTCACATTCGAACGTCGCACGACAAGTGGAACCGCCGACGCTCCGGTTCCCGTTTACGATACGTACTTTGTCGTCCGAGAATCGGACACAAATTCGAAGCTTTATCGGGGACGTGAAAATGGCGATGCGACGCCCAGTAACTCAGGGACTTCCCCAAATTACGGTGTCATCAATTACATCCAACCGGCGGGCGTAACCTACGCCACTCAGACGTTGCAAGTTAGGGAACCGCTAACCGCCTCGCCGTTTCTTAACTTCACCAACATTCGCATCCAGGCTCGCGATGGCGGCTCGGCAGGTGATTTCACCTTGACGTTCGGAGCTCGTCCCAACAACACCAACGCGACGGTGCAAACGTCGCTGGTGACTCCTCCCGGTACCACTGTGCCGGTGCGGACGATCCAATTGAATATCGGTGGCACCGGTTCACCAATTAGCGCCGCCCCATCCGCCGAAGCGATCGTCAATGCGATCAATAACAACGCGCAAGCTAGCCAGTGGGTTACCGCGGTCATCGTCAACGGCAATGACAACAATAATGGCGATGGCGACTCCGCCGTTCCAGCGATCGGGTTCACGCCTAACACGACGACGACCGTGGTTGGTAGCGATGGCACTGGTCTGGGACCGCTTCGTGGCCGCGTAACCGGTATCACGTTTGGCGCTTACAAAGCCAACGGCAATACGCTTGGTGCCTATGGTGCTGGTGGCGCTCGCGAGGGATCGCTGTGGGGTGTGACCAACATGGGCGAAGTGCTTGAAATCGATCCGGTGACAGCTGAAGTGATCAGCATCCGCGAATCTGGTGATGTGTTTGGTGTTCCAGACATGGAGTTCCAAGGCTTGACCTTGGGGCCACAAAACGTCGAAGGCGGACGCTACAAGAACACTATTTTCGCGGTCACTGGTACGGGCGAAGTCGTCGCCTTCAATACGGTTACCGGTCTCGCCGACACCGTGTTTGATGGCAACTTGATCTCGCAAACGGTCACGGTTTCTGGAGGCACTCCGAACGTCGGCTATTTCACCATCACCTCGGACGCTTCCAACCCCGTCGGTGGCCCGCGCTTTACGAGTGTGCCGATCGCTCATAACGCGCCGGCGGTGCTAACGGTCAACGAAACGCAAACCGTCGACGTCACCAGTTACGCGAGTGTCACGAGCGGATTGCAAAGCACGTTCACACTGTCACTCGTCGACGACCAGGGCGCGATCTCCAGTCCGACGGCGGCTGTCTTGGCCGGTCAAAACACATTGGTCCTCGAAGACGCATCGGCGTTTCCGCCGACTGGCGCCTTCATGATTCAAATCGAAGGCGAAATCCTGCGTGTCGCAAGCCGCACCGGCAATACGCTTAACTTGGCAACGCCGACGGCTTTAGCGCACCCCGACACCGCGTCGGTGTTCGAAGTCGTCAAGACGACCCTGACGAATCTTCCAGCCGTCCAGAGCACGACGCTCACGTCGAACATGCTTCCCGGTTCCAACACCTTGACTGTCACGGACATCAGCTTCTTTGCGATCAACGATATCATTCGCGTTGGCAACGAAGAGATGCGTGTGACGGGAGTCAATCCTGGGACGCTAACGCTCACGGTTGCGAGAGGCCTAAACGGGACACTCGCCGCGCATCACAACACGCTCTCTCCCGCACCGGCTTCGGTGCCCACGGTGGTGTCGAAAGTCAACGCGACGTTGACGGTGCAGAACGCGACGCCGCTGTTGAGCGCAACGCAATTGCGAATCGGCAGCGAGGACTTGCGAATTGTCGCGGGTACCGTCAACACCGTAGGTAATACCGTCGATGTCATCCGCGGCATCAATGCCACAACGCCCGCTGTGCATGCCACTAATTCCGTTGTGTTCAAGCTGGATACGACGGCGGCAATCGATGCACGGGCGACGTTCACACAAGTACGAGATGCATTGGCAGTCTTGCCAAGCGTTGGAGGTGGAAATCTCATTGTCGGACGTCAGAACGTGGATGTTACAGGTGGTCCGTTTACCGGAAATTTTGGTGCATTCACTCCGAACCCCGAAACTATCGTCTTCCAGGGCACACTCAAGGGCAAGAACTTACAACCGCTGACCGCCGATACCAGCCGCTTGGTCGGTGACGAAGTACAAACGATCCGCTTGGATCAGAAAATTGTTGGCGGCACGTTCCGGTTGGATTACGGTACGGAAACCACTGCTGATTTGCCGTACAACGCGACCGCGGCGCAAGTCCGCGCCGCGCTGGAAGCGTTGTCCAATATTCGTCCCGGCAATGTGATTGTCAGCGGCACCAACCTGAAGGGCGGCGCCGGCGCGGCTGGCACGCTCACGGTGCAGTTCGTGGGCGACTTGCAAGACCAAGACGTTTCGCAATTGCGCGTGGACACAGGCGTCTACGTGCCGTACGAAGAGCAAACGGTCACACTCACCGGTGCCCCCGTTATTGGCACTTATCAATTGCGAATCAGTGACTCGACCAATGGTGTCAACGGCACGTCCACGGCGATCCAGTTTGATGCAATCGCATCAGATGTCCAAGCGGCGTTGATCGCGGGGATTCCGTCACTGAACAACCGAGTACAGGTCACCCAGCGGGGCACATCATTCGTCGTCGAGTTCATCGGTAACTTGCGTGGCAGAAACATGGCCCCGCTCACCGTTGTCAACAATACCATGTTGCCGCTAACAGCAAACGGTATCGCGATCACGACGAATGCGATCGCACCCAACGAGATTCAACGACTCACCTTCAATATCAACCCCAGCGGCGGTAGTTTCACGCTGAGTCTAAACGGCGATCCTAACATCGCCGGCGGTACGTCCGCTGCGATCCAAACGATTTTCAATGCGGCACAGGTCGAGAATGCCATCGAGCAGATTCCCGGACTCAACAACAACATTCGAGTCACAGCAGTCAGTCGCGGCACGACCACGGCAGTCGCTGGTGGCTTGGTCAATAATAGTGACATGCTGGTCGAGTTCATCAATGAGCTCGCCGGATTGAACGTCGCCGATTTGCAAGTGGTGCCAGGATTTACGGTGTTTCCCACTTTGCCCACCGCTTCGGCCCCAAGTATGAGCGTCGATCAAGTCGCGTTTGCCGTGCCTGGAAACCAAATACAACAAGTGGACATCCCCGTCAGTGTCACAAGCGGCACATTCACGGTTACGATCACTGATGTCATCAATACGATCAATGGAACTTCCGCTCCCATCGACGTCAATATTGCGGACGCCGCCGCGATCACGACGGCGCTGCAAGGTATCAGCGGTCTGACAGCAGCGAATATTGTCGTGGTTGGGGATGCAAATTCAGGATCAAACTTCACGATCCAATTCGTCGGCAACTTGGCTACTCGCAGCATAGCGATTGCGTCGGCTGACTTTGCCAGCGTTCCCACGGTGAGCGAGTCGCAAGGAGCAACCAGCACTAGCAATCAAAAGCAAGCCATCACGATTCCCGCCAATGTGAACGGTGGCACGCTTGATCTTACGATTGTCGACCCGGTAAATGGAATTCCTAGCAGCTCGGTGACGATTAACTGGAACGACCCCCAATCTACGATCTTCTCGCTGCTCAACGCTATTCCTGCGTTGACAGGCAAGGTCAATGTCATCGGCGGTGCGGGAGCCGGTGCGACGTTTGAAGTCGAGTTCGTTGGGGCGGTTGGCGATCTGGCTCAGACCACAGTGGCGCTATTCACGCTGACCGATAATCTGACACGTGCACCTCAATCGGCGACAGTGGTTCAAGCGGCGTCGAGTCCGTTGGTGCAGAACGAGATCCAGCAAATCAACTTGCCTGGCACAACAGCCGCGCCTTCCACGGCGGGCGTCTTCCAACTCACACTGACCGACCCACGCTATGGCATTACGGGGACAACCGCGAACATTGCACATAACGCAAACCGTTTCACCATTCAGGCAGCGATTGAAACGTCGATACCTGCCCTCGGCGGCCAGATCGATGTGCAGCGTCCGCTGGGAAATACGGGGCCATTCACTGTCGAGTTTCTGGGCAACGCTTTGGCGGGCAAAGACATTGCGCCATTCACCACGACCGTCATCACCGCCTTTGCTCCAGTCAGTACCTTGCCCGTCACGGTGATCCAGAATGTAACGCCGGTCGGTCCGATCATCTCAACCTCGCGGGAAGGCATCGCGGTTGCCGCTCCGATCACTCAGATCGATGACGGGTTGCTCAGCGTGTTCGATGCGTTGGTCGATATGCCGAATTTTGACACAACGAACATCCGTGTTGCTGGTGACTTACAAGCGCCCGGCGCGACTGTCACTTTCGTCGGTAACCTTGCGAGCCTGGCACTCAGTAATTTGGTCCTCGACAATTACTCGATGACCCACGTGCCGCCGTTTGTGGCCGAGGTCATTCCTCCGTTCCCGCCGTATGATTCCACCAATTCGACGATCGCATCGTTAGGCGGTGTGACTACGATCGGAGACAACCTGGCGGATACGCCAATCATTTCGATTTCGGGTTACACCGGTGGCCCCAACCAAGGTGCCCAAAAGCCAATTGGATTGGCGTTCTCGCCGTTCGACTTCAATCTTTGGCACCCGACCACTCGTCGCAGTGACAATGCCGGCCACGGCATCAACGTTGCCGACGATTCGAGTCGTTCACCCGGTAACCCTGATGTGCCGTTTGCCGATAGCACAGGTAGCACCCGTAATATCAAGGAAGCTCAAGGCGGCGCCAGTTTGTATTTCGGATTTGAGCCGTGGCAGCGAGATGTGAGCGCCGGTGCTGAGACGTACCTGAGCTACAACAATGTGAACGCCCAGTACGGCATTCTGACTCAAGCGATCCATCAAGACTTGAGTGCGAATCCGAACCTGGTTATACCCGCTAATCCCGTGGCTGGTACGCCCATCAAGCCGACCTACAACTTGCCTGGCGGTGCGCTCGGTTCGATCAAGAGTAACTCATTCGATTTGTCGACGGCGGCCGCCGCCGATCGACCCACGCTGTACTTCAATTACTTCCTGGAAACCGAGAATCATGCCGGTTCGACGGTTAACTCCGATGGTACCAATCCGTTCCGCGATTCGGCGCGTGTGTGGGCGTCGAGCGATGGCTTGGCTGCTGATGATCCCAGCAAGAGATGGGAATTGTTGGCAACGAATAACGCACAGCTCAGCGCGGCAAATATCAATGATCAACCGAATTCGTCGGAATTGGCCGGGTTCCTTTCGCACCTGTCGGACGCTGGTCTAAACAGCGTTCCGCCACGCCCGACCGATCAACAAGTTCGTCAACAATTGTTCGACAGCACCGGCCAGTGGCGGCAAGCTCGCGTCGACTTGTCGACCTATGCCGGTCAAGCAAATGTGATGCTGCGGATTGACTTCAGCACTGCGGGCACCATGAACGACCCAACGCTCAATTCGAGTCTGCCTGGTGCATTAGCCTATCAGCGTGTGGATGCGAACTTCGGTGAAATTTCGAGCGCGACGCGTTCAATTCGCAGTTCGAACAATGCCTTTGAAGGCTTCTACATCGATGATTTCGTGGTCGGATTCGCCGAGCGTGGCGAAATGGTCACCGGAAGTTCTGCGGATCCAAACGTCACGAATCTTGCCGCTTTCGATCGGACGCGGAACGACGCACCGAACCAGGGTGCCAATATTCTGGCGGGACCGTACCAATTGGAGATTCGGCGGACTGGAGAATATTTGCTGTTGGATTCTGCCAATGGCAACAACGTCGTCGCCCAAACGTTCCACACGAACGATGCCCACGACATCGATCTGACGCAATCGAATCTCGTCACATTTGAACCAGGCGACAGTTTCCCCTCGACAACTCCGGTGGCAACGACGTTCGCCGGCATCACCATCCCGGCGGCCGCGATCGCTCCTTGGTCGGCGCAGGCCGTCAACCCATTCACAGACAATTACAGTCTGCAGTCAGGCAACGTCAGTCCTCTCCAGCCCGTTTCCATTTACCAAGCAACCTGGAGTCAACTGGGAGCAACCACAAGTGCTCCGGGACTGATCGGTGCTGGCGTTCTTGAATTCAGTTACAAGGTCAGCTCATCGGATAGCCACGGCTTGCGATTCCTCATCGACGGTGTCCCGCAGACTCTCAATACGATTGATTTTGGCAATCCGACGACGGGCGTTCGCAGTGTCGGCTTCTTAGCCCGGGGTGAAGTCGAGTACCGCACCGTCCAGTTCCGCATCCCTAGCGGCGAACACACGTTCCAGTGGGTTTACGATTTCAGTGCGACCACGGCTCCGGTCTCTGGCACAAACAAAGCGTACATCGACAACATTCGCGTGCTTCAGGGCGGTACGGGGCTGCTTGCGGATCGCAATCGCGAACGGGAACAAGGCCAGTTCATTGTTGAATCGAACTTCATTTCCGATGCGTCGATTCGTGGCATCAACGTCCAACCAGGTGTCGCTCAGGGCGACAGCGGTGCTGTCGCGCATCCTGGATCGCTGATCAATTTCCCGCAAACCAATGCCGAGCGTTTGATTCCGGGAGTCGTGATCCAGAACAATGTTGTCAGTGGTACATCAACGGGCATTCGTTTCGCCGGTTCGACGACCGCCAATCCGCAAATCCCGGTGCCATTTGGTCGTCTCGTGAACAACACGCTGGTGGGTTCAAACCGCACCGGAACCGGCATTGATATCGTCGGGATTGCCAGTCCGACGCTGCTCAACAATGTCTTCACGGATCTGTTGATTGGGATCAACAACGGTAGCACGACGGGCGGTAGCTTTGGTGGGCAGGCGCCAGTGATCCGCTCGAACTTCTTCCAGAACAACGCCAGCAATGGTATCGGCTCAGGTGCGACTGGCACCGCGGCCAAGTTTGGCGGCAACACGGGATCTCCATTCGTCAGCGCAGCGAACCGCAACTACTACCTGATCGCTGGGTCGCCGGCTTTGGACAGTTCACAGGATACCGAACAAGACCGTGCGAACTACAAGACGTTCAAGCAAGAACTCGGCATTTCAGATTCACCCATCGAATCTCCCAACCGAGATGTTTACGGACAACTCCGCATTGACTCCGGCGGATCGTCGAGCGGCGGCGGGTTGAATGTGTTCAAGGACATCGGCGCGGTTGACCGCAGCGACACGGATCAACCTTATGCCGTACTTCTCAACCCAGTCGATAACGACCCGGCGGATCAGGCCACGACGGCGACGGTGGTCAAACTCAACAATCCATTGCTTGAGAACTTCCAGATTCTGCTGGGCGATGGTCGCGGTGCGAATGCTCCGTTCGAAGGCACCGGTGGCAATACGCTCACGGTAACTTCCGATCGTGTCATTGTGACCGAGAACGGTCGCCCCTTGACCGCGGGGGTGGACTACACGTTTGGCTATAGCATCAGCAGTCGCCAAATTCGCTTGACACCAACTGCTGGACTTTGGAATCCCGACAGTGTCTATGAAATCATCTTGCTCAACGATGACTACCTATTGCTTAATACGGACGACCAGAACACATCGCTTGACACGAATACCGGCGCTGACATCGCTGATGGCGATCGTTTGAATGTTACAGGATCGCAATCAGCGACATTTGAATTTGATAGTGGGTTCGTGTTGCAATTGCCCGAGCCGTTGAAGGTCAATGTTGGTGCGGGACTTGCATCGGGTGCGTTGCAGTTTGGTGACCGCATCACGCTTGCGATGGATCGCGACTTGAATTCGGCAACAACCAACACAACGATCACGTTAGAAATCGTATCGGCCTCCGGCGGCATCCCTTCGAGCCCGAACTTTGTGCCAGTGCGTGTGAATGTGGGCGCGACACCCGATGAAGTTTCCACAGCCATTGTGAGTGCACTACGTGGTTTTGTGCCGGCGACGAGCCAAAAGATATCGGACGTTTTGGAGATCAATCCGTTCACGGTATCTGGCGGCGTCCAACTCAATGGCATTCCCGGCTTGACGGTTACAACAACGAGCGTCAACAACGTGCTCACAAGCTCTGGAACCAATACGTCAATCGCTGATGGACAGATCCTGTCGTACACCAGTGCTGGCGGAACTTCGGGACTGACTGGCCAATTCCAAGTTCAAGTCTTCGACGACTTGAGTTCGCCAACAACCGCCCTCGATACGAGCTTTGCTTCGGCAACCGATACCACGTTGCCAGCATTCAATCCGCCACTCGTTACAACACCGATTGTCGGCGACTTCTTGCGAATCGGTAACGAAATCGTATTGGTGACAGCCCCAGGTGTCGTTGCACGCGGTCAGTTCGGAACCGTTGCGACAGCGCACGTTGCTGGGACCGAAGTCGTGTTGCTTCATGTTGGCCCTGTGTCAACAACACTGAATCCCGTAACAGACAGCGATGTATTCATCGACGTTCTGGACGTCAATGCGTTGGGGATCAATACGTTTGATCTCGCACCAGATTACCTGCGAATCGAGAACGAAATTGTTCGCGTGACGTCGATTTTCGGCAATTTATTGTTGGTTGAACGTGGACAACTGGGTACGACCGCAGTTACACATGCTCAAAGCTCCGTCATCACTCCTGTGCGATTATCGCTTTCGACAATCGTTGCTGAGACAAAGTCAGGTCAACCCTCGACGCTTTTGACCAATGACCGCGTTTTGACGGTCGCCAAGAACGCCAACTTTGAGGTCCGTGAGGGCGACTTGCTTCAAGTCGGCAGCGAAGTGATGCGAGTCATGTCGATCACTGACAACGGCACAACTCTCGATTTGTTTGTTGATCGCGGCGAGTTCAACACTCCCGTCGTCGAAGTACCGACTGCCGCACTCGGCATTGAAATACCAATGAACGATCGCGACGGAAATCCGATTGAGGGATCTGCACTTGTGGGCCAACGGTTCACTGTGACAAACCAACAAGCTTCACCGGTGACAACGACAACGTTTGAATTCACGCTTGATGGCTTGGTCGCAGGCCCTGGAATTGTTCCGGTTTGGGTCGATCCACTTGCCGACGCGGATCCAGATCCAAATGTGAATCGAAATCGAATCGCCAAAGCAATTGTGAACGCTCTACCAAGCGCGGGTATCGGCATCACTTCGACGATCGATTCGGCCAACCCGTTCCGGGTATTGATGGGCAGCATCGTTGGAACGACATTCGATCCTCTCTCGTCGGGGCTTGTGGGTTCAGGCACCGTCATCGCTTCGAGTGCGGCAACGCCAGCAACGACCGGATCACTTTTAATACGTGTACCAAACTTGCGTATCGATGGCGTCGCACTCAGGGGCTCGGATCTCCTGGGCAAGACGTTCTCAATCGTCGATGCGAGCACGACACCAGCGACGCGAAGAGTATTCGAGTTCACAACAAGTGGTTCACCACTAACCGCAGGTGCGACATCGATCACGATTCTTGCGGGTGATTCTCCCACAGCTATCGCAACAAAGATTTCGTTGGCAATTGATTCCGCCTTTGGTCCCGAGTTGACCGTCGCGGTTGATCCGAGTGACACCAACGCGGTGCGAATGATTACCGCTGCAGGTTCGACTCTCAATTTGGGTAACACGAGCCTGGCGGGTAACGGAGCCGCGGCGGCGAATTCGCCTGCGACGGCTGCGTTATCGCTGTCGATCCCGTCGCTTCGAACCGACGGTGTAGCTTTAACCGGAAACGATTTGCTGGCGAAGCGTTTCACGATTCTGGACAACAGCGTAACGCCAGCGGTTTTACGCACCTTCGAATTCACAACTGCCGCCACCGTCCCCGGTGCCACGGCTATCACGATTCTTGCTGCGGACACTCCAGCAACGATCGCGGCGAAGGTCGTATCGGCAATAGATACAAGCGGCATTGGAGTTACCGCGACTGTTGATGGTACCGACCCACAATTGGTCAATCTTGTTGCGGTTGTCGGCTCGACGCTCAACCTCGTCGATTCCGGGTTAACCGGTAGCGGCTCAGCCACTCCGATCACGCTTGCAGCAGCTACCGGCAAGCTAGCGATCACGGTTCCTACGATGGGACCAACAAACATGCCGTTACAAGGCATGGACATAATCGGCCGAACGTTCAATCTCTTTGCCAACAACTCGCCAGCAACAATCTCGAGAACTTTCGAATTTGTTTTGACGGGCAACACCGCCACGGTAGGCAATACGGCGATTGCATTGGGCAACACCGATTCTGCGGCGACGATTGCTTCGAAGATCGTTACGGCAATCAGTGGCGCGAGTATGGGCGTAACGTCTTCGACAGATCCAACCGACCCGAGAACAGTGCGTTTGATCGCGTCGGCTGGCTCGACCTTGAATCTCGGCACATCGACGTTGCGGGGCAGTGGAGCTGCGGTCGTCGGCACTCCACTTCGGCTCCAAGTTCCGCGGCAACTCTCCACTGGAGCTGCGATTGTTGGCCTTGATTTAGTCGGAAAGACATTCACGGTTGTCGACAACAGCGGCACAACGCTCGCAACGACATTCGAGTTCGTGCTGACTGGAAACAGCACGAGCGCTGTTGGCAATACGGCAATCGAAGTCGACGCCACAGACGACGTTGCGACAATCGTAACCAAGATTGATAGCACGTTCGATTCAGCTGCACTTGCGGGCATCACGGCCGATATTGACCCTGCGGATAACGCGACGCTGTTGTTAACAGCAACGACCGCAGGCTCAACGCTGAATTTGGGCATTTCAGGTCTTTCGGGCAGTGGTGCAGCGATCAACACGACCGGAAATCTGTTGATCCAAATACCGACGCTTTCAGCAAGCAATGCCGCGTTCACTGGTGCTGATTTACATCAGAGAACAATCACGATTACTGACGTAAGCGTCACACCGTCGATCGTCCGTACGTTTGAATTTGTGACAAGTGGTGGAGCCCAGATTGGCAACGTCGCGGTACCACTTCTCGCGACGGACTCGCCAGCAACTATCGCGATCAAGCTGTCCAACCGAATTGCCGCGGCAGGTTTGACCGGTGTGGTTGTTACAGCGGACCCTGCTGATCAGAAGATCGTGCGATTGAGCGTAACTCAAGGATCGTTTATCAACCTTGGAACATCTGGACTTGTCGGATCGGCACTCCCAGTCGCTACGTCCGTTGCGAATGCTTCACTCTCCCTGGAAGTGCCTAAACTACGCGCTGACGGATTGCCGATCACCGGCACTGATTTGGCTGGCAAGACCTTCACGCTGACTGACCGAAGCGGTGTAACACCGGTTAGTCGCACGTTTGAGTTGACAACAACTGGAACTGCGACATCTGGAGGGACGCCGATCACCATCAGTGCCACAAGTTCATCAGGAACGATTGCAGCGCAAATCGCGAGGACGCTTTCAACGGCTGGACTCGCGATTAGCGTCACTATCAATGCGACAGACGTCACACGTCTGCGAATTCTGACGGCAGCACGCTCAACACTCAATCTCGGTGCTTCAGGCTTACTTGGCAGTGGCGCCGGTATAGCCACAGGCGTTCAAACGGGGAACTTGCTGATCGAAGTTCCCTTGTTGCGTGCCGATGGTTCACCGCTGAGCGGAAACGACTTGATTGGCAGGACATTCTCGATCGTCAACCAGGGCATAACGCCTTCGGTAACGAGGACGTTTGAGTTCTCGCTGAGTACAACCGTCGTCACGCCGGGAGCCGTCGCTGTGATCGTACTCGCGACCGACACACCCGATGTCGTTGCGTCAAAGATTGCCGCAACGATTTCGGTGTCATTCCCTGCTGTACCTCCTAGCATTACGTCAACGATTTTGGCGACCGTCGCACTGCCGGACAATAACATTGTTCGATTGACCACGTCGTTGAGTTCAACCGTCAACCTTGGTTTGTCGGGGCTCGTTGGAAGCGGCACTGCAATTCCGATCGCGTCGACCGTGGGAATCGGCCGCTTGTCAATCACGGTTCCTGAACGACGAACCAGTGGGCCACTGGATTCAACACCTCCCGGAACCGAATTCCTGCCACTGATTGGCGATGATCTCGTGGGTTCCACGTTCAGCATCACCGACACCAGCGCGATTCCGGCA
The DNA here is from genome assembly GCA_041749955.1 of Pirellulaceae bacterium. Lineage (GTDB taxonomy): Bacteria > Planctomycetota > Planctomycetia > Pirellulales > Pirellulaceae > JBBSJZ01. The sequence continues at coordinate 26,533 of JBGTAI010000326.1, read as the reverse complement.
ACTACGACAACCTTCGAGTTCACGCTCGATGGAACAGTGGCAAGCGGTAACGTAGCGATAGTGCTTGGCCAGCGTGACGAATTCGAAATGATCGCGTCAAAGATTGGCAGCACGATCGCGTCCGCTGGTCTCGGTCTATCGCTGACTCCCGATCCACTCCACCCCAACACCGTGCGATTCAACACGACGGTTGGGACAACAATTGACACGGCATTCACGCCTTCATTGGCTCCGCTGTTCGGCGGACTCATCGGATCGACGGAAGTGAACGGTCCGAATCCGTTGACATTCCAAGTGCCAACCTTGCGAGCCGACGGAGTACCGCTGACAGGAACCGACTTGCTCGGCAAGACGTTCTCGATCATTGATAGCAGTGGTGCTGGAACGCTCATCAACACTTTCGAGTTTACGACGGGTGCTGCAACTGGCGGCAATGTGGCTGTCGTCATTGTGCCGACCGATTTACCTGCGACGATCGCGACCAAGATGGCTGCTGCGATCAACGCTGCAACGCTTGGTTTGAACGTATCGACGGATCCACAAAATCCGACAATCGTCCCGTTAGGCACGAAACCTGGCATCTCGATCGATCCTCTCTTGTCAGGACTTTTCGCGTTCCGTGAGCCAACTGCGACGTTTGCGGCCGCAGCAACTGAAGTTGTCATCGTTCGTGCTGAAGTTTCGCCCATCACGATCTTCGCGAGTGATACGCTTGACGATCGCACCTTGTCGGTCAACGGCACCGATACCGAAACCCGTCTGGGCGTAACGAGCAAGATCGCAAGAGCTCTGCGTGAATTCGGCGATGTAGCAAGCGACACAGACCTTGGGATTCCGTTCGCCCAAGGCATCGAAAATGGACGAATTTACCTTGGTGGAAAAGTCGGTGATACCATCGATTTCTTTGGCGTTGGCGTACCAAATCAAAGCGGATTGGTTTCGCCCAGTGGCGGGCTAGAAATCCAGCTTCCGTCGACGGTGACCGGCGCGTCGCTAGATCAATTGACGTTCCGCATTCGCAACAACAATGTGTCACCCGCAACAACAACGACCTTCGAGTTCACACTCGATAACAATGTCAGCGGTACGAACATCGCAGTCCCAGTGTTTGCGACTGCCGATGCGAGTGAAATTTCCAAGCGTTTTGCGATGTCGCTGAACAATGCAGGTTTTGCAGCATCGGTCGACCCTCTGAATTCACTGGTCATCCGAGTCAGTGCTGCCGTCGGAACGACGCTCGATCCTTCGACATCGATGTTCACTTCCACAGGCGTTGCGGGTGGTGAAATCCGAACAAACCAAACGAATCCGTTTGAAGCAATCATTGTCAGTACGCCTGGCGTGACAAGCGGCTTGGCGTTGCAAGTTCCATCAACGGCAACTGCGGCGAGCTTGGACACAAGAACGTTCACTGTGACGAATAACAACGTCATTCCGCCAACCGTCACGACATTCGAGTTCTCGACTGACCTCAATGTTGGTTCAGGTGCGAAACTCGTTCAGCTTTCGCCAACAGCGACGACAAGTGATATCATTGCTGCAATCATTGCCGCGATGTCAAGTGCCTCGATTGGCCTGAACCCAAGCGTTAACACGGATCCGTCGCTGCCTGGTTCTATCCTGCTGGGAGAACCCATCGGATTCTCTGTTGAACCATTGACAACCGGTTTGACGGCATCGGGCGTTTCCGGCGGTGCGGTGGCAATCCCATTCATCCCAAGCACGACGTTCACCTCAGACGCTGTTGCGGCAACGATCGTCAATGCAATCACTTCGACCGAGCCGCTTAACTTGTCGGCGCTGTCTGCTGGGTATGGACGTATCTATCTCCGCAGCTCGGACGGCAGTGTGCCAGCGTCAAGTCTATCGATCACAACATCGGGTTCACTGACTGTATCGACCCAGGTCATCGACGCGATTCGCGATTTGGCAGGCAACCGACTGCAAGCCAATCGGTTCTCAGGAGAAACAAGATTTACGATTCTGCTCAGTGATCATGACCTTGATTTTGGTGATGGCCAGTCGCTTGTAGGCCCAGTCGTTGCGCCGCAAACAGTTCTCGGCGACGGTGCAACAGGCATCGATGGTGATGCAGCTCGTCACGTGATCCTTGTCGGCATCAAGAACGCCTCCGATCCGATTCTTGGAAACATCGTTGACGGCGAAACCAATGCAACCACGAACGTGAACGCAACTGGCGATGATGTGACCGGCCTGAGCGACGAAGACGGCCTAGCTGATGACACCGTCAAGTCTGTTTTGAACGTCGCCTACAATGCCGCGATTCCAGCCGTCTTCGATGTCGTTGCAAGTGACTATGGCGTCGTTGATGCGTGGATCGACTGGAACCGCGATGGTGACTTTGATGACGCAGGCGAGCAAATCCTCAAGCAAACGGCTGTATGGCCTGGGGTAAACCCAGTCCAAATTGTGACGCCGTCGATGGCTGACATCGGCATCGACGTCGCTTCGCTTGGAACAGACGCTGTGTTGCGAATTCGCATCAGCCGCTCAGGTGGATTACTCCCTGACCAAATCGCGGTTGGCGGCGAGGTCGAAGACCACATCGTCAAGATCGTTGGCACAAATGTTCCGACTCCGGCTACAAACGCAGGACCTTTCTCGGTCGACGAAGGCACTCCCACCACGTTTACCTCAAACTTGCTTTCGGACGTGATCGCGAGTCCTGGGAATTACGAGATTTTTGAACTAGTTGATCCGAGCACCGGTCGTAAGGTGAACGTACCAAGCGGCGGTAGCGGCATGGTATTGCAATTGCGTGACGCGTTAGGAAACACTGCCGGTGACTTGACGGTATTTGCCAACGGCGATTTCGAGTTCATCCCCAAAGTGGATTACAACTCCGCTGGACAAGATGGAATCTTCGCCACAGCCGACGATTACGGCGTTCTCAAGTTTGAATATCGGTTGCGAGAGATTGCCAGCAAGCTGCCGAGCATCACGACGTCGACGGCGACGATTTCAATCCTGCCTGTCAACGACCCGCCGACGCTGGATACGATCCCTGATCGAACGATCAATGAAGACGATGGTATGCAGTTCGTCAACCTAACCGGAATCACCTCCGGCGGTCGCGAAACGCAACCTCTCTCGCCAGTTCAACCGTTGACGTTTGCGGTCACTAGCAATAACCAGGCGCTCGTCCGGGATGCAGATATCGCCGTCGTCTACGATGCGATGAGTTCGACAGCCACGCTCAGCTATAGCTCGGTTGCAAACATTTACGGCGAAGCAATCATCACGGTTACGGTCAATGACGGATTCTTAATCAACGGCACCACCACTCAATCGTTTACTGTCACAGTCAAGCCACTCAATGATGAACCGCTCGCTCTTGACAAGAACATCTCGATCATCGAGCAAGTAGAGTTTGACTCCAACGGTGATCCACTCGTTGTTGACCGTAGACAATTCTTTACGGCTAGCGATTTGCTAGCTGGTGCATTGAAGGGCCAGTTCACGGTTCCCGTTGGCCCTCCCTTCGATGAAGACGGTCAAACACTACGGGTCGTTGCCTTTGCCGTCGGCGCAGACACACCATTAGACGCCAGTGATGACTTCACCGTCGATGTTGACGAACTATATGACACACTGACTCAGACGTTCGTCGACGGCGACCTGCCGATGCCGGTTCCACCAGCATTGACAGCAACGCTGCCGACTCGCAACGGCCAGCTATCGTTCTCGTTCGTTAACGGAGCGTTTACACAAGGCTACTACGAGCCGAATGTTGATTACAACGAGCGTACTCCGTTTGAACCGAACGAGTTCTTCACATTCGTCGTTGCTGATGATGGAATCGCCGACCCTGGACTTGTAACCTATTTGCAATTGGACGAACGGGAACGTCGTTCTGCGCCAGCAACGGTGACATTGACAACGACTCAAGTCAACGACGTGCCATTCTTGCCCACTTATGGGACGGTGAACCTCGTCGAGGACCTCAAGAACAATACGCTCGATGTGACCGGCGGCGCCAACTTTGCCGATGGCACACTAAACGACGGTTCGATCCTCGTTGTCGATCTGTACTCGAACGTCATTAACGCCAACAGTCCGCTTGTTGAAATCCTTCCGGGTCAACCAACTGCGCTCGATGAACTCGAACGACAAACCGTCACGATTGTGGTGTCGCCGGTCAGCGTTCCAACCGACATGTTTGCTGAGCTTGACGCGAACTTCCCTGGAGTCCTTGCGACACTATCAACCGACGGTTTACTGCATCTCAAACCGAATCCAGACGTGTTTGGTGTTGCAGTCTTCAACATCACTGTCACTGACGATGGCCGTGACGCTGCGGGCAATCCGGCTCCACGCAGCGTCTCACGACAAATCACCATTGACATCAAACCCGTCAACGATACTCCGATCACTTACGACCGTGATTTCAGTCTCGACGAATATCAAGAGTTCAATAACGTCGATGGCCAGCCAGTCGACAATACCGTCTCAGAGATGGATGGCTTTGGATTTCTGATCATCACTGAAGAAATGTTGCTGCGAGAAACAACTGGCGTTGATTCTGTGCCAGCGGACAAGGATAACCCCGGTCGCGAAAGTGACATCCATCTCAACACACCGAATCCTCCGGACACGACGCTTTACGACGAAGCAGCCCAGAAACTGCGAGTCGTCGTCATTAGCGCCACAAACCGGACTGGAGCCGTCGTCCATGTTGATGCATCCACACTAACGTATGACAACACCACGGGTGAAGCCACTCAGACGATCTTCACGGTGTACGGCAAACTGGACTTGCGATTCGAGGCAGACATTGTTCTTGGCGTCGCCGACCCAAGTACCGGTCATTTTGTCGAGGCCACGTATCGTCCCGACGTAGACTACAACCGACTTTCCGAACATGACGCCGATGGACTAGCGCCGATCGACAATTCGGATCTATTCACTTATGTCGTCGAAGACTTCGGTAGCGTGGTTATTCCCGGAACTGGCATCGCTGACCCAGCGATTCCGCTTCGTGACGAAGATTTCACCGTCGACGGATTAGGTGTCGGTCAGAACAACCGATCGGCTGCTAGCACGGTGACAATCACAACAAGGGCAACGAATGACGTTCCTGCCCTGCCTGAATTCCGAGACTCTGGAATAATCACCCTCGTCGAAGACCGCTTGGACGGAACGCTCGCGACCGATGGCACGAATGTCGCTGTGGGACTGAATGCCAATGGCTCGGCCAACCTTGTTGGCCTCACCAAGATCGATAACACGCTAATTGAGATCAACGTTTTCCCCGATCCGATCATCGTTGCTTCGCCAGCCACGAAGATTTTCCCGGGAGCGTTCCCAACCGCGAAGGATGAATTGGTTCGTCAGAGCGTTACCATCACGGTAACGCCTGCAACGCTAACAAGTGTGCCACAAGGCATGTTTGCCGACTTGGATCCTGATCCAGCGATCACGACCTATGCGACCCTCACAGACACCGGCATTTTGTCGCTCCAACCGAATCCAGATGTATTCGGTGTCGCAGTCTTCAAGATCGTTGTCGAAGACAACGGACTCATGGACGACGGGGTCACCAACGACTTCCGTCGTGTCGAACGATTAATCACGATCAACATCCTGCCGGTCAATGATGTACCAATCACAGTCGACCGACTGTTGACCGTCGCCGAAGTCGAGCAGAACGACAACATTACGGGCTCGCCGAACACTAACGTCGCCATACTTAACATCAAGGCAGAAGATCTGCTGCGACAATCCACTGGCGCCGCAACCCCAGTTGAAGCAACTCGCTCCACTGAAAGCGATATCGATCCGACCAACACTCTTTACAACGAACTCGAGCAAGATCTCCGTGTCGTTGTGATCAGTGCTAAAGACCGCGCTGGCATGATGGTTGATGTTGATGCGTCCTTGTTGACCTACGACAGTGCGGGCAAAGCCGCTGAGACGATCTTCACGGTTTACGGCAGACTCGAATTACGCTTTGAGGCGGACATCGTTGGCACCGTGGCCGACCCAACGACAGGTCACTTTGTCGATGCGGATTACTTCCCTGACGAAGACTACAACCGCTTGAGTGAGCATGACGCGGATGGCCTAGCCCCGATTGATGCGGCAGACATATTCACGTACATCGTCGAAGACTTTGGCGCAGTGACGATCCCCGGTACGGGAGTTAATATCGACGGTGCAGGAACAAGTCCTTCCAACACGATTCCGCTGCGACAAGAGGACTTCACCACCAACGGTGTTATTCCTGTCACGCCAGCAGGTCGACAGAACAACCGCTCCACACCGTCCACCGTGTCGATCTCCGTCACCGTTGCCAACGATCCACCGGTTCTACCCGACTTTGGCATCGTGCAACTTGTCGAAGATTTGAAGGACGGTACTGTCAACGCTGGCAATGTGCTGTTCGCCAATGGAACAGTGAACCCAGATGGCGGAACACTGGTTGTCGATATCTACCCGGATCTATCGGATGCGGCATCGCCAGTCCAGAAAATTTTCCCTGGACCAAGTGCAACCGCATTCGACGAATTGGCTCGCCAAACCTTAACGATCACGGTCACACCAGCGACTCCAACAAGTGTGCCTGCGGGCATGTTCGCTCCAATCACCGCCGGCGTCTTTGCTACGCTCACGGACACCGGTTTGTTGACGCTCAAACCAAACCCGGATGTGTTTGGCGTTGCGGTGTTCAAGATCGTCGTTGAGGACAATGGACTCATGGATGACGGAGTCACCGCCGATGTCAAACGCATCGAGCGACTGATCACAATCAACATCGCGCCGGTCAATGATCAACCCGTGACATTCGATCGAGCACTGACGTTATTCGAAGCTCAGGAGTCTCCGTCGGCAAACCCCAGTGACAACGTCGGCGTGTCAGAAGGCTTTGGTTTGTTAACAATTACTGCCGAAGATCTGCTTCGTCAGTCGACAACAAACGATCCAGCCATTGTCACTGAGAACGCATCAAGAGAGAGCGATTTCGCGGATGGTTCGAACACCCTGTACGACGAACACAAGCAAGACCTCCATGTTGTCGTATTTGGCATACCAAACAGCGCTGGCGGCGAGACGATCGTAACGAGTGCCGATAATGGCGTCGTATTCACGACGATTAATGGCGGCGAACTGACGTTCAACTTCGATTTGAATGGTTACTTCACAAGCGGAACGTATAAACCGGGTACGGACTACAACAGCAATCCGCCGTACAATCCGACTGAGTTGTTTACGTACATTGTCGAAGACGTTGGCCTGGACACGATTCCGGGTGCTGATGATGCCAACAATCAAGTCCCTGCGCCGACGCCGTTGTTCCTGACTGAGGTTGATTACACCACCACCGGCGGTACGACGCCGATTGGACTCAACAACCGTTCCCAAAAGAAAACCGTCACGATCACCGTAGCTCCGGTGAACGATCCACCGGTGCTACCTGCGTTTAGCACCGTTGAGCTGGTTGAAGATCTCAAGAACAACACCGTGGATGCGACGGGCACCTTGTTCACAAATGGCACCGTCAATCCAGACAACGGCCAACTGGTTTACGACATCTTCCCGACAGCTGGTGTCGAGATCCTGCCTGGACCCGCAACAGCCCTGGATGAACAAGAGCCATTGCAAACAGTCACCATCACGGTGAATCCGGTAAATGTACCGCCGAACATGTTTGCTGAACTATCCACGGGCGTTTATGCAACGCTCACCAAAGATGGGTTGTTGACTGTCCAGCCAAATCCAGACGTTTATGGAGTCGCGGTCTTTGAGATCGTGGTGACTGACAACGGAACGAATGCATCGGGCAACCCCGATCCGAAGACAGTCACTCGACTGATCAGGATCAACATTGCTCCAGTCAATGACGAACCGGTAACGCAAAATCGACAACTGTCTGTCTTGGAAGCGCAGGAGTTCTTTGATGTCAGTGGCGATGCGGATACCAATGCCGTGGTCGAAGGCTTCGGCTTATTGACGATCACAGAGGAAAACTTGCTGCGTCAAACTCAGAACGACTCGACGTCATCCCGTGAAAGCGACTTTGCAGATGGCTCCAATGGCCTGTACGACGAACATGAGCAGAACCTGAGAGTAGTTGAGTTCAGCTTTACGAATGCAGGCGGTACGATCACAACGGTCACTGCGGCCGATCACGGCACTGTGTTCACGACGAATACGGGCGGAACATTAAAGTTTAACTTTAGTGGCTTAGCGTTTACTGACGCAGAATATCGTCCACGCGTTGACTACAATCGCTTGCCAAACTTTGCCCCAGCACCGATTGCTGATACGTTCACTTACATCGTCGAAGATTTCGGTCCGACAACGATCCCCGGCACCGACTTTATCAATACGCCGGCTCCTGCCGATAGCATCGATTACACCACGACGGGCGGACCGAGCCCAGTCGGACTCAACAACCGATCGGTGCCAAGAACGGTTACGATTTCCGTCCTTGAGGTCAATGATCCGCCGCTGTTCCCAACATTTGGCGAAGTCTTCTTGACTGAAGACGAGGCTGCGGACAACGTGGCTGTCGTCCGTGACATTTACGTCAATCCGCTTGAAATCATTCGACCCGGCCAGGCTACGGCCTTGGATGAATTGGCACGACAAAGTGTCATGATCACGTTTGCTGCGGTTGCGGGAGGCGTACCTGCGGGCATGTTTGCCCAACTTCCGACGTTGACCGTTGACGGAACACTCACCCTGCGTCCGAACCCAGATGTGTTTGGCGTCGCCGTGTTCGATGTCACAGTCACCGACAACGGCACATCGTTCGGCGTTTCGACGCCTCGAAGTGTAACGCGTCGAATGACAATCAATATCGCTCCAGCGAACGACAACCCTGTCGCTGTTGCTCGAACGTTTACGGTCGAAGAGGCGGTGGAGGCGGATTCTGCTTTGCCTGCGATCCGAACATTCTTTGCTGACGATCTGTTGCGAGAATCTGCCGCTTATGGCGTTCGCGACGCTGAGGGACAATTCCCCCAAACACTTTCGAACCTGTACAACGAAACCGAACAAGGTTTACGTGTAATCCGTTTCGCAGTGCCCGGTACGATGGATGTTGACGGATCGGATCCTGCATTAACCAGCGGAACTGGCACAGTCACCCGCACGACGGTTAATGGAGCCACACTATCTTTCGAGTTCGATAACGGAACATTTACTCGAGGCAGTTACTCCCCAGCAATCGACTACAACGAACGTACTCCGTTCGTCGCAACCGATACGTTCTCCTATGTCATCGAAGATGATGGGGTGACGACGGTTCCAGGTGCTGCATTCGCAGGCAAACCGACAAGTGCTCCTCAGACGCCGCTGGAGTCGCTGCCAGCCACCATTACGTTCAACGTTACACAGAAAAACGATCCACCGTTGTTCACGATGCCGACGCAGCTCACGATCCTCGAAGATCAACTCGCCGACAACGTCACGTTCGTTGTGCCAAGCTTCGTGACCAATATTGCTGTTGGACCGGCCACTGCACGAGATGAGTCGTTCGCGGGACGCCAAAACGTTACTTTCGCAGTAACCGCGCTCAACCAACCAGCAGGCTTGATGGTGGGTGACGCACTTCCGCAAGTCGATCCTTCGGGCAATTTGCGATTTAACCCAGCTCCGGATGCATTTGGCATCGCTGTTTACTTGGTAACCGCCAATGACAATGACAATGCCGGGGACCCAAGAACAACAACAAAGACGTTGACCATCAACATTAACCCGGTCAACGACGCTCCAGTTGCGTTCCCGCGTTCATTCTCGACCGTTGAAGCGGTTGAAGCTTTGGGCGATGCACCGGCAACGATTAGTTTTGTTGCCAACGACTTACTGCGGGTGGGTGTAGGAGCCTCAACGCCGAGCGTTCCGGGCAGCTTTGCTCCGACACTCTCAAACTTGTACAACGAGTCGGAGCAAATCCTTCGGGTTGTTGCGTTCAACGTTCCTGGCCAGACACCCGTTGATGGAGCCACGCTTGGCGCCGGCACTGTCACTGTAACTCGCACGACGATCAACGGCGGAACGCTTTCGTTCACCTTTGTCGACGGTGCGTTCACGACGGGCAGCTACGAAGCGGCGCCAGATGTCAATAACCGCACTCCGTTTGCGGCTAATGACTTGTTCAGCTACATCATCTCGGATGATGGCATGTCAACGATTCCTGGATCCGTATTCACTCAGGGCACAGCGGAAACTCGCGACCTAGCCGATCAGCGTTCAGTAGCGGCAACAGTGACGATCACGTTGACACCCGCGAACGATCCGCCTCAGTTCGATTCGCAATCAATCGTCAATATTCTTGAGCGCGACGACAACGGTACAACAGTCGTTGCCAACTGGGCAACCAACATTTTACCGGGACCAAATTCGGCTCTGGATGAACTTCAACGGCAAACGGTTTCGTTTGCACTTGATAACGCGACATCAATCATCCCGACGGGTCTGTTCCGCCTTAATCCAGTCGTTAGCCCGACGGGCCAACTTTCGATTTTCCCGAATCCGGATGCTGTCGGGTCGGCAACGATCGTGATGGTGGCCACGGACTTCGAATCGATCGCCGGATTCGTGCCTCAATCGACCCGTGTCACCTTTGCGATCAACGTACAGCCAGTCAACGACGCACCTCGTGTTGTGGCCACCGTTGCAGGAAGCACTGCTTCGGATGGCCCCGACTTGGCTTACTCGGTCGACGCGAATGGAGTCATCACTTACACGCTCAAGGAAGACAACACCCAAGCCAATGGCGAAACCGGTGTTGTGAAATTCTTTGTTCCGATTCGTCGAGCTGTAGCAAACGGAAATGGATATGCCCAGATTGGGTTACTGGATCCGTTTAACGTTGGCCCAGCTAATGAAGCCGATAGCACCGTTGGTGGATCGCAGGTCCTTGAGTTCATTGACTTTAACCCGGTAACGTTATTGGGTGGTTCACTTGAACTTTCGCCAGACGGCACAGGACTGCTGTACACGCCGCCAGTTGACTACAACAACACGATCGGCAACGGCATCCGCGGTGATGACTCGTTCACATTCCGTTTCCGTGACACGGATAACAATAGTGCCGGAAGCGAGACGTTTGACCTTACTTCACAAAGCTTGGTCAACGATCCAATCACGGTCACGCAAACGGCGAAATTCCGGTTGAACCGCGTCAACGATCGTCCGGAGTTCACCATCACGGCAACGCCAGCGGGACCAACAACCGTAGAGTCGCTCGAAGACTCTGGCTTGTTTACGCTTGATGGATTTGCGACGGGAATCGTTTCTGGCCCAAGCCTTGGTGAAGATGAGTTCCTTGGTGCACTTGCACAATCGGTTGCGTTTGAAGTCGTACCTACGGGCGGCTTGACTGCGGCCCAAGTAGCACAGGCCTTCGTGCAAGCACCGAGAATCTCGTCGAGCGGGCGACTCACGTTCCAGACCAACTCGGACGTTTACGGCGAATTCCAGTTTGCGGTGACGCTAGTTGATAGCGGTGCAAATGACTTGGCTCGCGGTGACTTGAATCGTTCCTTCACACAAACGATCACGATTGACGTCCAACCGGTCAATGATGCTCCAACACCGCGAACTGGCGCTGCACCGCTCGCGTTCACCGTCGCCGAAGATGGCTCTGTTGAGATCCCATTGAGAACGATCACTGATCTCAATAATGTCGCAACTCCAGGCATCCTTGATCAGTTCGTTGCCGGCCCAGCCAATGAAATCGGCTCGATTCCGCTCAACGAAGGTGGAAGCCAATCCTTGTCGTTGGCAACTCCGTTGCCGACGGTGACGAACCAAAACGGAACGCTCACGACACGATTCGAGAACGGCATTCCGGTTGCTTTGGTTTACACACCGAAGCTCAATTTCACAGGCCGTGACACGTTCTCGTTCACCGTTACCGATGATGGCGTGAGCATTGCTCTAAACAGCGGAAACGTGGCCAGCGACGACCCTCGAACCGTGACGGGTCTTGTGACAATCGATGTATCACAAGTCAACGACGCGCCACTGTTTAACGGTGCACCAAACGTGGTCAGTGACGAGGATGCGGGTTCACAGACCGTTGCGAACTGGGCCACCGGAATTCAAGTGGGGCCATTGGATGCCGTTGACGAGATCAACGGTAATGGCACGGTCTCGCCGCAAATCCCTGACTTGCGATTCCGACTGATCTCGTCAAGTGTTCCAAACTTGATCCTCTCTGGACCAACGGCAACGATCGTTGGATCGAACGCATCGCTGAATTACACCGCTGGACCAGATGCCAATGGTTTTGCGGTTTACGAAGTCCAGCTGTTTGACAACGGCGGCACAGCCAACGGCGGTACCGACGCGAGCACCACCAGGACATTTACGATTACGGTAAACGCGGTCAATGATCCGCCGACGTTCACACCGGGCACTTCTGTTACGGTCGACGAGGATCGTGGCTCGTACGACGAACCTTGGACGACAACGTTCTCGGTTGGCCCTGCGGATGAGGCAGCTTCACAAACGATTTCATTCCGAGTCGAAACGCCGCTGGACAAGCAAGCACTGTTTAGTGAGCTTCCAGCTATTGATTCAGACGGAAGTTTGACCTTCACCGGTGCTGTTGATGCCAATGGAGTCATTGACGTTCTCGTTACCGCAGTCGACTCACTCGGCGGGGAATCGCAAACAGCAACCTTGCGTATCACCATCACCGCCGTGAACGATGCTCCAACGGGCGGTGCGGACACGATCGAGAGTACCATCGTCAATGGCGTCAACCAAAAGGACGTCAACGAAGATTCGGTCATCGTGATCCCTGCAGCCGATTTCCTCGCGAACGATTCGGACACGGACTCGGCCCTTAACCCGAGTGAGCGAGTTTCGTTCCTCCTGCAAGCTTCAACAACCACGACGCTCGGCGCGACGCTCACGTTCGATGTGGCAACTCAATCGGTCTTCTATGATCCGAGGACGAGCACGACGCTACAAAGGCTGAAACCGGGCCAAACCGCTAACGACACGTTCACCTACCAGGCGGTAGATCAATCGAACGCCGCTAGCGAACCGATCACAGTCACGGTGCGAGTTGAAGGCATTAACGATGCACCAGTGCTAGGAGCCGACTCACCGACGGTGAGTCGTACCAGTCCGACGGTACTCGATCTGCTAAGTAACGACAGTGACATTGACGGAGACATTGTTCCGGCATCACTCATCATTACCCAACAACCGACAGGCGGCTCGTTAACACTCGAGAACGATGGAAGACTGACGTACACGCCGTTCCCAGAATTCACTGGCAGTGACTTTTTCCGGTATACCGTTGGGGATGACCTCGGCCAGCAAAGTGAGCAAGCATCAGTAACCATTAACGGAAGCAACGCTCCGATTGGTGGAGTGGACAACCTTTCGGTTCGCGCAGGTGTGAACAATCTGGACGTACTCAGCAATGATGTGCTATTCGGCGACGCGACGTTTGACTTGACGACCCTGACGATCGTCACGCCACCAACGGGCGGCACGGCGGTTCCGCAAGCCGATGGAACAATTCGCTACACGTCCAACGATGGTTTCTTTGGTGCTGACTTCTTCGAATATGTGATCACGGACTCTGAAGGCCGCGTGAGCGAACCGTCACGCGTCAACTTGAACGTGACGGCTCTTGGTTCCCAGAACCCCGCCAATTTCCGAGACGTCAATGCGAACGGGGAAGTGACTGCGTTCGACGCGCTGTTGATTATCAACCGACTCAACATTGCTGGTAACGTTCGCAGCATCCCGATCGACCCGGATGAGCCAACACCTCCTTACTACGACGTTAACGGCGACGGATTCATCTCCGCCGGCGACGCTTTGGAAGTGATTGCTGAGATTCGTCGCTTGGACAACGCGTTATTGACGGGTGGAGAAGGCGAGTTCTTGCTTGCCGATGCGATCAATTCGTCGTCGGTAAGTGTCCAGCTCTCGTTCAATCCGACGCCCATCACGCTTCCGGTTCAATCCTCGAACCCTGTTGACGAAATGTTCAGTTTGGGTGGGGATGACGACTCATCGATAAAGATCCAATCGGGCAACTTCAACAGTGACGCCGGACTTGGTGATGCGATTGATTTGATCGCAGGAGACTCGGATGGCGAATCCGACGGCGAGTCATCCGACAGTTCGCTCGTCGCCGTGGATTCGCTATTCGCGGATTTCGACAACTTGAACTAGCCAATATCGCTAGCAATTGACGAAGTGCCGCGTTCGTTGGAACGCGGCACTTGCACGTTAACCTGTACCTTTTGTGTCGATTTTGTGGTCTGTACTGAGAAAGGCAACCGATAGATAGCGAAGACAGTCCACTGCGATCCCGCGGGAATTTCTTCCATGAGTCTTTTCGGAACCATTCAGCAATCTGCGGGTGCTTTGCAAGCGGCTCAGGTCGGGCTACAGGTTGTTGGCAACAACATTGCCAATGCCAATACCGAAGGCTTCATTCGAGAACGATTGGAACAAGTTCCCGCAGTTGCATCTCGCGACGGTGGCTTGATCAAGGGCAATGGCGTCCGCCCGATTGGCGTCACCCAAATCGTCGACAAAGCGTTAATTGAGCGTATGTACGCGGCAAAAAGTGCATTGGCTGGTTCGGAAGAACTGACAAAGGCCTATAGCCAACTCGAAGAGCTGACGAATGATCTTGAGGGAGGCGGACTCAGTAGCCAGCTGACGCTGTTCAACAACTCACTGCACGAACTGTCCACGCAACCCGGCGACAGTTCACTTCGCGAGTTTGTCATCCTTCAGGGCGAATCGCTTGCATCGCGAATACAGTCGTCACGCACGAACGCAATCGAGCGTCAAGTGACGTGGAATAACGACCTTCAAGATATCGCGACTCAGATCAATCGCTTGACAGAGCGAATTGCGAATTTGAACGTAGAAATCGCAACGATTGAAGGCGGCGGCGTTGGCCAAAGCGATGCAACCGGCTTGCGTGACCAGCGTTATCTCGATCTTGAAGAACTCGCCAGCTACGTCAACATCAATGTACAAGAACAAGAGAGTGGCTCCGTCAATGTGTTTGTTGGCGGCGATTATTTGATTAGCAATCGCAACTTTCGCGAAGTCTACAGTGCGTACAATCCATCAGAGGATGGATTCGAAGTACGGATCAAGGAAACAGATTCACCTCTCCAAGCAACCGGCGGAAAACTCGCGGCGGCGCTTGAGGCACGTGGCGCCGTCTTCGGTGATTACTTAAAGAGCTTGGACGACATGGCGGAGGGATTGATCCGCAGCGTCAACGAGGTTCACTCTCAGGGTCAAGGTCGCTCTGGATTTGACTCCATCTTATCAACGTCAAGATCATCCGCTCGTGTGCCGCTCAAGGATGCCGAACTTGCCTGGGAACCCAAGAACGGGACGTTTGATATGAGCATCGTCGATCTTGATGGCCAAGTCATCTCGAATCATCGCATCTCCGTTCGAAATCTGAACCAAATCGGTGACTCAACGGTCGAGTCCATCGTGGCACAGATTGATGCCATCGACGGGATCTCGGCTTCCGTCACAAGCCTTGGTGAAGTCTCCATTGTATCGGATTCGCCAACGTCTCAATTCACGTTTGGCGAAGACTCCAGCGGCTTCCTCGCAGCAATTGGCCTCAACACATTTTTCCAAGGTACGGGCGCCGCAGATATTGCGATGAATCAAACCTTGCTCGACAACAGCAACTTGCTGGCCATCAGCGCAGGCGGGATTGGTGCCGACACGGATATCCTTACCGAGATGGTCGACTTGGTCGATCGACCGCTCGACAACTTAGATGGCAGGACGGTTCGAGGCACGTACGACAAAACGATTGCTAAACTGGCCCAGCAAATCAATTTGCATCAAAGTTCTTCTGAGGGGCTAAGCAATTTCTATGCGACATTGCAAAGCCAGCACCTCGCAATCACGGGCGTCAACATCGACGAGGAGTCGATTCGGATGATCACCTATCAACGAGCGTTCCAAGCATCTTCCCGAGTCATTTCCACGGCTAACGAGATGCTGGATATTCTGATGAATCTCTAGCATCCCACCACCAACGATTCACAACGACTGGCTGGCGTTCGAACCGAACCAAGTCGCTGCCCAATGTCGCATAGGTCTCGATCTTTGGATTGATTGCTTGGTCTGAGTCGACGAAGACACCGCCACTAGCGAGCAAAATGTGGTGACGTTTACTTCGATGACGAACGGTGTGTAGCACAGCAATACTGTCGACACTCATCGGTGTCACGAGTCGATTGCGAACCGATTGTGCGTCTGAGAATAGTTCAAGATCGCTGATCGATTGAACCAAGTTGCGAGTTGAGTCCTCAGACGCAAACTGGTTCATTAGCTCAGCTAACGCCGCGACGCGATAAAGCGATTCGAGCGCACCATAAATCGGATACTTTGCTCGAATCAACTCGAAACGCTGATTGAATTCGTCGACTAAAGCAACTGTCCGCGGGTCATCCGCGACTCGCTGACGATTTTCGTTCACGTTTCGCTCGTTCTGGCCACTCAGACGTAGAGGTCGACCGCTTAGGATGAATACTTGCCGCTTGGCATCCGATTGGATTTTCTGAGGGTTCGATGTGAACCACAATCGAATCAAGACTTCTGCGGGCGGTCCTTGAGCAATCATCTCGTCGATGTAGTCAAGGTAATTTGCAACACCGTCGGGCATTTCAACTTCGCCGAGGGCAAGTCGCTTCATATGACGATCGGCTTCCACCATGAGATAGCCAATTGTTGAGTCTCCCTGGGTTCCAAACACTTCAACTCGCTGTTTCCCAAGGGCGCCGGCTAGTTTTTCGGCGGCAGCACCTATAGGTAAGCGATCACTCTGTACATCCACCGCAACTTGTCGTGCAGCGGCAAGTCCTTCAAGTGACGGGTCAATTGTGCATCCAAAAGGTCTTTGGCCGAAAGCAGATCGCACCGCCGTATTAAAAAAGTCCAATCTCAATGGATGCTGCCCAGAACCGGAATCGACCAGCCATCCTTGTCGTGATGCGATACCGCCAACAACGCCGGCAATCAGCACATCATCGTCGACGAGAGCCACATGGCTGATCTCGCTGATGCCTGCGAAGTAAATAAGTGACTCGCTTAGTGGCATCCCAATCAATTGACGTCGCGCAATTTCATCTCGCATTCGCCGAAGTGAAACCACACGCATTTCCGAAGGAAGTCGCCACTCGTTTGGCTTTGCCATTTCGTTGAAAGAATTCGACTCCGCATGGGCTCGCAACAATTGGTCCAGGTCAACAAGCCGACCTTGAGACGGCAATGTTTCGATTTCGCGTACAGTTCCGCTCGCATCCACCAAAATGCCTTGAGGATACGGCGCCATCGTGCTCGGCCCACCAAGTGCCTCCCAAGTATCCGGTGATATCGTTGCTTGGATGAGCTGCATCAGCGAATCAAAGTCCGCGATACTGCCGCCACCTTGACCACCGTCTTGAGGATCGCCAGCACCAATCGCTGGCGGGCCATACGAATTTGAAGCCTTACCAGCTAACCCGTTGGACGAGTAGCTATTCGTCGCAAAGTCGCGTGACCTTGGACTGGAGATGCCCCGAAGTGTTGCTGCAGCTGCTGCTGGTGTGCCGCCAAGCATTTGAAATTGGGTGATTTGAGCGAGAGCCGCATCTCGCTGCACGGCGGGCAGGGCAGCTGCGACCTGTCGAGCAGCAGCAAATTCTCCACCGCGAAGATGGGCGTTGACAAGTTCGAGCGGCTCTGACGATCGGGTTTCTGACGCGAAGGCCATCACTGCTACAAACAACAGCAATTTGTTCTGCAACGTATTACGCCGTAACGCAGCAAGTACTCGAGTCATGTCATTATCCACAAAGACAAGGCGAACGATCGACCACCAACGAAGGCAGCGTGCATCGATTCATTGTAACGCAAAGGACGAGCCAACAAGAAATGCAAGAACGGAGCTAATGATTCGTGGTCATCAAGCAACCCGAGCAACAATTCGCTGCATCACTTCGCAACACGCCTGCAGCAAAGACGTGTAGCAATCTGCGACATCGGGCAAACTAAGTTCTCCCGGTGCACTCCCAGTCGCCAGCACAAAGTCGCTCCTGAGGCAGGAAACGCGATTTGTAGTTCAGATGCTCGTTATCAGCGACATACATGCCAAGATAGACGTACTTCCGATCGTTCTCGAGACACCACTGGATCTGTTTCAAGATCGCGTAGGTCCCCAATGAGTACTTGGAATAGTCAGGGTCGAAATACGTGTAGACGGCGGAAACGCTCTCGACGCCGACATCGACTGTCGCAACCGCAATTAGTTGGCTTTCGAGATAAACGGCAAGCTCGCGAGTTTCACAGCAACTGTCGGTCAGGAAAGCTCGATAGGAGTCGGCATCAATCTTCTCGTCGCGGGTCCCCAATGCACGTTCATCACGGTGCCGATTAAATAACTCGACTCGCTGGACATCGACTGTCGGCATAGCCCAATTCGCTCGCAGATCGCGGTCCCCACGACTCAAAACGCGGCGCATCGAGGTCGTCCAACGAAACTCATTCACATCCAACCGTGTTGGCTTGCACTCGGAGCACGTGGGGCACTGAGGCGTGTAAACGAAATCGCCGCTGCGACGAAATCCATTCTCCAGCAAGACATCCGTCATTTGTGGCGAAACACCGCCAACCGGCAGACGCAAAGGCATCCGGGCTGTAATCCCGGGAAGATACGGACACGGCTGCAATTGATCTTGCACAACGATCAATCGGCACTCGCCCGATGAATGGTGGAATTGACCGCTTGGGTGACTCATGGCAAAGGCAATAAAAAAACGCGGTGTGGACGACACACCGCGAATCATACGCATCAAGTCGCTGAAAAACCTGCGACGAGGATCAGCAATTGCTGAATCAGTCCCACCACCATTGGCCGTCAGCCAATTGTGAAGGACCAGCCTCTGCTTTGACTTTCACACTTTCGCCGCTGGTTTCGACCTGGAGACGGTCGCTGTTGAGCGCCAATCGTGGCTGGATCTGGACTCCACCACCGAGCGGTGTCATCAACGTGGAGCCTTTCCAAATCGCGTTGACCGCAGTCTCAACTTGGACTGGCGTGGAATAAGTTTCAACAGCAACGGAAGCCTCATTGCCAAGCACTGGCATGCTCCAATCTGCTTGACCGTAAAAATCTTGGTCTTGGATATACGCGGCAGCAATCGAAAGATCGATCAGTTGGCGTAACTCACCGTAAACACGCACTCGCTGGGCGATTTCTGGATACAGCTTCGTAAAATCGCTGCAGAATGCCTGGCTTGCTTTGTTTCCACGTCCACCAGCGGCAACACGTTCTCCACCAGCGGCAACACGTTCGTTTGCCCCCACGAGTTGAACTCCTCGCTCGTTGATCTTCATCGCCAAGCCATCGTCGCTGACCGAAATACCGTCATAGTTCGGTTGGAAGTACCATCGCTCCATTGCGTTAGCCGAAACCGAAATCGGGTTTGCCCGCTCGACATAACTCTGCATCCGCACAGGCAGCCTTTCCAGGCCAATTCCAATCAATTTCATGCGATAGTCCGCTTCAACGAGCACGCGGGCAAAGTGCGTCGCCGTCGGGATGCCTTTGATCGAAACCGTCTGAAGTCCCAGGTTATTCTTCAATGCCAGAGCCAATGGCTCCGCATCGCGTGCACCAACAGGGCCACGCATGGATGCCAAAAACCGCTGCATTCGATCCAAACCTTCTTGCGTCGGGTCAATTGAGACACTGATAGGTGACTTATTGATCGTTCCAGGCGAGAAAGCCCGCAGCGCGGTGACGAGATCTTCCAAAAGCACGACTGGTTGGCCGGTGTTGATTCCGACGAGTCGTTCAGTGGGGTCTGCGACGAAACCGTCCGCAGGCCCTGCGATTACGATGTCTTTGGTTTCTGGATAGTAAAAGACATACTGGACACTTGAGAGCCCAGCCAAACCGAGCACATCATTGGTGAGCGGTTGACCACCGTCGAGTTGATCCTGAATCGCCGCTTCCAATCGCTGGAGCGAGACTTTCCGAAGCTTGCTCGGAACCATCACGTCCTGGCCGACTTGGGCACGCGCTGCCATCAAACGCTGCTGGGCAACACGTGGATCGAATTGACGAATTCGCAAGACGCCCTGGGCATCGACATCAACACCGGCGATTGGATTGATGAAGTTATTCGTCGTGTTCGTCGTACCGCCCCCCGCCTGTCCCCAAACAGTTGGGGCCATGACCGAGGCGAAAGCGAGTGTTAGCAACGGCAAAAGATTTCGTGGCATTTTCATCGATCGATAGCACGGCTGACGAAGAAAGGGAGAAGCAGGATGTGTCGCAGCAAGCCGGACACAGCCTTTGACATTAATTGCAGACAATCGACACAGCAAGAAACGAGCCGATAGAACGTTAAATTCTAATCACACGAGCCCGGTCATGCCGGATTTTCTGATTGGGATCGGAACAAATGTTGCCCCAAATCGCGTCTGTTAGCGATATCCGGCAGCCAGGTTTTTGCCCAGCCCTTTCGAATTCTGCACAAAAGCCTAGAATTCCGCGAAATATCGACTCTCCCCCCTCGAGCAGAATGAGTGACTTAAAATGAGTGGCGACTGTGATTTCGGTTTGATTGGTTTGGCTGTGATGGGTGAAAACCTGGCACTGAACGTAGAAAGTCGCGGATATAAAGTCGCCGTCTACAACCGCACGACATCAAAAGTAGACGAGTTGATGGCGGGCCGAGCGAAGGGCAAGGATTTCGTCGGCACTCACTCGATTGAGGAATTCGTCAAAGCGGTCAAACGTCCCCGTAAGCTGATGATGCTTGTAAAGGCCGGTGCGGCTGTTGACGACTTGATCGAACAATTGTTGCCGTTTTGTGAACCTGGCGACATCATTATCGACGGCGGTAACGAGTATTACCTCCACACCGAACGACGCACGAAGCAAGTTGAAGCTGCTGGCCTACTCTATGTCGGCTGTGGTGTTTCGGGTGGCGAAGAAGGCGCGCTGAAAGGCCCGAGCCTAATGCCCGGCGGCAGCAAAGCTGCATGGCCGCACATCAAAGAAATGTTCCAAGCGATTGCTGCCAAGGTCGGCCCCAACAACGACATCCCGTGCTGCGAATGGCTCGGCAGCGGCGGGGCGGGCAACTACGTCAAGATGGTCCATAACGGCATCGAATACGGTGACATGCAGTTGATCTGCGAAGCTTACCAATTACTGCACGAACTCGGCGGGCTGACAAACGACGAGTTGTACGATGTGTTTGACGATTGGAATCGTGGCGATTTGCAAAGCTACCTCATCGAAATCACTCGAGATATCTTCAGCGCCAAAGACGACCAGGGCGGAAGCGGTCACTTAGTCGACAAGATCCTGGACGTCGCTGGAGCCAAGGGCACGGGCAAATGGATGAGCCAACTGGCGCTCGACCTCGGTGTGCCGAGCACCCTGGTCACCACCGCCGTTTTCGCTCGCGGACTGTCAGCTCAAAAGGAAGCTCGCACACGTGCTTCCAAGACGCTCAACGGCCCTGCTGCGTCATCGAACCCTGAAATGCAGGCGATCGCCAAGTCATTGGTTGGTGACCGAGCCGAATTCGTTGAAGCCGTGCGTCAAGCGTTGTACGCGTCCAAGATCGTTTCATACGCCCAAGGCTTTGTGCAATTACAAGCCGCGTCGACCGAGCACGATTGGGGCCTCGATTATGGTGCCGCCGCTCTCCTGTGGCGAGGTGGTTGCATCATCCGGGCAAAGTTCCTGGATCGGATCAAAGAGGCATTCGACGCCGATCCCAATCTCGAAAACTTGCTGATCGCAAAGTTCTTCGAGAAAGCCATCGAAGACTCTCAGGAGAAGTGGCGTAAAGTTGTCGCCGTTGCATCAATCATGGGCATTCCCGTACCAGCCTTCAGCACCGCGCTGTGCTACTACGACGGTTACCGCCTCGAGCGTCTGCCAGCCAACTTGCTACAAGCCCAACGCGATTACTTCGGCGCTCACACATACAAGCGAACCGACATGGAAGGCACATTCCACAGCGAATGGCTCGACCTGCGAAAGACGCCCAAAGCGTAGGCAAGTCGAACGACTGGAAAAAGCGAAAGCCGCGGACATGGTCCGCGGCTTTTTTATTCGCTGTCTTTGCTTCAACTCGGTATTTGCTTCAACTCAAACTCAAGACTGGCTCAACTTAACCCCGGCTCAACAGCTCGAGGAAGTCGAGAAAACGAGTGTCATGCGGGTTATTTGAATCGTAGCCCTTTGCCATTTCGAGCAACTCATGAACTGCATTCCGGAATTGCCTTGGATCGAATCCAGGATGCTTTTGGCCTAACTCATCCGCCAATCGACAGAGCAACTCGTAAAAGCCTCGCGCTTGCTCCCGTTGGGGTGACGATTGCTTCACGTAACCGCGCAGCCCACTTACCAAGACAGCGTCAAGGCGACAGCAATCTAGCTGTGAATAAGCGACTGCGGCCGTCACGATCGCGCCCACCGCATCCACGCGGACCGAGTTGGCGTCCGCAGGCTCATTGCCCGCATTCTGCGGTGAGGACGCTGCAAACGCTTCCACGCGTCGCTGGCGACGCTTGTCGGCAGCACGCAGGCTTGATCGTAAATCGTTTCGATTTGCCATTTTGCCTCGATCCGAGAGCTTTTGTGCACGTGGCTAAGGTTTCCTCGGCCTTCAGATAAGAGCGAGACATACACCTTGTCGGCAATCGTAATTTACCGAACCAAGAAATGCATCCGCTAATCATAAATCGTAAACCGCGAGCCTGATCCGCACCTTGCCTTGATCGATTGACCCGCAAAGTTGAGTTGGTCAAAAAAAATGGCAGCGCCGATTTTCTTCGACGACTGCCAAATAGACGATCAGTTTTGCGATCCGTTGCCCGCGTTCTGGCTCCGAAATGGAACCAGAACAACGTCGCTTCGCTCTACTTTCCGCTCACCAACTTATCCAACTCCACGTCGAGTTCAGCCATGCGGATGTTGTGTCGGACCAACTTTCCAGCGCCATCGATCAACATCATCGTCGGTAATGTCTGAACGCCAAACTGCATCGCTAGCGAACTCGACTCCAAGCCACCATCATCGAACATTTGCGGCCAAGGAAGCGGGTTCTCCTTCAAGAACGAGATCGCCATGTTCGGTGTCACATCCACGTTCACACCAACAATCTGGAGTCCGGCCTTTGCATACTGCGACTGCAAACGACGCAGCAGCTTCATGTCCTGCTTGCAAGGCTCACACCAAGTCGCCCAGTAGTGCAGAACCACTGGCTTGCCACGCAATTGCGAGAGTTTTAGCGACTTACCATCCAGCGTTTGCCCTTGCAACTCTACCACTTTACCGATGCTATCGAGGCGACGAACCGCGCCTGCGGCCTTCTCACCGGCGTCCGTATTTGGGAACGAAGCAGCCACTTTCTGATAGTAGCCGAGGGCCTCTCGCTCCTTGTCTTCAAACTCCTTGGACAATGCAAGCTGGAGCATCGCCTGGCCTGCTTCGGCGGTCTTTGGATAACGATCAACAAAGTCCGTGAGCGATTCGACATACCACTCTTGGACCTTCGCCAATTCGACATCAGGAGCCATTTGGCGAGTCACGTACTCAGCCGCAACCGTTTGATAATCTGCATACGCACCGAGCGATTCATTTTCGCTTCCGAGCCTCTTGGCGATTTGCTTTAAACGACCCAAACCCGAAGGATAGTTACCGCTCTGAATTGCCATACTCACCGTATCAACCAGCTGACGAGCCCAAGTATCTCGATCTGTAGGATCGCTCGAGTTCTTTACTAGTTCCTCGACTAATGTCGTTCGGCGATCGTGCAACTTTTCCATCTCAGCCGGCTTGGTTGCTGATGCAAGCTGGCGGTCAACCGCCTCAAGCTCAGTCACCAATTCCTGGGCTTTCATCCCCATTCCGCTACCTTGCAAATCGCTGCGAATCGCGGAGCCGCCCGGAGTAAAGAAATTCCCATTGGCCTGCGCCAACGGCTCGCCTTCTTTGGAAATCATCGGCAAATCAACCAAACGCCACATTTCACCCACTTGAATCAACGTGCCGATGATCAGCTGGCCGCTGCGATCCTGCTGCTCGAACATCGCGACCGCGTTTTCGTAAACGACAATGTCAGATGTCGAACCGTTCGTTCCACTGGGCACGACTCCTGGCGGGGACGCGGCAAATTGAACCCAACGAGCATTCTCTCCGACTGTCTTCTGACGAGCGGCCAACGTGGAAAAGTCCTTCGCAGCTCGAGACGACTTGGAGGCCAGCGTTTCCATTTTTTCCTTGCCAAGACCGAGCGATTTCAACTCAGATCCAGTGACCAGCAAACGTGCAAAGCGAGCTGCATCGGACATTCGAAGTGACGCGATTACTTCCGCAGACACTTCCTCGGGTGAGATTTGCTTCCAGCTGTCGATCTTGCCGTCTTCGTCCTCGTCCAATCCCCAACGCGTTCCAGCCGTACCGAGCCACCGGTATTGGTCTGCTTTGCCATTAAAATTGGCGTCCACATCCCGATAGGTCTCAACGCCATATTGGTAATAGCACCACAAATCCACTTTTTTGTCGCCGTTACTGTCGATGAAACGACGAAGAACCAGGCCTTCTGGGCCGATCACTTCCCAGCCCGTGACGGCATCGTCTTCGATGTCCTCCACACGGCAACGATCGACCGAACCAGCCTCCACTTCTTCAAAAATCGCGTCGCCTTGGATTGGCTTGAGAGAAAGAGCGGCCGCTGGACTCGGCGTGGCCGCCGGACATGTCGAATGCCAAGCGAAACCAGCAAACATCGCGAGCGACCATGCCCTTGAGAGACTCAAACACCTCGAAAAAGGCTGTAACTTTGCGGAAAAACGTTGCATCATGCTTCCTAAAATCCGAACTCTAAAAGGGTGCTATTTGGCACGTTTCGATGTGCCCGTCGGTGACGATTCACGAAAGGGCGTCCAAGTTGACTACCGACTGTTCTACTTAAGCGGCTGGCGCCCGGCAGAACTAGCCTTATTTTGCATGAACCAGGGTGTCCAAGAAAACGTCGATTTAAGTACGAAGTCGCGAAGAGCCGAAAAAAAGTCTCTCTCAGAGGGATTCAGGCTAATTCATGTCGACTTCCCTTTGACAGCGGCACGAGTTTGCGTAGACTCTCGGGCCACAACTTCTTGATTCCACCGCTAGCGACACCGTCACGAGCGTGAAATCAAGTAAAGTCGGGCGTATAGCTCAGTTGGTTAGAGCGATACACTGATAATGTAGAGGTCCCAGATTCGAGTTCTGGTACGCCCACTTTCCGGTAGTTTGGAGTTTTGACGGTGAAGTTTGAATAAATGTCGTCTTGACGTTTCAAACTTCACCCTTCAAACTCCTCACTTCACTCGGGGGTATAGCTCAGTTGGGAGAGCGTCGCGTTTGCAACGCGAATGTCGTCGGTTCGAGTCCGTCTACCTCCACTTTTTGTTCGGTTCGAGTGACACGAGTCAGACCTTCGGGTCGTAAAAGGCTTCCAAGCGATTAAAAGCTGGATGCGTTCTCGGAAACCAAGTGCCGAACACAGGTTAAGAACACCTGTTTGCTGACGTTCACCGCGAGATTCATGAGTTTTTCATCGAATCCAAACTGATTTGAAACTTTTTCTTCAGTAGCGGTTGACCAGAAGCAAACTGACTGTATCTTTTCGCTCTCTCGCTGACGCAAGTCGCCGAGAGAAACGCGATTCCGAAAGGGATCAAAACGCGGACTGCAAAGTCCGCACCGTGGAACACCACGAGCCAAAAAAAAGTTTTAAAAAGGCTCTGAGTTCCACTTGCGGAAGACGCCGACCCCGGTTATCTTCCGCAACCCGCCGCCAAGCGAGTCCTTGAGAAATCAAGATGACAAACAAAGCGGAGGATTTAGGTGATCAACCGGCTAGCCTCGAACCGAGTCTAACCGGCTGCTCACCAGCAGCGTCTCCTGGCCGCTGAGCTTACCGCTCATGCTGGGAAATTGATATTTGACAATTTGGTTGTTTGGTAGAAAAATTGGCATCTTAAGAGCACCACGCTTTACGATGTGCAATCGATGAATGCGGGAGATTTCCGTCCTCTGCATGATTCTGAAAGCACTTCACTAGGCGGGTTTTTAAATAAGTTCTTCAGAGGCGTAGCCAAATCGACACGACTTCCTTTAGACCTGCTCGGGATCACTTCTGTGAGGCCAGGCAAGTTAATCAAAAGTCAATCGACAAGGCAAGACGTATTCTGTTAAGGATTCTGTGCTGTCTGTACCAACACAATGACGAGCTGCTTCAGGCAACTGAGTTGGCAAATCAAAGTGCGGAGTACAGTTAATGTGATATCGTAAATAGAAAGTGGATAACCACACGAGTCACGGTTCAAGTCTTCGGATTTGAGTTCGGGATTTCGATGGCCAATCTATTAAGGGCACATGGGGGATGTCTTGGCGTTGAGAGACGATGAAGGGCGTGGAAGTCTGCGAAAAACTTGGGGGAGTTGACAAACAAGCGATGATCCCGAGGTACCCGAATGT
>JBGTAI010000325.1:0-2523 GCA_041749955.1 Pirellulaceae bacterium | reverse complement strand
CTTCGAAATCGACCTCTCCGTCACCATTAGAGTCAAACTCGGTGTATTCCCAAACGAGACCCGAATTCGGATTGGGAACAGACTTTTCACCCTCAGCCACCAACACCGCCTGAGTTCGACGTTTAGGAAGCAGATCCCCGTGAGCATCAAGGGCGAGTTCCGTGCTGATGTCACCGGCTCTGTTCGGATCGATGCACACCAACCGGCCCGGCCCATCGCCATGTTCGGCGTAGTCGCCGCTCGTCACATAAATTCGCCCGCCATAGGCCACAGGCGGAGCCATCATGATGTTTTTCTCGCCCTGTCCAGCATTCCACGACGCAGATTTGAAATTGATGTCGAACTCCCAAATCATCTGGCCGTTCAACGCGTCAAACGACCGTAGCCATCCATCGCCTTGGGGAACCACGACCTGCGGCTTACCGTCGACGTCGATGACCAGCGGGCTCGCCCATTGGCCGGTTAAAATGTTCATGCCAGGGGAATTGTCTTGCCAAACAGGCTTGCCAGTGTGCTTGTTAAAGCAGATCAAACTCGGCGCGTCGGGCGAGGGAATGTTGAAATAAGATTTATCGATGCCATTGCCAGTAATGACGTAGATCAAATCGTTGTAGACAGCAATGGAGCAGAAGTGACAGTGGGCCATGCGGGAGCCGCAAGGCGACACCCCAAACTC
This sequence comes from Pirellulaceae bacterium, assembly GCA_041749955.1. Lineage (GTDB taxonomy): Bacteria > Planctomycetota > Planctomycetia > Pirellulales > Pirellulaceae > JBBSJZ01. Next base: position 1,847 of record JBGTAI010000325.1, on the reverse strand, counting down.
CTTCATCATGTCGACCTTCCAGAGCGTGGCCGGCGAGTCCTTTCCCTCCTTAAGCGGCTTTAAATCAAGGCATACAACCTCGCCACGGTTGGTGACAAACCACATTGCATTCCCTTCGATCAACGGGGCGCCTGCCATCGCGGAGTGAGGCCAGTCGTGAACCCAGCCCGAGGGAAGACGGGGAGACACGTAGCGATACAGGGGCTTACCATCAGCGATCGCGAAGCCGGCCAGAACGCTGGCATCAGGTGTGTCCGGACCTTTCACTTGATGGTTATTGGTTCCGATCCAAATCTGCCCATCCGCGACGACCGGATCGCCGAAGGTCAAGGAACCGAGCGGCGCTCGCCAGCGGATATTCCGCCCACCGCTCCACTGACCGGTCTCAGGGGAGAATTTGCCGATATCCCAATCAGTCGGCCCGATCTGTTCTGGACTGACCGAGTTGCGAGTGCCGTCACGGCCTAACATTGGCCAATCATCGCCCCAGGCGTGCGCTGCGAAGAAAAAGAATGTCAGCGTCCACAGACAAACCTTGAGATTTCGAATCATATGACCCACCCTAAATACAAGGAGTTCCCTCAAACCATCGTCAAATTGACTCTTGCATTCACTGTAAGGAGGCATCCGGGCGTCGTGAAGTAAAATCCAATTTCGTCATGACGTCGTGCTCGATCCATTCAGCGTCTGGCAAAACCGGGCCGCCGCGGTTGATGCTCTATTCGAAAACACGCGATCGGCGACTCCGTGTTCATGCCGTGGTTATCCGCCGTTTTGTTTCGCCTACGGTATCAGGCCCGAAAAGTTGGTGCGTAAATGCACACGATAACTGGAAGAATGAATATGACCTGAGCCAAAGAGAGGCCTAGTGTCAAAGCCAAGCACAGTCGCATTCCACGTCGGTGCCCTACGATTCTCATTGCAGCGACATTGAAGGCGATCGCAACGGCGGCGATGACAACACAATACGCAACGGACAGCCAGGAAGGTATGGACGTGATTTCTAGTAGCAGTGGAACAACGAGCGCAGCCGTCAACACGACGGCTCCGACGTGGACAAAGAACAGTCGGCGGAAGTCGTCAGGTGCGTTCTGGATTCCGGTGGGCGTAGCTGGCAGTTCAGCATTCATGGTAGTCTCCAATGGCTTTCGATTCGAGGCATTCGTTGAGTCCTGGTTCTGTCGGATAACGAATTGCGATCTATGCGTCTGGCTTCGGACTTATAGATCGTACGTTGAACTTTGCCGCTTCGTGGGTGACCGCTGACGTATGCGGTTTCTATCGATACCTGCCCTCCAACGACCAGTTCAGCTTAATGGAATGAGAAAGCAGGCTGCAAGCTTTTGGCCAATATGCCGAGGCGGATGGACGATAATCGGCTGGAACTTGTCACGGAATCCGTACCAAGGCGACTTGTGCCTCGGGCGTAACTCCCTCCCAATCAATTGAGTGACGCCGCACACCGTCACGAACGATGGCTTGCTGCACTATTTGCGTAAACCGTGCACGCATCAACGGTCGTGACCCGAACAGCAACCAACTCAGAATGCAGCGAGTGCGACACGACTGGTTTACCCAGGGGAAAGTCACTCGACGAGTTCGTGTTCACACGAGCCTCGCGGCTTAACGCGAGTTCGAAGGCTCGGCTCGCTTGCCGCCAGTTGTCAGAAACCGCTTGACAAGCAAGCGTAAAGCGAATCTATGGCTATTTGATTTCTTCGTTGCGGAGCTTTGAGTTTCCATTTCCCTTGAGCATCGCTAGCGATTCCGTTGCCATTTCGCTTCCGGGAAATTCACTTAGTGTGCGCTCGTAGTAGTCGCACGCAGTTTTCTCTTCACCGAGTTGC
>JBGTAI010000324.1:0-17675 GCA_041749955.1 Pirellulaceae bacterium | reverse complement strand
GTATAGAACAAAACCCGTTCGCTCAGCGTGGTCTTGCCCGAGTCAATGTGGGCGCTGATACCAATGTTTCTTGTGTTCTCAAGACTCATGCTTTTCTTACCTAAACGCTTTTTTAGCTAAACGGGGTTGGCTAGATTGTTGATGGAATATTCGTGACGTTCTGGGCTAAAGCTTCCATCTCAGGCGCGAGACAAATACGCCGCACCGCAGAAACAGAGGAACCCAAAGGAACCGATTGCCTTCAAAGGAGACAATTTCGAGGTCGGTTAGTAACGGGGGTTAGCCGGCATTTTTCCCGGCCTTCTAGATTGCCCTAACCGTCGGACCGTAAAATATGGCAAAGGTTTGCATAAAACGAAAGGGCAAATTGGCTGGTTTCGGGCTTGCCAACCCGTCTTCACATCGACATACTCTCGAGCCATTCAATTTACAGGTCCCTAAAGATTCCCTGAGTCCGCAATGCCCCCGCGTCCGATGAGCACCCGGAGTCGCGCCCGCAAACGATCGCGGGTCCGATCACGAACCAAAAAGAAGGATCCAATCTTCGTCGATGGCCACAGGCCACGCCCGATGTATGTCGACTACAAGGACATCGAGCTACTCAAGAAGATGGTCAATCGCCACGGCAAGATTGTTGGTCGCCGTAAGAGTGGCTGTACCGCTGCTAGCCAACACGCCGTAACGGCTGCTGTGAAGCGAGCACGATTCATGGCCCTGATGCCCTACGTCGGCGAATAACTGTCGCACGAGCGACCGCCAAAGATGACGTTCATCACCAATCGCCGCGTCGAGTTTCGTGATACCGACGCGGCCGGGATCGTGCATTTTTCGGCTTTTTTCCCCATGATGGAAGCAGCTGAGCATGAGCTGCTTCGTTCGCTCGGCATCGAAATCTTGCCCCGCAACGCAGACGGCCGGTCTTGCTTGACTTGGCCGAGAGTAGCTGCACATTGCGACTATTTCTCCGCAGCCCGATTTGAAGACATCCTGAGAATCGAATCCAAAGTCACCCGCATTGGAAAAACCAGCGTCGAGTACCAATTTCGGTTCCTTCGAGATTGCCTTGGCGAGGACGCCGCCCAAGCACCGCCCACGCTTGTCGCCCAAGGCACATTGACGGCAGTCGCCTGTGAGCTGAGCCACGGTGGCAGCCTCGAAAAAGTCTCGATTCCGGATTCAATCCGCGAATTACTCGGCAAGCACGCGGATTAAGGACTGAACAGGCCCAGCCTGGCAAAACCGCGACATCACAGACTACCCCCTCCGCAGAGAAGTTGTTCGGGAAGCTGCAACCCTGCAGGAAATGGTTGCAAACCATTTTGATACAGCCTGCGTAGCATCTCGCTGACGCGGTTTTAGCACTTTTTCTTTTCGAACTGATTTCCTGAGATTCGACATCGATGAACGCATTGGATTGCATCGGAACCTCCACTTTGGACGTACTCACCGGCGGACTTGTGCTCGGCCAGGTGATGACATGGTTGCCGGTTTGGCTGACCCCGATTTGGTTGCTGTCCACGGGGCTGGTGCTTGGAGTCGTAGTACTGATCGCTGTCTATGGAGTGCTCGCCCTGCTCTCATTCGTTCCGCCACTCGGACATTTAGCAGACAACTCACGCCGCGGAATCACCGCGTCTCTCGTCGTTGGCGGAATCCTTTCTGCTGTGCTGTGTGTTCTTTACGTTCCACGGAACGAGGCTCACAGCGGCACGCTGTATATGCCACTGATCGCGATCGGATTGGTAACTGGCTTTGGTTTGATTTATGGAATGTGGCATCGAACGCGTGTCGAGTGGCCAGCGATGTTGTCCGAAGGCGTCACGCCCTACTTGCTTTCAACAGCGGGTGCCTTCGCTTTGCTGGGCTTGGCATCGAGCCCGATCGTCAACGACGCCCGAACCATTTTGGAATCCGTTCCAGCCGTCAACTTGATTGGCGACGGAACTCGAATTGAAAGCATTGTCATTCCAGGGACTTCCGCCGAGCTGGACCAGGACAACGCACCGTTCTTGCCAGCGAACCTGGAATACAACCTTCGAAACATTGCTCAACTCAAAATCGAAAGCGACCGAACGGTCTTGCTCGCTGACTCGGCCAACCGTGAGTCGTTTACCAAGATTCCGTTTCGCGTCAACGCAGGCGATGCCTTGACGTACAAGTACGAGGACCGCGACACGCCGCCGATTCCGCCAACGGCCAGTGCTCTTCACATCAGCAACCAGGAGATTGACCCTGCGACGGTTGTGTTCACATTCAAGACGCTTCCTCAGGTACCCGAAGCGGCCTCGGTTGTTTACACGGCTGCCGTGTTCTTTTTCATGATCACTGGCTTGATGGCGTTTCGCCAAGCGGCACCGCGAGTCTGGGCGTTGGCACTGTCGACCGCCAAGAACGAAATGGCCCAACCGCTTTACCTGTTGCTGCTGGGCATCGGCCTGTTCGGCGTGCTGCTGTTTGGTATCTATCCATTCAACACGCTCGGTGACGATATCCGGTTGCTGAAAGACAGTGGCGTAACCCTGATCATGGTGCTCGGAATGCTGCAAGCAGTTTGGAGTGCCGGCACAACCGTGAGTGACGAAATCGAAGGTCGAACCGCACTTACGGTTCTCAGCAAGCCCGTCAGTCGTCGATCGTTCGTGCTCGGCAAGTACGCTGGAATTATGCTCGCTGTGCTTGTGCTGTTTGTGATCATTGCAACCGTGCTCTTGGTCGTGATGAGCTATAAGCCGATTTATGATGCCCGCGAAACGAGCAAGGCGACTCCCGTGTGGCAGGTGGGACACGAGGAAATCATCACCACCGTGCCAGTTCTCGGGCTGTACTTCATGGAGACCATGGCGATTGGAGCGATTGCTGTCGCACTCGCGACTCGACTCCCATTGCTTGCGAACTTCATCACATGCTTTGTGGTTTATGTAATCGGAAACCTCACCTCGCCCTTGGTGGCGTCCACGGAGGGCAATAATGAGCTGGTTGGATTCGTCGGCAAATTGATCGCCGTCATTGTCCCGAACCTGAACGTTTTCAACGTACAAAGTGCTGTCGACGCCGGAAATCCGATCCCACTTCTCTACTTGGCAGGTGCTTTCAACTATCTTGTTTGTTTCATCGTCGCGGTTTGGATGCTCGCGATGCTACTCTTCGAAGACCGAGATCTCGCGTAAATGAGGTCGCTCGCTTAGTGTTGCCGTAACACTCCAGGGCGAGTTGGTGCTTCGGTGGGCTCACTGACTCGCAACATTGACTCATGACGCTGAACCCGGCTGTTCGGCGTCTTTCCTGGAGCATCACAGGTTGAAACGCATCAGCACCTTATCTCGACCGCGCAGCGAGCCTGAGTCACGCACCTCGATCCTCACTCAAGTCTGGACAACCCTCTCAGGCTTACTGATACCCGTCCTTGTAGTCCTCGTGGGCTTGATCGCAGTCGTCCTCGACTCGAAAAATACGATATTCGTCGGAAACCAGGTGCGACTTGGGACGCATCTATCGATTCCGGTCGGCGAAGCTTTTCTACGCCAGCCACCATTGGTCCAACTTGCCGAACTCGTCGTTGTTTCGCTAGCAGTTTCAAGCTTGTTTTGCCTTGCCGTTTGGCTGCATCGTCGAGCAGCCGATGCCCGCGCTCGCAACGTCGTCAAATCACTGCACACTCGCGTTCTCAAACAAAGTGTTCGCCGAGCCGAGCTCGAAGGCGCCGCAGCTCAGCGTGTGCGCGCCGAAAAATTGATCGGCGAAGACTTCCCAAAACTGCAAGCAGGTCTGTCGCTGTGGTACCGCAGCATGCCGAGGAGCGCGATGATGCTAGCCGGATGCTTGGCCGTCGCTCTTCTGGTCAATGTTTGGCTCGCATTGCTTGCCGTGGTGAGCTGTGTGCTGATGTGGCAATTCTATCGATGGTTACACGACACCGACGAAGAAGACCTGATGCACTGGGAAGTCCCGCGAACACGCCGACGCATGTCCGAGCTTGTAGGGCAAGCTCCACTCTTGGCTCGCTTGCAATCGCAAGGGATCGCGGACCGTTCATTCGGCGTTGAGCTTGATGCCCTCTATCGACGACTCGCAGGCGAAGACCATTTGAACGGTCGCATCTGGCCGCTGCTATTCCTTGCTTCGTCAGTTGCAATCGCCGTCATGGTCCTTGGACTTGGCGTGAATTTGTTTGGTGTTGAGAAAGGCCTCAGTGTCCCTGCTGCACTCGTACTCGGACTGTCGCTCACTGGTGCCGTTGTTTCTGCTGGACGATTGCTACGACTTGCGACACAACTACGCCAAGCAGGTGAAGCTAGCGATGCCGTCTACTACTATCTTCGTCGCAACGAAGACTTGGCACCAAGCGAGCAACGTGTCGGCCTAGCAGGCCTTCGCGAGTGCGTCGAGATTCGCGACGTAACGATTGGCGATTCGTCAGAGAACCCGATCCTCAGTCACCTCAGCTTGAAGTTGGCACCAGGAACCATGGTGGCGCTGCTGGGCACAGAAACAGTCTCCACTCGTACGCTCGCCGAGCTAATGATGGGTTTCGGTCGCCCGAACGAAGGCGGAGTCTTGATCGACGGGATCAAGCTTCTCGATGTCCATCCACAAGCTCTTGCCAGGAATGTCATGTGGATCGAACCGACTGGGCCGATTTGGGACGGAACAGTGCTCGAGAACTTGAAGGGAGGCGACTCCGGAATCAGCACTTCTGAAATTGTTGAGTCGCTCGAACGAGTAGGCGTCTACGAACGGCTGCAACGACTACCTGAAGGTCTCAATACCATATTGACCGCAGACAATTCGTCGCTCGGCCAAGAAACCACTTATGCAATGGCCATTGCACGAGCGATGCTGCACAAGCCGCCGATTCTCTTGGTACTTGAGCCTCCGCTCTCTACCGATCAAATCGCCGAGGATCCGTGCCTGTCGGCACTTCAAAAGCTCGTCAAGTCTGGAACACTGGTGATCATGCTGCCTCGTCGATTGCAAACACTTCGTGTCGCCGACCGGGTCGTGCTGCTCAACGGACCGCGACTAGCTGGCGAAGGCAAACATGCCGAGCTATTGAGTGGCAGCGATCTGTATCGCCACCTCAATTACCTGCTGTTCAATCCTTACCGGCATCAAAATCAGAAAGCTTAACTCGCACGAGCTCCCCTTCGAGAGCGTCTATCGTGCAACCGGTGGTCGCTGAGGCGTGTAGAGACAGCAATTTTGCGGACACACGTCGTGCCAGGCACCGAGATTCCCGACGGCCTTGCGCTCATCGAGCCTGCCAAGTCGCTCGAGAACCAAGTCACGAATCATTCCAACAAAGCTCGGGTGCGTCCCAGCCGTCGCCGCCCGCGACATCGGTATTCCAAGCTTCTCGCAAGTCTGGGCTGCTTCTTCGTCCAAATCGTACATCACTTCCATGTGATCGCTGACAAAACCGATTGGTACGACGACCACGGAATCTACAGTGCCCTCAGCATGCATGGCTTCGATCGTATCGCAAACATCGGGGTCCAACCAAGGTTGCTGCGGGGGTCCGCTTCGACTTTGATAAACCAGTTTCCAGTTCTTCGCATCACTCGCCTCAGCAACCAAGCGACAGGCCTCAGTCAGCTGTCGCACATAGTCGCAATTGTCAGCCATCGACATCGGAATGCTGTGCGCCGTGAACAGCACGACACGTTTCTCAGTCGCTGGCCCGAGCTCCTCCATCGACCGACGAACACTGCCGCTCATCGCGTCGATGAATCCTGGGTGATTGAAACCCATTCGAACTTTTTCAACGATCGGTGCACCTTCACCCACCTCTTCGCGAGCCGCCGCAATGTTCTCGCGATACTGGCGGCATCCGCTGTAACAACTGAACATACTCGTGAAGAACGCGAGCGTGCGTTTCCGCCCATCGTCACGCATCTGGCGCAGCGTCTCTGGGAATAGCGGATGCCAATTGCGATTGCCCCAGTACACCGGCAAATCGATCCCAGCGGACTTGAATTCGCTTTGAATCGCCTCCATCAGAGCACGGTTATGGTCGTTGATCGGACTGACGCCGCCAAAATGCTGGTAGTGCTCAGCCACCTCAAGCATCCGCTCGCGAGGCACATTCTTACCCCGTAAAACGTTTTCCAAAAACGGCATCACGTCATCAGGCCCCTCGGGGCCGCCGAACGAAACGAGCAAGAAACTGTCGTACGGGGTCGATGAATCGTCCATAAAACTCGGGGCGTTTGGATTCAAATGAAGTGTCAAAACGATGCTGGTCGGCGACCAAAACGACGTCGGTCGGCGACCCAGATAGCGTAGCGAAAAACGACAACACTGCCACTACACTTTGCTTGCGCTCCCTAGATGATTACTCGTCGACAAGCCCCATGCTTTCCCACAGCCTAAACGCCGATATCTTCGTTCCAAAGCTCGGGACACCGCTCAATGAAAGCTCGCATGAGCTCAACGCACTCAGCGTTATCAACGATCTCCAAGTCGATGCCACGCGAACGCAAATAGGCCTCCGGCCCTTGGAAAGTTCGGTTCTCCCCAACCACCACTCGCGGAATGCCATAAAGCAGTGTCGCGCCGCTGCACATATCGCACGGTGACAGCGTCGAGTAAAGCGTCGCTCGCTGGTATTGCTTTGCCGTCAATCGGCCAGCACTTTCGATCGCGTCCATCTCCGCATGTCGGATCGCGCTCGAAAACTGCACACGTTGATTGTGACCGCGACCAACAATTTCGTCATCCACAACAAGAACGGAACCAATCGGTATACCGCCCTGGCCGAGACTCTTCCGAGCTTGGTCGATCGCCGCTTGCAAATAGAGTTCCATGCTTAATCACCACTCCAATCGTGTGTCGTCGGGACCTAACTTTCCATGCTCACGAATCCCACTGCCTTGCCGTTTCGTGCTCTTGTCACCCAGGTCAGCGCGAGCAACCTCTGCCGCGGCAAGCAACTCCTTGACAACCTCGGGGTACTCGCCAGAGACGTCCGTTGTTTCAGAAACATCGTTGTCTAAATCAAAGAGTGATTGACCGATCTTCGCCGAGCGATAGTCGGCGGGCATTCCGCCAGTGCCACCGCTACGTCCGTCGAGCGTTCGGTACTGGTGCGGCAACACGAGCTTAAAACGGTCACTTCGCACGGCTTGCAACTCGCCACCGCCGTAGTAACAGTAAAAGTAGTCGCGAGGAGACTTGGCGCCGTCATCAAGCATGAGTGACTGAATATCCAAACCATCGATTTTGTGGTTGGGCAACTCGGCGCCGATGATCGAGGCAACCGTGGGCAATATGTCGATCGTCGAAGCCAGTTGATCGCAGGTCGTGCCGGCGGGGATTTTGCCTTTCCATCGCATCAGAGTCGGCTCACGATATCCACCTTCGAACATGGTTCCTTTGCCCTCACGCAGTGGCGAGGCACTTCCACCGTGATCGCCATAGGACAGCCACGGGCCGTTGTCACTGGTGAAGATCACAAGCGTGTTTTCCGATTGCTTGATTTCGTCGAGACAGTCCAGAATCTGGCCGACGGACCAGTCGACTTCCATCACGACGTCACCAAAGATCCCGGCGCCGCTTTTGCCTTGAAACTCTTTCGATGCATACAACGGCACATGAACCATCGGATGCGGAAGATAAAGAAAGAATGGATTGTCGGCATTCTCGCGAATGAACCCGACGGCTCGCTCAGTCAGCGTTTTGGTAAGCAACTCCTGATCCGATGGCTGCACGTCATGATTCACGACTTTCGTGCCTTCGAGTAGAGGCAATGGCGGCCACGGTCCTGTCGCAGTCGGGTCTTTTTGTTTTCGCACAATATTCGACGGATGCAGCGGCCACATATCGTTGCTGTACGGCAGTCCGTAGAATTGGTCGAAACCGTGATTGGTTGGCAAGAACTTGGGATGATGTCCAAGGTGCCACTTGCCAAAAATTGCGGTCGTGTAGCCTTTACTTTTGCAAATTTCTGCGAGCGTCGTTTCATCGGGGTGGATGCCGATATTCGAACTCGGCCCGAGCGCTCCAGAAATCCCGATCCGGCGGTGATAACAACCCGTCAGCAGCGCACTTCTTGAAGCAGAACACACGGCTGAGGAAACGACGAAATCAGTGAACTTTCGTCCTTCCGCCGCCATCCGATTCAAATTGGGTGTCGGATAAGCATTGTCGCCGAACGGATTGATATCGGCGTAACCCATATCGTCAATGAAGATCACAACAACGTTCGGAGGAGTGATCTTGGGAGCCGTCTGGTCGGCCATCGCTAGCGACGCTATCGCAGGTGAGAGGAGCAGTGCAGCGACCGCAAAGCGAATCAAGTTCGTCATAGTCAATTCAGGCTAGGTGTGTGTTGCGCGGAACAAACTCGCAGGGCAGTCAATTGTAGCAAATCAAAAATCGTGAAACGGGCCTCGGGGTTCTGCGGCATCCATCTCCGCTCGCCAATCTTGAAACGCGTCCTTCAGCTCAAAGAGTTTTTCGGGATTGCTCACGGACAAGTCGTGTTTCTCTCCAATGTCGACTGAGAGGTCAAATAACCCGCCACCTTTTTTCGAATCCACCCATTTCCAGTCTCCAACTCTCGCGGCCTTGTCATCGAGCCGTTGCCAAAACATACGCGTTCGAGGCGAAGGCGATTTACCTGCTAGAGTTGGCAAAATGTCGTAGCCATCCAGGTGAATCTTCTCGGGCACATCCACGCCACAAAGCTTCGTCAGTGTCGAGACCAAGTCGAGAGAGCTACAAAACTCATCACTTGTGGTGCCCGCTGGAATGGCTGGCGGATACTTCACGATACAGGGAACCCGAATACCGCCCTCAAACATCTGGCTCTTGCCGCCGCGAAGTGGGCTGTTGTCACTTCCACCGCTGCCACCGTTGTCTGAAAAGAAAACGACCATGGTGTTGTCGGCGACTTTGTATTCGTCGAGCAAGGCAAGTACTTCTCCGATCGCCGCGTCCATGTGCGTGATCGAGGCAACATACTCCAGTCGCTTGGAAGCACGATTACGAACCTGGGCCGGTTTGCCGTAACGCGATGCCGCAACGGTACCGACTTGGCTGAGAAGTTCTGGGTACATGGCCTTGTATTCGTCAGTCGCCTGGGCGCCTGATCGGATGAGCGGATCAAGGTTCGACGCCCCATGCGGAGCATTGAACGGCAGATACAAAAAGAAAGGCTCGTCGTGGTTCTCGCGAACGAACGACTTTGCCTCACGCAGAAACAAATCGGTACAGTAAGTTCCCTTGTCTTCTTCGGTAGGCGAGTTATCGCGATACATACTGGGCACGCCGTATCGCTCGTGCGTGAAGTAGTCGATGCCAGTATTCACGAATCCGTAGAAACGGTCGAAACCTTTCGAGAGCGGCAAAAATCGCTTGAGGGAACCGAGATCCCACTTTCCGAATATGGCTGACTTGTAGCCAGCGGAACGTAACATCGCTGGCAACAGGACTTCGCGTGTATCCATGCCACCAATGCGTTCAAAGGTCACAGCATACTCGGCGGGCGGATACTGGTACCCATAGTCGGGCGCCTCATTGCGAATCATGTCGTCGACACCGTTTCGCTGGGGATAGCGTCCCGTCAACAAGCTTCCACGACTCGGAGTACAAGCCGACCAGCTGACGTAGAAATTCGTCAGCTTCACACCACCAGCGGCAAGCGCATCAAGATTCGGCGTGAGCACCTCGTCACTACCAAAGCACCCAAGATCACGATAACCCTGGTCATCACTAACGATGACAACCACGTTCGGCCGATCGCCAGCGATCGCGGCGCAACATTGAAACGCGACAACAAAAACGACGAACACCAGCGGAATGAATTTCATCACGGAATCACCTCATGCAGGGCAAAACCGGAATTCTAACGGACGAGAGTCCGCGTTGCTGCGGTGGCCCAGGTTTCGACACCCTCCACGAGAGCTCGAATGATTAAGGGGCCTTGGACGCCAGCAGGCAGCTGGATCTTGTGTTGGCCCGTTTGCCCGGCTTGAACGCTCGCTTGCAGTGTTGCGACGGTCGTCTCGTTCGGATCACCGGCAGTTGCCGCGCCCAGAGGACGATCCAGTGTCAATTGCAACTCGCCGTCAATGGGGCTGGTCACGTCAATCGTCACCGGATCACTCGGAGAACTTCCCGTTGGCGCCGAAATGGTCAATGTGTGCGGATGATGCAATCGCAGGGTTGGGTCACCCAGCAAGTTATAGATCGCTGCGTGCTCGCGACGCTCATCCGCAAGCACCGTTCCCGCGGGGCTGATCATGGTCGCGAGCGAATCGATCAACGTTCGCGTTTGTGACTTGTCCGTTTCATCCTCGCGATGAAGTACTTGAAGCGTCGTCAGCCAAGCATCACCCAGTCGCGGTCGCCGCTCGCGATACACTCCATCAATCAACCCAACTGCCGTGACGGTGTTCCCGTAAGGCATCGTCATTCGCGAGCCAGCAAACACAGCCACTGGTCCGGCTGGTGCGAGCAACATTCGCTCCGCAAGTGAGTCTTGAGACGCATCAAACGCTCCGGTGTAACATGCAAGCATCAACGCAATCGGTGCCACGCCAGCGTTCCCGCTGAGTCGACCCACACTCTTGGTATCCAAGACGGGGACTCCCTCGCGTGTTTGCGGAACTCGATCCAGCGAATCGATCCAACCGTGTCCCGCGTAAACCCAGAACCTCGCGCCGCGATGATAACGAGCGAGCACTTCTTCGGTGAATGGCCGAGCTTTTGGAAAGAACATATGCCCGGCGCTCGCATAGGCAACCGTCGTTTTAATTTCAGTCGGCAGCGACGTCGTCACGAGCGTCCGCGTCACCGACTCGATCGCCGCGTCAACCAACATGCCGAATCCGCCGATGCCGCCAGTCAGCTGCACTTCGCCACGCCAGGAACCGAAGTTCGTGCTGTGTTCATAGGCAAGGATTCGCTGCACCAGGCTGGTGAGTTCCTCCACACGACGAACCGGCATTCGGCCCACGGCAGCATCCGGTTCTCCGTCACCATCCAGATCACCGAAAGCCCAGTCGCTTGGTGCTGTCGGAGTCGAGCCCCACTTTTCCGTGATTGGGCTCGCGGGATAAAAGCTTGGTACTTGAAGTTGCGTGTCACAGACTTGCCCAATTACGGGCGCGTCGCCAACAAGCAAGACATAACGTGTATCGGGGCGGCGGCGATTTTGGATCGCGGACTGCAGTCGCTCGGCAGTCGGTTGGCTGTCGATGATTTCAATCGCCAGCTGTTCCGATGTTCGCTGGCTAATCCATGGCTGGAGCGATTCGCGAAAGACAGAAGGACAGACGACCAACACGCTCCCGGGTGGAAGCTCGTTCGGCGAATCGATCAAATTCGATCCGGTTACGGCACCGGACTGTGCGAAGCCCCCATTAGCTCCACAAGTCAAACCAACAAGCAATCCCGCAAACCAACGAATGACCGCCTCGCGTTTCCAGCTGCTGTGAGGGATCATGGGTTGAACCGTGAATTGGTGGTGAGTGGATCGGTGGGGGATAGATCGAAAGATAAACTTCAACAGTCGACTCCAGCGAACGTTTCAATTGAATATTAAGGCAATGGTCGAAGAAGTGGCGACAAAAATCAAACCCGATTCCGAGAATGGCCAAGCATGCATTCGTCCAAAGATCGCCATTACGGTTGGCGAGATCGCTGGAATCGGCCCAGAACTCGCCCTTCGCTGTGCCGCCGACCCCGAGATCCGTTCGCGATGCGAGCCAATTTTATTTGGCCCGATCGACGTGCTGAGACGTGTCGCAGAGACGCTTCCGCGAGAAATCTCCAGCGATTTGGACAGCGATTTTAACCTAGCCAACTTCGTCGACGACCACGCTCGGGACTGGATCAACGTCGGTGACATTCAACGCGATGCAATTCACCCAGGAAAGTTCTCGCGTGAAACTGGACAGGCCTCCTATGACGCCGTCGTCCGCGCCATCAACACGGCCATCGCTGGACAAGTGGACGCCATCGTCACGGGACCAATCCAGAAGGAAGCTTGGCACGCGGCTGGGATTGCGTTTCCTGGGCACACGGAATTACTCGCGGCACAGACCGGCACCGACGATTTTCGCATGATGCTCTCAGCACCCGAAATATCCTGTGCACTGGTAACGATCCACATCCCGTTGGCCGATGTCCCCCGCTCGCTTTCTGTCGAATCGATTGTCCGCACCATTCACTTGGCTGCGGGAGCACTAAGTCATCGAGCAAGCGGCGACGTCCGAGTCACCGTTTGCGGATTGAACCCACACGCGGGTGAAAATGGTTTATTCAGCCACGGTGAAGAACGCAACATTATCGAACCCGCGATCACAGCCGCGGCGGCGAAGGGGATTCAGATCATTGGCCCGGTCCCGCCTGACACAGCCTTCACTCCCGCGATGCGGGCCAAGACAGACGTGTATGTGTGCATGTACCACGACCAGGGGCTGATTCCGCTCAAGGCGATCGCATTCGATGACGGTGTCAACGTCACACTCGGCTTGCCGATCATTCGAACCAGCGTCGACCATGGCACAGCTCTCGACATCGCCTGGAAAGGCATCGCGAGTCACTCCAGCATGATCGCCGCTATCAACATGGCAATCGACATGAGCGAGCGCAAACACAGCGACAACGTTTGAGTCGTTACTGGGCTTGCACCTTATCGCAGCTATCGTCCATCGGCACAGGGTTTCCGACAACGTCGACTGGGTGCGTATACAAATATCGCCAGACGTCCTCATGCATGAACTTGCCAGTCGCTTTGTCTTTGAATGACTTGCTCCCTGGCGTCACGCTGCTGTGCGCCGCGTTTGCATCACCACCGACATCGAAACTCGTGACCAGACGCCGAGTGTTGCCGTACGGCGGCTTGGCGCTGTCCACGTCCACGATCGGTCCGAACTGGTGCAACCCGAGCAGTTCCCAACTGCGGCAATAATGATCGGCAGTCCATCCACCATCTAAAGTATGTGAGAATCCGAAATAGCGATTCGCGGGAGTTGCCGACGGAAGTGCTTGCCAAGTTTGGTAGTTGTCGCGAGGCCCACAAAGTGCGACGACGCGATCGACCTTTTGATGCTTCGCAAAGCGAGCGGCAGTGGTCGAACCGTGTGACGCCCCCGAAACAATCACCTTGTCCCAGCGAAGTCCCTTTCCATCAGCGGAAATGAATTGCTTCCAGTTGCCTTGCGGGTTCTTTTGGCTCAGCCACTTCACGAATTGATACGCACGTTCCATCATCCCATCGGGTTTCGGAATATCAACTTCATCGCTGAAGTCCTCGCCTGTTGCCGCCTCGAGTCGAATGTCGCCGCGACAATGTTCATTGATCGGCTTTTCTTGACAACACTTCGAAAACCACTGATTCGCATAACTCACCTGGATCGCGTGCAAACCGTAGCTGTTCAAACGGTCGAATAGTGCTTGGTTGTGTCCCATCAGCCAGATGACGAGTTTGCCTTTCGGTGCCACACGCGTGTCCACACTGGCTTGCTCCGTATCCGCCGGTTTGCCGTTCGCACCGTCAATCAAGAAACCGATCTCGGGATGCGACTTGACGCGATTGTCAATTTCACTCGCGCGAGCGGACAACTTGTATTGCTGGGGCTTGGCATCGTTATAGCGAGGAGCTTGTGCAAGCAAGTCACCCACTGGCACAGCGACAAGTACGAACGTGAGGAACAGTGATTTCATTCTGAGGCGGGAGGTTGGAGGAAGTGTTCAAAGAAGGAGTAGATTGTTTGGTTCGAATCAGGATTCGGATCATGATCAGGACGGTTCGTCATCGCAACTCGATTTTCAAATCCCAAAATTCGATTCACGGCAACAGTATGGTTGAGGGCTCGCCATCGTGATATCGGATCTTCGGAGCCTCCGGACACCAAAAACGGCCGAGGCGCCATGAGTGCGTGCAACTCATGCAAATCATGCCCGGTCGCGACGAGACTCGGATACAAGCCTTTGGCCGGATTGTCGGGCCCGATCATGCCACGCTCGCGCCAAGGCGGCGGATGATAACCAAGATACCAAGGCTCCCAATAGTTAACACTTGGCCGCGACTCGTCGAAGACGATCCCGGGATCGGACCACGCCGCGCAAGCGAACTTGTCGAACAAGCACGAAGCGAACATCGCCCACTTGCCGCCGAATGAATGACCAACGATGCCAATTCGTGTGGAGTCCACGTCAGACCGCGCCGCCAATACATACCAAGCCTGGGCCGCGGCGAAGCCCAACATCGACAAAGGAGCAACCTCAGCGGACTCGATCGTTGGATGATAAATCGCATAAGTCTTCGCTTCGCTGGCCTCGGTCGTGCCAAGTGATAGCACGACAAACCCGCGTCGAGCGAGTTGCAATGCAAAGTCGCGATTGGGTTTACCGAGTCCGATTGCCGTTTCCGGTTCGTAAAAAACAGTGATCACGGCCGGATGAGGTCCCTTGGAATTGGGAACCAACAAGTACCCAGTGGTCGACTCATTCGGTGCCCAACGAAACCGCACTTGCTGTTGCGAGAACCCATCCTTTTGCTCAGTCTTGAGAACGTCAACGCTGGGTTCTGGGTTCAGCGGCGGCCACTTGCCCAGCAGGCCCTCCCACTCGATTCGAATTTCTTCGCGCCGTCGTTCCCAATCCGCGGCGGTTTTGACTTGCGTTCCATCTTCGAATCGCAGTGGTGTGGAATAATCACCGAGATCATCCGGATCGCTCGCGGCCTGGTAGCTCGCCGGAGGTGAGAAATAGGATTGGATGTCTGTCCATGTTTGATCGGAATGCTGGGGCGATTTCGACGGAACGTTCGGCACACTCCATTTCAGCTTCACAACATGGATACTGTTGTCACTGCCATGCTTCTCGACGCCTTCGGGTTGCATCCATTCAGCCGCCGTGACCCAGGTCTCATTTGGTGAAACGTCCACAACGCCAAAGTTCCCCAGCCGTGCACCTCGCTCGGGGATCAGTACCTGTTCGGTGCTACGAATGACACTCAATGTCTCTGGATCGACACTTGCGATAAACAGCGGTGCGCGATGTCGAAATACGTGATCGTTGATCGCTCCGCGGCGCGTGTAAACGAGAAACAGCCCATCCTTGTGCGTGACCCAGTGCTGTTGGGTGTTGTAGTTGCCCAAGTCCTCGCCATCGTCGAACAGCCATCGCTTCGGCTCAGCAAACATAATCCCGTCATCACTGACACTGACGTAACCACAATCGTCGTTCCGCATCGTGAGGTAATAGCGACCATGAAAATGAGTTAACGATGGTTCGTAGAGGCCACGCTTTTCGGGAACACTCATCTCGGTACCATGCTCGATGTACCACAGCGTGTTCCCATCAAACCGACATCGACAAACGGCAGTGCTGTAGCGTTTGGACGATGGCTCTTTGAAATAGAACGGTATCAACACATCACCGCCGGGCAGATCAACTCGCTGGGCACTTCCAGACCCCGCATCTTGAAAACGCGTCGTCGCCGGGAGCTCGACTGTTTTCCACGGCCTCCACGTATTTCGAGCGGCATCGTAAACTGCGTAGGCGATGCCGCGAGGGCGCGGAGTCATGACGCGGTTGTCTCGATACCAAACCGTTTGACCGATTCCAAGCAACCGTTGACTCGCCGCGTGCCAGGCTGGAACAAAATCGCACACCGTCGTGACGTCACCCGCTTGGAGCATGTCGACCGTGACCGGAGCGCCAGGAATGCGGTCTGAATTAGGCGATTGAAATGTTTGCCGCTTAAAAACATTCTGGGGTGAAGGTGCTGTCCACGACAAACCACCGTCGCTGGATCGGGTTTCGTTAAGCTCGAAAAACACGTCGGAGCCTGTGAGAAGAAGTTTCTGCATCGTCATCACCACCAAAGGCTGATCCGACGGATTGCCGGTTTGTTGCGACGGAATGGCGCCGGCGCGAGCGTGCACCCAACACGTCTCGCCATCGAAACCTTGATGAGCCACAATCCGCTCGATGGCAAACGAGGGCCGCTCGACGCTAAACGAGAGCGTTTCCGCGCCGACGCCTTTGGATGCGACAGCAACGATCATCGTTAACAAAACGGTTCTAGCGAGCCATGACATTAAAACGACCTTTTTACTTCACCACGAATTCGAACACCCATTGAAGATAGCGGATGCATGAACTTGCTGGTTGTATCGGGCTTTGTCCGCTGGAAGCCGAGTGGGACGCGTGGATGCGTGAGTGCCTGTGCCAGCCACAGGAACTCGCTGAAATCGTTGAGGAATTTCGGTCGCCCGTGCATCTGCATTTCCCCCACAGGATGTCGAAAAACACGGCTGAGCTCGTTTCGGTGGCCAAGACTCACGGGATCGACTTGCAAATCTACTTCGCTCGCAAAGCGAATAAATGCATGGCTTACGTGGACGAGGCGATCGGATTGGGAATCGGCGTGGACACAGCCAGTTTCAATGAAATGCATCAATGCGTGCAGCGAAACTTGCCCGGCGAGCGGATTGTCTATTCGGCAGCGGTGAAGGAGGTGGAAGCCATCGATTTGGCGATCGCAAACCACGCGACCATCGTCATCGACAACTTGGATGAACTCGACGGCGTGAAGCAGCGACTTCGAAATTCATCACGCGGCTGTGCCGTACTTGCACTGCGACTGCGAAAGTTTGCTTTTCCAACAGGAACGCATCGATCCCGTTTCGGTGTGGACTGCCAAGACGCCATCCATGTCATTCGCAAGTCTCTGGACGACCAATCGTTGTCATCGCGGATTCAATGGAAAGGGCTGCACTTTCATCTGGACGGGTTCGACACCAACGAGAGGATCGCGGCGCTCAACCAGTCTCTCGACTTGGTCGAATCACTTCGACAGCTAGGTGTCCCTCTCGAGTTTGTTGATATGGGAGGCGGTTTTCCCGTTTGTTACCTGCGACACGAGTCCCAGTGGGATGCATTCAGGGAACAACTCGATCGGCAAACTCATGACCCGAGTTTGGATCGAATCACGGCTGCTGGCGTTGATTTCGGGAGTGCCTTTGGAAGCACCCTCACGGTAGGTCGCGTCACGTTATCGAACCACATTTATCCTTATTGGCAGCCGCTCTCCTCGCCTCAGTGGCTTGATTGTGTTCTTCGCGGCACCGGTTCAGCTTCATTCACCGTCGCCCAGCGGCTTCTCGCTACCGACGTTCAATTGCGGTGCGAACCGGGTCGATCGCTCTTGAACGGTTGCGGCATGACTATTGCGCGAGTTGCATTCCGCAAACTCGACAGCGACGGGAACTTGCTCGTCGGACTGGCCATGAACCGGACCAACTGTCGAACGACCGCCGTCGATTTCTCGGTCGATCCCGCGCTCCTGACGACTGGGCTCGGAGCTCGAACCCAAACCGCCGAAGGCTATTTCGTGGGCGCGTATTGCACGGAGAGCGAGTTCATCAGCCCGAGAAAATTCCGATTCGATGCCGGAGTCGCAGTCGACGATCTGGTCGTTTTTCCCAACACAGCTGGCTATCAGATGCACTTCATGGAAAGCCGTTCACACCAGTTCGACTTGCCCGCCAACGTCATCCTCGACGGGAAAAGCATGTCACTAGTGCGTCATCCAGCCTAAGAATTGGGGTTGGTTGATTTGCTTAAATTAGCGGAAACTTTCGTCAACACACGGAGGTTTCCAATGATCAAAAAGTATATCGTCCGACTCTCGGATGAAGAACGCCAAGTTTGTCAGG
>JBGTAI010000323.1:0-2876 GCA_041749955.1 Pirellulaceae bacterium | reverse complement strand
TGAGCTTCACGCTGGAAACGCTCGCCAAGTTGCGACGATGCTTGCGTCTCACGTGGCAAAACTTTAATGGCGACATCGCGATCCAAGCTCGATTGACGGCCACGGTAGACCGCCCCCATTCCTCCTCGGCCGATCAACTCGTTCACTTCGATTCCGGAAATCAGCGTATTCAGCTCCTCGGGCGATGGGGCGACGAAACCTGACGTGCTGGACGGATGCCCCGTGGTGGTCCCCGCTAATTCAGGAGCCAACTCAGGTCCGGCCGCCGATGATGCCTTTGCCTCTTTCGCTAAACATGCGGGGCAAAACTCAAACTCGACCCCAGCCGTCAGCTTGGTCCCGCAACTTTCACAGGTGTTCGAATCAGTCATGAAAGGTCCTCCGTTTTATCAACAGTCGTAACGAGCCAGTTTGCTCACCAAGCTCTACCGAATCCGCATCCGAGTGTGACTCGCCTTTTCAAGAAAACTCTAGAAAAACATCAGCCGATGAATCGGAGCGACTAATTGGCCTTCAGCACATTCAAAATCCAATCGACTTCCTCTTCGATTGAGTCTTCGTCGGCCAAAGTCGAGGCGATTGCGTTTCTTAGATGCTGGCCGTAACAAGCTCGGAATCGGGAGACTGCCTTACGAGCGGCCACCTCCGAAATTCTTAATTGTGACGCAAGTGACGGGTAATCCAGACTCGAGGAACGCAGGCTGGGCACGAACAACTCGAATCTCAATCGATCTCCTTGAGCTTCGTATTCTTCTCGAAGTCGGTCGATTGCTTGTTCGAGCAGCGATAATGCCCAAGCTCGATCAAATTCCTGTTCGGGGGCTGCCTGCGACGTCCGATTTCGTCGGTACATCTGGTCAGCGACAGTAAAATCCAGTGAAAAGACGTCATGATCGCCACCACGCTTCTGGGCTTGAGAGGCTTGGTACTCAGAAGCCAGAAAATTCTTGACCGCCGTCAACAGGAACGCTCGAAATCGACCTCGCTCGCGATCCGCCATTCGAAACGTCTGCAACGAAATCACTTTGCAGAAAAAGGCTTGCGTTAGGTCTTCCGCCCGATGCGTGTCCGAAGTGCGTCGACGAATGAACGCGTAAACAGGATACCAGTACTGCTGGCACAACTTGGCTAGTGCGTCCGCAAACTCAGGAGTATCCAATCTCGCCAACACGCTCCAGTCCGTCGTATGAAAACCGTTGGACGACGAAGATTGCCTCGAAGAAAGCCGCCCAGTCGAATGAGATGAACTAGAAAGCGGCCGAGGATGGGTCATCATGTTCAATCGAGTCAAGATCTTGGTTTAGTACCGGTAGCTGTTCGTCATAGCAATACGCGATCATCTCGGTCGATCCAGCCATAACTTCAATCGACGATCGCGAATGAAAGTAAACTCTGCTTTCCCGATCCCTTCGTTGCAATATGCCTCTGCCAACAAAGCACGCATTTTCATACGAAGATTGTCGGCGCTGTGTATCGTTTGGGATCAATCGAGCGGACTTTACATGGACCAAAGTGACCGATCAGCTGGGGATACTTCGATCGACCGATTGCGGACGAACATGTCCCCAACTTTCGCTTCGACGGCATTGGCGACCTGGCGGTAATGAATGGCTATGGCGGTCGATAGAAAGCGATGTTGCACAAAGCGTAATTGCTAGAAAATGATGTCCACCTCGTTTTTGAGTGCCATCATGCTACGATCTCGCGTGAAAGGAGCGTCGCGTGATTCATGCGTATCCCTGGTGCAATAACAGGCTGGCAGCCTGTTCTACGTTGTCGTTCGTCACTTGTGGTTCACGCGATCTTCGGGGCACATTATCGTTCATAACGGAAGGCTGTTCACGACTGTTTTTGGAACAAAGATCTAACAACCAATAGGAAACCAAAATTGGACGCTGCTCGTATCGACCAACTGATCTCAACTTACCGTGACGGTTTGTTGGGTGACACGCTGCCGTTTTGGACAAAGCACTGCGTCGACCGCGAGCACGGTGGCTTTATGATGTCGCTCGGTCGCGACGGCACAGTCATCGATACGGACAAAGGTGTTTGGCAACAGTGCCGATTCACCTGGTTGCTCGGTGAACTCTACAACAACGTCGAGCCACGCGACGAATGGCTAGAGTTGGCCAAGCACGGTGCGAAGTTCATCGATGAATACTGTTTCGATCCAACCGACGGTCGGATGTGGTTTCATCTCACTCGCGAAGGCAAGCCGATCCGGAAACGGCGATACGCGTTTTCGGAGAGTTTTGCTGCGATCGCGTATGGTGAATTGGCCAAGGCAACGGGTGAATCACACTACTTCGAAAAAGCGGAGCGAACCTTCAAACGCTTTATCGACCACAACTTGAATCCACAGGGCGTTGAGCCGAAATACACGGAGACGCGGCCGACGCGTGGCATCGGCTTTCCGATGATTACGATCGTTACCGCCCAACAACTCCGCGACTCCATTGGTCTATCGAGTGCCAACGAGTGGATCGATCGCAGCATCGACGCTATCCGTCGATATCATCTGAAAGCGGACATTGCCTGCGTGATGGAAACGGTCGGCAGTCAAGGAGAAATGATCGATCACTTCGACGGCCGCATGCTCAATCCCGGTCACGCGATCGAAGGTGCATGGTTCATCATGCACGAAGGCAAACTGCGTCAAGTCGACGAACTCATTCGCATCGGTTGCCAGATGCTCGATTGGATGTGGGAGCGAGGCTGGGACAATGAACACGGCGGCATCCTGTACTTTGTTGATGTCAACGGGCTGCCGATCCAAGAGTACTGGCATGACATGAAGTTCTGGTGGCCTCAGAATGAAACGATCATCGCCACTCTGCTCGCTTACCAGCTCACGGGCGACCCGAAGTACGCGGCTT
>JBGTAI010000322.1:0-17635 GCA_041749955.1 Pirellulaceae bacterium | reverse complement strand
GATGGTGCGATGATCTCCCCGAGCAGGGGAATTCTAATTGTCGCTGAGCCGGGGAACGCAATCGCGTGAAACCCGACCCAGCGACTCAACAGCGGATTTCTAATTGTCGCGGAAAGGGAAATTTAATTGTCGCTAGACAATTCTAACTCAACGGAGTCTCAAGGCATAAAACGTTTGCATCTGGGATAGTCTTTCCTTAGCTTTTAAGGTGCGACATGGTAAGAATCTTGGTGGATTCAGCAACTCCAGAGCTCCATTTTTCTTGTTTGGCTATTTCCAGACGCAGTTCCTATACGACAACCTCATCGCTCACTTCGGAATCACAGCATGCCATATGACGACGAAACGTCGGACCATGTGCCCCAGAACGATGATGATGGCATTCAGGCGGATGACATTGAGGCCACGCAAGCAAGTGGCGAGGACTTGCCGAAGTCTGCGCTCGAAGGAGAAATTGAGCCAACTGTCGTTTCCAAAGCTCATCGAGAAACATCTGGCGGCACGATTGGCGGAAAGTATCGCCTGATGGAGTGCGTGGGCGAAGGCGGTATGGGGACGGTTTGGCGGGCCGAGCAACTCCAACCCGTGAAGCGGTTGGTCGCCGTGAAGCTCATCAAGGCTGGGATGGATTCGAAGGTCGTCTTGTCTCGCTTCGAAGCTGAGCGTCAGGCGCTTGCGGTGATGGATCATCCCAACATTGCCAAAATCTACGACGGTGGAGTGACCCATTCCGGATCGCCGTATTTCGTGATGGAGATGGTAAAGGGAGTATCGATCACTGAATACAGCGATACACACAAACTGACTCCGCGTCAGCGTTTGGAACTCTTCATTCCCGTATGTCAAGCCATCCAGCATGCGCATCAAAAAGGAATCATCCATCGTGACATCAAACCGTCAAATGTCTTGGTCGCGACCGTTGACGACCGGCCCGTCCCGAAAGTGATTGACTTTGGTGTTGCTAAGGCAACAGACGCTGGCTTAGTGGAATCGATGGAGAATACCGGTATTAACCATGTCGTCGGTACGCCGGAGTACATGTCACCAGAACAAGCAAGTTTGAATAGGATTGATATTGATACTCGCAGCGACGTGTACTCGCTTGGGGTGTTGTTATACGAACTTCTGTCTGGCAGCACACCTTTTCGAACCGTTGAGCTTAAGAAAGTTGCGATGCTCGAAGTCTTGCGTGTCATCCGTGAGGAAGACCCGCCGCGACCGAGCACCAAGCTGAGCACCGCCGATCAGCTACCGAGCCTATCAGCAAATCGAAGCATGGAACCCAAGTCGCTAACGAATATGTTGCGACTCGAATTGGATTGGATTGTGATGAAGGCTCTTGAGAAGGACCGCGTTCGGCGCTATGAAACGGCTAACGCATTCGCCTCGGATATCAGCCGCTATTTGGCGGGCGAAGCGGTACTGGCGCATCCGCCGAGCAGAGCGTATCGTTTGAAGAAACTCATTCGCAAACACAAGGGCCCCGTTGCTGCGGCCGCGATGGTTTTCCTCTCATTAATCGTCGGAGTGATCGGGACCGCCTATGGGCTGAATCGGGCCAACAAGCAACGAGGTATTGCGGAGGCGAATACACGAATCGCTGAGGAAAGCCAGAAAGTTGCGGAAGAAAACTATCAACTTGCGCGTGGAGCGGTTGATCGCTATTTGACTCAGGTCGGCGACAGCCGACTGTTGAATGAACCACACATGGACGGACTCCGCCGAGAACTTCTCGAGTCAGCCCAAGAATTCTATCGTGAGTTTTCCGAGCGTCGCCGAAACGACCCCGCTTCCATGATGGACCTCGCTTCATCGCATAAAACATTGGGTGAGATATCGTGGAAACTCGGACATCACGACGCGGCGATCCAAGAAATCCAAGCCAGTATGGATGCATCGGCTACTGCGCACTCTGATGAACATCCCTCAATCGGTTACATCCAAGCGGCCATTCTTTTGTCTTCCTACTATCTACAATTGGGAAGATTTGATGAGTCGCTGAAAGTACTCAACGAAAGTCTGCAAATCATCGACAAACGCCGCAAAGCACTACCAAACGATACTGAACTGTCTGAACTCGCTTCTGCGATACTGGAGCGCCGTGGGACGGTGCATCGTCGCCAGAACAATACCGAATCAGCAAATGCGGATTTCCAACAAGCAGAGAAAATATTGCTGCGTATGACAAAACAGTTTCCTTCCATTCATGCCTATGCTCGTGACTTGTCGAACATCTACACCCATCGCGCTCAACTTGCCTACGAGGATCGACAAGATCAGGACGCTGAGAAGTTACATCGCAGTGCGGTGCAGATTCGGAGAGCAATTTTGACATTCGAACCAAATTCGGTCGAAGCGCAGGCAGGATTGACGACATGTCTCTCCAATCTAGGCGGAACCCTGCGGCGACTGAACCGACTCGACGAAGGTATTGAGTTGATCCAAGAAGCCGTTGCGATGTCTCGCAAGTTGGTCGTCGAGCATCCTGAAATTCCGTCTTACCAAAGTGACTTGGCCTCTGGACTAGCAAACCTCGCGGTCCTTTACATGGTGGCTGGAGAGCAGGATCTTTCCGACGAAAGCAACAAGGAATCCATGGAAGTCACTCACAAACTTGCCAAGCAATTTCCCACTGTGGTTAATTTCGCACTCACCTTGGGCCTCAGTGAAGGAAATGAAGGGAACAGCCGGCTAAAGAGTGGCGAGTTTGAAAATGCGATCGCTTGGTACGACCGATCCAACGCAACACTTGAACCCTTGCGAGCAACCTCGGATGATCCGCGCATCAACGACGTACTTCGTAACAATCATTGGGGACGTGCAGACGCCTTTGTCGCATTAAAGAAATACGCAGAAGCAATCCTCGCTTACGACAAAACAATTGAATTAGCAAACGAAAAGAACAAGCCAGAAATCCGAATGGCTCGAGCAATCTCGCTGGCTCTATCCGGCGATCACAAATCGGCGAGCGAGGCCGTGGACACAGAGACTGCTTCTGAGACTGCAAATAGTATCACGTGGTTCGATGGAGCCAAAGTCTTGATTGCTTCTGCGGAGGCTGCAAAGAAAGATGAAACACTTGACTCAGACATTCGCGAATCCAGCAGCGAAGAGTTGGCCAGCAAAGCGATTGCGGCGTTGCAAAAGGCTCGCGAGTTGACCTACTTCCAAAATGAACGGTCGTTAAAGGAATTGGAGCAATCCGCGTTTGACCCGATAAGGGAACGCGAAGACTTCAAGAAGCTGAAAACCGATCTCACAACGCAACTTGCCAACTAACGAGATGATTGATGCTTTTTTGATTCGGCGTGTACTACGGGGACTCTATCTTCAATAGTCCGAGTCGCCAAGGAATCTCGCCGTACGCGCGTTGGTACTCATCGTCGTTTGCCCCCTGGAACAGCAGCTGCATTCGCTCGGCATCCACTTGAAGCTTCTGGTCGTTGCCGAGTCGAATGAACTCGCCGTGGCTGTACGACGTTGCCCATGACTCGGACTGGTTCACAACGTTTGATATTCCGACGAACGGTTTGTCGAGGCTCGCAGCCAACGGTCGCCACGTGCCATCAAGCGAGTCTGCGACGAAAGCCTTGAAGTAACGACGCTTGTCGGTCTTGGCCTCGACAACGGTGAAGTATTGATCTCGTCCAGCCAACTTGTAGGTGTGGCTCGCTTCAAAGATGTCCGCTTTCAACGCCACAACCGGTTCACTCCATCCGCTGTTGGGGAATTCAGCCAGTTCTGTTTGTGCTCGCCACATGCGGCCGTCGAGCGTTGTAAAAAATACATATGCGTGGGACTCGTCACAAATTACCCAGTAGTCGAGTCCGGCTTTGGCGCCGTCTTTCACGACGTACATCGGTTCCGGCAACGTCCAACTCGCTGGATCATTGAGATTGGTCGTGGTGGAGTAGCACGGCCCATACTTCAGCCCACGCGTGTCGTCCGCCGCTTGATAAACCAAGTACCATTTCTTGTGCGGCTCAAAATAAAAGATCTGCGGCGCACCGTGATACTGCATCGTCAACGTGAGCACGGCCCAGTCGGCTGTCGCGGCTTGAGACCAGTCTTCGAACGACAAGTACCCAATCCGAATTCGTCCATCGCCTTGCTTGAGCTTTCGCAGCGTACAGAACAAGTGCCACCGTCCGTCATGGCGAACGATGCTCGGATCTTTCACTGCGACCCAAGGATGCTCCAAGGAAGACGGAAAACGCTCTTGGTCCACACCCAATACGGGTTGCCCAACACGCCAATGGAATTGGCCGGCTTCTAAAGGCGAATCCGTTGCAGGCTTTGACTCTTGAGCCGTGACTACCGCGTGCTCTTGCCAAATGAATGCCATCCCAAAAAGAACAGTGAGCGAAAAGAGATCTCCACGTGTAAATGAGTCGAAACGAAACATGGCTTGGCGTTCCTGGCGAGATGACGGCGGTCGAAACCATTCTACGGACGAGTACGCTCAGACGCTTGGACTTGCTCTAAACGCTTCGCCATGCGATCGACGATCTCTCGATTCTCAGCTGACACGTTGCGAGTTTCGCTGGCGTCAGTTTCAAGATTGTAGAGCTGAGTTTCCACCGCGCCAGCTTTTGCCCGAATCGTCTTTGGTTGCGAAAATCCACCGCTGCCTCGAGACGGAACGTACTTCCAAGGACCTTCACGCAAGGAAAAGACACCGGAGATCGAATGGTGGACTGAAAATGTCCGCTTGAGCTGTTCCGAAGGTGCGCCGGTAATCTCGTTGGCGAAGCTAAAACTGTCCTCCGCTACATGCTCACCGAGTGGCGCACCAACGATTTGTGCGAGTGTGGCAAACACATCATTTAACTCAACATGCGAGGAACTGATTTTCCCCATCGCAGTACGCTTTGCCGGCCAACGAACGATGAACGGCACACGGTGTCCACCTTCCCAGATGTCTGCTTTTGTTCCACGCAGTTCACCATTGCTGTGATGATCATGTTCGGCATTGTACAGGCCGCGCGGCGTCGGTCGGTACGATGCAACATCATCCGACTCTTTGGCATCCCACTTGTGCCATAGCCCACCATTGTCACTCGTGAAGATCACAATCGTGTTATCGGCCACACCCGTCGCATCGAGGGCGTCGAGCCACACGCCGACACTCGCGTCGGTCTCAGCAACAAAATCGCCGTAGTCGCCGATCCCACTTTTACCTCGCCATTGCTTAGTTGGAACGACCGGCAAATGCGGCGAAGCAAGCGGGACATACAAGAAAAACGGCCTCTCGTTGCCACGACGTGACTCGATAAACTCCTTGGCCCGCATCGTCAAAGCCGGAAGCACTCCCTCAAGCGTAAAGCCTGGTGACAAAACGCCTTCCGAAACACTCATCGCCAATTCCTTCGTATCCGCCATCTTCTCCGTCGGAGGCACAGGCATCCTACGTCCTTCGATAAAACCATAGGGCGACATGTCGAGCGAGGCGCTGATGCCAAAGTAGGAATCGAAGCCGCAATCGATTGGCCCTCCGGTCGTTGCAACGGTAAAATCAACTTCATCACCCGAGCGATGTTTCCCGACGCCTTCGGTCAGTCTGTTGGGCATCGGAGTGCCATCTTTTCGGGTCCAGTTCATCCCGAGGTGCCATTTGCCGACACAGCATGTCGCATAGCCAAGCTGACCAAGAAACCTAGCCAGCGTCACGCGATCTGGCTCGACTAGCGGTGGATCAAAACCGTCGAGCACGCCCCTCTTCAACGATGTTCGCCAACAATATCGTCCTGTCAACAATCCGTATCGAGTCGGTGTGCAGACGGAGGATGGTGTATGCGCATCCGTAAACCTCACACCACCAGCGGCCAATCGATCCAGGTTCGGTGTGGGAATCTTGGAAGACGTGCTGTAACACTGCAGATCACCATACCCCAAGTCATCCGCAAGAATAATCATCACATTGGGACGGTCGGCGCCGATGGCAAAGCAACCAGTCAATGTGAATAGTGAACAAAACAACCAAGAAACTACTCGAAAGCAACTCACTGGGGTGTCTCCTTCGACATCAGATAACCAAACAAGTCGCGTACTTTCACCGCATCAAGAGAATCGAGAAGTCCTTCTGGCATCATCGATAATCGCGATTCCGTTTGCTCCTCGATTTCGTCGAGCGAAAGCGAAACAAGTTCAGTGGTCGTTTGAAGCTTGAGCGTGCCATTCGCTGACGGTTTCTTGATTCCCACTAACACTCGCCCGTCGTCAAGCAACACAGTCAATTGCCGATACTCATCAGCCAACACGGCACTTGGCGTTAGAATATTCTCGAGCAAGTAATTCAAGTTGTCTCGAGCCGCACCCGTGAGATCTGGGCCGATTTGTTTGCCTTCGCCATTGAGTTGATGGCAAACCGCACAAGACGTCTGAAACACCGCTCGTCCATTGCGTTTGTCTGCCATAGCCAACGTGGCTGGATCGAGTTGCTTTTTCCACCGTTCCACTAGCTCTGGCTTTGAAGCACTATTCACCGTCGATGACTTGCCAAGGATCGTTTCCAGTCGCGAGATCAACTCCGCATCCCCGTATGCACGAATTTGGCGGACTTGGTACGCGCCGAGACGTTGACGCTCGATCGTTCCTTCCGCCACAGCGTCAAGCACTTTGTTGACCCACTTCGGACGCGAAATCAGAACCGACATCATTGGATTTCGGTCTTGTCCGTCGAGTTTGTTCCACATCGAGATCAAACGATCAGCAATCGCGGTGTCATCGGACAGCGCGAGGCCACCGGCCGCGATGACGGTCAGTCCCGGAACGTCGAGAAGCTGTTCGCACGTGGCTCGAAGCTCTGGTGCTCGCGACGCCACCAGTGTCCGCAATGCTGCGCTGCGACGAACGAGCGTATCGTTCGGATTCATCGCCGTGGCCCGAAGAGAATCCAATGCCCGTCCGTCACCGAATAACGCACTTAAATCTCTCAGCCGATCTTGTGTCGCTTGATTGGCCCCGCTCGACATCATTGCGTATCCCGCATCCCAGCCGTCAGGTTTGGGTGCATTGCGTCGTCCTGCGAGAGCGTCGGTGATTCCATCAAGCATCGCGTTCACACACTCATTCGCATTTCGCTTGGCAACAACACTGATTAGTTCGCCTAGCTCTCGCGGTGATGCGTCCAGGTTTTCTGTCAATCGCCGGGCACCGTAGCGTTGGACTTGTGGGATCTTGGCTTCAGCAATCAAATTCGCAAATCGGTTGGCATCTGCCTCCGCGAGCGGAAGAATCCCGCACCACAGCATGAGCGGTTGGTTGTGATCAGCGGCGTCTTCAGCATGCGATAACAGTGCACGGGCAATCGACCAGCGACATTCAAGCGGCAATTTTTGAAGCAACGACGCGAGCGTCAACCGAACCAGCCCGCTCGGTTCCGCGATCGCGAGTTTCGCCAAATCGTTCACCGCGAATTCTTCGAACGCCGTGCGATGAGCTTTGTTTACGCGACTTTCATCCTCAAGCAAACGTATCGCCCAAGTCCGCAGATGCTCATTGGGGTCAGAAAGCAAATGCTTCAAATAGCTCACGTCATCAAGCCCAAGTGAATGCAGCGTCCACAATGCCCGTAGGCGATACACGACGCTAGACTCCTGTTCGGCGATCCTATTCAGCGCAGCCATCGCATCGCCAACGTCGCCTCCCTCTGCTTGACGATTTACCAACACGCGTTGACTTGCTCTCGCAAGCCACACGTTGTCGCTCAGCTGTAACTTGGCAAGCTCGACTGAACTCAGCGAGTTGAGATCACTGGGCACAGACGACTTGGAATCGCCGTAGGAGATTTTGTAAATACGGCCGCTGGATCGGTGCACGCCATCATTATCGTGGCACTCGCCAGTGTCACTCCAATCGCTCAAGAAAACGCTGCCGTCCGCCGCGGGAATGATGTCCAATCCGCGAAACCATGGGTCCTGTGACATAAACGCGTCTGGCTCTCGTTTGCCAACAAAGCCTGTGCCTTGGCGTTCCAGACGTTCGACGTTGAAACGCTTGCCGTGATAGTTCACGGTCAACAATTTCCCGTTCCAATCCATTGGCCATTGGCCGCCTTGGTAGATGAGCATTCCCGTGTGCGCGTGTCCGCCGCCCGCTTCGAGGGTTGCGTCGGTGACACCTTTTCGAACGTCAGTCCAAACTTCACCGGTCGCCCAGTGAACATGATCGGCGTGCTGTTCGATCACGTCATAAATTTGCGGATGCAAATCACCACCGCTCATCCGACGGTAGTGAGCACCAGGAATCACATGCCACAAATGCCCGATGACTGTATTGATAAAAAACATCTCGCCGTGTTCGTCCCAATCCATGCCCCACGGGTTCGTTGTTCCGTAAGCCACGTTCTCAAACACATGACGCGTTGGGTGATACCGCCAAATCCCCACGTTCAAATCCGTGCGTTCGGACTCAGCACTCCCTGGCTTGCCGACCAAGGACTTCGCAAGAATCCCCTGGCGTCCGTAGAGCCAACCGTCCGGTCCCCATCGCAACCCATTCGCAACGGTATGCGAGCCCTGTTTCTCAGCGAAACCGTCCAAGTGAACTTGTGGCTCACCGTCAGGCACATCATCACCGTCCTTGTCGGCGATAAAAACGAGTTCCGGAAGACACAGCGCCCACACGCCGCCGCTTCCGACCTCGATACTCATCAACTGGTGAGCACCGTCCCAGAACACGGTTCGCTTATCGAACGTTCCGTCATTGTCCGTATCCTCGAAGATCACGATTCGATCTCTCAGCTCTTGATGGAACACGACCGGCCGTTCTGAATAGGTGTAGTTCTCCGCGACCCAGAGACGCCCGCGCGTGTCCGTCGTCATCGAAATCGGCTGGCGTACGTCTGGCTCGCTTGCAAAGACGGACATGCGAAACCCGTCGGGCATCTGCATGCGTACAGCAGCATCCTGTGCCGATAACGGCTGTGTCGACGATGTCTCCGTATCCGGCGGTGTTGGAAACGACTCCTCGCCAACGGCGACCGAACGAATCGCAAGGAATCCCAATACCGTAACGACGAACGGCAAACAGAATCTCATCATGAACCACATCGAAATGAATAGAAGAATGAATGGTCGAATCACTCGGACGCCTGCGGATCCGCCGCCTGCAACTTGAGTTTTACTTGCTTGAAATCCATGATCTGGGATCCAGCCATCGAGAGCGGTTGCAGTGTTAATCGTGTTCTGCCCTGGGGAAGCTTTACCGAGCCAGCCCTGAGCGTTGCCCATTCGCGGTTGCGGTACTTCGTCTTGCCTTGCTCGTCTCGGTGCGGAAGTTCAACTTCGACTGGCGGACAAGATGGAACGGTGATTTGCAATGTTTGATTGGCAACTGTGATCTCCAGTTTCGAGCCGGCGTCGGGCTCAGGACAGGCAATCGACAGCTCCATGTCGTAGATTCCTTCACGAACAACGTCGATCTCAAACCAGACCGTTGCTTCCGCGTCAGTCCACTGAGTTAACCATTCGTGCGCGTAGCCAGGTCCATTCGCGAACTGCAACGGCTCGTCAAAAAACGCTTGCGGTGCGTGCAACTCCGCTGGATTGTGTTCCGCATACCCGACTGGCAATGGATAGCGTTGCAAACCATCTTTCGAGATGTCATCAAACCACTCGTCATAAAGAAGCCTCAGCTCATTGACGAGTTTCTGGTTCTTCTCCGCGATGTTGTTCTTTTGGCTTGGGTCCGCAACCATGTCATAAAGTTGCCACGCTGTCGCTGTCTCGTCGCGAGCCTTAGCACTGGATCCGCCAGCTGGACCCTTGATCTCACGAACGAGTCGGTGTGTCTGTGTTCGCACCGCGCCAGGATACCTGTTCGTTTCATCAATCGGATTGTGAGTGAACAAAACGCGTTCCGGCCACTCTGGCGACTCCTTCTCAAGCAGCGGCCGCAAACTCACTCCGTCAATCTTGGGTCCGTTCGGCGGCGTCACACCACAAAGATCCAAAAGCGTCGGGTAAATGTCGATATGGGACGCAATGGGCTTCACAACGCGCGGACTCCAATTCGCAGCTGGCCAGCGCATAATCAACGGAACGCGAGATCCACCTTCGTGCACACTCGTTTTCCCACCACGCATGCCAGCGTTGTAGAGCTTCACTCCCGCAGTTCCGCCGTTATCCGTGAGAAACAGCACAATCGTGTTCTCAGCGATCTTGAGTGCGTCCAGCTTTGCCAGCAACCGACCGACATTGTCATCGATGTTCTCGCACATGCCGTAGAACGCAGAAACTTGTTCGTCAAAGCCCTTTTGCTGGTACTTGTCAAAGTACTTGTCAGGAACTTGGTACGGCGAGTGCGGAGCGTTGTAGCTGAGGTAGCAAAAAAACGGGGCGTCTTTGTTGTCAGCAATGAAACGCAACGCTTCGTTCGTTAGCACATCGCTGATGTAACCGTCCGTGTCTTCTGGCTTGGTGCTTCGAAGCAGCGTCGCGTCGAAATAGTTATTCCAGTGGCCATTGTTGAAACCAAAAGACTCGTCAAACCCTTGGCCCGTCGGGATAAACGGATACTGTTCACCGTTGTGCCATTTGCCAACGTAAGTGGTTCGATAGCCAGCACTCTGTAACGCCTCGGCGATTGTGATTTCGCTTGGCTTCATCGCTTCGCGGTTATGTGTGACGCCGTGGCAACCCGTACGAAGCGGCCACCGTCCAGTCAACAATGCTGCTCTTGTCGGTGCGCAGAACGAGTTCACGTAGAATCGTTCAAACTGGACGGACGAGCGTGCCAGTCCATCGATGTTCGGCGTTTGAAGATGCGGATTCCCGTGAATCGAGAAGTCACCGTAACCTTGATCGTCCGTGATGATGAGCAGTACGTTTGGTCGGGTCTGAGTTACGACCTTAGTTTCCGCTGCGTGAATATGCCCAAGCGCGACAAGTGTCATCGTGAAGACAATCGCCAGTAATCCGAAGATCTTTTTCATTTCGTACTCGTCCAAGTTCACGAAAGCGACTGAGCCGACGCCGCAAACTACTTTGCTTTCACTTTCTTCGTCTTGTTCTTTTTAGCACCAGCCGCTCGAGATGCTTTACCGTCAACCAACAAAGCTTGCTCCCACTGGCTCAATTCTTGCTTCCATGCTTCCAGCGATTTCGTTGGATAATCCGCTGGCCATCCACCTTTGCGGAATTCCTCGGTCACGCCAACGTCTTTGACGGCTACTCGCCAGCGATTGATCTCCGCCAACAGTTCAGCCTTCAACTCAGCGTGTGCGGGATCATCCGCAAGGTTGTGAATTTCATGCGGATCGTTCTCTAAGTCAAAGAGTTCGAACTCCGGTTTCGTCGCAGCCATAAAGCGTGCTTGGTCTGCGTTCAGTTTCCCTTCCATGTTCATCACATTCATCAGTGCCAACATGGGGTACTGTTTCTCTTTGTATTCGTTCAATTGGCAATACGCACGTTCTGGCATCAAGTTGTGAATCAACTTGTAGCGGTCGCTTCGCACCGCCCGCATCGCATCGTGAGTGTCGTCCATTTTGTCGCGATTGAAATGCACGTACTTTCGATCGGGCAGGTCGCTGCCGAAGAGATAAAGTCCTTGCAGTTCATGTGCGGGCTTGGCTCCGGCAACGTTGACAATCGTTTGACAGATATCAAGCGACGAGACGAGTTCGTTGGAGACGGTTCCGGGTTGAATGTGCTTTGGCCAGCGGATGATGAGCGGAATACGAACCCCTGGGTCATAGAGAAACTGCTTCCCGCGGATGTGGCATCGCCCATGGTCGCCGATAAAGACGACGATTGTATTTTCAACGAGTCTGTCGTCTTCGAGTCGTTGAAGCAACTCGCCGACTTCGCGATCAACCACTTGCGCTGTTTCCAGTCCGTTTGCCCAGTCGCGGCGTGCGAGTGGAACATCAGGATAGTACGGCGGCAATTTCACTTGATCCGCATCAATCGGACGCTTCGGGTCGCGTACGAAGGACCGGTGCGTCGTCGCGAGCGTGGCTTGGACATAGAACGGTTTGCCTTCGGCTCGCTCGTTCCAATCGCTTCCCATGAACAAGTCACGTGACGTTGTAAAGTTGCAATCCGTCTTGGCTCCCTTCATGGTCGCGGTGTAATAACCAGCGTCTTGGAGCAGATTCGGGATCGGTTGGATTCCGTACGGCAGCGGTTTCTTATTCGAGGTGCGGTGCTGATTCGCGCCAATGTAATTCTGGTGAAAACCAGTCATCATCGCCGATCGTGACGTCGAACAAACCGGCGCCGTCGTGAAGGCACGTTCGTAACGAATCCCTTCGCTCGCCAACTTGTCAATATTCGGCGTGTGAACGAGCGGCGTTCCGTAACACGACAAGTCCGTGGACCAATCTTCGATCATAATCCAAAGCACGTTCGGCTTCTCACCGTGCCAAGCATTATTCGGATCTTGTTGACTTGCTTCGCCCGCACACGAACTAGAACTAACCAAAGCGAACGAAACGGCGAATGCGACCCCAACGCACAATTTGTTTACTATTGAACTAGGCATCGTTATTTCGCTTTCTTTTTATTGTTCTTCTTTGCTGGCGCGGTCGCAACCGGCTGGAGGCCCATGTACTCCTTCATCCGATCGACATAGCCATCGTGGCTGTAGCCACACGCCTTGATCGCTTCGGCATAGGGCTCTGTGCCTTCGCCGATCCAGTCAATGATGTTGACGATTTTGAGCGACGCGTACGAATCGCTACGTAACAATTCGTTCCAGCAATCTTGAGCCGCTTTCCTTTCGCCAGCACGGTAGAGAATCCAGGCAGCCATGATCCGGACGTGATGCGAATCATCGTTCAAACGCTCGCGAATGAGGCTGAGATCGAGCGTCGTCTTGTCTTGAAGATGGAAACAGCCTTCTGTTGCCCAGTACCGCAAACCCAAGTCGCTGGAGCTGAGATTTTTATAAAACAGTGGCAGGTTTGCTGGGTCTTGCTTCAGTGCTAATCCCGACGCACCTTGCAAGGACTTCACGTCATATGCGGATGGATCGCGAACCATCTCATAGATCGTCGTTCCGAGTTGCTCGGATCGGCGCACGACTTCAGTTTCCGGCAAAAGCCCAGAGTCAAAGTACTTCAGTTGCCACTCATCCATCGCAGCCGACAAACGAGTCACTTCGTTTGCGTAGGCTGCGTCGTGGATCAAGTTGTTGACATTGTCTGGATCCGCCGCGGTGTCATAAAGCTCCTCCATCGGTTTCGTTTGGAAGAATCGGCCGGTGATTGAATCAGTCTTGCCTTCCTTGTAGTGCTGTTCCCAAGCTTGGGTCGCACGCATCGTCCAGAGATAGTTCAGGTGTTGGCCCCACGGAGCATAGGGCATGTAATTGCGGATGTAGAGGAAACGTTGGTCGCGAATCGCTCGCACGTTGTCACAACGCTCATCCATCCGGCCACGGAAGCTGACGTGATAGTCTCGCTTTTCCGTGTCCGGTCCGAGGAAGACGTTGCCTTGCAAATAGTCAGGAGTCTCTGCACCACAGATATTCAGCCACGTCTTCGGCATATCAATGAAGCTGACAAGGTCCTCAATTTTGCTGCCAGGTTCCCCGGGACGCAAGTGTTTGAACTTCTCTGGAATGCGAATGACGAGCGGACAGTGAGTGCCGCTGTTGTAGAGAAATCGTTTGCTTCGTGCGATCACACCGCCGTGATCCGAGTTGTGGATGACGATGGTATTCTCCGCGAGTCCGCTTGCTTCGAGGTCAGCAAGAGCTTTGCCAATATCCGCGTCCATCTTCTTAATTTGGTCGTGATAGTGGGCGTAATTTTTGCGAATGTCTTCGATGTCGGGATGATACTTCGCGAGTCGAACATCATCAGGGCTGTGCGTTGTGTTGTTAACGTCGCCAAACGCGGTGGACTCGTGCGACTTGGTGCTGTTGATGACCATGAAGAACGGCTCACGCGTCTTTAGCTCTTCCCAGTTCGTCTTATTCGTGTCCCAGCAATCACCGTCGTCACGCCCACCGATGTTGTAGTCCGTCTTGGTAACGTTACCGACGAAGTATCCAGCCTTCTTGAGCAAGTCGGGATAGTACTTGATCGTCTCGTGCGGGATTGGATAGCGGCTTCGCATTGGATGTGTGCCCATCGACAACGCGTAGACGCCAGTAATCCATGTACTCCGCTGCGGCGCGCACACAGGAGCGTTTGCGTAGCAATGCATGTACTGGAAGCCTTCGCTCGCCAGCTTATCGATGTTCGGAGTATCCGCGTGCGGATTCCCGTAACAGCCAACCCAGTCGACACTATTGTCTTCACAGGTCAGCCAGAGAATGTTGGGTTGGTCGGCACCGTGAACGGAAAGGCCGTGAACCGATGTTGCAACGAGAGTCAAGAACAAGAAGAGTCGGATCATAGCAGGGGAGCCGGCTAAGGGGAGTTTGGTGGGACGAAAGCGTTGACCAGAACCAGAAATGATACACAAGTCGCCATGCCATTGTGCTACCCGCCCCAAGAAACATGCTGTGAAAGCGAGATTCGGGTATTACCCGCTAGCACGTTGCCGCCATTGAGATTGCGACGAGTCAGCAAACACACTTGCGAACGGGCGGATTGCTAGATTGACTGACTTGATTGCTCTGCCACCAAGAGAAGCGGCGAGATTGCCATTTTGATATGAATCGGCGAGAACGTGGGTCTAAACTTGCTTGCCAGCAATTTGCTCGTCATGACGTTGATTCATCGATTGACTCAGCTCTGACGCGAGATGTGCGAGCTCTTGCAC
This sequence comes from Pirellulaceae bacterium, assembly GCA_041749955.1. Classification (GTDB taxonomy): domain Bacteria; phylum Planctomycetota; class Planctomycetia; order Pirellulales; family Pirellulaceae; genus JBBSJZ01. The sequence continues at coordinate 2,915 of JBGTAI010000322.1, read as the reverse complement.
GTCGGCAGCAATCAATTCCGCGTCCTCGCTCGATGGCTCCACCACAACAGAAGATTCGCAAGGCGTGCATTTTCGCGAACTGGTTGTTGGTTGAAGGACGCGCAGGCGGCTTTCAGAGATTTGCCCCGCAGAAATTTCCGTATTCGAGACGAGCTGGGCGATTCGAATGGCGCCAATCGCCGCCGGCAAAACGACATGTGTCGCGCCTCCGCGAATCAGCTTGCGTTCCGTCGTTGGACACTCGGCTCGAGCAATGATGCAAATCGATTCGCAAAGGTCTCGCGCCGTCAAGGTAATGAACACGTTCGCAGCATCGTCGGGCAAGACCGTCGCGATGGTTCTGGCCCGGAACAATCCAGCTTCGCTTAGCGTCTCGTCGTCAACAGCGTTCCCCACCATCGCGAGGAACCCGTCTCCGATAGCCTTGTCGACTCGCGATTGACAATTATCAAGCACAACGAACGATTCGCCTTTCTGATGCAATTCGGCTGCCAACATTTGGCCAACCCGTCCGTAACCACAAATGATGGTGTGATCGTGAAGCTGGTCAATTTCCCGAGACTGTTTTCTGGTGCCTAACATTTCTTCAATCTCTCCCTCAGCCAACAATTGCACGAAACCACCAAGGACATAAATCAGCGAAGAGCACCCAGCGAGAATAACGCCCATTGTGAACAACTTGAGCAACGGGTTTTCAAGTGGCTGGACCTCCCCATATCCAACACCAAACACGGTAATCGTCACCATGTAGAGCGAGTCAATCCAACTCCATCCCGCGAGCTTGTAGCCGACCGTTGCAATGAGAGCTGTTGCGACAAAGAACGAAAGTCCATGCCGGAGTGTCTTGTGTGAAGCTCGCTCGCGTCGCACGCCTGGATCTAGTCGTGTTGAATCCACTTAGACTCGCCCTGTTTGAACGTGACCCAAGTGATTGTGTCACACGCCGTTTTACCCGACGTAGAATTGCCCTAGGAAATATACGATCTAGATGATGCCTAAGCCAAAGTGTTTTAGCGAAATCGGGTTAACGGTGGAGTGAAGCACCGGCTAACCATCAGATCCCATACTTTCCTCAGAAAGCGGGAGCCACTTTAGATCGTGAAAGCGGATGCTAAAAGTGACTGCGCGTCGCCGCACGATCCATTTTTTGGGCTCGACAAAGACGTTGCTCTTTACAGCGACGTGAAGAATGAGTCGATGCGAAACCGGTTCGCTGAGATCACAGCCATGGATCGTGCGATCGGAACCATGCAGCAAACACTTCGAGACTTGAACGTCACGGACAATACCCTCGTGTGGTTCAACTCCGACAACGGGATTTCAGTCAAGAGCGAAAGCGATTCGTTCAATGGTGGCTGGCGCGGCAAGAAAGGGGATATCTATGAAGGAGGTATGCTCGTGCCAGCGATTGTGCAATGGCCATCGGTGATCCGACAGCCGCGTCAAAGTCGTGTTCCGTGCGTGACCTCTGACATCTTGCCGACGGTGCTTGATCTGGTCGGGCTCGCCTATCCAGACAGCAATCGTCCGCTAGATGGAATCAGCCTGAAGTCGTTGATTGTTGATGGGGCGATGACGGAGCGACCGTCGCCGATCGGATTTTGGAAGTATGCGTCGGGCGGTGAGAGCAAGAACGAACGCTGGGTTCCAGAGGAGCTTTCGCGAGGGACAACACCGACGACGAGGAATCCAGGAATCGACTTTCTCAACTCTCGTCATCCCGTTGCTAAGGAGGCTGATTTCGCTGGACAGGCCGCGTGGACAGACAATCGCTACAAGCTTGTTGTCGCTGGAGGCGCATCCACGAAGGCAAAAGCCTCTAGCAATGCAAGCCTTTATGACTTGATTTCCGACGCAACGGAAACGACGGATCTCGCGGCAGCACATCCGGAGATTGTCGAACGAATGACAGCCCAGCTTCACGCATGGCAACGTTCCGTCGAACAGAGCTTAAGCGGCGCCGATTACTAATTGGTTGATTGCATGCCGATTCAATCAAGTGTTTGGCTTCATGTGAGCCGCTTGGTCGACAGCCCGGGTTCTGTGGTGACGAAGCCGTCGCTATCGCTAAAGCGGCTCAGTCAATCGACAAGTCGGTCAGCGAGGCGTAAAGTTGGTGCTGTCCAGCTAGTTCCCTGAAGAGCAACCAAAAACGCTCGACGTTGGTACATTCTTTACGTTTGGTTGAGACGCGAACCTACGCACTCTCAGTACCCCTTTGCATTCTCAGTCACATCGCGGGCGACTGCGAAGATAAGTCTTTCGTCGCTGACGCTCTTTGCGGTCCACTCAAGAATGGCATATTCTCCGGTGGCAGTAAGATACCGGTTTCGAAATCTGACGACCGGCTTTCCTTGACTCAGCACCGACATTTGCTCGACAGTTTCTTCTCGATCGTCTTCGTGAACAAAGTACAAAAACGGACGTGAGAGTAAGTCCGCGTCGCTGTGACCGAGCAGCTTGGAGAAATTTGAGTTGATCCGTACAAAATAACCATCCAAGTCAGCGATACAGAATAGGTCGAAAGACAATTCAAAAAAGCGATTCATGTCGCTTTGAATTTCGTGCAACGCTGATTCTTGATGAGCTCGAATGATCCGCGAAAGTACAATCGCGTTCTGGGGCCGATGGATTGGGTCGCGACTCAGACAGTTGATTGCTAGCCGCACGAGCGCGTCGTCGAGCCCACACTCTTTGAGTCGGTTCAACGTTTGGCTGGTTCGGGCACACGTTGCGGAGCGGTAAACCTGTCGCAGCGACTTACCTTCGTACGGCCAGTGCTTTGAAGGTCATGATTTTTTTGTTAGTTTGGCTTCGTCGAGAAGTCGCTTGGTTGAAACGTGAGGTGTGTTACGGAAACGCGTGCGTGGGGTCGGCGGTTTCTTTGGTCCTCGTTTATGCTTGCGGTATTTGCT
>JBGTAI010000321.1:0-38064 GCA_041749955.1 Pirellulaceae bacterium | reverse complement strand
GCTCGCAAAGTCTACGCATCTGGCATCAAAGCTGCGAAGGATTTTCGCGAACATGAACCCACACAGCGAGACTCGTTACTTGGCCAATTCAACTATGTCTTGCCATGCTGAAATCCCGAAGTTGTTTCCGAACAGGTCCTTAGCTACGTGGATGCACAAATCGGTCTGCTGATCGGCGCTCTCGAAGAAGCAGGCGTGCGTGACAACACAATCATCATTCTCTGGGGTGACCATGGATGGCATCTCGGCGACATGGGCGTCTGGGGCAAGGCGACGAACTACGAGATCGGAACGCGGGTGCCGTTGATGATTTGGACACCGAACATGAAGTCTCGCGGCGCCACGACCGATGCACTCGTCGAACTCGTCGACATGTATCCGACGCTCTGCGAGCTGGCTGGAGTGCCGATTCCCCAACACGTCGAAGGCCACAGCTTTGCAGAACTCACGGATGAACCCACACGTCCTTGGAAGAAGGCAGCCTTCAGCCAATTCCCGAACCCGGCACTTCGCGAATGGGCCGCCAACCCGCTGTCGCAGGGCATGCGTGAGACTTGGTTTGGTCCGTTGATCGAAGAAGTTGAAGGACGAATCATTGCACAGCAAGGCAGCAAGTGGGATCGCGAGTTTTTCGAGCAGCACTTAATGGGCTACTCGATGCGAACGGATCGCTATCGCATCGTCGTCTGGCGTGATCATCGCGATCCAGCCGCCGCGCCGGTCTTTGTCGAGCTTTTCGATCACCAGGCAGATCCAAGTGAAGGCGTGAACGTGGCAGATGCTCAACCCGAAATCGTCAGCGAGCTGATCAAGCAACTAGACGCTGGTTGGAAATCAGCATTTTGAGACGCTCGGTGGTCCAAGCAGTGACTCAGTGAATGCTAAAACCGGCATTCACTACGTTTTGTCTTGGTCAGCTCAAAAGAATGTGCCGAGATACCAGCAATCGCCGGTCATAAGTAGAATATGGCTAAATCGCCGTTCTTTTCACTAGATTGCCGACAACGCGGAATATTTGGCGCACGGTGGTGCTTCATTCCGCTCTGACTGTAGACGCTGAGTTACGCGTGAGCCCATTCATGACGGACGGACGTTCCGAATATTCCACTACCGATGCCTCGCTCATTGTCCGCTATCAATCGGGCGAAGACGATGCGGCTACCGCTCTGTACACACGTTACGCAGCCAGGTTGTTGGAGTTTTCCGATCGAGCAACGGGTGACTATCTGCTGTCGCGAATTGATGCGGAGGATATCGTCCAGTCTGTTTTTCGTACTTTCTTTCGCCGAGTTTCCGATGGCCAATACTTGACGCCGGACGGTGAGGAGCTGTGGAAATTGCTGTTGGTGATCTCACTCAATAAGGTGCGCGATGCGTCAGACTTTCATCGCGCCAAAAAACGAGATGTGTCGCAAACGAAGCCGTTGGGAAGTCATGAATCAACCGGATCAATCGAGCCAAGCGTTGTGTTGAGGATGACGATTGAAGATATGCTCGTGTCGCTTCCCGAAGCGCATCGTGAGATCGTTCGTGACCGCATCGATGGCTACGAAGTTGCGGAAATCTCTGCAAGAACCTCGACTTCACGTCGAAGTGTTGAACGAATCCTACAGTCCTTTCGGAATCGACTCCGCAACACGCTGGATATGTCATGACGAATGACGACCGATTCACGCTAACCCTCCACGCGACAGACGAAATCGAGGCTCGACTGGCCCAATTCGAGCAAGATCGAAGCTTTGGTCCAGTCGAATTCGTTAACTACGCTTCTTCGAAGAGCGACGAATCATACGGTGCGGTTATCACGGAACTTGCGAGAATTGATCTCGAGTATAGGTTCGATGCTGGCGAGGAACTTGATGCAACTCGGTACATCGAAATGTATCCCGATGTGTTTGCTGACTCGCTGAATCGCGAGCATATCGCTTTCGAAGAGTATCGATTGCGCCGACGCCGTGGCCAGGATCTCACCGCCGCAGCAATCGCAGCGAAATACGAAGTCGAAGCAACTCATTGGCAGCATGTTGAGATTGAATACCGCAAAAGCAACAAGCACGTTAAAGCTGAGTTCCCAACAGTTCATTACCCAAAGGTTGGAGAGTCGATTGCGGGATATCCGTTGATCCAGCGTCTTGGGGAGGGAAAGTTTTCTCGCGTGTTTCTCGCGCGACAACCGGATTTGGTCAGCCGATTGGTCGTAGTGAAGGTCACGCCCTTCTCGACAGATGAATCGGACCAGCTCGCGCAATTACAGCACACCAACATTATTCCGATCTACTCGATTCACCGCGAAAGAGACCTGACGTGTATCTGTATGCCGTTTCTCGGCTCGACTACTTTGGCGGACTTGTGCCACAGCTCTAGCCGATGGGCGTCGCTTCATGGTCCGGCCGAGGAACTGGTTTCCACGATTGCAAGTCGAAGTCGCTCAACCATTCGACAACTGACTGCATCAAACGAAGGTGACGCCACGCAGTCGAATTCGACAGTTTCAAAGCACCAGAGCTCCGGGCAAATTCTCGAGGGCTCTTCCGCAAAGACTCGTTCCAATCGCCAGATAGTGCCGGACATGTCGCAACTTGCCCAACTTGGGTACGTCGACGCATTGCTTGCGTTGGTCGTCGGCGCCGTCGAAGGACTTTCACATGCACACGAGCGTGGAATCGTTCACCGTGACTTGAAGCCAGCCAACATTCTGGTGACTGATGATGGACGCGCCGTATTGCTGGATTTCAATCTTGCGGTATCCACTTCCGAACGCGAAACGAGACTTGTCGGCGGAACGTTGCCTTACATGTCGCCGCAGCAACTCGATGCGATCAAATCTTCTTCGCCTGCGGACCCACGTGACGACGTTTTCTCGATCGGCGTCATTTTATATGAACTGCTCTCGGGACAATTGCCATTTGAAACCGCGATGCCAAGCGAGGCACATGACCTGGCTGCACTTAGTAACGAACGACGCCAATTGCCGGCCTCCCTCTGCATAGCAAATAAGAGAATATCAACTGGTGTCGAGTCGATCGTGTTTCGCTGCCTCGCTGCCGAACGCGAGAATCGTTACCAAAACGCTGGCGAACTACTGGAAGACCTAGGCCTTCACCGCCGGCACTTGCCATTGCGGCATGCACCAAACGTCTCCGTGAAAGAACGACTCACCAAGTGGGTTGCACGCCATCCGCGACTGACGTCGGGAACGACCGTCGGCGCTGTCGCAGCGATAGCGCTGTTGATGTCCTCGCTGTTGATATGGAAACGAGATAATTACATTGAGCGACTTGGCGTCCAAGCAAAGTTGCAGCGATTTGAAGACTCTCTTCCTGAAGTGGTGCTCTCGCTCTCCACACCAGGACGCGAACCCGAGATTTTACAACGAGGGCTCGGTCTATCCATTCAACTGCTAAAGCATTGGGACGCCGATAGCTCATCTTTGGCCAAAAATACCGAAGTGGCGAGATTGGATACCGCATCACAACAATCTTTGGCGAAAGATTTGGCGAACATTTCGTATCTGATGGCTGCTGCCGAAGCGGATGTCGCGTTGCAGACGATAACGTCAGAAAACATAAGCCGAGGTGAGTTGGCGATGAAGTGGAACCGCCTCGCTATCGAGTTGGACTCGTCCATCGAACCGCTTGCGCTGTTTCAGCAACACCGAATTGAAAGTCGACTTACCGGTATCAGTATTGATCATTCAACAGCTAGGCAGAACGATCTCGTTCATCATCCGCAATGGCATGCCCTCTTAGCTGCTGAGTCGGGAGATTCAAATGCACTTCGCGAAGTTTCGTTGGTGCAATTGCAAGAACGTCCGACAGACTTAATCGCCTGGTTCAACCTGTCGACGGCCCATTGGAGAGCAGGCGAATTGAACGACGCGGTGGCTGGGTTCAATGTTTGTGACCGGCTGCGTCCAGGATGGTTCGTCACGGTGTTTAATCGCGGATTGTGCAACTTGGAGCGCGACCAAGCGGGTGATGCCGTCGAAGACTTCGCAGCCTGTTTGAAACTGCAGCCAACGTCGCTCGCGGCACGATTCAATCTCGCTGTGGCGCTGCGCCGGATCGGTAAGTTTGCGTCGTCAATTGAAGAACTCGACACAGTGGTCGCATCCGGTAAAGCAACAACACGGATGATGTTGATGCGGTCTCAAGTTCATGATGCAATCGGTAATCACAAGCAAGCAACCCTGGACAGAGAAGCCGCGATGCGGATCACACCCCGGGATGCGAATGACTGGGTCTCACGCGGCGTGAGCCAGCTTGCTGAGTTTCCGGAAAAGGCAATCGAAGACTTCGAATCTGCACGACGCATCGACCCGGGGAATAGCTCAGCGTTACAAAACGCGGCCCATGTATTAGCGGAGCGATTGCAGCGACCTGAGGAGGCGATCGAGTGCCTAGACCAACTTGCTGAATTGCGAAGCCAGGATGCATCAGCTGTCGCCGCGCGAGGCATCGTGTTCGCACGCATGGGGAATGTGGAACCAGCGTTGCGCGACGCGAAAGCCGCAGAAACCAGGACGCCCAGTGCAATGGTGGAATTGCAGATAGCGGGAATCTACGCACTGGTTGCTGATCACGGCACCGACTCTGCCGATGTATCAAACGACGCTATTCGAGAGTTGGCGTTGGCTTGGGTCGCTCGAGCATTGCGATCCGATGCAAGTTTGGCGTCTGTCGCCGCTAATGACAGCGACTTGGCAAGCTTGCGAGACAACGCACAATTCAATCGATTGATTCTCAGCGGCAAGTTGCTCGATGCAGCGTCTCGATAAGCAAGTGAGTTAGCCAGCGACGCGTTTTTAGAACAGCAGGGACACGCCAATTGGCTCACGGTCACGCATTGCGACTGAGCTAGAGCTGAGCTTCAACGTGGACATTGACGTAGATATCAGACCCGTTAGTAACTCGGCTTCTGCTATTGATTGCCGATTCATTCCACCGATGACTTCGAGTGCGTCAACAGCACTGACAACAAAGTCTCCGTTCACATCAGCGAACCCGATTGTGCCATCGACGGCTGATGTAAGTTGTACGTTACCGCTGTAGCGGTTCAAACAATTGATAACGATCAACGCATCGAACGCTGAGACAACTGAGTCGCCAGAAACATCGAGCGGGTTAGCTGGATTCTGCCAAGGACTCACGACAGGCCCCGGATTGGTTGGCGTTGGATTGGTTGGTGTTGGATTGGTTGGTGTTGGATTAGTTGGTGTTGGATTAGTTGGCGTTGGATTGGTTGGCGTTGGATTAGTTGGCGTTGGATTGGTTGGTGTTGGAATCGGATTGGTTGATTGACAGACCTCCAAGTAGAACTCCCACCAGTAGTAGTCGTAGTCCTGAACGTTCACAAGATCTACGCCTTGGTAGTCGCTGCATGAGTAACCATAGTCCCACCACCACGGATAATTCGGGTAGTACGGAGAGGGCTGCGGGTATGGAACGGTAGGCGGTGGTGAAATGATTGGAACGTAGTCGTAGCAGTAGTTTGGATCAGCGCCCGGTTCACTACATGCGAGATACGGAGTTCCAGTTGGATCCACTACGCCTGGCCCCACGTCGATTGACACTTCATCAAGAAAAACTTCCACTTGGCTTTTGTGTAGTGTCTTGTCATTGGCTGACGCGGAGAACAGAAGCCGATAGTCGCCTTCCGGCAAGAATGTCAGCGGTGCGGACCGCGAAATGCCTGGATGCATCGCAATACGCGTGAGCACATTGTCTTCTGCATCTACGAGTACCGCAAAGATGGTTGTGTCGACGTCAAGACTTGCGTGGCTGTCCAGTCGCAAGTGAACCAAACGCGATGAAGAAACCGTTAATGACTGCTCAAAGGCCACATGCTCTTTATCGAACTCAAGATCAGCGATCCGCTCGGACGCGCGAACTTCGCGTCCGTAGTCCATGACAATTGAAAAATCCCCTGGATTGAATCGAGATGATCCAGCAGCAGGAGTAATGGTCACAAAATAAGTTCGATTACTGTTTACCCCCGAGGCTTGGGCAACAACACTGCCTTGGTTGTGATGAAGGATACGTGTTTCAGCAGTAAAACCGCGTTCGTCAACGATCGAGATATCTACACCCATCCGTGCGGCATCTGTCGACTGAACGACAACATTCAAATTCTCGAGATTTTGAGCATCCCCAGATGCCGGTTCAAGCCTGAATACGATACTGGATGAGGAATCTGCCAAGCTACCTTGTGACACGTAACGTACTGTTGAACCGATCGATGGTGCGAGCGAAATGACTGAGTCAGCAGCAGGTGGCGAGACCGGCGACGGATTTTGGTTGGCGTCATGCTCACCGTCTTGTTCAAAGCGAATGCCTGAGTACAAATCCAACAAATCCGTGATGTCATTGGCCGTCGGTGCGTCAACGTTGTACACGCCATGTAAAAACATCGGCGACAAGGGATCGGCAGAGTGGCCAAGACCAAGGACATGCCCAAACTCATGCAAGGCAACCGAAAAAACTTCTTGCAAGTTGCTCCACGTGGCATCCGAGTTGAGCAGGATGTCCCCAGCCCAGGTGCCTTGGACGATGACACTATGTGGCACCGAGGTTGCCATCGTGCCGTGGGACAGCGGCACAGCCGCAATTCGGATATCGCCAAAGCGAGTGTCACCTTGAGCCGGTCCTGCGATTCCAAAATCGCCACCCGAGTCTGGGACCTCGCGGATGCTCGCACCGAGCGGTTGTAACCACTCATTGAACGCGGACTCGAATTCCTGTTGCCACAAAGCGGTGTCGGAGAGTTGGTCTAGTTCAGCAAATAGCCGACTCTCTTGGTCGGCAACGCGAGTGCCATCAGGGGCAAAACTAAACGTCAGCGCCCCCGGATCGAACCATGGAAGCGGATCTGAGATTCCGAGTCCGACACCATCAAGCACAACACGATCGTCCAAACGCTCAATGCGTAATGCACGTTTCCGGTTTGGACCTCGTTCGTTGCGATTCGTCAAGTTTGCTCTCGTGTTTTCTACTTACACAACTGCGTCGAAACGCGGTCGCTTGTGTTGCATAGTGTACCGATCTTTTGCGTTGTCAACATCTGCAATCTTTGCCGCACAGTCGCTAGATAGCTGGGCAAATCAGGCCTGTTCGGCAAGAGCGGTTTCTGCTGTAGCGAACCGCCAAAAAATAGCTGTGCCTTCACAGAGATCTGCAAAACTCCATGGGATTCGGCACGAACAACACTCAAGCTGCCGTTTCGTTCATCAGCCACTTGGTGCTGGGGGATGTGCACAAAACGCACACCCGACTCAAGATTAGTTTTCGCTTAGATTTCCTGTTGGGTGTTCGAAACCTGAGATACAGATCGGATGAGTCGACTCGCCTCTTAAAATTTTCACCAGCAACAATGTTTGGGTTTTCCGAGATCATCCGACGGGTCAATGCGACTTGAATGATTCTTTGAGGAAACTTGGCGGGCCGCGCACATCATTTCGGCTCTTACTGCAATCAGTCAGTGCACCTTTTCATAAGCCAAGTGAGTAAAAAACGATGTTTGCCAATTCTTCTCGCCGAAAAGACTCCAACCGCAAGCGCAGGAATCGCCAACGGGGACTTCGCGTTGAGGCCTTGGAACAACGACAGTTACTCGCTGGTGATATCAGTGGCACGTTCTACGAAGACGTGGATTCAAATGGAATCAAGAGTCCATCGGACGGTACCTTAGGTGGTTGGACGGCGTTCGTTGATATCGACCAAAACGGTGTCCTCAATAATCTTCCAGATGGCTCACCCGAGCCTTCGGCGGTCGCGAATTCGGGCGGCGACTACACGATCAATATGACCGGCCTACCCACTGGCGTTTACCGTGTGTCGGAAGTGCTGCAAACCGGGTGGACGCCGACTGCCCCGCTCTCACGCGACGTTTTGTTCAATTCAGGGCAGAGTATCGATAAGATCGACTTCTTCAATTTCGCCGGTGGCACGATCGAGGGAACTGTATGGAACGATTTGCTGGTCGATAAGGTCCGGGACGCTTCTGATCCTGGACTTGAAGGATGGACCGTTTTTCTCGACATGAATAAGAGCGGGTCACTTGATGCGACTGAGCCATCGACAGTGACGGATACTGAAGGATTTTATCAGTTTACGGACGTTCCCGCCGGCGACTACGAAGTGACAGTCATTCAGCCAGTCGGTTGGGCTACAGAACTCGATATCAAGCAAACCGCTGGAGTCCAGGCACTTCAAACGGTGACTCTGGATTTCCAAAACTTCTCTACGGTCAATGGTTCGATTACCGGCACCGTTTGGAATGACCAAAATGGAAACGGCGACCGAGCAATCGATCCCATAACGGGGCTTCCATCAGAGCCTGGGCTCGAAGGCTGGACAATATTTCTTGATGACAATGCCAATGGTGTTCTCGATGCCACGGAAGCGTCGACGATGACCGACGCATCGGGGAACTATGTTTTTGCAAGTGTGCTGGAGGGCAACCATCAAGTTCGTGAAATCCTGCCTTCAATGAAATGGTCTCCGGCACCTGGATTCTCGGTTCAGCAGACCGTAAATGTCATCGCCAACGAGAAGACCAGCGGAGTCGACTTCGCAAACTTCACAGTGCTCAACGGCGCAATCACCGGTACGGTTTGGAACGATGTAAATCGAGACGGCATACGCAACAGTGTTCTCGGCGCTGTGGTGGAGCCTGGACTGCAAGACTGGACGGTCTATCTCGACATGAATCACAGCGGTTCGTTGGATACCGACGAGCCAATCACTTTGACGGACGCAAATGGCGCCTATCAGTTCCCAGATCTCCAGATCGGTGAATACGAAGTCATCGAAATCGTCCCGACTGGGTGGGAAACGGCTCCTGGCTTTGGCGACAATCACACAGTTCGCGTTTACTCTGGTGCGACTTCGACCGCCCCTGATTTTGCAAACTTCAATCTGTCGACCTTGGTGCCGGGGACCATCAGTGGTTCCGTTTGGGATGACGTCAATGGCAACGGAGTGCGTGACACAAAACCAACAGCCGAGTTGGGTTCGGGCAGTTGGTTGGTATTCGTCGACCTCAACGGAAATCGAACTGCGGACGCCACGGAACCTCAGGGCACGTCAACAGCAGACGGCACCTACACGATCTCTGGTGTTACTCCTGGCACAGTGACGGTTGTGATTCAAGCAAAGACAGGCTGGCGTGTGACGTCGCCAATCACCGGCACAAAGTCATTGACGTTGAAAAATGGAGAGAATGTTACTGGAGTGAATTTCGGAGAACAGCAGTTGAGGGACTCGTCAATTCTCGGCACTGCTTTCGCTGACAAGAATAAAAACGGAGTTCGAGACTCGGGCGAGAAGGGGCTGGCAGGGATTGTTGTCTATCTGGATATGAACGGGAATGCGGTTCGTGATACGGATGAGCCGTTTACAACCACTTCCGGCGATCAATTCTTTACTCCGACAATTGACGAAGCGGGCACGTACAGCTTCACGCATCTAGCGAGCGGAACGTATACGATTCGCCAGGAATTACCGGCTGTTCTCAGTGCAACGCCAGCATTAGAGCTGGCACAAACCGCAACGATTGCTGCGGCCCAGAACGTAACCGATGTCGATTTCGCGGACGTCTATCGAGCCAACGAAATTCACGGCATCAAATTTGATGACGTCAATGAAGATGGTATTCAAGGGCCAGGTGAGGATGGGATTGGCGGCACCGTTGTGTTCATCGACCTGAACCGAAACGACCTGCTGGACACCGATGAGCCCAACACGCTAACAGGGTCTGACGGATCGTACAAGTTTTTGGATCTGACGCCTGGAGCGTACGTCGTCCGCGAAGTCATTGGGGATGGCCATACTCGCACATATCCGTCCACGACTGGCGGAATTCTGTGGCCATCGGGAGTCAGCAATTCGGCGGTTGGTAACGTTACACCGCTAAGTATCAAGGAATCGCTTGCGGATGGCGCGAACTTTCATCAAACGGTAACCATCACGCTTCCGGGCTCGGGTGGTTTGACGAACATGGTTGACGTGTTCCTGCTCTTCGACGACACGGGCAGCTTCACCTTCAACAGCCCAATCGTTCGTGGTGCATTCCCAACCATTATGACTTCGCTACAGACTTCGCTTCCCGGAGTTGACCTAGGATTCGGAGTTGGCCGTTTTGAAGAGTACGCGAATTTTGCATCCGAATACTCAACGGGCCGTCCATTCGTTTTGAATCAGCCGATTGTTGCGTCCGACACACCAGGTTACCAGGCTGCGATTCAGGCTGCGTTGGACCGAACCGCGCCAGGCTACGGCGGTGACGGCCCTGAAACAGATATCGAAGCGCTCTATCAACTTGTGACGGGCATTGGTTTCGACGGCAACAATAACGGCACCGTTACGGATAGCGGAGCGGCTGGACTTGGCTCGACTCAGCTCACGCCTGGGAACAGCGGCGATGTGCCGTCCTTTGCGTCGTACACAGCCGATACCTCAGCGGGCACCGTTGCTGCTGACGGTTCGATCGGCGGCGGCGGTTTCCGACCGGGAGCTCTGCCTGTCATTTTGCTGGCCACGGATATCGGCTTTGCCTACCAGCCACAAGGCGAAACATCGGTCACGGGACTTGGTGGTGTGACGCTTCCGGTCAGTGATCTGACTCAGAATTCACGTGCATCGACGCCGTTCAGTTCAGGCGCGGGTCTGCAGGAAACGGTAACGGGCCTGAACGCTTTGGGAGCACTCGTGATTGGACTGGGCACAAATCCCGGTGCTAATGTTGATCCACGCCAGGGACTCGAAGCACTCTCGAAGCTGACCGGCGCGACAAATCAGACCACGACGACAATTGCCAATGGAACGTTGGATCCAATCGCGCCTGGTGATCCGTTCTACTTCCAGATCTCTTCCGGATTTGCCACCAGCGTCGCTTCCGGTGTGACCAGCGCGATTCAGAATGCTGTCACAAATGTGGCAATGAATATCACAGTCCAGGCGTCTGATCCACGCGTTCACATCATCAACCATACAGGAACGTTAAACGGAATTAAGGCCGGTCAAACCGCATCGTTCGATATCGAATTCGTCGGTGACGGAATTCCACATCGCTTTGATCTCCAGTTTGTTCGTGAAGGAACGAACGTGGTGCTCGGATCGATTCCGGTAGAGCTCGGGACACCGATTCCAGGCGATGGTTATCACTTCGACGACCTCGATGAAGGCGAAATTGAACTGGAGGATCACTTCGGCGATTCCGTGAGTTCCACATTGCCGGTGAACGTCGCGCCAAGCTTTGTCGCTGGTGCAGACCAAATGGTCCTCGAGGATGCGGGGTTGCAAACGACAACCCTCTGGGCGACAAACATCTCACCGGGTCCAACCAGCGAAGCGTCTCAAGTTGTTGACTTTATCGTAACGAACGACAATCCATCTCTGTTCAGCACAGCACCGTCGATCTCAGCCGACGGAACTCTCTCGTTCACTTCGGCGCCCGATGCGAATGGTACTGCCATCGTCACTGTTATGCTGCACGACAATGGTGGCACAGCCAACGGTGGGAAGAACACCAGTACTCCCCAGCAGTTCTCAATCGACGTCACAGCAGTCAATGATGCTCCGGTTGCATCCGACGATGCCTATGTGGCAACCGAAGATACGCCGTTGGTCGTTGCTGCAGCAGGAGTCCTCGGCAACGATTCCGACGTTGACGGCGATGCACTTACGGCGGCGATTGTCACAGATGCAGCTCATGGCACTGTCGTTCTAAACGCCGACGGCTCGTTCACTTACACTCCGGGATTGAACTACAACGGACCCGACAGCTTTACCTATCGCGTTAGCGATGGCGTACTAAGTTCGAATACTGCGACCGTACGACTGACGGTGAATGCCGTCAATAATCCACCAGTGGTCGTCGACGACACTTATACAACCAATGAAGACGTCTTACTCGTGATTTCTGGAACGGGTGTCATTGGCAATGACTCAGACGTCGATGGTGATTCGCTGACCGCTTCGGTGGTAACCAACCCGGCACATGGAACGCTGACGCTGAATATCGATGGATCGTTTACCTATTCACCAGCCGCGAACTACAACGGTTCGGACAGTTTCACCTATCGAGTCAGCGACGGCCTGTTGATTTCCAAAGTCGCGACTGTGTTCTTGACTGTGAATGCGGTGAACGACGCACCGGTTGCCAATGCTGATGCATTCAGCACCAGCGAAGGCGTAGCCATGGTGATTTCCGCTCCCGGTGTGACTGGCAATGATTCGGACATCGATGGAGATTCGGTGACCGCTTCGCTTGTTACGGGCCCAGCTAACGGAACGCTAACTCTGAATGGCGACGGTTCATTCACTTATCTGCCAATCGCGGGCTACAGTGGGCTGGACAGTTTTACCTATCTCGCGAATGACTCTCAGCTTGACTCCAACGTCGTGACAGTCTCGCTCACGGTGAATGCCGTCAATCACGCACCAGTGGCCGTCGATGATGCATACTCAACTGATGAAGATGTACCTCTGATAATCTCGACTCCTGGCGTGACGGGCAATGATACCGATGTGGATGGAGATTCGCTGACGGTTTCGGTTGTCACGGGACCAGCACACGGCACACTGACGCTGAACCCAAACGGATCATTCACTTACACGCCAAATCTAGGATTCACGGGCACAGACACGTTCACGTACCAGGCCAGTGACACAGCGGCGGTCTCGACGGCCGCATTGGTGACAATCAACGTGGCTCCATTGCCGGTTGAAGGAGGAGCAAAGTTCTTTGTAGTCGATGATTCAACGCGACGCACGTATCAATACGATGCTGACGGGAACGCTATCGAAAACAATCGACTCAACAAAGAGGACGAGAGCCCTCGCGGAGTGGCTGCTAACCAAGACGGTTCGACACAGTGGGTCGTTGATCAAGACGGCGAAGTGTTTGTCTACGACGACAAAAATGGACTCCTCGGCTCGTGGGAGGTGAAAGGCGTTGACAAACCAGAAGGTGTCACCGTTAGTGGAAACGATTTGTGGGTTGTCGATCGCGAAACCGATCGTGTGTATTTCTTCGAGAACGGTGCACTGCGTCGATCCGGTCGTGCGAACCCAACGTCGAATTTCAAGCTGGAGCGAGACAACCGCAACCCAATGGATCTTGTCACCGACGGCACTCATGTGTGGGTTGTTGACGATTCACGGACCGTCGACAAGGTGTTCCGCTACAGTGTTGACGGATCGTTTGAAGGAAGCTGGGCGATTGACCCTGAAAACGCTCAACCGACGGGCTTGACGATCGACCCGAACGATGTTGATCACATCTGGATCGTGGATTCACGCAGTGATTCGGTTTACCAGTATGACTCCGCAGCGACTCGAATGAATGGCCAGCAATCGGCGAGCCTCACTTTTGCACTCGCAGAGGCCAATCGGAATCCGCAAGGCATCGCGGACCCGTTGTCTATCGCTGCTGAAACATCGAGCGTCACCAATTTGGCGCATCACGCTAGCAGTGCAGCGAGTGACCAGTTGCATTGGGAGAACCCCAAGAATGAGCTGGATGTCAATGAGGATGGCAGCGTTACAGCGATCGACGCATTGGAGGTCATCAGGCACCTCAGCCGCAATGAATCCAACGATGTTGCACTGCTGGCTCTGGATGCATTGTTCCTTGACTCCAACGCTGATGGTCGAGTTTCCGCGGCTGATGCGTTAGCTGTTATCAACGGAATGAATCGACAGAGCCTTTCGAGTCACTCGGACCTTATTGATCAAGTCTTTGGACAACTCAATGATGATGACGACGACGATGATGAGCAGCAAGTCGAGGACGATTCCGATTCGGCACTCGATCGCATAACCTCCTCGCGATTGTCATAGCCGAATTGAGCTACGAGAACGAATTCGCCTGTCAATAGATTTCGCCACCTGCAGTCGTGCTCGGTTCGAGCCGACTGCGGAAAGGCCGACTGCAGAGAATCTGTCCACGCACCTGGAAAGAAAACTCTCACGAGTGCCTTGCGGCAATCGAGCGAGCGAGGCAGACCTGTCCAGCCAGCGGACGTTATCACAAGTGAATCGCAAAAGCGAGGCAATCGCTTGCATCATTCTCGCGTTGGTACATCAATTGCGTTTCACCGACGAGGTTGGTCTTTCGACACGGTTCCTCCGCTTTCCACGGCTAGGGCTAGCGTCCGAAAACAAGTGTTTCGCTTGAGGCCGTATCTGTGAGAAGCGACGAGGCGCATGATGTCTGAGCCGGTGTTAAACTATGAGTCCACAAGCCTGGTTTGCCGAATTGGCTCTACCAGTCGCTTAACCGACGCCGCACCGATAAACTCACCTGGAAACCAGGCCGGGAGGCGACGCATGGGCATCGGTGACTGGAGAAATCCCGCCGAGCCGTTTCCTCGACTTCCCGAATTTCTGCTGATGAGCAACCGCATTTCCGCCTTGACCACGATTCTACGTTCACCGATACGGATCTTGGGTTTGGTATTGATGCTGGTGTTCGTTGTCGAAGTCGCTGTGATGTTTGTGCTGCCGCACGTCATACCCGGATCTCTTAGCGACTCCGGAAAGGCAATGGCCGATGCGATTCTCCTCACTTTGGTTTGTGCGCCGGTATTGTGGCTCGTCATCATCGGCCCGCTCCGCCGGATCGCAATTCAAGAGCACGAGCGAAGCGAAACGATCGTTGCCAACGCGAGCGAGAGCATTTTGACGTTTGATACCAACGGCCGAGTGCTTTCATGCAACCGCGCCGCGACGGATCTGTTCCGCGTCGAGATGGATTTGTTATTGGGACATTCGTTACAGACTTTGGTACCAACGCTTCAGAAAATCCTCGAGACGCTACCATCCGAGTTTCGAGTTGATGCGACCCGATACGATGGCCAGCGGTTTCCGGCACAGATTTCCGTCAGCGAATACCCTTCCGATTCTGGGCAAACACGAATCGCCATCATTCGCGATTTAACTGCATCCGAAAAGGCGGAAGACGAACGCATCACGATGGCTCGAGAGACAGAAGCCCTCCGAGCACAGCAGATGGCGACGCTCGCACAACTCGCCACCGGAGTCGCCCACGAAATCCGCAACCCGCTAACGTCAATCAAGATGTTGATTCAAGTCAACCGAGCCAAGTTTGCCGACGAAGGTTTACCGACTGACGACTTGGAGTTAGTCGAACAAGAAATCCGCCGTATGGAGCGTTCCGTTAATAGCCTGCTCGAATACGCTAGGCCGGAAGCATCCGAGCTTAAAGAGTTTGCAATTCAAGAAGCCCTCCGTCGTACCGTGCAGTTAATCGAGGGACGTTGCCAGACGCAGCGTGTCGACCTCGTTGTCGAAGCTCCTGATGCTCCGATTCGCATCATGGGAGACACTGCCCAGATTCAGCAATTGCTGCTGAACCTCGGTCTGAACGCACTTGATGCGATGCCAAATGGCGGCAAGTTGACGCTGTCCGTGGTTTGCGATCTTGATCAGGTTTTGGTATCGGTAGCGGATTCAGGGACTGGCATCAGCGAAAGCGTACTTGGCAAACTATTCACACCGTTTGTCACCACGAAACCCAATGGTGTCGGTTTGGGTTTGGGGATTTGCCGACGCATCGCCGTAACTCATCAAGGCGAACTCACGGGTGCGAATCAAATCACCGGCGGTGCCAAGTTTCAATTGAGTTTGCCTGTTGTGACCAAGGATACAGCAGCAGAAACCGACAAGTGCCTGGATCCTGACGATCAAGCATCGAAACGTATGTCGATTTCCGCAACGGACAAATAATGCAAAAACTTCTAGTCATCGATGACGAAGCCCCGATTTTGAAGGCTTTCGAGCGAGCCTTCACCAGCGATACAACTTCGGTGCTGACCGCCAAGAACGCAGCCGATGGTGAAGCGATTTTCATCGACGCTAAGCCCGATGTTGTGGTAATCGACCTCAGTCTGCCCGACACATCGGGATTGGAGTGTTTCAAACGCCTCCGCGAAATTGACCCGCGAGTCCCCGTGATCTTCATCACTGGGCATGGCACCGTCGAATCAGCGATCGAGGCGACGAAGCTCGGAGCGTACGACTATTTGTTCAAGCCACTTGAACTCGACGAGATGCGTACGCTACTCGACAAAGCCTTCAATTTAAGCCGCATGGTGAGAGTACAGCCGGTTTTGGCCGACGAAGCGGATACCGTCGCCGATGCGATTGTTGGGCGCTGCAAAGCAATGAAAGAAGTCTACAAAGCGATCGGCCGCGTCGCCTCACAGAACTTGACTGTGCTTTTGCTCGGCGAAAGCGGCACCGGCAAAGAAGTCGTCGCCCAAGCGATTTACCACCACAGCGCTAGGTCGACGGGCCCGTTCCAGGCCATCAACTGTGCCGCGATCCCAGATGCATTGCTTGAAAGCGAAATCTTTGGCCACGAGAAAGGTGCGTTCACCGACGCACACCGACAACGCATCGGCAAGCTCGAACAAGTCGACAAAGGCACGCTATTCTTAGACGAAGTTGGCGACATGTCCCCGATGACACAAGCCAAAGTGCTGCGAGTGCTGCAAGACCAAACGTTCGAACGAGTCGGTGGCAACACACCGATCAAGGTCGATGCACGCATCATCGCCGCAACCAATCACGACCTGAAGCAACTCGTCTCGGAAGGCTTGTTTCGATCGGATTTGTATTTCCGGCTCAGCGTCGTCACGATCCACTTGCCGCCGCTGCGCGAGCGAGAAGACGACTTGAGAGTGCTATCGGAATATTTCTTGCGAAAGTACAGCAACGAGTTTGGCAAAGACGTCCGTTCGCTCGCCCCTGAAACCCTCGAATTGCTTCACCAGTACCCCTGGCCAGGCAACGTTCGTGAGCTGGAAAGCGTGATGAAGCAATCGTTGCTAACGGCCCGTGGCAACATTCTGTTACCTGAGTTTGTTCCGACGCTAGCCAATCAGAGTGCCAATCTTTCTGGCGGGAAGAACGACGGCGAATATCTCACCGAATCGTTTGTCGCGGAGCGTCTCGAATCTGGCAGCGAGAACTTGCATGCCGAAGCGATCGCCAAAGCCGAATATCAACTCTTTCGGCAAGTTCTCCAGCACACCGCTGGCAACCAACTCAAAGCCGCTACGATTCTTGGTATCTCCCGGGTCACCCTGCGAAGCAAACTCAAGTCCCTCGGCATCGAGCCAAGCGACTTCAATGCATAACCATGACCTAAGCGGGTCACAACTTTCTTGGGCATGCGGTGTCAGACGTTCTGTCGTTGCAACACGTTTTTGGAATTGTGTTGAGCTCGTCCAGCGGATGCCTTGGTTCGAGCCACATTCATTTGAAATTCCATCAGTAACAGGGTGACGTCATCGGTTTGCTCACCGGTGCCGCGGTGTGCGTCGACAGCTTGCCGGGCGCGTTCGTTGGTCTCGGCGACGGTTTGATTCGGGGGCGAAAGTAATGTCTCGAGTAGTCGCTCTTTGCTGAACATCTCGTCGTCGGTTCCGAACGTTTCTGTGATGCCGTCCGTCGAAATCGCTAGTCGGGATTTTGGTGTTAACTCGATCGTCACTTCTTCCCACGACGCATCGGCGTCAATTCCCAAAAGTGTTCCGGTTGCAGCCAGTTCAGTCACATCATCGGATGTGTCGATCAACCAAGCCGGATCGTGCCCTGCGTTCGCGTACTTTAGGATCTCTGCTTCAAAGTCAATCTCGATCAATATCAACGATGCAAAGTCACCGAAAATCTGAACTTGCATAAAGATGCGATTCATTTCTCGGAGAATTTCAGCTGGAGAATCCGATCTTTCACTCGCTTGCAGCAGCAATGTCTTCAGCATCGCGGCGCTCATGGCCGCGGGGACTCCATGACCCGTCGCATCGGCAACGCAAATGAGCCAGCGGTTTTCGCCTTGAGGTAATATGTCCAAGTAGTCGCCTCCCACTTCTTCGGCGGGACTATACGTGATGGCGATGTCGACGCCTGGGATCTGAACATCGTGGGGAAGCAGGTTTTGTTGAATGTCACTCGCTTTTTGCAGTCGCGACTTGCGATCTCGCTCAGACGCCGCGAGCGAAACGCTCATTGCGTTGATTTCTGATGACAAAAAATTGAGTTCTCGAGTGCCAAAAGGGGGCGTTCGTGCTTCAAAATCACCTTTTCCGACCAAGCGAACTTGTTCGGACAATAGTTCAAGCGGGCGACCGACCAGCCGAACGAGCAAGAGGTTAACCACAGCATCAGCAATGATGCCCATCAGCCCAATTCCGATAAGACGAAAGAGTTCGTCTCCAAAAACCGCTGATCGTAATTGTGAAACATTTTCGCTGACAATGATCTGAGTATCGGTCTCCGTGTAGCTTGCAACCAAAAGATCGTCCTCTTGCAATCGCAGTCGTGTCGTTTGGCCGTTTGTCGCTGCAAAGATCGCGGCGAGTCGCTCTTTGGAGACTAAGTGCTCCGTGTTAGCTTGAAGATAGAGATTACCGCCAATTCGAATTGCGATATGGTGCTCTGGAGAATTCTTATCATCCATTCGCGCGCAGATGCTGTCGATGTAGTTCTGGACAGCTTCTGATCCATGACTCTTCAAGTGCAAGACCCCTGGCAGAACTGTTTTTGCTTCATCTAACAGGTCAGCGTGCTTCTCATCAAAATGGTGAAGGATTTCCCTGCGATAATCGAGCGTGATAAGAATCGCCACGAATACCAGAATCACGCTACTGGTGACGATCAGCAAGCGAACCCGAATGGAATGCAAACGAGCGGATGTTTCTGTTGGATCGGCTGGTGGTTTATTGGGAACAGTCATCATTGAAATCTTCTAGTTCTCGACGTTGCGAACTCAGGCTGCTACGCCAAAGAGGTAACCAATGCCTGCGGTGGCAAGCATGGCGATTGCTCCCCAGAACGTCACTCGCGTAACGGCTTTAGCAATAGGTGCCCCACCGGCGCTAGCCGAAACTCCGCCGAGTAATGCGAGAAAACCGAGCGAGAGAACCGAAACGACGATTGGGATTTGTGTAACGGGAGTGAGGAAGGTCGCTGTAAGAGGCAAGGCTGCACCGACGGCAAACGTTGCCGCTGACGTCAGTGCGGCTTGTGTGGGACGGGCGGTAGTGAGGTCGGAAATGCCGAGTTCGTCTCGGGCGTGTGCTCCGAGCGCGTCATGGGAGGTCAGTTGCTCGGCGACTTGAAATGCGAGTGACTCGTCGAGTCCGCGTTGAATATAGATTGCTGTGAGCTCTTGCAGTTCAGCTTCGGGTGTTGCTGCCAGCTCGTTTGTCTCGCGGGCTAGATCGGCGTTTTCGGTATCCGATTGCGAGCTGACTGAAACATACTCACCAGCCGCCATCGACATCGCACCAGCGACCAGGCCTGCGACGCCCGCAAGCAGGATGCTGCTGCGAGAAGTCTCGGCTGCGGCCACACCGACAACGAGGCTCGCGGTTGAAACGATACCGTCGTTTGCTCCCAACACGGCGGCGCGGAGCCAGCCAATTCGATCAGTACGGTGACGTTCGTTGTGGATCATGGGTCGCTCTGGGAAGGTTTGATGGAGGGCGGTTGCAGAGTTAGTGCAATGTCGGTTTTGGTTCACCTTCGTGAGTCAACTTGACGTGCTGGAGGCCACGAGCAAACCACGGATACACACACGGAACGAACAACGACGTCAATAACGTGGATGTGATGAGACCACCAATCACTACAGTTGCAAGTGGTCGTTGCATTTCAGCGCCGTCGCTGGTCGATAATGCCATCGGCAAGAATCCGAGACTCGCAACCAGTGCCGTCATGAGCACGGGGCGCAGCCGAACGAGCGCCGTTTCGTGAGCGACCAATCCGAGTGGCATTCCGGTTTCCCGAAGATGCTCTGCGGCACTGACCCAAACCAAACCGTTGAGCACCGCGACGCCGAACAAGGCAATGAATCCAACTCCCGCTGAGATACTGAACGGCATCTCGCGAAGATAAAGGGCGATCACGCCACCGGATGCAGCCATTGGCACAGCGAGGAAGATCAAGAACGCGAGACGCATCGAGCCCAGACTGGTGTGCAGCAACAGCATGATGATGACGAGCACGATTGGTGTGATGATGGCAAGTCGGCGGCTGGCGGATTGCAGATTTTCAAAGTCGCCGCCCCAACGGATCTCGTAGCCGGCGGGCAGGTCCACTTTTTCTGGCACAACTCGTTGAGCTTCGGTAACAAAGCTGGCCACATCACGGCCGCGTACGTTGGCGCTGATGAACGTTCGACGGCGGTTTCCTTCGTGCTCGATCGTTGGTGGTGTTTCTTCCAAACGAATGTCCGCGAGTTCCTTGAGCGGCACGGATTCTCCGTTTGAATCCGTGACAGGCACTTGTTCGAGTAGCGAAAGATTCTCACGCCACTGCTGTGGTACGCGAACCATGATCGGGTAACGGGCACGGCCTTCAAAAATCTGCCCCACTTGATGCCCACCGAGCGACGACACGACATCCAAAACGACTTGAGCGTCAATGCCGTACTGTGCAAGCGCCTCGGGCTTGGTTTGAATGGTCAGCGTCGATAGGTTCGCTTGGTAGTCAGCCTTCACGTCGACTGCACCTGGAATCGATCGCAGCACTGCCTCAATTTCCTTGCCTTTTGCTCCCAGTACTTCCATGTCGTCGCCGTAAAGCAACACTGCCACGTCTGCTTTCACACCTGCGACAAGTTCGTCAACTCGCATTTCAATCGGCTGGGTGAAACCGAATGCGACCCCCGGAACGTTCGCGTTCAATTCCGCCGACATTTGTTCGATTAGCTCATCGCGAGTCTTCGGTGTCGGCCAATCATGAATCGGGTTCAGCAGTACCCAAACGTCAGTTTGATGAACGCCCATCACATCGTTGGCGATCTCAGGGCGACCTGTCTTTGAGAAAACGGTCTTTACCTCAGGATACTTTTTGAGGATCGTCTCGATTTGCGTCGACATTTCAACCGAGCCTTCTAGCGTTGCGCTCGGCAATCGCAACGCTTCCACTAACAAGTCGCCTTCTTCTAATCGCGGCATGAACTCGGCACCCAAGTTCGCCCCCATCGGCAAACTAATAGCGAACAACGTCAGTGCAGTGGCGATCGTCACGACGGGATGCTTGATCGCTCGTGTCACGATCGGCTCATAAAACCACTTGACGATCCGGATCACAAACACTTCGTCCTCGCTCATCTTCTTAGGCAAGAAGATCGACGCCATTGCTGGCATGAACGACAGCGACAAGATCATCGAACCGCCGAGCGCAAATAGCACCGTCAAGGCCATGGGGCGAAACAGTTTTCCTTCGGTACCTTCGAGCAACAGAATTGGCAAGAACACGACGGCAATGATCAGTTCGCCAAACATAGTTGGCTTTCGAACCTCAACTGCCGCATCGCGAATAATGTCTTCGTGCTTTGTGTCGCCGTTGTCGTGTGACAGCTTGCGAATGCAGTTCTCGACCATGATGACGCTGCTATCGACGATCAAACCAAAGTCGATCGCACCGAGACTCATCAGACTCGCGGTCACTCCAGTGAATCCCATCACGTTGGTCGCGAACAACATCGATAGTGGAATCGCGAGTGCGACGATGATCCCGGCACGCAGATTGCCCAGCATGAACAGCAAGACGACGATTACTAACATGCCGCCTTCGGTCAGATTCGTGAGCACCGTTTTGAGTGTGCGTCCGATCAATGCTGCTCGGTCGTAGGTGACTTCGAGTCGAACCCCTTCCGGCAAAGTCGTTTCAATCTCTTTAAGGCGTTCTTTGGCTGCGGTCACAACTTCGCGAGAATTCTCGCCGATGAGCATCATGACCAATCCAGTCACGATCTCGCCGCGACCATCTCGAGTGACCGCACCTTGGCGGGTCATAGGCTGGATGCTCACTTTCGCGATATCGCGAACAAGAATCGGTGTTCCGTCTGCCTCGCGACGGATCACGACATTTTCGATGTCTTCGATCGAGTCGAGTAACGAGACTCCGCGAATAAATCGCTGCTCGCCATGGTGAATCACATAGCCACCGCCCGATGTATTGTTGTTGTTTTGCAAACGTGCGAACAGCAAATCCATCGCGATGCCGTAGCTAGTCATGCGATCTGGGTCCGGTTGCACTTCGAACGTTTTATAGAACCCGCCGTGGGTATTGATTTCTGTAACACCGGGAACCTGGCGTAGACGCGGTGAGATATCCCATTCCAGCATCGTTCGCAATTCCATCGGCGTGTGCCTGTCGCTGCGAACTTCGAACTGCAGAATCTCACCAAGAGCTGTCGTGAGCGGTCCGACTGCTGGGGTTCCGTAGCCTGGCGGAATAACCGCGGCCGCATCTGGCAATCGCTCTGCGACCAATTGCCGGGCGCGATAGATATCCGTGCCTTCTTCGAACACGATCGTGACAACCGATATGCCGAATTTGGAAACGCTGCGCAATTCCTCGACGTCGGGCAGTCCACCCATCGTGTTCTCGACCGGATAGGTCACATAACGTTCGACTTCGACCGGGGACAACGATCCCGCGTCCGTAACGACCTGGACTTGTACGTTGGTCATATCGGGCACGGCGTCGATCGGCAACTTCAATGCCGAGTACAGCCCCGCACCCGCCATCAACAACGTGAGGATGATCACGAGACCGCGATTAATGACTGAGAATTCAATGATTTTGGTGAGCATGGTGTCGTACTAGGTGGGGTAGGCTTCAAGCCTGTTGAGTCACAGAGAAACAGATCGATCGGACTGGCTGGAAGCCCGTTGTCTTTCTCTCATTCGCCTTCGCCTTGAAGCAGTAATTCCGACTTCAACAAGAACGCCCCATGGGTCACGACCAGCTGACCTGGTGACAGCCCCTTCGTGACTTCGATCCAATCATCCGAAGCATGTCCCGTCGACACATCGACGCGTTTGAAGCTACCGCCTTGCATGTCAACAAACACAAACGATTGATTCTCGTGTTGAACCACCGATTCTGGTTTCACCGACAGAACGTCCTGCGACTCACCGATCGGAATCGTTACGCGAACAAACATGCCCGGACGCAGTAATCCTTCGCTGTTTTCAATTGTCGCCACGAGCGGGACAGAGTTCGTGTCGGCTTGAACTTCTCTGCCAAAGTATCGGACACGCGCTTCAAAGACGCGATCGTCGAGTGCCGGAACTGAAACTGAAACCACGGTACCTTGATCAAGTGAAACCGCGGACCAATCACTTTCACGGATACTGGCGGAAACATAGAGCGAATCCGTGTTGGCTAGAACGATGAGCGAGTCGCCTCGCATGACACGTTCGTTCTTTGCAAATCCGTGGGCCTCGACTGAGCCCGCGAACGGTGCTCGCACTTCGAGTCGCGATAAGGCATCTTCATCACTCAGATTGACAGTTTCTCGGTTGTCCTTGTAACCGAGTAACGTTTCAACGGCCTGCCACGCGAGATTCAATTGACGATCGGCTTCGGAAAGATTGGCTTCAGCGTTCATCTTAGCCTGGTTAGCAGCGTAGGTCGCTTGATCTCGCGAAGTTCGGAAGGCGGTCTCAGCGACTTGGCGTTCCGTCTGGCGTTCACGAATAGTTCGCCCAGCAATCGCGCCGGAATCGACCAACGGTTCGATCTTTGCGAGTAGCTCAGCGGACAGCTGGACTTGTGCATAAGCCGAAAGAATATCTTGTCGATAACTTCCCATCGCCCGATCGCGAAAGACACTTTCAATCGTGGCGACTGATTTGCCTTGGTCCAACATAGCCGACATTTCTTGCAGGTTCTTTGCGAGGGCCACTTCACGCTGCATCACTTGCTGAGCGATCTCGCGTCCCTTCTTTCGCTTCAGAATTTCCGCGCGAGCTTGTCCAATTTCGGGACTTCTCAGAACGGCGAGGAGCTGGCCGCTTTCAACGTGCTGGCCAGTCGACACTAAGACTTCTGCAAGAATGCCATCCATCGGAGCCTTGACATCGACGTGCTTGGTATCGTCGTACCGAATGCGACCAGGAATCGTATGAACGTGTGCAACTGGCTGGAGCTGGGCCGGAACCGTCTCGAACTTTGCCGCATCCACTTTTCCTTCAGGCAACGTCAAAGTATCCGGTGTTGCCACTTCATCGGCCTTGGCAACTTCCTCTTCCGCTTGGCCTCCCGTGTTGATCTCATGGACAGCCAACCAACCGCCACCCATGACCAAAAGAACGAACAGCGTTGGACCAATCTTGGTGATAGTTTCTAGAACGGCTGGCTTACGGGCGGGTCTTGGCGGCTCAGAGGTTACGTTTGTCATCACGGTCGCTAGGTGAATGGTGATTGAAATCAGGTCTTACCATTCACTAAGCATTAACTATGCCATTACCAGATTCAGGCGAAAAACCACGTGTATCAGCGAGTTTTGAATCCACACGCCGTTGTTGCCTGACGCCCAGAGAAAGAGATTCGCCACACTCGTGGACAGTATCTGTCCACGGACTACTCTCTTGGGCACTTTCCCAGAATTCCTCGAACACTGTTTCAGAGAAGCCGGTCCGACCGGTGCTCAACCGTGCGTATCAGTACGCAAAACTGTAGCGAACTGAATCTCTCGACCATAAAAAGTCATCGCAACCGGCATTAGCCTTTACTTGAGTTGCATGCTAGTGGACCATACTTGATAAGTGGATAGCCCGGCACTTGACTGGCATAGTCCCGATACGGCTGGCCGATGTAGTGTTCGAGGCGACGGTCTTTCAAAAAGCTGCCGTAAAAAATGTACGCTGTCCAAATCGCGGTGAGCGCAGCATGGTCAAGTGACATCCGGGGTGTAAACCAAACGAGTCCTAAAAAACTGAGGTAAACCGGATGTCGAATTAGCTTGTAGGCTCCGCGGGGCTTGAAATCTCGACGCGGAGCCTTCTGCTTTCTCATCCAATAATAGAACGGCGTCCAACCATTCTGGTATCCGAGACCCGTCAGCCAAAGCGAATAGAACAGCGCTGCCCAGCTGAGATAGAAGCAAAACCGAATGGCTGACTCGACCACGCCCGTCGCTTGCCAGACTACTGTTTCGCTTGTTCGCCAGCCAAAGAACAGCATCAGCAGACTGACGCACGTCACAACGCAAAATGTGCTGTCGTAGAACGCTTGCGGAATCCATCGTGTGAGATACTTGCGACTTTGTGGCACCAGCATCACGCTGTGCGACACCGCAAACAGCACCGCCAGTGCACAATCACAAATGACCCAGTGACCGTGTGCCTGGTTGATTGCACCGTCTCGCAAGAACCAAAACAGATACCAAACGGTTACAAGAAACAAGAGTTGGTTGCCAAATCCAAAACCTATCCCCAGCGAACGTCCAACCTTCGATCGTCGAGAAACAAGAGGTTGCACTAAGTTGGGTTCAATTGCATTCAGAGTTACTTCCATGTGACGTTCTCCTAGGCGAACGGTTTCTCAGCGACGATTGCCCCATACTGCATCGCCCCGCTGCGATAAGCATTGAGCAACGCATCGAATCCATCAATGAAGTCAACTTGCTCCCGATCGATCCATTTTGCCAAGTGGCGCACGCCCGCTCGCTCGACGCGTTGTTTACAGATCTCCCAAGTGCGAGTGACACGGTCGGTCCAAACTTCGTCGTGTGTGATCCGCATCCCATAGTCAGTCATCCATCCGCAGTAGTCAGCTCGCGTTGCCAGTGACGGACAAACGAACCGTTCACAGACTTCTTCGCACTGCTCACGATGTCCGGCGATCGAACTGTCTTCGCCTTCGAACCAGACGCAAATCGCGATTCGTCCGCCAGGCCGCAGCCACTCGATCGCTCGTCGAAAGAATTCCGGCTTGTTGAACAAATGCTCGGTACACTCGACGCTCCATACAATGTCAAAGCTCTCGGGATCAAAGCAAACTTTTTCAGCATCCTCGGCTAGGAAACGCGTTTGTTTGCTCACTCGATTGAAAGTCGATGATACGGACGCCCAGCGCTTCTGGACGGGGCTAAGCGTGACTCCTGTGACATCGCAACCGCGTCGTTTCGCGAGCCGAATTGCTGAACCGCCCATTCCACAACCGATGTCAACGATCTTATCGCCCTGAGAAATCCCAGCCAAATCTGCAAGCGCGTCAGTCAACTGGCACTGTGCTACGTACGGCGTTTCATCCGCGTTCCAGAGTCCATGATGAATGTGTGGCCCCCAAAGCAAACGATAAAAAAGCGTTCCGAGTTGGTAGTGGCTGCGAATCGAATCCTTTCGGATTCCTTCAACTGAAATCATGGTGATTGCTTGCTAGAAGTCATTGTTGGGAAGGGATGTCGGCGATCACCACGTGATCGGTCGGTGCGACGAATAGATCACCAAGAATTCGCAACTCGTCTGCAACGCCGATCGCTCCGAAGGCTTTGGAGTAAGGCGTGATTCCGAATGACGTTTGTTTGATCAAAAAACCGCCACGGATGTGCAGCCATCCGCGTGATTGATCCACTTCCACGGTAACCGATTGTGGTCGCGTTTTGCCGTGGAGCGTGAAATTGCCTTCGAGCCGATACATCGGGAGCCCATGCTTGCTTTTCTCGCCAGTTGCTTTTGCTGAAGCAATATCAAACGTGGCCGTCGGATACTTTGTGATATCAAGAACATCCGAGCCTCGCATGTTTTTGTTGACGGCGGTTCGCGTCGCTTCGTCCGTGGTTCCTGAAAGCCCCAGCTTTTTACGAGCATTCGCGGTATCTGCATCGAACGATGCCATGTCAAACACGAGTTGCCCAGCCTGTTGTTCAGCACCCAGAACAAGTGTGCTCGATAGCAACTTCGCTTCGACCGCATGTTGGTGGCCCAATCCAGTCTTGTCGACGAAGACATACACACGACTGGCTTCGAGATTTACCGCGGCAGGCCCAAGTACCGAAGCAACGTGTGGTGTGTCTTGACCAAAGGCATCAATGCAAGCTAAGGCAACTGCGAAAAATAGGGTCACGTAAATCCCCGCTAAGCCATGTCGCGTCGAGGGTGGTGTGCAGGCGACTTGCCGGTTTGCTTGCGTTCGATAACAAATCACATCGTTGTTAATCATATTCACCGTCCATGTGAGAACCTAAGGTCCATTCAAACGCAGATTCGATCCGCAGTCGGTCACAACGTCGAGCATCCTACATTCGAAATTCCGCGGCATAAGTGACCTAAGCAAAAACTAATAAAGCATCATGCATTCGCTTCGTGAAGGCGAATCCGCGAACTCGCCTTTGAGAAACGCTAGCGGTGTTTTTTCATGCTTAACAAATGTCGAGACGTCAACGTTTTGCGGCATTCCTGGGCTCCGCCTTGCAAGATGCGAACGTTGTCCAATAGTTGTGGGCTAGTCATGCGAGCCATTGGAACGCTGTCCAAATACACCGGAAATTGAGCTCCCGACACTCACGTGGACCGTCGGCCCAATCACAGGGAAACCGATTGGCAGTGAGCGGCCGTCATCATTTTCAAGCTTGAGCCGCCCGCTGCCCGTACCGTTCGTGCGAATTTGACCAACAAGCACGCCGCCGACGACTACATCAAGTGTCGCGTTCGGAGTTGTTCCAAAAACTCGTGCAGAAAACTCGGATTCATAACCTTCACGCTGGTACACCACGCTGCCTGTTCCCGAGCCGACAAGGCTTGCTGACCACGTTCCGTAGTTCGCGGTTGCCGAGGTTGACCCGCCGGCGACAGACACTAAACGTCCGCTGTCGGCATCCACTTCATGGACACCGCTGCTGTCGAAAACTTCGTTGTCGAACGCGCTACAGCTTTGGTCGTTGTCGCTTAGGTCGCCGCCATTCGAATCGAACGTGGCATTCGTGTCATTGCCAGAGTCAACGACGCTGTTGCTATCGCTAAGGCTGTTATCAAGATCGCTGACGAATTCAACATTCAAGTTGGATTCGAAATTGTAGTCTCCGCTGAGATCAAGAATGCTATTGTCGATGTTATTCAGTATTGCATCGACGCTGTTTGATATCCCGAAGTCATCATGGTCGCTATCGCCATCGAGGACTCCGCTGTTGTCATCAAATCCGCTATCTAGGTCGCTTAACGACCCATCATCGATGAAACTGTCGGAAACCTCGCCTCCGTTGGTATCGTCGATATTAATTCCTTTGACCTGACCAATCCTATTGTCATCACTCCCATTGCTGGATTCGAGACTCCGGTCATTGCCACCAATACGATTGTCTAACTCCGCCAAGCTTGTCTCCTCAAGTCCGGAATTGAGTTGAGCTCTGGTTTGAGCCGAGTACGCGAAGCTCACGCTTGGCAAAACGAATGTGTCGACGAAAGGATCCGGTTCACCCATGTTATCGATTGACGCATTCGATTGCGTCGCTATTGAATCCGACGGAATTGCCTCAGCAAGGTTCTCAACCTCCACGCTGTCCGAAAGTGAGCTCAGAAGCTCATTAGCCGGATCATCGTTGAGTAGTGCGACAACCGCGGCATCGGAAGGAGTTGTGATAAGCGAACGCAAGGATGCTCCAGTTGAAACTGATGAGTCAGCAGCCTCAATCACTAGTGGATCAAGTGCACTCACAGCGTTCGGCATCGTTGTCTCAGCGAGAACGATAAGTTGACTTGCCACCGCAGGCGTCTGAATTGCCATCACCGTTGTGGACTCTATTTCTGCAGGAACTGAGGCCGGCGGAGCGAGCTTCGCTGGCGAGCTGACGGGGGCAAATGACTGGACAACAACGGGTGTCTGAATCGGCGCTGGTTTTGCCACGATCGCAGGTGCCGTTGTTTTCGTTTCAGTTGCCAAGTTGGTCGGCTCAGCGTTGTCAGAATAGGAAAGAAACATCCTCAGTCCGCCAAACGCCAAGAGATTGCGGCGTTCAAGCGTCTCGACTCTCAATCCACGTAACGTGTGCTTCCTTGTCTTTGTCTTTGTCCGTCGCATTGCTTTTACCTCAGTTGAATTTAGCCAGTCAAATACGTTCGATCGAAAACCACTCAATCATCGTGGTCATCGTGCCCTTTGATGCCGTGCTCGCTGTCATCGTGGCCCTTAACGCCGTGCTCGTTGACTTCGCTGTGGTTCACTCCATGATCACCGTCATCGTTATCACGGTTCACTGTCGTTCCGACTGAGGGGGTCACCACTGGCGTTGTTGTAACGGATGGTAAAGTGACTGGCAGATCATCGGTGTCATTGTCGCCGTCAGCAATTGATCCGTTGTCGTCAGTTCCGTTATCCAGATCATTCACGCTGGTATCGCTCGAGTGATTCACGTCAACGATTGAGCTAGAAACGCCAGATGAAACAGGTGGATTCGCAATTGGTGCGGTGGAGTCGTCGGCATCACTATCGCCGTCTGCGATTGCCCCATGGTTTTCGTTTCCAGAATCGAGATCGTTACTGGCGTTCTCGCTTGATCCATTCACATCATTATTTGATTCAGTGTTCGTCGTGGTGCCAACGACTCCCAAATCGTCAGTAAGATTATCGCCTTCAATTAGTGATCCGCTGTCATCATTGCTGGTGTCAGTACTGCCGTTGTCCAAGTCATTGACTCTGTTGGCTGAACTCACAAATGACGTTGAACCAATTCCGCTAACCGAAATCTCGCTGCCAGCACCAAGTGACGCAAAGTAGCTGTCATTCATTTCCAAGACACCACGTCCGGATTCCTCCGTGTGGACCTGACCAACCACAGTGGAATCAACGGTAACGTCGTACACGGCATTGGGAACTGCGTTCTGGAGCTTTACCGCAAGCCTCGAGTCACTGTCTTCCAGTTCCAGTTGCACTCGCTCGCCCTGGTAGCCATCGATATGAGCAACCAGACTGCCTGTGGGTGCCGCGTCAAGATTCAGTTGGTTGATGACCATCAAGGCGTCTGCGGCGGATGAATGGCCATCGTCATTGACGTCCCAATAGCCTTCCTTGCCAAATTGCTCGCCTTCACCGACCGAGCCACTGCTTTCACGGTTCAATCGGTTGATAATGGCGAGTGCATCAACAGCGGTCACGGCGTGATCGTCATTGACGTCCGAGGGCTCCAAGAAGTTGTGCAGGACATCTCCGGCGAGCAGGTTGCGTCGCTCAAGTGACTCCATTCGCAAAACGCCTCGACGATTGGTCTTTCGATTTCTAAGTTGGCTCATCACATTCTCCGATTTGTAGGGTGGAACGATGTCGGTATTGTTCGCGTCGCACACCGAGCGAATTCAATTGACATCGGTAACACTATCAGAGATCTGAGCTGATTCACGTTTTCTAAGTGAAAGCTAATCTAACGAGAATCGCTTGCTATTTCGCTGGCAAGACTTCGTGCCCATTGCGAGTCCCCATCGCACGCCAGATCGTCAATTCGATGCTGTTTGTCGTGGTTCGGACTGACCCATCCATCCACAACGTATGGACTAAACCTCGATGATGACTGCGAGAGGTCACCGCTGCGTACGTGGGCTCTGTCCAACTCGTGCCTTCGTAGCGCGAGTTAAAGTCGATGTCGTAGGTCGCGCCATCTGAATGCAGATACGGCACTTTCTGGTTCGGAGTGAACACGGTCGTAAAGCCGCTTTCATGCACTGGACTGTCGCACCACTCGGTATGCCCAGCATTGTCGTTCTGCGACGCGCCCATTTTGAACTGAGCCCCACCAGCGAACAACGCTAAGTAGTCAGCATTGGGCGGCACGGTCGGCCCCGGGTTCGCTGTATTGCGAAAATACGGAGTAAACGTTTTCACCTCTGACATGCAAAGGGTATTGCTCAACCCGTCGGTTATCGACTCAGGTGCAATACGTGCGTTGACGTGAAAGCAACCGTCGCCGTAGGTGTTGTCTCGCGGGTCAAAGTTAAACCAGGTGCCGAAGTTGAATCCATAGTTGACCGGACGCACCGATCCTTCGTCGTCATAGAAGTAATCATCCGACAACGGATCCGTCGGGCAGGCATATTCCGGTATCTGCAAACGCTGGATCCCCGTTGCCAAGTTCAGTGGATCGTGCCAATCAATATCTAAACGGACCTGTTCAAACGCGGAACCCTGTTCCAAAAAAGGCATGATGCGACCGTGTGCCGACCAAGAGGTCGAGCCAGTGAAAATGCCGCCTGGAGGAAACGAGCGGTACACTGACTGGTAATTCTGTACCGCTAGTCCAATTTGCTTGAGATGGTTTTGGCACGTCAATCGACGCGCCGCTTCCCGGGCTGCTTGGACTGCGGGAAGGAGTAATCCAACCAGCACGCCGATGATCGCAATCACGACAAGCAGCTCGATCAGCGTCATACCGCGTTGGTTGCGAAACGACTGGCTTCGCCGCTGCGACATCACGACACACTCGCTGAGCTAGGCGATCGACTCTCTGGGTCGAGCGTGGCCGCCTGCACCATATCTTCGGCGTCATCATTGAATTCCGCGAGTCGCGGCAATCGAATCGTTACGATGGTGCCTTTTCCGAACTCACTTGAAACTTCAATCACCCCATGATGAGCATCAACAATCGACTTACAGATTGCCAACCCCAGTCCCGTTCCGCGATAGTGCTCGCGAGCGGCATCCGCACGATAGAAACGCTCGAACAGGTGCGGCAGATGTTCAGCCGAGATGCCGACGCCTGAGTCAATGACCGAAAGCTTTACCTCCGTCGCATCCATTTCTGCTGACAGCCTCACCGTCCCGCCTGCGGGTGTGAATTTCAGAGCGTTGTCGATCAAATTGAAGAACAGTTGACTGATCCAAACGTCGTGACCGTTCACGAAACAGTCTGGAAACTCACCAGCCTCAAGATTGACGCCTTTCTCTGTCGCAACGGAAATGAACCGTGAGACGACGTCACACAACAAGGCCCCAGCTGGGACTTCGTCGGCAACCATTTCTTCCACCCCCGCATCATGTCGACTGAGCGTTAGCAATTGGTCGACAAGACCTCCCAAGCGAACCGTCTCCGCTAGCGTCGTCTCGACAACAGCTCGGTATTCCTCCAACGACCTCGGCTTTCGTAACGCGATTTCCGCCTCCGTGCGCATCACTGCCACGGGCGATCGAAGCTCATGTGCAGCGTCCGAAGTAAAGCGTTTCATCGAGTCAACCGACTTTTCCAAGCGGTCAAACGTCTCATTCAGCGTCGTGGAGAGTTCACCGATTTCATCCAGCTCATTCACCACGGGCAGCCGCTCGTTCAAACAGTCGGCAGAGATCGATTTGGCTTTTGCCGTAATCTGCTTGATCGGCGAGAGAACGTGTCCCGCCACGTAATAGCCCGCAAGTAACGCAGCGAGTATCGCGATCGGCCCCAAGGTTGCGAACATCCACAAGTAACTCTGGAAATCACGATCAATCGCCTGGCGTGGAGAAATGGCGCGAATCAAGAGCGGATTGGATTGCGAGTCCCGCATCGCTAGGTTGACGAGACGGTATTTACCCAGTCCAGGCAAATCAACATCCGAGTTCTCGCCGCCTCGCATCTCGCCTGGCGGTGTCGCCTTGGGCAATGCAATGCGAGTTAGGAATCTGCTGGTGAAGATTGGTTTCAAGTCTTTGTCGAGCACTTGAAAGTGATAGTGCGAGTGGCTCGAAAACCGACGAGTCAGCTCAGCGATCATCTCGTCATGGTCACTAAACAGCTGCATCTCTTCAAACACTTCATTGATTTCTTCTACCAATGCACGGTCGGCGTTCTCAACCAAGTGCGAACGAACACGCCATAGAACCAACGATCCCATTGCCACAAGCAACATCAGGAAAAAGAACGTGTACCAAAGAGTCAGCCGAACGCGGATACTCAGTCCCTTCATGGTTCGTCCCCCAGCTGGTAGCCTTCGCCGCGAACAGTATGCAAGATCGGGGCCGGTCCGGTTCCCCCCAACTTCTTGCGTAGCTGATTAATTTGAACCTCAATCACGTTGGTCCAAGTTGCTGTGGCCGCCTTCCAAACATCGCGGGCTAAAGCGTCACGCGAAACAATGCGATTCTTGTTTCTCAATAAATACTCCAGCATCTCGAACTGGCGCTGCGTCAATCTCAGCTCCTGTCCATTGCGTGTTGCGACTCGGGAAAGCGAATCGAGTACAAGGTCCTCATAAACCAGTCGCGTGTCAAAATTACTCGATGGCGAGCGTCGCAAAATCGCCCTCAGCCGTGCGAGCAATTCATTGAATGCAAATGGCTTGATTAGATAATCGTCGGCACCACTATTGAGCCCGATGACGCGATCATCGATCGAGTCGCGCGCGGTAATGACAAGCACAGGTTTCTGGAAATCTTCTTCGCGAACTCGTTGCAGTAAACTGATCCCGTCGCCGTCCGGAAGCATCAGATCGAGCAATACGGCATCGACAGGCTCTCGCTGAATCAGCTTGTACCCTTCGCTTCCGCTGGATGCCGTAAGCACCTCAAACCCTTCTTCTTCAAGTCCCTTTTTCAGGGATTTCACAAGCGAGAGTTGATCTTCAACAATGATCAGACGTGACATCCAAAAGCTCAGGCGTTCAATGGGGGCGCACACAGGCGTCTAGCGAAGCAACAGGCAAATCGCGAGCCAAGTGTAGCTCAACCTCGATTTCGAGTCGCCTGAGTAAAACCTACATAAGCGAAAACTAATCTTCGCAGCCCAACCGCGTCGGTCGGCGTGATTCACACCAGCCGCATCAAGTTTCACTGCGAAGGCAACTTACTGTTTTCAATTTGGGGCTTTTGTCTTTTCGTAGGGTGCTGTGCTCGCACGCACCAGATTCAGCAAAAGGTGCGTGCAAGCACAGCACCCTACGTTTCGAAATTTGGAAACCTGAATTGTCCTGAAATCACAGCGTAGTCAAGAGCTTTACAGGAACCAGTTAGCTATACTGCGACGTTTTGAAGTGATCGTTGGAGAAACTCAGAATGCGTCGTCTCGGACAAGTAGCTGGCACCCTCTTTTTTGCTTTGTTGCTGACCCAAACCCTCGTCGGCGCGGAACGCCCGAATGTCGTCGTCATCATGGTGGATGATTTGGGCTATTCCGACCTTGGTTGCTATGGCGGCGAGATCGAGACGCCCAACTTGGACGCGTTGGCTGGAGATGGCGTTCGGTTTTCGCAGTTTTACAACACAGCGAAATGCCATTCTTCTCGGGTTTCGTTGTTGACGGGGCAATATTGCATCGCGGCTGGTGATACGGCACTCTCGCACGCGGTTACCACCGCCGAAATGCTTGGCGGTGGCGGCTACTTCACTGCGATGACAGGCAAATGGCACTTGAAACAGCAACCGACTGACTTCGGTTTTGACCGCTATTTCGGCCACCTCAGCGGCGCGTGCAATTACTTCAGCGGCGACAACACGTTTCGGCTCAACGGCGAAGCATGGAAAGTTTCCGACGAAGGGTTCTACACGACGGTAGCGAACGTTAACTTCGCCCTGGAGTTTCTGGCTGAAGCGAGAGCGACTTCGAAGCCTTGGTATTTGCACATCGCGTTCAACGCACCGCACGCCCCGCTGCATGCTTTGCCGGCGGATTACGCCAAGTACAAAGGTAAATACGCCAGCGGCTGGGATGACATCCGCGAGGATCGCGTCGCCAAGCAAAAGCGAATTGGTTTACTCCCAGAATCGCTTGCTCCAAGTCCTCGTCCCGAGCACATTCCGGCATGGAGTGATATGCCGAAATGGCGACAAGACTATGAAGCCAATCGCATGACTACGTTGGCAGCCATGATCGATCGCGTCGATCAAGAAGTCGGGCGCCTCGTTGCGCACTTGAAGGACAACCAAGAGTTCGACAACACGATCATACTGTTTGTTTCGGATAATGGATCGTGCCCCTATGACCGAAAGGCACCGCTTCTCAACGTCGAACCGACCAACGCACAAACTTCACTCGCGGACTCAACCGGTTGGTCATGGGCTCGCAACAGCCCTTTTCGATACTACAAGCAAAACCAATTCGAAGGCGGCATCTCGACACCAGCGATAGTGCATTGGCCATTGGGTTTGAAGCAGCCCAAGGGCAGTGTCGTTCGCGAGCCAGCACACCTGATCGATGTGTTGCCGACACTTGCCGAGATTACTGGGTGCGAAATACCAAATCAGTACGAGAACCGCGATTTGCGACCGGTTTCGGGCGTTTCGCTAAAGCCCATCTTTGATAGCGGTAAGTTGGGGGCGCGACCACCAATCCACCTTTTATTTTCCGAAGACCGTGGTTTGAGAGATGGCGACTGGAAGCTTGTGAGTTTTCAAAGCGAAGCGTGGGAGCTTTACAACGTGGCCGAAGACCGAACCGAGCTCAATAATCTAGCTGACCAGGAGCCCGAACGTCTTCAAGCCATGATCGCGATGTGGAACGACATGGCCAAGAACGTTCTGCATGCACCCGCCAAGGCCTACGCGGCTGTATCCGAGGCGAAGCTACCGCATCGACATCGTGAGTGGACAAACTTTGATTCCGAGTCAACGACGAATAGCCCTGGTAAGACAAAGTCACGTAAAGCGGTTGCCTCGAAAGATGCTCGCTCGTCAAACTCGTCGATTCGCGGTCGCAAGAACACCAGCATTAAAATCGTCGGCGAAGAACTGCAACTCCAGTTCACTGGCGACGACCCAGGACTCTCGTTTGACTTGCGGAGCCAGTCGCTTCCTCCAGGCCCGTATAAACTGACCTTTCAACTTACTGGTGGCAGTGTCGGTGGGGGCGACGTCTTTTTCACGACGAAGCCAAACGCCACACTTCCCAATGGTGAGCGTATTTCGTTTAACGTTCTCGCCAATGGTGAGCCGCAAGACGTATCGGTGGACTTACCCACCACTGAAAGCCTCCATCAGTTACGATTGGACGTCAGTGAAAACAGCGGTGCGGCAACAATCCGACACCTGACCCTATCCAGCCACGAGGGCCAGGTGCTCATCACTTGGCCAGCAAAATAG
This sequence comes from Pirellulaceae bacterium, assembly GCA_041749955.1. Taxonomy (GTDB): domain Bacteria; phylum Planctomycetota; class Planctomycetia; order Pirellulales; family Pirellulaceae; genus JBBSJZ01. Next base: position 2,266 of record JBGTAI010000321.1, on the reverse strand, counting down.
TTCCGATTTTTCAACGTCTCCCCAAAGTCACTCATCATGCTCAAGAACCCAATCTCGCTTGCATTTGCACTTCTATTTGCTATCTCGCCCTTGCTTACCCATGCTGACGAAGGCGGCGCGGCGTTCACGGATGAGAAATCGGCGGGGCCTGATTTCGCGTTCCAAGGCGAATACAAGGGATCCGTCACGACCGAAGACGGTGATAAAGTTTTCGGTGCTCAAGTCATTGCCATGGGTGAAGGTAACTTCACCATCGTTGGCTACCACGGCGGACTTCCGGGTGACGGTTGGATGCGTGGTAATGAGCAAACCAAAGTTGAAGCGAAACTTGTCGACTCCGTCGTGCGTGGCAAAGCTGAGGTTGCTGATATCGAGATTGCGAATGACACGCTTTCGATCATCGTTGAAGGAAAAACACTTGGGACGCTCGCGAAAGTGCACCGCCAGAGTCCAACTCTTGGCGCGGAAGCACCGCAGAACGCAACGGTGCTGTTTGACGGAACAACAGCCGAGCATTTCGAGAACGGTGAACTTGTGGAGGGCAATTTGCTCGGCTCGACGAACTGTGCCAGCAAACTGAAACTAGGCGACCACGAGCTGCACATCGAGTTCCGAACGCCGTTTATGCCAAGCGCTCGCGGACAAGGCCGCGGCAACAGTGGCGTTTACATTCAAGGTCGTTACGAGTTGCAGGTTCTGGATTCATTCGGATTGGATGGAAAGAACAACGAATGCGGAGGGATCTATTCGATCTCGGAGCCAATCGTGAACATGTGCTTGCCGCCTTTGACATGGCAAACCTACGACATGGTGTTCACTGCCGCGCGTTATGATGCTGAAGGCAAGAAGACTCAGAATGCCCGTGCAACCATCAAGCACAACGGTGTGCTCATTCACGACAATTTGGAACTTACACACGGCACACCTGGCTATCATGCAGAGGGGCCAGAGCCAGACTCGTTGTTCCTGCAAAACCACGGCAACCCCGTCGCATTTCGCAATATTTGGGTTTTTACAAAGTAACCACGAATGTTGGGTTTACGCAGCACTGCAAACGAATCTTCCACACCAAAATCGACGCAATCGGCCAATATCATGAAAACTGCTATTTCCATGCTCTGCGCGCTCGTCCTTGCAAACGTGGTCCTTGCAAACGTGGTCCTTGCACAAAGTGAATCTCGCGACATCCCATACGCAGAGCCAAAGAACGAGCGTCAAACTCTCGACATCTATGCGCCGGCCCATGCGAAGGACTTGCCGGTCGTTTTTTGGATTCACGGAGGTGGTTGGGTCGTGGGTGACAAGACGAGCATCCAGCACAAACCGCAAGCCTTCGTGGACAAAGGGATGGTTTTCGTATCGACGAACTATCGGTTTTTGCCCAATGTTGAAATCCAAACGATCTTCCGGGACATTGCGAAATCACTTCGTTGGGTCCACGAACACATCGCCGAGTACGGCGGCGATCCCAAGCGAATTCTTGTGATGGGGCATTCCGCAGGTGCTCAACTTGCGGCCTTGATTTGTACCGACGAGCGATACATCCAAGCTGAAGGGCTCTCCATGGACATCTTGAAAGGATGTGTACCAGTCGATGGGGACACGTTCGATGTTCCGGCAATCATCACGACTGCTGAAACTCGTCGTCAGGTTCACGGTCAACCGCAAGCGAAGTTTGGCCACCGCGAAAAATTTGGAAACGATCCGGCAAAGCACGTTGACTATTCCGCAGTCACCCACATTGCAAAGGGAAAAGGAATTCCGCCATTCTTGGTACTCTATGTCAACAACCACCCCGACACCTCGGCGCAAGCTGAGCGACTGGGAGCCGTACTACGTGATGCGGATATCCCCGTCACGCTGTTTGCAGCGAAAGACACGGACCACTCCAAACTCAACGACGATCTCGGTAAAGTTGACGATCCGGCAACCGTCGCACTGTTTGAGTTTGTCGATGATGTATTGAAGTAGCCGTCGATGGCAACCATACACAGTTCTCGTGGAATGTTGCAACAGACTCAATCGTTCCAGTTACTCAATTTAAATTCAAACATTTTCAATTTGGACATTGCGAGCTATGGCAAACATTCTAAACGTTCCGGTGACTTTGCTTGTTGCCAGCATTACTGTCTAGCGACAATTAAATTTCCCTTTCCGCGACAATTAGAAATCCGCTGTTGAGTCGCTGGGTCGGGTTTCACGCGATTGCGTTCCCCGGCTCAGCGACAATTAGAATTCCCCTCCTCGGGGAGATCATCGCACCATC
>JBGTAI010000320.1:0-4987 GCA_041749955.1 Pirellulaceae bacterium | reverse complement strand
CGGGCTCAAAAAGGTTACTCTGGCTTTCACCCATTGCGTGATCCTCGTTGCGGTTTTGAAGTCGTTGAATAACTCCTTAAACGCAACGAATCACGCGATGGGTCTCTAAAATGCTATCGGTCTTGGTGAATAGTCCGGGATGAGGACCTCGACTTGACTGAGCGTCTGCTGGAAGAAAAAGAAGCGATATTGTATTGGGCAATGCAAGGATGGAAGTCGCTCGACAGTGCGGGCAAGTTCGTTCAAACGAAGGACACGAGAAACGCTCAAGCAGAAATGCGTCTTATCGCGTCCCCAGTCCTGCATTTCGTCGAAGATCAGTGCCAGCTAGCGCCCGACGCGAAGATCACAAAGGCGACACTCTATAGCCATTATCGAAACTGGTGTTCACTAAACGGCTTCGACAGGCAAAAGACGGAGCCAATATTTGCTAAAGATCTCATTGCGTGCTGCCCAGTCGTAACTCCATCGAGAAACCGAGTCCAGCGTGTCCGAGTACAGCAATGGTGCGGTATACGCTTGAAAAGATAAGATCGCTGTGAGTTCAATTTGCGTCAGGAGCCGGTGGTGCTGTCCGGCCAAGTAAGAATCTCAGCCTCGACTTTTCCATCATTTAAGTTGTTGACTTCGGACACAGCTAAAGCAAAAAGAGCATCCTTTCGGGTAAGAGTGTTTGCGCTAACGAACACGATTCCCGAGCAAGGATGCTCCGATGGCTAGGATACCTCGCAAAAGCATGAGATTTTCTATATCGGTGCGAACATGAATTCATGCCGTCAGTCTGGAATCGCTTCTTTTCCATGTTACTCGTCGCGATTTTGCTTCGTGAGAGAAGGACGGTACTGCGGCTCTACGACCTCGCCGAACGTTTGGTCCCGGGTCGCTTTTCCTCGTTGCACCGAATCTTCTCCCACCGTCGCTGGCGGGCATCCGCTTTGGCCCAAGTTCTCGCCACAGCCTTGGTCGATCATTTTGCACCCAGCGGAGTGCTCCAGATCGTGGGCGACGATACCGTCAGTCAGCATCGGGGCGAGGGAGTTTATGGAAATGCCTGCCATCGTGATGCCGTACGATCGGCACACGGACACCTCGTTGATCGATGGGGGCATAAGTGGGTTGTGCTTGCTCTGAGGGTTCGGGTTCCTGGGACCACTCGAACCTTGGCCTTGCCTGTACTCATCGCGCCGTATCGCACATCTGAACTCAATGCGCGAGAAGGACGTGCACGCACTGGCCGCCTAGTGGCAAAAGTCGAATTAGCAGCGTGTTGATTTTAGCCAACCGAGCCAATTTGGATTTGAGTTGGTTCGGCGCGAGCGAGTATTCGCCGATGGACTGTGAGCAAGCATTCCTTCGGCGAATCAAGGAGTTAAAGCTTACCAGAAGTTCCTGCCAGACGCCGCAGAAGCCCCAGGGCAATCACACGTTCAACTGCCGTTAAAACCTGCGTCGATGCCATCCAGGACGGCGTTATTCCAGCCTGCTTACATACGTTTGCCGCGAATGTTGTCTTTCACAGTAGTGTCGCGCTGCAAAATAACCAGTGCCATACGACGAATCGCGGCTGATACTTCCGGTGATGTTCCACGGCGGATTCGGCTGGCGTCCTCGGCAAAGGTTACGTCCAAGACGTAGTGTTCGCAGTTTCGATCTTCCAATGGTCGCGAATGAACTTGCTCTATAGTTTCACTTTCGGTGGCAAGCTGCTGACGAAAAACATCGTGTCATCGTGCTCGGCGATGTTACCTTCGCGATGACGGTAGATCATGTCGATCGTTTTGGCTCCGGCCCAATCGGCGAAAGTCTCGTCATCGTCGATCGCGATGCAGAAGTACTCGCGCCGTTCCTCTCGGCCATGAGACTTCCCACGCGTTCTCGCGTCAACGAGGGCGTGCTGTGATCGGGAGTTGACTCTCCCGGTGCGTAACCAAGAAACCGAGCGTTTGAGTGGCTGTCATCGCAGCGCCACGCGATACCACGTTGCGAGGAAATATCCTCAACATAACCGAAGAAGATCATCCGGAAGTACGCCCGGTGGCAGCCCTTTGCGTCCAGTCGTCTGATAGAACGGTTCGACGGCCTTCTCGAGCTTGGCATCAAAATCGATTTCCTTGAGCAATAGATTGAGTCAATCGTCGAACGCGTTTCTCGGTCCGTTACCGAGAATATCCGCAGCAACCCAGAACGTATCCTGTTGTTGCCGCTTTCGTTTTTCAAGTGCCATCACGATGCCTCCAAACATGTTGCAATCAAGATGTCGCGAAAACGCTAAGAACCGACACGCTGCTAGGTTGTTATTGTCCGGGGTGGCCAGGGTCTGTGCGACACTATCTATATCACACACACACTTCTGCCAATCTCCTACAAGTACCACCTGATGCTTTCTATACTACTAGATTATGTCATCACCCCTGGTCACCCTGGACAGTGGCTCGTCGTCAGTAACTGCAGAACGTTCATGTGGAACACACTGACTCGCACATCACCAAACAGAACTACGATCGTAATCACGTGACGCATCAACCTCATGCATTTCAATAGTCTTTCAAGGATTTCGCTGGTGCTTCGCGACCAAGAGAATCGTGCAACTGATCACGCTCAACGACGAAGCATCCCATTCACGATCTAGCCACACATGCTCGCCGAGAGTACTTCGCCTTGTTGTGTGCACATAAGTTCGAGCGCGGGATCAGTCCTCCCGCTTGAACTATGTTGCCATCTCCACACGTCAATAAAAAACTCGTCTTGCATTTGTGCGAGCACGCACAGATTTTGATCATCGAAAGGAACACGTCATGATCAGTCAAGGATTGTTTACCGTCTCTGTTAACCTTTGGAGGTCCCCAATGAACGCGAAGAAAAACGTCAGCAGCAAAACAAGTAAGCCTTTGATTCAGGCAGGCAAGGATGAGTTGTGTTACGTCGAACCAAGTCGACTAGCAAGACTCTCCGTACATCCGTATGCCGATAGCTTCCGAATGTTAAGTGAGGAGAAATTAGACGCGTTGGCCGCCGACATCGCAAAGCCGGCTCAGGGAAGACCCACTGGCCAACAGCATCCAATCATCGTCCGCGGTAACCTTGAGAATGGCGAGATCGTTGATGGTCGCAATCGCCTTCAAGCGTGCATACGCGCAAACGTCCAGGCACTGGTCCGATTCGTCGAAATGAGCGACAAGGAGGCCATCGAACTAATCTGTTCACTCAATAACCATCGTCGTCAGCAGAATGAGCGTGCATTCGCTGAGTCCGCATGGAAGTACAAGGACGTTCTGGACACTCGAGGCGAGAATATCGCAAAAGAGAGCTTGGCCAAGATGTTCGGGATCTCGCGTAGAACACTCTACAAGTGGCGTCCGGGTGGGCAGGAAGCAGGGCTCGCGGACCGCAAGAGAGGAAACAACAACAATAGGTATCCAATCTCATGCATTGTTCGTCCGACCGCCCACATGCTATCCAAACTTTGTGATTTCGAAGGTACGACTCCCGAATGCCGAAAAGCCGCGAACGAGATAGTTGCTCGGATTAGAGATCTATACAGTCAGCAATTCAAGACGCAGCATGGATGAGATCCGACTCGCTAAAACGTGGGCTACCGCGTTTTGACGCGCGATGGAAGCGCTGAATCTTGCGACCAGCTCTTGTAAGCAATCCTGCGCAAGCCGGCTTCGTTTAGCAGCGAAGCCGACTTGCACGCAGGCAACATGGCAAAACATCGCGAGTGCCCGCTTACGACACACAGATTTCCATATCGATCTTCATGACCAGACTGACGTGAGCCTTGTGGTCTGTCGCGTACATTGCTTCTGAAGGATAGAACAGGTGGGCGAGTTTGACAGCGAGCAGTACAAGCGGCGGACGGAGCGCGAGGCAGACACGATAAAACTCACTCTGAGTATGGCGTCATCGGAAAACGAATCGAATGAAAGTGAGTTCGAACGAAAGGCTATTCAGTTCACCTGCGTGCAATCATTGTGGTAGCAGCTGATTTCATTTGGTTCGCAGTTGTTCACGTTATCGCTGGCATCGTGGTCAGCGCCGAGAGCAAGCGGTTGCACATATGCTCCCAGATGCCGCTGAGATGGGCGGTGTGGAGCTCGACGATGAACTGCCTGGCTGCGGTGCCATTGATTGTCTGATTGCATCAGTCGCTGATTGAAGATCACATCGCAACCTGCCTCGGTAATGATACTTCCAATCTGATCAACCTTCTTCATACGCTCAGTGAATCCCATACGTATGCAGTCCTTTCATTAATGCTAAGATGAAGCCCTTCTTCGTCCCCTTGGGGCCATAGCATCCTTCCTGTCGGACGAATTGATGTTGACCTTACCGATGCCGTTCTTTCGTTGACGTAACGTTTGACGCTGCTTCTTGGCCCACTGATACACAGCCTTGCTTCCACGTCCAGAAATTAAGGCGGAGAACCGAGGGACATCTTCATCTACGAGAACTACTACCCCAAGTCCACTGCCAACGTCGTTGCGTGGTTGGACCGATAATCTTGCACGGCACGCCACGATAGAACATCAGCAGGTTCCACCTGCGACCGATACGCAGCGATGGACAGGCACGTCGTCAACGGTCCCGCACAGAACACCCTTGATGACGTACGTCACCTATCTAGCTGCTGGCGAACTACAACTCAAGGCGTCGCAGAGATGCTTAAGTGAATTCACTGGCGGGATAGCCCTTGTCGTTGCAACCATTTCGAGTGACGTGTTTGGTCGCTAGCCAAAACGATCATTGAGCCACAGACACTATCCTTGTCCAACAGCAATGGAGAACCATCCAACCAGTCTCTGCTACCAGCCGAGTCGCACCCGCTTACATCACGATGAACAACTTGAGGTGGCCCATGCTTGACGGGCGCGCGTACCTCTAAGATCTCAGTCTTGGAAGCCAACATCTAGGAGAGCCACGATGGCCAAAAAACCACGCAAGACCGCCAAGCCACCTCGTCGGACGTTCACGAAGGAATTCAAGC
>JBGTAI010000319.1:0-3202 GCA_041749955.1 Pirellulaceae bacterium | reverse complement strand
CCGCTCGTTCTCGGATTGAGCCTGCTCATCCTTTTCCATTTGCCCCTTGGTGCCAACGAATGGAAGCTCGAAACGTGGCTGCGAGAAGACGTTGGCTTCCCGGTCACCTATCGCTGGCCAGCCGTCATACTCGCTCAGTTCTCGGTGGCATGCGCGTTCTCCGTACGCACGATGCGAGTGACCTTTGACCAAATCAATCCACGTGCCGAAGATGTCGCGAGAACGCTCGGTTGCACACGAGCTCAAGCTTTTCTAGACATCGCGTTGCCACAAGCTTGGCGAGGCATCATCGCCGCAGGCACAATCGCCTGGGCCAGAGCTCTCGGCGAGTTCGGTCCGATCCTCGTGTTCGCGGGTGCCACTCGCATGCGAACGGAAGTCCTCTCAACCACCGTGTTTCTCGAACTGAGTATCGGCCAGCTCGACGCCGCCGTGGCTGTATCACTCATTATGGTCGTGATGGCGATCGTCGTGCTGATGCTACTCCGGACGCTTCGCTTGGGTTTGTCGACATGATCGAACTGCGAAACGTCACCATCCACATTGGCGACTGCCACTTAGAAAACGTGTCACTCACGATCGACACCGGACAATACGCTGTCCTGATGGGACGCACCGGCCTCGGCAAAACGACACTGCTCGAAGCCATTTGCGGCCTAAGAAAAATCTCCAGCGGCCGCATCCTCATTCAAGGAACCGATGTTACCGATTGGTCCCCAGGTGATCGCTCCATCGGCTACGTTCCGCAAGACCTTGCGCTGTTTCCCACGATGTCCGTCGCTGACCATTTGGCATTCGCGATGCGACTGAGAAAACAACCGCAAGCAGCGATCAATGCTCGAGTCGACGAGATGGCAAATCTGCTTGGGATCACCCATCTGCTTCCACGCGGCGTAACGCATCTCAGCGGCGGTGAAGCCCAGCGAGTCGCCCTAGGCCGTGCGCTCGCATTTGGCCCCGCAGTGTTGCTACTCGACGAACCGCTCAGTGCCTTGGACGAGGCCACCAAAGACGAGATGCACCAAATGCTCCACAACATCAAGTCCCACAATCAAATCACCACGATCCACGTCACTCACAACAGCGAAGAAGCCAAAGCCCTCGCGGATGTGGTCTTTGTCCTCAACTCAGGCACCATCAGCAAGCGTGACGACGTGCGAATGGAAAACGTTCCGTAATAGACGTGGCCAGCAGGTTGTGCGGCAAGCGATTAATCGCGATGGAAACGAAAACGTCTATTTCAGTTCTCGCGACTCCAGTGATGCCCCGGCTTCGGCGTGCCAACGCAGATGAAGTTCGAGTTTAATGGGTGCCACGAGCGAGGTTGGTTTGACTAAAATGTGGGGCTGATCAAGTTCATACCGCCTCTCCGTTTAGCCAAAATTGCCATGAATCTCATTCGTTGTGCTCTCGCCAGCGTTTTCATCTTTCAGCTCGTCACGCTTGCGTCGGCGGAGGCGCCTTCTGGGGTGAAGCCAAACATGATTTTTGTTTTGGCAGATGACTTGGGTTACGGGGACTTGGGCTGCTACGGACAAACGAAGATCAAGACGCCTCGATTGGACCAGATGGCCAAGGAAGGGATGCGGTTCACTCAGTTCTATGCGGGGAACACCGTGTGTGCGCCGAGTCGCTCAGTGTTGATGACGGGCCAGCACATGGGGCACACGCACGTTCGTGGCAATGCGGGCGGTAGCGACATGGAGCGACAAACTCTTCGCGATGAGGATGTGACTGTCGCGGAAGTGCTTCGTACTGCTGGGTACACCAGCGGGCTTGTGGGCAAATGGGGACTCGGCGAAGTCGACTCGCCCGGGTTCGTACTCAACCAAGGCTTTGACAGGTTCTATGGCTATTTGAACCAAGTCCACGCTCACAACTACTACCCAGAGTTCTTGTGGAGCGGTGACAAGAAAGTGGCTCTTCGTAATGTCGTGGAACCGATGCCTGGCAGAGAGGGCTACGGCGGATTTGTGGGTGGCGCGGCGACTAAGCGAATCGATTACTCGCATGATCTTTTCGTGGATGAGGCGATGGAGTTCATTGATGAGAACGCGAAGCAACCGTTCTTTCTTTATCTCGCTCTCACGATTCCGCATGCCAATAACGAAGGCTCGAGGATGACGGGCAACGGCGCCGAAGTGCCGGACTTTGGAATCTATGCCGACCAAGAGTGGACGGACCAGGACAAAGGTCAAGCTGCGATGATTACTCGCATGGACGGTGACCTGGGACGAATCATGGATCATTTGCGTGACCTCAAGATCGCTGAAAACACGCTTGTCTTTTTCACTAGCGACAATGGCCCGCACAACGAATCCAACCACAACCTGGAAACGTTCAACCCTTCTGGTCCGCTCAAGGGCATCAAACGTGCGCTTTACGAAGGCGGCATTCGGGTCCCTGCGATCGCTTGGTGGCCGGGTACGGTGCCAGCCGACTCGACGGCTGACACGATTAGCTACTTCGGCGACTGGATGGCGACGGCGGCTGACTTGGCTGGAGCGAAAACTCCATCCAACTTGGATAGCATCAGCCTTGTACCCACGTTAACGGGAAACAGCGACAAGCAACCCCAGCACGAGTATCTGTACTGGGAGTTTTACGAGCAAACGAGCCGACAGGCTGTTCGGTTTGGCAATTGGAAGGCGATTCGCGAGCCGATGCTGAGCGGTCCAGTCCAACTTTACGACTTGTCAGCGGATCTTGGCGAAAACAACAACATCGCGTCGGAAAACCCGGAGATTGTTGCCAAAGCGGTGGGGTACATGGACAAAGCGCACGTGGACCACCCCAATTGGAAAGTGTCTCCTCCAAAAAACAAAAAGTAATTTTCGTAAGCCAAATCATCACGAAAGCGACCATAAAAGCCGCGATATTGTACGTTCAAAGTCGAGCTAGCTTGCGATTCTGGTGTTTCTGGCTTGGCGTAACAGACTCGCGGAGGTATAGTTCATTCATGCTCAGTCACCGCTGAAGACTTTTCATGCGTGGTTTGAGTGCGAAAGAATCAGAAATAAGCGAGTAACGGTGCTCACCACAATGAGCAAACGTTTTCTGATTCAGCGGGTTTCTTTGGCAGAGTTGGAGTCTTCTGCGGGACCTAAACTACCGGTGACGGTTTACCAGCCTTCACTTATCTGCTGCCAACTATCGGTTGTGTTGACCGCTCTGGAAAGCCGCTGGCGTCTTGGTGGACGCA
>JBGTAI010000318.1:0-11309 GCA_041749955.1 Pirellulaceae bacterium | reverse complement strand
TGCACGCACCAGATTCAGCAATAGGTGCGTGCAAGCACGGCACCCTACGAAAAGACAAAGGCAGCAATTTGAAAAAGTGAGTTGTCCTCGTCGTCGACTATGCGCCGTCGTTGCCGCTGAGTACAGCCATGAATGCTTTTTGGCTGATCTCGACGTTTCCGATCGCCTTCATGCGCTTCTTGCCTTCTTTTTGCTTTTGCAGCAACTTGCGTTTACGAGTGATGTCACCACCGTAGCATTTCGCGGTCACATTTTTTCGCATCGCGGGGATGGTCTCGCGAGCGATCACGCGGCTGCCGATGGCCGCTTGCACAGCGACTTCGAACATGTGCCGTTCGATCTCGCCCTTGAGCTTCTTGGCAACAGCACGGCCGCGACGATCGGCATCAGCACGGTGACAAACGACGCTCAGTGCATCCACACGATTGCCATTGACCATCATGTCCAACCGAACCAAATCGGCTGGTTCAAAACCGACGACTTCGTAGTCCAAGGTTCCATAGCCGCGCGTCGCACTCTTGATGCGATCGTGCAAGTCATAAATCACTTCGGCGAGCGGAATGTCATAAGTCAACATCACGCGTTGCGCGCCGAGGTACTCTTGGTTGCGTTGGATACCACGACGTTCTTGACAAAGCGTCATCAAGGGCCCGATGTACTCACTCGGCACGATCATGTTGCAACGCACGATGGGCTGGCGAAACTCGTCGATGTCACCAGGCTCCGGTACGTCCTGGGGTTTATGAATCGAAAGCGTTTCGCCGCGTTTGTTGATGATCTCGTAGGTAACGTTGGGCGCGGTTTGCACCAGGTCGATATCGGATTCTTGCTCCAAACGTTGCTGGACAATTTCCATGTGCAACAAACCGAGGAAGCCACACCGGAAACCGAAGCCGAGCGCATCACTCGTCTCGGGTTCGAACTCGAAACTTGGGTCGTTCATCGAAAGCTTTTCGAGCGCGTCCCGCAAGTCCGTAAAATTTTCGCCGTCGCTCGGGAACAAGCCACAGTACACCATGCGTTTGGGGCGTTTGTATCCTTTGAGCGGTTCGGCAGCTTTTTCGCCAGGGACACTGACGGTGTCGCCGATGCTGACTTCCTTCAAGCTTCGGATGTTGCAAATCAGATAACCGACTTGCCCAGCATGTAGCTCGTCACATGGTCGACGTTGCGGTGCGAACTGGCCAAGTTCGAGCACTTCGTGGACCGTCCCGGTGCGCAGGAAGCGAATCTTTTGGCCACGTTTAACGGTGCCATTCATCAGCCTCACGTAAGTGATCGCGCCACGGAAGTCGTCATAGTTCGAATCGAACACCATCGCCTGGAGCGGCGCATTGGGATCGCCCGTCGGTTCCGGAACTCGTGCGATGATCATGTCGAGCAAGCCGTCAACGCCAAAGCCCGTCTTTGCGCTCACGCGGACCACGTCGTCTGGATCCGTGCCGAGCGAATTCGACATTTCCTCGGTGACTTCGTCGGGGCGAGCGTGTGTCAGGTCAATTTTGTTGATGACCGGAATGATGGTCAGATTATGTTCCATCGCGGCGAAAGCGTTCGCAACGGTCTGGGCTTCAACGCCTTGAAACGCATCGACGAGAAGCAGCGCACCTTCGCAACACGCGAGCGACCGCGAGACTTCGTATTGAAAGTCCACGTGGCCCGGGGTGTCGATCAAATTCAATTCATATTCGACGCCATCGCGTTTGATGTGCATCGTGACCGCTTTGGCCTTGATCGTGATGCCTCGTTGGCGTTCAAGTTCTAAGTCGTCCAGCAACTGGGCCTTCATCTCGCGTTTGCTCACGGTGCCTGTTTGCTCGAGCAAGCGGTCTGCAAGCGTACTCTTGCCGTGGTCGATGTGAGCGATAATACAAAAGTTACGGATATTCACACTAAGCCTGATTACTTTCTTTGCGAGCGTAGCCCGCGACTCCGAGGTAACCGGCATCTCCACCCAGTTGGGCAAATTTGATGTCGGTTCCTTCGTATACGTTTTCGAATGTTCGCTGTTTAAATTCTGCGTCAATGCCAGCCAAGAATCGTTGGCCGATTGCACAGTCTGGGCCACCAAAATTCATCGCCCCGCCAAACACGACGAGACCAGGATCGATCGTGTGGACAAGCGTCGTCACACCAATCCCAAGCCACCTCGCCGTTTCGTCAATCATTTCATTGGCAAGTTTGTCACCCGCCAATGCCGCTTCGTAAACTCGCTTTGCCGTCAACTCATTGTTGCTGCCACCGAGCGCGCCGCTGAGTGTGCTTTCGGTGCCTTCGGTCAATCGTTGCCGCGTGCGAGCCACGACACCGCTGGCCGATGCGTAGGCTTCGAGCTGTCCGCGACCGCCGCCCCACACGCATAACTGGGCTGTCGGCGACGAGTCAACCACGATGTGACCACACTCGCTGCCGAAGCTGTTCACGCCGTTGACCAATTCGTTTTCAACAATGATGCCACCGCCGACTCCAGTGCCCAATGTCAACAAAATCATGGACGAGTCATTGCGTCCGCTGCCGAGCCAAAACTCGCCATAAGCGGCCGCGTTCGCATCGTTCAAAAAAGTCACCGGGCGATGGAGTAACTCTGAAACCGCATCACGGATCGGAAAGTCACACCACGACGGAAGTTGCGGGGGAGCGACAAGGTAACCGCGTTTCAGGTCCATGGGGGCTGGAGCACCGAGACCGATTTGTTTGGTTTGCGATGCCACGTCCAGCCGGGCTTCGACGTCGCGGACCACCGCTGCGACTCGCTGCATCGCGGCCGTGGGGCCTTCGGGTTCTCGTGTGGGTAGACTTTCAAACGCCAGAGTTTGGCCGATATCGTCCACGAGCCCGATTTTTATGCCCGTGCCACCAATGTCGATCCCCCAAAAATACGGCGGTCTCGCGCTCGAGAGGCTGGTGATCGCCGGTGATTGGGGCATATTGAGACTAAAATCCGAGTTTTCTGGAGAGCGAATGGTGAGATGATTTGTCGACTCGGTGCTGCTGTATTCGTTAACTCAGCCGAACCGAAGGGCAATTCCAATCTCAGACTCTGGTTTTTGCGGAATCCGCTATTTTCAGAATCGATGGACGCATCGCACATTTGCCCGAAAGAAATACTGAAGCAAGACTTTTAACGTTGTCGCCTAGCCGGACAGTATAAAACCGACCCTGATTTGCCACAACGAGCGATTTTCCGAGCTTCGGCATCGACAAGCACCCTCCCCAGCCGCCGAATTCCCGCCATTATCCTTTTTGCCAGTACCCCGCCCGTTTGCCAGTACCCCGCCCGCCAGTACCCCGCCCGCCAACGAAGTGGCAAAGCTGAACTCCCTATGAAAGTCGTATTTCTGACCGCCGGGGCCGCTGGGATGTATTGCGGCAGCTGCATGCACGACAATTCGCTCGCACGTGCACTGCGGGGGCTCGGCGTCGATTGTCTACTCCAGCCAACCTATACACCGATCCGAACCGACGAGATCAGTATCGCTGACGAGCATTTGTTCTTCGGCGGCATCCAAATCTATCTGCTGCAAAAGATGCCATGGCTGCGATTTGTGCCGTCGCCGATCCGACGGTTGCTCGATTGGGCCCCGCTCGTGCGGCTAGCATCCAAGCGAGCCGGAGCGACCGACGCGGCGATGTTGGGGGATTTGGCGATCTCGATGCTGAGCGGAACACACGGCAACCAGCGTGATGAAGTGGACCGATTGGTCGATTGGCTCGTCAACGACATTCGGCCTGACGCGATCGTGCTCAGCAATCTGCTGATCGGCGGACTTTTGCCAACGTTTCACGAGCGGCTGCCTGGGACTCGGATCGCCGTGATGCTCCAAGGCGACGATATTTTCTTGGATCACCTTCCTGAGCAGCAACGGGCGGAAGCGATCCGTTTGTGCCACGAGTTACAGTCGCATGTTGACGTGTTTATCACCAACAGCCGCTTTTATGCTGAGAAAATGGGGGCACTGCTCGGCATCGAGTCTTCGCGAATCGAAGTCGTGCCGTTGTCGATCGACGTCAGCCCCTTTGTTGCTGCGGCTGGCGATTCCAATATCTCGACAGAGCCAACAAAAACGGCACCAGCACCGTTTCGTCTCGGCTATCTCGCACGAATTGCACCCGAGAAAGGTTTGCATCGTTTGGTCGATGCGTTCATTCGCATGGCACGTGAGCCTCGCAACTCGGATTTACGGCTCGATGTCGCTGGTTGGCTCGGCGAGGTCAATCGTCCTTACCTCGAATCGTTGATGGAGCGAATTACCGAAGCGGGGCTAAAGGACCGTTTCGCGTACCACGGCAGCCCCGATTTAGCCACGAAAATAGCGTTTCTGAGATCGCTCGATCTGTTTTGCGTCCCCACGGAATACGAAGACCCCAAAGGCCTTTTCGTGCTCGAATCGCTCGCCGCTGGTGTTTGTGTCGCACAGCCAGATCACGGAGCTTTCGGCGAACTCATCGATCAAACTGGCGGCGGACTCACGTTTGCACCGGACAGCATCGACGAAATGTGTACAGTTTTGCAGCAGCTCAAAGATGGATCGGATTTGCGAGGCAAACTCGCTAAAACGGGCCTTGAACGAGTCCTCCGCAACCATACCATCGAGAAAGCTGCGGCCATCCTCAAGTCGCACCTCGAGCTAAAGTAAAGAACCGGGTTTGGCGAAACTGGGGCACTGCGGTAAGCTCTTCCCAAACCGCAGAGTTGGACAAGTTGATTTATTCTAGGGATTGGAAAGGAAGCACGCGTGTTTGTAGCAGCTTCGACTGAATGTTGGCCCGACAAGGATTTCGCCGAAGCGATCGAGATCCTGCAAGATCTCGAATTCGCGACCGTTGAGATTGATATTCATGAAGACGGTGGGCACATCAAGCCTAGCGAAGTCATCGATGATCCTGAGCGGGCCGCCAAGCGACTTCGAGCGAGCCATCGACTTGATATCTCAGGCTTTAGTGTGCAGCTCGGTAGCACCGGCGAAGACCACTACGACGATTTCCACCAGATCTGTCGCATGGCGAAAGCTGCGAAGGTCGCGAACTTGTTCGTCCCGTCGGCGGAGCTTGGTACGCCGTTCAACGAAGTCGTCGAGCACCTGCAAAAACTTGTCACAACAGCTGAAACCGAAGGCGTTCGCGTCGCGGTGAAAAGCCAACTGGGATGCATGAGCGAAGACCCCGATACGCTGATGGTGCTCTGCAACAACGTCGATGGACTCGGGATTTCATTGGACCCAAGCGTCTATGTGACTGGCCCAGCAAAGAACAAAAGCCTCGATAAGATCTTGAAGTTTGTCTACAACGTGCACCTGCGTGACTCGCGGCCAGATAAGTTCCAAGTCAGCATCGGCCAGGGCGAGATCGATTATGGCAAGATTGTCACGCAACTCGCGCGAGACAAGTACGATCGTGCGTTGACGGTGCATATGACTCCGATGCCCGATCATGACCATCGTGTCGAGCTGAGAAAGCTGCGACGGTTGCTTGAAAGCTTGATGTAGCGGTTCAAGCAAAGCACAGTCGCTCCGTAACTCAAATCCAGGTCGTTCAATCACTGCTTCCGAACTTGCAATGATCGATGGATTCAGCGGCGAGGCGCTCGGCCAATTGCTGAGCGAACGTCTGAGAAAGCCGGACGGTTTGATTGCTTCTGGGGCAACCTGCACCGGAAACCGGATGTCACCGGCGCTCGCTTATGGTCGCCACCGTGGCCCGATTCGAACGGGTTCGCGTCTCGCGGCGGTCGCGGTGACCCTTTTCCGCCGAGACGACCTGTGGTGGGTGCCGACGACACTCCGGCCACAATTTCTGAAGCATCATGGCGGCCAGGTCTGTTTACCAGGTGGTCGCGTCGAGGCGGGGGAGGACGTTTGCGATGCCGCTCGAAGAGAATTCCATGAAGAATTGGGCGTCGAATGTCGCGCCACACATTTTTGCGGCGAGCTGTCTACGCAATACGTCTACGCGAGCGACAATCGTGTGCATCCCGTCGTGATGATCATCGATGCACCAACCGAACCCTGGAAACCGCACCCGAGCGAAGTCGAACAAGTCATCGAAATCCCGCTGCGGAGCCTGCTTCTCACAGATCGCAGAACCACTGTCATTCGCGAAAAATCCGTTCGCCAAGGCGATGCGGTCGTCGACGTCATGTCCTTTCGCGCCCCAGCATTTGTGACTGGCGTTGAGGGCTGGGCGTCGCCGGAACAGGCCGCTGGACCAGTGATTTGGGGCGCCACAGCGATGATGCTGGACGAATTGGCTCTTTTATTGCTGAAAAGGCCCAGCCAACTAGGTTGAGCTGCCACTTGGGCAAATTGACACCTTGTGGCTGTCTCCTACAATCTGGTTCTACGTTCTCAAGTTTCTGAAAGTTTACAAGGAATATCCCATGGCATCCGACGCGGTGAAAGAATTTACCGACGACAACTTTGACACCGAAGTGCTTCAGGCTGACGGCCCCGTGCTCGTCGACTTCTGGGCGCCATGGTGCGGTCCTTGCCGCCAAATCGCTCCGATGATCGATGAACTCGCTAACGAGAACCCGACCGTGAAGGTGGGCAAGGTCAATATCGACGACAACCCAGAAGCCGCTCAGCGATTCGGGATCAATAGCATCCCAACGATCCTCGTCTTCAAGGGCGGCGAAGTTGCCGAGAGCTTCGTTGGCGTGCGACCCAAGGCAGCTCTGCAGCAAGCACTGACTTCCGAAACGGCGTAACCCGTTTCACCCTGCAGAAATTCACCGTGCATTAAATTACTGTGAAAAAAAACGCCACGGGGTTACCGTGGCGTTTTTTGCATTCAGATCGAGGATGTTTTCTTGTCGGTGTGCTTTAAGCCGCCATGCGAGCCTTTGCCGCATAGAAGCTTCCGATCGCTTCCACCACGCGTGACTGTTCTTCCACAGTCAACGATGGGAACATCGGCAAGTTCAACACTTCTTGGCTCGCAAGTTCTGTCTCCGCGAGGTTGTGTCGATTCCATGGCATGCCTTCGTAGCACTCTTGTTGATGCATTGGAATCGGATAATAGATCTCCGTTCCGATACCTTGCTCACTCATGTGTGCTCGAAGTGCATCTCGGCGTCCGCCAGCGACACGAATCGCGTACTGGTTCCAAACATGGAACGCAGCCGGATCATGGAACGGCAAAGTGATCGCGTCTTCGCCAATCAAATTCGACTCCCGCAGCATCCGCGAGTAGCGTGCTGCGTTATTGCATCGAGCATCGACAGCCTCTGGCAAGTGACGCAATTTGACTCGCAACACAGCGGCTTGGAACGTATCCAGTCGACTGTTGATGCCAACCACCTTGTGGTGATATCGCGGCCGCATTCCGTGAGCTGCGAACAAACGCAGACGGTCGGCTAATCCAGCATCATTGGCCGTCAGCATGCCGCCGTCGCCCATTCCGCCAAGGTTTTTGGTTGGATAGAAACTGAAGCATCCAATCGCTCCCCAGCTGCCAGCCGGACGCGAATGGTACGCGGCACCGATCGCCTGAGCCGCATCCTCGATGACGGGAATGTCGTGCTGGCCACCGATTTGGCAGATCCGATCGATCTCGGCACACTGTCCGAATAAGTGAACCGGAATGATCGCCTTGGTTGCCGGAGTGATCGCTTCTTCGATCTTTTCGGCGTCGATGTTGAACGTATCGCGGCGAATGTCCACGAAGACTGGCGTGGCGCCTAAACGCGTGATACAGCTCACGGAAGCAAAGAACGTAAAGCTCGGAACGATGACTTCGTCGCCTGGGCCAATGTTCAGCGCCATCAAGGCAAGGAGCAATGCATCGCTGCCCGAGGCACAGCCAATCGCATTTTCGACTTGGCTGTATGCCGCGACTTCTCGTTCGAGTTCGTTGACATCCGGACCAAACAGAAAACGACCGCTATCGAGCACCGCAGTGAGTGCTTCGATGAATTCATCGCGGAGTGGCGCGTTTTCTCGATTGATATCGAGAAGAGGTACCGGGGTAATAGTGTTGGAGTGCTTGAGATCGGCCATCGATCAACCTTCCATGGTTGTGGCGTGATAACCTGGGCGGGAAAATTTACGACTTCTGGAATAGCCGTAATCCGCCTACGAGGTCAAGATGTCTCGGCATCGATGACCTCCAATGACCTCTTCACTAGTTTCCTGCCAGGCTTTTATGCAATCTCGACCAACACTGATCCACCCGCGTGACGAAATCGTTGCCACCATGGAGCGGATTTATCGCTACCGGATGACCACGACGTCGGGTGGAAACCTCTCGATTCGCGACGAAAACGGCGATATTTGGATTTCACCCGCCCGAGTGGACAAAGGTAATTTGACTCGCAAAGACGTCGTTTGCGTGCGTGCCGACGGGACCCGCGACGGGCTGCATCCGCCCTCTTCGGAATTCCCGTTTCACAAAGCAATTTACGAAGCTCGCCCCGACATCCGCTCGATTGTCCACGCTCACCCCGTCGCCCTCGTGGCCTTCAGCATCTGTCGCCAGACACCGAACACCCGTCTATTCCACCAAGCTCACTTCGTTTGCGGACAAGTCGGTTTCGCTCCTTACGCATTACCCGGCAGCGAACAACTCGGCGCCAATATCGCTGACTCGTTCGCCTCGGGCTGTGACAGCGTGATCTTGGAAAACCATGGCGTCGTCGTCGGTGGCCAGTCACTATCGCACGCGTTCGAGCGTTTCGAAGCATTCGAGTTCGCTGCCAAGACAGTCATCCGTGGGCGCTCGCTCGGTGAAGTCCGCTATCTCACCGACAAGCAACTCGAGAAAGCGTCCCAGCGAAGTGTCACGCTTAGCACGTTCACTCACGAACTTGCCACGTCCGAAGAAAAAGAACTTCGCCGGCAACTTCGCGACTTCGTCCGACGTGGTTGCCGCCAACGGCTTCTCATCAGCACCGAAGGTAGCTTCTCCGCTCGACTCGACGACGATTCGTTTCTCATCACGCCATCACAACGAGATCGCGAGGCGCTTGACGTCGACGACTTCGTGCTCGTTCGAGGCACCGCGAGTGAATCCGGCAAGCAACCCAGCCGCGCGACGCTCGCTCATCAATCGATCTACAAGCGACACCCCGAGATCGCCGCGATCGTGTTCGCGCACCCCGTCAATGCGACCGCACACAGCATCACGGATTCGTACTTCGATGCACGCACGATTCCCGAGAGCTACATTTTTTTGCGAGATGTCGTGCGAATTCCGTACGGCATTCAATACCAAAACGATGGCCGCATCGCTGACTTCGTGACACCGTCCTCGCCCGCCGTGATCCTCGAAAACGACGGAGTCGCAGTCGCCGGAACGAGCGTGCTCGACGCTTTTGATCGCCTCGAAGTCCTAGAAGCCACCGCAGAAGCCGTCATCGACGCCACGAACATCGGTTCCGTCGCCGCAATGAACGAAAGCGTCATCACCGAACTCCGCACCGCCTTCGGTATCCAGTAAATCTTTTGTCAACGTTTGCTCACAGGCTTGCTGAGAACGGCAATCGCCCCTAACAGGATGATTGTCAACGAATCAAGCCGCGAGCGACCGAGTTGTCTCCGGCTCGATTTCAAATAGACAATAGTTCGAATAGACAACAGTCTGTTTTGATCTATACTTAGATCAAAATTGAGTTTTTTGAACGGAGTATCGTTCAGTGCCCAGGCAGCGTCCCAATTATCTTCCCAAACACCAACGCTTGCTGGAGCAACTGGGGGAGAATCTACGTTTGGCTCGCAAACGGCGTCGATTGACGACTGGCCAAGTAGCCGAGCGAGCCGGGGTCAGCCGCTCAACGCTTTATCACTTGGAAAAGGGCGAGGCCAACAGTTCGATCGGCACCTTGCTGCAGGTGCTGGTTGCGCTGAAGTTAGAAAATGACCTGGCCAAACTTGCCTCAGACGACGAACTCGGACGCAAGTTGCTCGACATCGAGCTGAATCGAACTCGCCGGCGCAGCGAGGAAAAACAATGACGCGGACAATCGAGGTGTTCGCTGATTGGATGCTGCTGCCGGAACCATTGAGAATCGGTTCTTTGTTTGTCGATCGGGTTCGAGGAAAAGAATCCGTTTCGTTTGCTTATGACGTAGCGTGGTTGGAGTCATCGCACGTGCCACATCTTGATCCTGAACTGCAGCAGTATCAGGGTTTTCAGTATCCATCAAATACCCAAGGTGGGAATTTCGGAGTCTTTCTCGATTCGTGCCCTGATCGTTGGGGGCGGATGCTGATGCAGCGTCGGCATGCACAACGATCTCGACTAGCAGGGCACCCCTCAACCTCATTGATGGAAACGGACTACTTGCTCGGTGTCCACGATGAACAACGACTGGGTGGCTTGAGATTCCGTGAATCTTCGGCTGGGCCTTTCCTCAGTAATGATGCCGACATGGCGGCACCTCCATGGACCGCGTTGCGAGACCTTGAGCACGCGGCTTGGGCAGTGCAAACGGATGCAACGGGCAAAAAGCTTGAAGAGTCTTTGCGCATCTTGATGGCTCCCGGATCATCGATCGGAGGCGCTCGCCCTAAAGCTGGCGTGACGGATGAGAATCACCAACTCTGGATCGCAAAGTTCCCCGGTCGGAATGATGAACGCGACATTTCAGCTTGGGAAATGGTCGCGCACCGACTTGCCGAACAAGCTGGATTAAACGTCGCCGAATCCAGGCTCGAAGCGTTTGGGAAACAGCATCGTACCTTTCTCTCAAAACGATTTGATCGTTTGACCATCGATGCAATACGTCGGCGCAAACATTTTGCTTCGGCGATGACGATGCTTGGTTACGTCGATGGTGCAAGCCACTCTTCGGGAGCAAGTTACCTAGAGCTTGCCCAGTGGATCATCCAGAATCAATCGGTCGTTGATGAAGATTTGGAGGAACTGTGGCGTCGAATTGTATTTTCGATTTTGATTCACAACACGGACGATCATCTTCGCAATCACGGATTCTTATTGACTGAAAACGGCTGGCGACTCTCGCCAGCCTATGACTTGAA
This sequence comes from Pirellulaceae bacterium, assembly GCA_041749955.1. Classification (GTDB taxonomy): domain Bacteria; phylum Planctomycetota; class Planctomycetia; order Pirellulales; family Pirellulaceae; genus JBBSJZ01. The sequence goes on along the minus strand of JBGTAI010000318.1, from coordinate 333 downwards.
CGCGGATCCCGAGGGCGTCGGTTTGTCGCTCAATATTTCCGAGTCCGACAACTCGCTGGACGTTGCCTTAGCTCGCAGCGTCGCACACTTTTTTCGAGTGGGTGATGCGACCGCCAAGTCAATCATTGCGGAAGTCACGGACGCAGTGGCCAGTTGGAATCGAATTGCCACGGAACTTGGTATTTCCCGATCGGAGGGGTGCAGTCGGCTTGGTAACGTCGCATTTCATGTGATTTGAGCGGTTTTTTTATCAATTGCTTGAGTTATTGGCGGCAAGCACATCTTTGACGCTAGTAAGCGATTCCAGAGCCGTTGCCAAATTCCGCTACGGTT
>JBGTAI010000317.1:0-11954 GCA_041749955.1 Pirellulaceae bacterium | reverse complement strand
TTGCAAAGTGAAATCGCTGCGTGGGCCAAACGCACCAACGAAAAGCAACGCGGCGTCGACTGGCAATTCAAGATCGACGACGCTCGCACAAAGCTAAAGCGTCTCTACCCCCAAATTAAGACTGGATGACGCACTAGGTTTCCGAATATGTTCTCTCGACCTTTCGCTCAGAATCGAAGTGTTTCTCGACGTGATGCCATCCTCAGCGGCCTCGCCACAGCAGCAACCGCCGGCGCCGCATTCGCCGCAACCGAGCAAGGTTCCCCAGCAACAACCGCGAGTAACGCGACACCCGTCGCCGACGATCGTCGAGCCTCGCCCAAACGCTACGCGATGCGAAAGTCGATTAACCTGTGGGCGTTCCCCTACCCCGATCGCATGACGCTGCGAGAGTGCATGGAGCTCGCCAAACGCGCCGGGTTTGACGCCATCGAGTTGAACTACGACCTCGACAACGACCTATCGCCCAAAGCATCCACGAAGGAACTCGCCGCGATTCGCCATATGGCCGACTCGATCGGAATCGAGATCAGTGGTCTGTGCAGCTTTCTGTTTTGGCCGTATCCACTGTCCAGCAGCGACGCCGCCAAACGATCTCGCGGCATCGAATTGGCTGGCATGATGGGTGAAGCCGCGCACCAGATGGGTGTCACCAATTTGCTTGTTGTTCCTGGCGCGGTGCACATACCGTGGCGAGACGACCACGACCCCGTCCCCAACGACGTCTGCGAGAAACGAGCCAAAGAAGCGATCGGAAAACTTGTTGGTAAAGCCGAAAAAAACAAAGTCTCGCTGAACATGGAAAACATCTTCTTCAACGGGTTCCTCATGACGCCGATGGAGATGAACCAATTCGTTGACAGCTTCGGCAGCGACGCGATCCAAGTCCACTACGATACCGGCAACATTTCGATGTTCCAATTCGCCGAGCACTGGATCCCGATTCTTGGCGACCGGATCAAGAACGTGCACTTCAAAGAATTCACCAAGAAGGGCACTGACTACTCACTCGAAACATTCCGACCGCTACTCGATGGCACCACCAATTGGCCCGCCGTCATGTCCGCGTTCGAAAGCATCAACTACGATGGGTACGTCACCTTCGAGTACTTCCATCCGTACCCGCACTACCCCGAAGCCCTCATCTACCAAACCTCCGACTCCCTCGACCGCATGCTCGGTCGCTTGACCAACGCAAGCTAAAGCAAGACGCATTTGCCGAAGTAAGCTTTGCTGTTTTGATTGATTCACCACGCTACTTTTTTGACGTCCGTCGTAACAACTGAAAAGGTCCCCAGAATCGAGCATGGGACGACGCGGTGAAATCGTGTCAAAATTAATCGAAGGTTTTCAACGCATCTGCCTATTGTTCCTTCGGTATTCGACTTGTTTTTTGGCTACAACATTAAAAGCCAAAAAGAATCACTTATTATCTTGGAGGTTACTTATGTCTGTCCTCGCTGCGATATTGCATCGACCTAGGAAACAATGTCGAAAATTTGGCTAACAGAAAAGCCAAGCCAACCGAGAGTTTATCATGCACAGTCTCGTCACTCATCCGGCCAAATCGCTCCGTTGCTCGATCGTATTGTGGTGTGCGATCGCGATCAGCATTGTTTTCGGTACGCCCATTGCAAACGCTGCAAAACTCTACGTCGCCAGAACGCCATCGGCTTCAGACGATAACGACGGGAGCGTCCGCAAACCGCTCAGATCGATTGCTAGAGCTATTGAGCGAGCAAAGCCTGGCGACTTTGTCATCGTGCATCATGGCGATTACCGAAACGATGACACGGGTTGGGGAACGGGGGTCATTCCAGTTCTGAACTCAGGGGAACAAGGAAAGGACGTCCGCATTATCGCAGCAAACGGAGCCAAGCCGTTAGTGCACTCGTTCCTGCTGCGTGGAGTTCACCACGTTCGCATCTCAGGCTTTCACTTCCGCAACGTTGAGTTTCGCAAGCATCCGAAATGGAAGGACATGCCAAACATCATCCGTGACGTACCTGAAGATCTCGACACGCCGATCGACTATTCTCAAGACTGGGAACAACGAAGACTACTCATTGAACCTGCCTTTGCAAGCTACTTCTCCCTGGTCAAAAAACTCGAATACGTTAACGGCATCAATCTAGAAGAATGCAACAGTGTTTCTGTAACGAACAACGTCATTGATGGTTATTGGGCTGGTATCCAGTGCCGGCACTGCACCTCGATTAACATCAACACGAACGTCATTTCTCACACGGTCAATGGAATCTTTGCGTTTGAGCCAGCACCCGCGCTTACGAACAGCTCGATCGTACGAAATAAAATTGCTCACTCGCTCGACATCGGCATTTCCATCCAGAAAGGCTGTGACAACGTAAACGTCGCCTACAACGAAGTGACTTACAGCGGTCGGAATCACATTTCCGTCCAAGATGGAAACAGCAACTGCACCGTGCGAGAGAACAAACTTCGCTTCGGCGGCTACTACTCGGAAACCATGCGATACCCGGGCAGTTCGGGCATCAATATCCATTCGTCACTTGGTGGCATCGGGGTATTTGGCAACGACGTTTCGTTCCAAATCGACCGCACTGGATTTGATGGCAACGGCATCATCTTAGACTTGATGCTCTCCGGCAAGTCGGTTTCGATACGCAACAATTTCGTCTACCGAAATATGGGATCGGGACTCAACACAACCAAGAGCCCAAATGCGGTTATCGTCGGCAACTACTTCATTCAGAATGGCTATCGCACAAACGCCAGCCGAAACGGAGCAGGCATCAAGCTTTCACAAAGCGAGGACATTGGACACACGATCGCATTCAATCTATTTTTCGAGAACAAATACGCATCCATTTTGTCGGAAGACACGATTCGCCAACAAAGGCTACTTGATTTCAATGCCTATTTCTCGAGTCGCAATACACCGGTCGTGTGGGACAGCTTCTTTCCAGGAGAAGCAACTTATCGACGAGTAGTTGATTTGTATCGTGCCACTGGCTGGGAAAGACACGGAATCGATCTTTCTGCTTGCCATGACGACGACGAAAAGGAAGACAAAGACGACAACAAGCGAGACAAGGACAAGAAAGACGACGACAAGAAGGACAGCGACAAAAAAGATAAGGACATTGGGAAAAAGGACGAGCGTGGACGTGATCGCGACTAGACTTCTGTGAGATCGCGCAGCTTGATCAACTTTGCTTTTTCAGCCATTGGTCCAACGAGTACCGAAATATTGTCAGTACGATCGATTTTGAGACTGTCGCGTTGCCTCCACCACTGTGTAATTTCGACTGGAAGTGCATGCCAACAATCCGATTGGCTCTTCGAATGCTCGAGAAAGCTCTCGTAGACCCCAAGACGCTCCGGAACGTCGAGATAATCCGGATGTGTGACGAGCATGGCCATTCCGGCAAGCGGACGCAGGTAAGCGAGCTTCTCCTGCCACACTCGCGATGTCGTCTCGCCTAACGAGATCAGAAGCGTGTGATCTTGGGGTAGCGTGTAGGGCAACTCCACGAACTTGCCCGCAATAAACGGCCAGACACTTCCGATTCCGCCAGGCATCGCTTGAAATGGATCAATGTCAAAACACGAAGCGTCATAGTCGACATCCAATGCTTGCAGCCAACTCAAATTGCGGTGCACCATGGGGGCACGAAAACCAGTGCTGCCGTAAGCCGCAATAGCCTGGTTAATTGGCCCAGTACGACGATCGAACGTCCTTCGCGATTCGAATAAGCGGCCGTCATGATTGTAGCCGTGTACGCCGATCTCATGACCTCGATCCTTCAAGTCTCGAATCAATCCCGGATCAACGTTGTACTTGTACGGAATGAAGTTCCACGCCGATCGCAAACCATGCTTTTCTTCCAACGCGGCGAGTTTGTCGACGAGAGCAACACCGACTTTGGTTTCAACGTCGTGCGTCAGAACCGCAGACATCTGATAATCATCGGGCCAAGGATGAATGACATCGTGGTCCGTCGAATTCAACACCACTTGGCGAAAGGCGTCAACGAACTCGCTCGGAAAGTACCACCCTGCGGGCACGTCGATACCCTGGTTGCGTTCGCGTTGCAGAAACTGACGCAGCGGTATCGGAATGAACGGCCTCAGCTTGTAGTAAAGCTTGAACTTGGCTGCAAGCTTCGCCTGCGCTGCATCACGAAAAAAAAAGTCTCGCAAGACTTCGCCAACATCACCGTCGAACGCAAAGCGTGTCGCTAACTCATGGCTCTCGGTACCTGGCGATGATGCATGAGTGCCTCGACTCATACGCCCACGGCCTCGTAATCCGAATACGACGCGGCGGATGAATCGTTCGCACACGGTGAGCCCACTTCGGCCAGTCCTCGATCCATCTCGCGTCGAATGCTCGCAGCAAGTTCCGCAACAAACGGATTGACCATCATCCCTGCTGGGTACGCCGTCATCCGGTGATATTCGACTTGGATACCCTCGACTTCCGTTCCAAGATGGCACTTGTAGTCGCGACGGGGGCGAAAATGCAGAATTCGTCCGGGATAGACTCGCGGCACGTATTTCTCTGCAATTTGGTCATGTTTAAGCCAGATGTCGGACATGTTCACGAGCGCTGCTGGTTTGCGGCGTTTGTTTCGAGAAAACGCACTGGCGATTGAACCTCGCCAAACATTCAACCGACGTCGAGCCGCGTCCCACTTGGATGACAGGAACTCTTTCTGGTCGTGCCAATTAAGCAAGAAGAAATTTCGAACATGAAACTCGAAACGTTGCCAACCGTAACCTATTTGCGTTAGCGCACTTGGATTCGTTGACGGCGCTGTCAACCAGTTGTATGTCTCGATCATTGCGAGCATCGCAACTTGCTCACCGTCTTCGATCAATTGCCGAGCAATTTCCATTGCGGTCGTGCCGCCTGAGCAATAGCCAGCCAAAAGATAAGGACCATGCGGTTGAATTTCACGCATCTCCCGAATCATGTCCGCAGCTAACTCCTCGAGAGTATCTGGGATCGGCAAACCAAGAACCCCAGGCGAGTTCAAACCATACACAGGTTGGTCTTCGCCCAAATGATCCGACAGTTCGTGATACACCATCGTCAGCCCGTCAGCGGCTGGCGTGCAAAAAAGCGGTGTGCGGGATCCATCAGGCTGGATCTCCACCAGATTCGAAATGTGCGTGGAGTTCGCTAGAAACGGTTGCTGGGTCGGTACCCGTGACGTGGCGGGCGCACCCTCGCTACCTGATACTAGCAAGTTTTTTTTTTCGCTCGAGACTGAATGGCTCATGCCATCAGCATCAGGAAAGAAACCGCCTTTCCGGATCTCGATACAACTCTCTTGGACAGCTCGGATCACTCGCGAGACATCTTCGTCGGAGTGTGCGGTGGAGAGGAAGCAGTTGTCGCCCCAACCGCGTGTAAAGACGCCGCGATCGAGCATATGGAAGTACAGCATATCAGCGTACTCCAAGTCGGGCGGGAACATAAAACGAAACTGAGACGCGAACTGCGCAACACGAATCGGGAACTGCTCTCGTTCAAAGAACGCATTGAGCGTTTGTACGAGGTGCGTTGTGCGATCTGTCAGCCGCTGCTGAAGCTCTGGTCCTTCTTCCTTGAGCATGGTGAGCACTTGGTGCGCTGCGACAAGACCGAGCGGATGCCGAACAAACGTGCCTGCGAAGAAAGTCATGTCCGCTTCGGGTTCTGAATCGTCGTCGTACTTCCACTGTCCCCCGTCCAGTGCGTCCATGTACTCACGTGACCCAGCAAGGGCACCAATCGGCATCCCACCGCCAAGGATCTTCCCGTACGTCGACATGTCGGCCCAAACGTCGAACCATTCCTGTGCACCACCTTGCGCCGCACGGAATCCCGTGATGACCTCGTCCATAATCATCGCAATCTTATTTTCTCGCGTGATTCGACGAACCTCTTGCAAGAACTCCTTCGGCTGCAGGAACGGATCCGCACTTTGCACCGGCTCGATCAAGACCGCAGCAATCTCATCAGCACGCTCCCTGATCACTTGCAACGCTTCAGGCGTTCCGTAATCAAGCACAATTGCGTTATCGGCAAACGACTGTGGAACCCCCGGCGCAGCTGGTGAAGTTAACCGAGTATTTCCGACCCGATTGGACCGCACGAGAACTTGATCAAAATTACCGTGATAGTCCTTGTTGAAGAAAACGAATTTTGACTTTCCGGTAACTGTTCGTGACAATCGCAGCGCAGCCATCACAGCTTCTGAGCCCGTGCAACAGAACGTGGCACGATCTTTCCTCGCGAAGTCGCACAGCAGTTGCGCTACGTCACCAGCAATCGGACTCTGTGGACCAACTTCGACACCGCGATCCAGTTGCTCGTGCAATGCCTTGGTTAAGAAGTCTGGGGATTGGCCGAACAAGTTCAAGCCAAATCCCATCGCGATGTCGACATATTCGTTGCCGTCAATGTCCCAAAGCTTCGAGCCTTTGGAACGCTCCACCGCAATTTGGTAAACCATCGACTTCCAAATACGACGATATCCAGCGACTCCACGTGGATCGGCAAAGTGACTTCGATTGGCTTCTGATAAAGCTCGCGACTTGGCAGTACGTTTCGTGTAACGATCAATAAACGTTGAAAGGTGGTTCTGCTGTTGCTCCGTCAACCCGTTTCCGAGGCCACGACGCACGGGCTTGTAAGGCCCAAAACGCTCATGCTTGTTGACTGGCTTCGCCGCCGGTGGCAACGGAGTCTCGTGAATGGGCCGGGCGATGATAGCTGGTTCTTGCGATGTCGATACAGACACCGAATCCAAGCAACTCGCCGTGTCGCAACAAGCAACGGTCGAAGACAGTGACTGAGTAGCAACCGGAGCCGAGATCGGCTGGCTGTTTAAAATCGCCAGGTGCTGCATCATCAGCGCATTTTGCTGGAGAATGATCTGCTCGATTCCGCTCAGCCCAGCATTCGCAACAAGACCACCAGCAGGAACCTGCACTGGGGCTTGAACGACAAACGCAGCGGGTGCAGCTGGCGCTAGCGTTTGGGGCGAAGGTGCGGGCGCGCAAGCGGGCGCAAAAACGGGAGCGGGAGCCGGTGGAGCAACCACTTGTGCAACAACTGGCTGCGCAGTGACCTGCGGCGCAGGAGCATCATGTCTCTGCTGCACTGGTGCCGGACAGCTAATGGTCTCCTGGCGGCCGCTTGCCGCCGCCGGAGTTGGTTGCAGATCAACGATGTGGCTAATCAACGCGTCGACTGAAGTGACCTCTTCGATCAACTGACGGAACGTCACCTTCACGCCAAAACGCTGCTTTAGCTCTTGACTGAACTGAATCAAGAACAGGGAATCAAAGCCGAGTTCCAAAAACGTAGCTTCACGATCAAGATCGCTCAATTCGTAGCCTGTGCGCTGACGAAGAAGATCGGAAAGCTCTGTCTCTACAGTGGAGAAATGTGAGTTGTGTCGGTCCATAATCAATTTACTATCTGGTTGATTCCCGTGACGGGTTTCTAGTTCTCTGTAGCAAATCCATTTGCTGGCTCATCAATTGCATCTGTTGTTGGATGACAAGATTCGTTGTTTGCCGAGCTCCATCGGAGATTAACAATCCATCAGCCGCTGATGCTGTTCCAATCGAGACGGATGATGAATGAGAGTTCGCTTCAGTCACAGTCGCGGAATGTTCTTCTTGCTTGAGCGGCTCATCAATCTTTAATTCGGTTTCAAATGTGTAACGTTCACGTTGGAACCGATACATCGGCAAATGCACTCGCCGCCTCAGTTCACCACTGTAAACTTCACTCGAATTTACATTCACTCCAGATTGCCATAAACGCCCCAGTGATGTCATCACAAACATCGCATCGGAGCCAGTTTGCTTTGCTTGAGGCAACGATGAGATGACATGGTGTTTTGGAGCGGTTAATGGTTGCTGACGTGCTAACGTACTTAACGCTTGATTAGGCCCAACCTCAAGCAAGACCACCTCGAACGCAGTTTGATTTAAAACAGCGGATAATCCATCGGAAAAGCGAACGGGCTCGCGAATTTGGCGAGCCCAGTATAGGGGATTCGTTACAGTCGCTTCATCAAACAGCTCTGCCGTCACAGACGACATCATTGGAATGATCGGCGCGGATAGCTTTACGTTCCGGACTTCACTTTCAAACGGAGCGATTGCCGCATCCATCATGCGAGAGTGAAACGCATGAGACGTACGGAGGCGGCGAGATGCGATATCCTCACCAAACTTGCCAGACTCGATCGCACCAGCGAATGCATCGATTTCTTCGGTCGGTCCAGAAACAACACAAAACTCAGGACCGTTGATCGCCGCAATCTCGAGCGACGGCGGCAACATCTCAAGAAGCCGGCCCTCAGGCAATTGAACAGCTAACATCGATCCGGCTGGTAATGACTGCATCAACCGACCCCGGAGAGCCACCAGCCTCGCCGCATCCGGCACCGACATCACGCCAGCAATCGCCGCTGCGGCGAACTCACCGACACTATGCCCAATCAGCATCGATGGCTGAACACCAAGCGACTGCCACCAACGCCCTAATGAATACGAGACCATAAACAACGCGGGCTGTGCAATCTCTGTCTGGTCCAAACGGCCTGAATCATCCTCCGAGTTGTAAATCAATTCTAGCAAGTCGATTCCCAGGTGCGGTCGAAGCGATTCGGCACACTCATTCATGGCTTCCGCGAAGACCGGCTCGGTCTGATAAAGCTGGCGAGCCATCTCCAAATGCTGGGATCCCTGGCCAGGAAACATCATCACGACCGGAGTATCCACAGCCCGTGAATTCGAAGTCAACACGCGTGTCGGATTCCGCTCACGAAGCACCCTCGCTGCCTCTGCAATGTCGCTCGCAACGACAATCCGCTTGTGCCGAAACGACTTACGACCAACCGATAACGTGTAGCTGACATCCGCTAGATCAAGCCCTGAGCTATTGACCAAGTGCGTTGCCAAATCGTCGGTCATCTCTTCAAGCGCAACGGGTGATTGTGCGGAGAGACAAAGCAGGTGACTGGGCCGAGTGGAATCAGAACTCACAACCTCGGGAGCTTCTTCGATGACAAGATGCGCATTGGTGCCACCCACACCAAAGGAACTCACTCCGGCGCGACGCGGGAGCATCGTCGTTTCCCACGGTGTGAGCTTTGAATTCACAATAAATGGGCTGTTCGCGAAATCAATTTTCGGGTTCGGCGAATCAAAGTGCAATATCGGCGGAATCATTCGATGTTTCAACGACAAGCATGTCTTGATTACACTCGAAACTCCGGCCGCAACATCCAAGTGGCCGACGTTTGTCTTCAAAGAACCAATACGACAAAATTGTTTTTTGTCGGTCGTATCACGAAACGCTTCCGTGAGTGCTTGAACTTCGATGGGATCGCCAACGAGCGTTCCTGTTCCGTGAGCCTCCACATAACTAATCGTATCCGCTGTGATACCAGCTCGCTTGTGAGCTAAGCGAATCGCAGTCGACTGGCCCGATACACTCGGAGCCGTATATCCGTTCTTGTCACCACCGTCGTTGTTAACGCCCCAGCCTCGGATGACGGCGTAAATATCGTCGCGATCAGCGATGGCATCGGCGACTCGTTTGAGCACCACGGCACCAACACCATCGCCAAAGATTGTCCCTTTTGCATTCGCATCAAAAGTTCGGCAAGTGCCATCCGGCGACAGAATCGAATCTTCCGTATGCAGATACCCTTGCTCCTGAGGAAATGTCACCGTGACGCCGCCCGAAATCGCCATATCACACGAACCAGCAACAAGGCTCTCGCAAGCCTGGGCAATCGCCACGAGTGAAGTTGAACAAGCCGATTGCACCGCCACACTTGGACCACGCAAGTTCAGCTGGTACGCAACTCGCGTCGCCAAGTAATCCTTATCGTTGGAAATCTCCGCATTCAGACCGCCGCCAGGAAAACAGTCCGCAAGTGACTCACGAAACTCCGCGTCCGCAGCCAACCGCGTGAAGATATACGTGTTCATATGACAGCCCGCGAACACGCCCACTCGTCCTGGAGCATTGTCGGGAACGTAGCCGGCGTCTTCCATTGCGTGCCAGCACATCTCCAAAAACAACCGATGCTGTGGATCCAAATCAATGGCTTGCTTGGGATAGATCCCAAAAAACTTGGCGTCAAAACAGTCGCCATCCTTCACCACTGCCGACTTCGCAACGTAGTTCGGATGCCTCGGCAAACTGCTTCGCCGCGTCCCCACACGGACGTCTGTCACTCCACTCAAACCAGCAACCAAATTCTCCCAAAATTGCCGCGAGCTATCCGCACCCGGAAATCGTCCAGCGAGCCCAATCACGGCAATGCCGCTGGGTATCGCTGTCTCCGGCTTGCTAGAACTCACACTCATAAAAAACACTTACCCTGTAGATAAATTACGTCCAAATAGAATAGCTCACTTCACGAGCTTGCCCACCCGTAAAAACCGCATTCTCAGTTCGCTAAAACTGCCGCCTCATAAGTGGGTTGCGAGGCAGCCGGCGGCGTAGGGTTGCACGTCATGACGATCGATTCACCAGCCGTCAACTCATCGCCGACTTTCACTTTCACAACCAAGTCTTCGCGATATGCCACGAGCAAATCAACTTGGGAGCCGAATTTAATCATTCCTACGCGTTGGCCCTGTTCGATCGCTTGTCCCTCTTGGACGTAGGGCACGATCCTCCGAACCAATCGCGACGCAATTTGAACGATGCCGACTTTCAAATTGTCATTTTCAAACACCATTAACGTCCGCTCATTCTCGAGCAGTGCGTGAAGATGCTTGAGCGACAGAAACTTGCCTCCAATCGGCTTGAGCATTTTCACCGTACCCGAGATCGGGCTGCGATTGACGTGAACATTCAGGTAGTTCATCGCGATGCCGATTTGAATCCCGCGTCCAGGCACCAAATCAGCTTGTGCAAACTCGGTAAGCGGAATCGTGTTGTCGTTCTTGACCGCAAACGGAAAACGACCATCTTCGATTTCCTTCACATAAACAACCGTCCCGTCCGCTGGTGAGACAAGGACGCTGCCATCGAGCGGAGCTTGCCGCTCGGGATCACGAAAGAAGAAAAACATAATCGCACCAATCGACGCGACAATGGCAATCACAATCGATGCAATCGCAAACCCAACGCTCGGCAGAGTACCAAAGTAACTCGCTCCGGCATACGTAATCGCGAATCCCATGGCTGCCATCAGTAGCGACCAAGGAGCGAAGTGTTTGGGCTTGAGTTCCCACTTCATTGCCGCAGCCGGCAGAAGCACCAATAGAACGACGAAAGTAATTGACGCAGTAATCATATTATTCTGTATTCGTAAAATGAGCCGACGGCACTGGCCGTGGGTACTAGTTAAAAGCCTTTTTTCCACCACAAGTACGGAGCTATCGAAGCTTCCATGAGAAATGGAAGTGGATCTTTCAATGACCAAACGGCGTCGGTTCGATGATTGCCGATCGATTGAAGGACTTTTGTTGGTGACATTCGTCCTCGCATTGATTCCTGTAACACCGTCGGGATGTCCGTCAACATTCGCACCCAAGTCGCATTCAACTTGGGCGAGATACGCACTGTTTCGATGCCGTTGAGCATGCGAAACAAAGTAACCGGATAGTTCATTCCGGCGTGCCGCGTCAGCATATGCCAACCCCAAAATCGGCCATTCATTTCGATAAACTTGTACTGCCCCGTACGTTCATCCAACATGAACTCGACTTCGGCAACACCGCGATACCCAATCTGCTTAAAAAACAGAGTTGCAAGTTCTTCGAGGTGAGGCATCTCACGTGATTCGGCGTAAGTCGTTGCATGACCAAAGTCCATCGGGTGCTGGCGAATCCGATGCGCCGAAACTCCTGCTAAGACCTTTTCTCCGTCAAAGACCGCCGCGAAAGAGAACAAGTTCTTTGTTCCACCGACTAGAAACTCTTGCGCCAAAATTTGA
>JBGTAI010000316.1:0-48799 GCA_041749955.1 Pirellulaceae bacterium | reverse complement strand
CGCTCCGGCGCCAAAGAAGGCTCCAACCAAGACTCAGATTTTGGCAAACATCGCTGAAAGCACTGAATTGCCAAAGAAGGATGTCGCAGCTGTTTTTGACGCTCTGACAGTCGAAATCGAAAAGGCATTGTCGAAGACCGGTCCCGGTCAATTCACAATCCCTGGTCTCTGTAAGATCATCCGTCGTGATGTCCCTGCCAAGCCAAAGCGAAAAGGCCGCAACCCAGCGGACGGTAGCGAAATTTGGCTCGAGCCGAAGCCAGCCAGCAAGAAGGTCACCATCCGACCCCTGAAGGCTCTTAAGGAAATGATCTAAGGATCGTTTCTGGTAATGGCACGGATCCTTTGCGATCCGTCTTTTGTGTAGCTGCATTTGCCAGTCTGCATGGTAACAAGGATTGTTCCCAGCAACTGGCAATGCCAGCCGCCTAGTCTACTCGCCGCTCAGCAAAGCGAGACATCCTTCTCCGTGCGAATCTCACGCACCAATCTATCTCGCGAGTGCTTCGACGCCGGCCGAACGAACGTAACCCGCTCACTCGCTGAGCTTTGCTAATGGCAAAAGCCCTGGTTAGTGACCACGCACTTGATCTGTTTTGATTTCAACGCTTGCACAAGAGCCAAAAAGGTTTACGCGGCGCCAATCCGGCCACGACGTTCGCGCAAGCTTCATGCTTTGCATGGCCGGGCAACTGCATTTCAAGCGAATGCCCCCCTGGGCCACACACGCTGAGATTAGCCTCCAAGCAGTGCCGTTTGAGGAGGCGAAATGGAGATGGCTCCTCGGGGCAATCTGACCTACGCATGCCCAGAGTGAGCAAAAGAAAAAAGAGCGGCTGATGAGATTCGAACTCACGACAACAACGTTGGCAACGTTGTGCTCTACCAACTGAGCTACAGCCGCTTCTTTGAATAGCACACATGGTGCTGGCAAACGTCTACTTGAGTCGCTGCGGAGGCAAAGGTTAGTGGATTTGGACAGATGTTGGCAAGGCCACATCAGCCCAATTTTCAACCACGGAATTTCGGTGCCTGAACCAACAGTATACGTGGTGAGTTGTCCCTCGCAAGAGACTTCTGGCTGCAAGCCGATGAACTTGCTGGAACTCTGTATGCAGCATTCAAGATTGTCTAATTTGGTTCATAAAAGCAGAATCTCGGTCCTGGCTAAATTCGCTCTAGATCGCTAGGCTTTCGCGATTCGGGCTTGGTTCTTTGTCTCCAGCCCAAACGGCGCTATGCATTGACGCCTCTGGCCCAAGCACACACCGCACACTCAAAAAAACTCCCCTTTGAAGGTCTGTTGAAGGATGTCCACCTCCGCCGAGCCCGAACTCCAGCCGTCTGAACCGGAAAAGCCACCGATCCAGTTGGACGTCAAGGTTGAAAGCCCACAAGCTTGCTTGCGCGAGGTGATCGTGACGATTCCTCAGGCGGAAGTCACGCGTTACCTCAAGGAAGCCTACGACGAACTCGTACCTGAAGCCCAAGTGCCAGGGTTCCGAGCCGGCCGTGCTCCTCGCAAACTTGTCGAAAAGCAATTCCGTGATCGCGTAAAAGATCAAGTCAAAGGCTCCCTCTTAATGGACAGCCTGACGCAAGTGACCGAGCGACAAGATTTTTCCGCAATCAGCGAGCCAAGCTTCGATTACGAATCGATCGAGTTGCCAGAAGACGGCGATTTCAAGTTTCAATTCACCGTCGAAGTTCGCCCAGAGTTCGCAACGCCCCAGTGGCGTGGCCTGGAGCTGAAGCGACCGGTTGAAGAAATCGGCGATGATGATGTTCAAGCAGCGCTCGACCGAGTTCTGTCCCGTTACGCGACTCTCGAGGCAACCGATGAGCCTGCCGAGATGGGCGACAAGCTGCTGATCACCTCGACGTTCAAGAACGGCGAGAAAGTCCTCAGCGTGATGGAAGAAGAGCGAGTGACTCTGCAAACGAGCTTGAGCTTCTCGGATGGCACTTGCTCAGACTTCGGAGCCTTGATGAATGGCGTCAAGGAAGGCGAGTCACGCGAGGGCAAAGTGACGCTGAGTGACGAACTGGCCGATGAATCAATGCAGGGCAAAGAAGTCACTGCCGTCTTCCAAGTTGTCGAAGTCCTCAAGCGTGAAAACCCAGAGCTAACGGACGCATTCCTAGAAGAACTAGGCGACTTTGAAACGGAAGCTGAGCTACGATCGTTTGTTCGCGATTCGCTCGTACGCCAAGCTGAATACCGAACCCAACAGGCGGTCCGGAAAGCAGTTGTAGAGTTGCTGGCTGGCTCGGCAAGTTTTGATCTGCCACCCGACTTGGTGAAGCGTCAAACAATCCGTGAAATTGAACGTAAAGTCTTGGAACTGCGACGTAGTGGATTCGACGAAGAGCATGTTCGACGCTATGTCAACGCAACTCGTCGCAATGCACAAGCAGCAACCGAAACTGCACTTCGCGAACACTTTATTCTTGAGCAAATCGCTGAGGAAGAAAAGATTGACGCCGAGGCCGCTGATTACGAATCCGAAATCGCGTTGATCGCTCAGCAAAGCGATATGCCAGAACGACGGGTGCGTGCACGACTCGAAAAGTCGGGCCAAATGGACGCACTTCGCAATCAGATCGTTGAGCGGAAAGTGATCGAAAAGATCATCAAAGAAGCCAAGGTTTCTGAGGAGAAAGTCACAAAGAAGGCTGAGAAGGAAGCCGATGAGTTTGCGGTTTTCCACAACGTCCTGAGAACCAAAGACGACGCAGCTATCCCCGAGGCCAAGTACGACGACAATATCGTGCCTGGCGCGGAGAAGGAAAAAGAGAAAGACAAGGACTAGAAAGATAAGCCTCAAGCTGTCTAGCCAAAATAAAAACCGCGAGTTTCTGACTCGCGGTTTTTTTATGGACATTACTTAAAAATCAGCTACGCCAACCAGCAGCGTTAACGCTTTGAACGTTGCTGCATCCACTGGGCATATTCCATCGTCGAGACGCGCCCGTCACGGTTGGCATCCGCTGGACTTGGATCGATTAGCATATCTTTCCATTCCGTCGCAGTAATCGAACCATCTTTATTGGCGTCGTAACGACTAATGATTTTCTCGGCGTATTTCAGTGTCTTATCATCAACCTGTCCGACACTGGTGGTTGCCGGGCGACTTGAGTCAGGTGCGGGGGAACTGGTGCTCGTCGAGCCAGACGAAGGGCTGGCGCTCGAAGCCGATGCTACTCGCGATTGAGCACCGTCGTTCACGGCTCGTAAACATTCAGCCTCCGTGATCACTCCATCGGCGCTAAGGTCGAAGTTGAAGAACTCAGTCACCACGTCGTCGTTCCACTGGCCTGCATATTCAGCCATCGAGACCTGACCGTCTTGGTCCTTGTCCTTATCCGTGAACCAACCCGGCAGCCCTTCTGCCGTCCCGCCCGGTGTCGCTCGGTACGACTTGCGTCCATCGTAAACATCCGGAATAGCGACCGTTTCGTTGCCTCCTCGATCACGTCGGTCTTTGCGTTCGTCGCGGCTGCTTTCTTCTGTTTCGCGACGCCGCGCGTAACGGACCGCGAGCTCACTTACCGAAAGCTTTCCGTCTCGATTACGATCGAAATCCATGGGCGAACCCGAGAATCGGCTGACCTCGTTCTTGGTCAAAAACCCATCTTTGTTTTCGTCGTAGCGCCGCATCCGCTCTTCGGCTTCTCGCAAATCCTCAGGAGCAACTGGGGTCGCCAACATCTCTGCCGCAGCACCAAAACCAAGCGGTGGTGTTGGCATCTCCTCTACGGGGATGCCGAAACCTGGCACAAGAAGCTCCGGCACTTCGGGCTCTTGGTTACCACGCGAGCTATTACCTCCGCCTGATTCACGGCTTTTTTGCATATCTTCGAAGCCTTTGGTAAGCGTTTTCAGAGAAATCGGCTTACCTGGTTCAATTTTCATTCCGCCCTGCTGCATGCGGCTAATCAGAAACTGAGCCGGGCCCTGCTGCTCTTCAGGGTCAAGGATTCCGTTTCCGTTTGCGTCCAAACGCGTGAGAAAACTGGACGGATCAAAACTGCCTCGCGACGAACCGCCACGGTCACCGCCGCCCGGAGGCCCGCCTCGTCCGCCCGATTCACCACCTGGAGGACCACCGAAACCACCACCTGGAGGCCCACCAAAACCGCCGCCTGGCGGACCACCTCGACCTCCGAAACCGCCTCCAGGAGGGCCGCCGCCGAAGCCACCTCGGTCACCCCCTCGATCACCACCGCCAGGAGGCTGCGCGATTGCAGGCACGCAAGAAAAAACGAATGCCAGAACGATTAGATTGGATTTGAGCATGTTCATAGTCTATTCAACCATCCGATGACCGCAGAGTTTCGTGCCCAACAAGAATCCCCAGGTTGCTACTCACTAGGCTCGATTATTCCGATCATATTCGATCTGAGTACAGAAAAGCGTACAAACCGACGAGGGTTTTCGCATCACGAATCTCACCGGAGCTTACCCAATGGGCAATTTCCTCTCTTGAAGCGATCCGATTCGTGATTTGCTCGACAGCCTCGCGGTCTGGTTCCCCGAGGGTTAAGTCGCGTGCGATGTACAGGTGCATGAGTTCGTCACAGATCCCAGGAGCCGAGTAAAACTCGTGGATCAACTCCAGTTTCCCTGCCCGGTAGCCCGTTTCCTCGATCAGCTCACGGGCGGCAGTTGCCTCCGCAGCTTCATTCGGCTCCCGCGTGCCGGCAGGGAGTTCGAGCAGCGTCGCCGCCACCGTTGGCCGATGATTTTCGATCATCACCACATGATCTCGGTCCACGAGCGGCAAAAGGACCACTGCCCCCGGATGCCGGATCACCTCGCGGCAATAGGTCTTTCCATCATCGCCAATTAGCTCCATTGAGTGCACATCGAATCGGCTTCCGCTGAGGACAAGACGTTCAGATTTCAGCTGCGGCATTTACGTTCACTGCTCGTTTGTTAATTGGTTTTTACGTTAAAAATGGCACTACCGGGCAGCGAATCAGCTTGATGTTGCCACAATCGCCATATACCCTGAGACCCGGATATAGAGGTGTTGCGTTCTAAACGGACCAGCATTCTGCATTGCCATGTCTGGGTTTAACTCAAAATCGATAGGCGTCCTAAGATGCTGCTGAAGTCTCAACAAATCAATTGGCTGGTCGCGGTGTTCATCGCATTGTCAGCTGCCTCCAATTTCCTTGGCAAAACAGTTGCTGCGGACGAAGCTGAAACGAGCCTAGTCACCACCATTTTGCAGGATGAGCAACGTCGATTGCCGCCCGACAATACCGTATTGTTTTCCGCTGCAACTCGTTCGGTGGCGTTGCAACTTGACGCACTCAACCAACTCGATTCGTCCGAGTTAGCCGGTACGATGTTAACCGTCATTAGCTCCGAGGGCGAGACGCGTGAATTGGTGGCGGACAACAGTGGCGTTGTTCAAATTACTGATGTTGAGCCGGGGGCGTACGCGGTCGTTGCAAACAATGATGATGCGCACGGCACCACATTGCTGGTATTCGAACAGCAAGCGACGGCCGACAATGCCCCCGACGCCCCTGCGGCTAGTTCAACGCAACCAGTTGGCAAGGCACGCATGACACTCATAGAAATGAAGTCAACGGAGTTGCTTCCAATTGTTGATAAGTACCTTTCAGCATCTGCGAATGCGGATGGCCGTTTTGTTGAATCCGACTGGGGTTCTAAAAATGGCTTCGGGGCCAGTGCATTCAAAGTTCGTGTGGGAGACGACAACGAGCTCTATGGTCGAGTGATACCCTTGCTTCGTTCTGACTTGAGCGGGTCGAATGTAGAGGGAACTCACATCACATTGCTTAGTGGCGGCAGCAAGGTTGGCGGGGCTTTCGCCGACGCTGCTGGTAATTTCTCCGTGCCAGATGTTGCGCCTGGGATCTACGGGATTGTTGCTGCGGGTCCAGCTGGTTATGGCTCCTTTGCTTTCGAAGTTGTACACGGCATGGCTGTGGTTCAAAAGCCAAAAGCTGACCGTAGAAACAATTCGCAGCAGCTTGTGTCAACATTTTCGGCAACGGCTGAATTCGAAAACAGCGTTAACTCAGTACCGGGAGAAATGATTGCTGATGTCGTGCCTTGTGTTTGTATTCCGCCTCAATACGTTCCCTATGCGGTTGAGTCGATTCGGGAATACTATCCACCATTGGCACAAGACACTGTGATTACCGAACTGGGTGGAGTTTCTCCAGTACCGGGAATTGGCGGTATTGGCCCAACCACTCTAGGACCAGGCGGATTCAGCCCGGTTGGCTTTGGTGGCCCGACAGGCGTTGGCGTCGGCGGGGCAGGATTTGGCGGCGGTTTTGGCGGCATCGGTGCCATCGGTGCAATCGGTGCTGTGATTGCCGCGTCGAGCAATAACTCTGGTTCGGGCGGATTGGTTCCGTCGCTTCCCGTTAGTCCAGCGAGTCCCTAACGGCTTATTCGCGTGGATCGATTTCGTATGGCAATTGCGTTCGAAATTCATCAACACTTCGAGTCACCGCTCGCATCTTTTCCGGATTGGGCATAGTCTCTCTCACGGCAATCGCGTTGCCGCGAGATAACACCTTGTTATGCGAGAGAAGAAGATGGCTGCGAAACGAATTTTGATGCTTGTCGGGGACTTTGTCGAAGACTACGAGGCAATGGTACCGCTTCAGATTCTGCAAACGTTCGGGCACACAGTGGATACAGTTTGCCCGGACAAAAAGGCAGGTGACTATGTCGTGACTGCGATTCACGACTTCGAAGGTCACCAAACCTATAGCGAAAAGCCTGGCCATCGTTTCGGCATCTCCGCTGACTTTGCAACCTTGGATTTGTCGAGCTACGACGCGCTTGTCATCCCCGGTGGTCGTGCCCCAGAATACCTGCGACTCAACGAATCCGTCCTAGAAATGGTCCGGCACTTCAACGATGCCGATAAGCCGATCGCCGCGATCTGCCATGGCCCCCAGATTCTTGCGGCGGCGGGAGTCCTGAAGGATCGTCAGTGCAGTTGCTATCCGGCAGTCAGCGCAGAAGTAAAGGTCGCTGGCGGAAGTTACGTTGAACCAAGCCCTGGACTCAACAGCGCGCACACTGACGGTAAACTTGTCACCGCGCCAGCGTGGCCTGCGCACCCAGCATGGATGCGGGCGTTCATTGATGTGCTCGAGGCCCAGACCACTATCTCGAAGGCTTAGCACGCTCGATCAATCGCGTGTTGTCGACGATCGACTTTAGGAACACCCTTCGGATCGCATCATAACCGCGATCGTTGGGGTCTTCGATGTTGTCAAAGAACCAATAGTGCGGATCGTCGGCGTCGTAACTCTCTCGCCAAAATTGGCGACAGTGTGATCCGTGCCCCAGAAACGTTTCGTGAAGCGGCACAACATGCACGTGATCTCGCGTCGATGCCGCATCGCGGATTGCCGCGTTGTACTTTGCATGAATCGCAAGCCCGTCGGGCCAGTGCGGCAAGAAGACACTCGGGGCATCGCCGACTCCGTCTGTGGGATCGTATATGTCGCCAATGTAGATCTCGCAACCTAACGGGAACTTTGACGTGATCTCGTCCAGCATGCTGGCCAGTCGCTCGCGATACTTCTCGATCCACAGTTCCGCTTGGGCGAGCGTCGCACCGTACATGGCGCATTCCCGTGGGGCGCTACGACCATAGCTGTGAATCAAGTCGTTACCGCCCGAGGTCATGAGCACAATGCCGTATGCCTCTTCATGCATCGCAAGCGATTCGCGAATGACTTGCTCGTGAGTCTTGGACTCTGAGCCAGAGATTGCAAGATTTTCCGAAGACAGGTTGGGCAAAACTGTGCGCAGGCAAACGCCTTGCATATCAGAAAACTCATCCAGCGGATTTTCAATGACTCGGTTAAAGAAGGTATGACTAGTGGTCTTGGCACCCAGTCCCGCCGTGATGCTATCGCCGATTCCAACGACGTGAACGGGACGTTCGGACCAAGTTTCCTTGAAAGCCAATTGATCCACGGCTGGCCCCGCGGGGCCAGCGCCGATCGGACGCGACAGGCAGTACTCGATGTACCCACAAACACTACCCGTTAAGAGAAATGCGATTGCAATCAAAGCCCAAAGCCGTTTTCGGCTCCAAGGTTTTGGCATGTTCATTAATACCTGGCTCCGAAAGTGCGAGTCGGGTCTCGACACAGTGGCTGAGAAGAAGAAAAGAAGACCTTGAGTTTCTCGCCGGCAACTCTCTGTTGGCCATACAAATCTTACGCCGCAATCGGCTAAGATACCACTCGCAAAGACTGAAGCCAAAAAACGAAAACCGTATTCCTCTGTGATTCCCAGGCCAAGAGTTCATTGACGAAATATCAAGTTCAACTGTACCAGGACCAGCAGCTCATCCAGACACTCAAGCTGGAACGTCCTGTCGTAGTGACTCGTCGCGACAGACTCGACCCTGCGCCGGTGACGGTGCATTGGCTCAACGACGAACAGCGACTTGTTATTGCGGACGCCATGGTTCGCGAGATTCCGCGAAACTGGTTTCGCTTATCGACTGATACCGCCAATATCATCCTTGTTGAGAACCTTCGTGCGGAGTACCCGGTGTTACTCGGCAGTGGTGATGAGATTCCACCGAGTGAATCGCGACGTTTCACCGATGAAGCGTTGATCACAATCGGTCGAAACATTGCGATCCGCGTCCAACTCTTGAGCGAAACGCCGTCTGCATTCCACTGGCCGCCAATCAGTGCTGGCGATGGAGCTGAATTTCGTTCGCTCACCAGTTTGCCGCCAACGCCAGGTGCGACATTAAAGCTCGACCCGACAATGTCGCTCGCCCAGTTTTCGCAACCCGCCGGCGAAGCGGCCGTCGCGCTCCTTCGAGTTGCCTTACAAGTGGTCCACCAAGCGACGGGTAGCGACGCGTTCTTTCAATCGGCAGTCGAGGCGGCTGCGGAGATTGTTGACCTCGATCGTGCTGCCGTATTGCTGTGTTCGCCCGACCAAGCCAATGCGCTGATGACGGAAGGCACACTACCTCCTGGCTGGTCAAAAACGGCTGAGTACCTCGACGAAGGTGTTCGCGGAAAAAGCATCCCTCCTATCAGTACCAAAGTGCTCTCTCGATTAGTTGGTCAATCGATCACACAAATTCACGATCCAATGCACGGCGATTTTTCGGCCGCAGCTTCCCTCGACACCATTAACTGTGTCGTTGCCTCCCCCATTCTTGATCGTGACCGTCGCGTCGTGGGTGCTCTTTACGGAGACCGTTGGAATTTTCGCCCAACACAGACTGGAGGTGGCATTAGCGATCTCGAGGCAACGCTTGTTGAAGTACTCGCAGGCGCCGTCGCCGGTGGGATCGCGCGTCAAGCTGAAGAGCGGCTGCGAGGCAACTTGTCCGAGTTCTTCTCACCAAAGGTCGCAAACCAACTCGCAACCAACCCCGATTTGATGCTCGGCCACGATGCCGAAGTCAGCGTACTGTTCTGTGATATTCGCGGATTCAGCACCGTGACGGAACGGCTTGGCGCGCGAAAAACCATCGAGTGGATCAACGACGTGCTGAGCGAGTTGAGTCAATGTGTGGTTGATAGTGATGGTGTGCTCGTCGACTACGTTGGCGACGAATTGATGGCGATCTGGGGCGCTCCTGGCGAACAGCCCGATCACGCGCGTCGAGCCGTTGACACAGCAATCGCGATGCTCGATGCAATCGAAGTGCTGCGAGTTCGCTGGGCAGATGTCTTGCCACAACGCTTCGGCGCCGGAATTGGCGTCAACACAGGCATGGCCCGCGTCGGAAACGTAGGCTCGAGAATCAAATTCAAATACGGCGTGCTGGGTAATACCGTCAATGTGGGCAGCCGACTTCAAGCAGCCACCAAACAATTGGGCGTTGATTGTTTGATCAGCGCAGCCACCGCGAATGCAGCCGGATGCACTCAAGAGAATCGACGTATCGCGACACTCTCCGTCGTCGGAATCGACGAGCCAACGAGTGTGTACCAAATCATTCGCCAGCCAGAAGATGCGTGGTTCCAATTTGCAAGAGATTACGAATTGGCACTTGCTGACTACGAACAAGCCAGATTTGGAGAAGCAACTCGGCGACTCGGCGAATTGATGCAGCGAGTGCCTGGTGATCGCCCATGCAAATTGCTGCTCTCACGAGCCGTCGACCGACTGGATGAATCGGTCGACGGATTCTCGCCGGTGTGGACATTGACTCAAAAATAGGCGATCGCCCCGTTGTGAAGTCACAACACGCGGGCATTGCCAAGTTTTCTAGTCGAGTTAACTAGTCGAGCGAATTGACGACTTCGTGGTTTGCTCGCGTGCCAAGCGATTTCCACGTTTGCAGGTCAATGGAACTGGTCAGGAAGTGGACTGAACCATCCGCAAAACCAGTCTGGACACCGCCAACGTGGTAGCTTCGAGAAGTGACCGATGCGTAGGTTGGCGTCGTGATCGTCTTGCCTTCCCGTGACGAATTAAAATCCACGTCGTACTGGGTGCCCGCGTTGGTATAGATCATTTTGCTGTTGGGGCCAAACGTGGTTGTGAATCCAGTTTGATGAACACGAGCATCTACCCATTCCGTGTGACCCGAGTCTGTTTTGAAGCTGCCACCGTACGCAACGATGCTGGCGGGATCCGTCGGCGTTGCAACGCCCATAGCCGCCGGGTTCAAACCATCACGCAAGTAAGGGGTGTACGACTTCACTTCGGCGAATGCGAGCGTATTGCTTGTACCGTCGAGGATGCTCGCAAAAGTGGTGCGACTGTTTGGATAAACCAATCCCGTGCCGCCCGTGCGACTCACTGGGTCGTAGATAAACCACTCGCCCATGTTCACAACGTAGCTCAACGGATAGTGAGCAAAGTTGGGATCGCTTGGCTGTGGGTCAGGTCTGACACGATCGTTGATCTCGCTCGGGCAAATGTAAGTCGGCACGCGAACACTCGAAACATCGAGCTGGTTGGAATAGGGAATATCCCATTCGATCAAGTCTTGCAATCCCGACTGTTCTAATTGAGGAAGAATGCTTGCCTGCAGAGACCACGCGAAACTCGGTGCGTTAGTCTGGTAAATACCGCCAGATGGGAACTGACGAAACGTGTCGTGATAGTTGTGCATCGCCAACATGATTTGCTTCATGTTGTTCGAACAGCTCATGCGACGTGCCGCTTCGCGAGCAGCTTGGACCGCAGGCAAAAGTAATCCGACCAAGACACCGATGATCGCGATCACCACCAACAGTTCAACAAGTGTAAATGCCGAACGCTTTGAACTTTGAACTGACATAGCCAGTCTCCAGCTAGAGAAATTGCTTTGGGTCGCGATAAAGTAACCGCGGAAAACCCGTCAATTCGCTGGCTGCAGCTGATCCACGGTGGTCGCTGACTGGCTGGCTAAGACTCGTTGTTGAGAACGACTCTCAACAACGGCGATCTTAGTCCCCTCGAGTATGGGCATCAACCCGTTTCCGCAATAAATTTGGCAAGTTGCTTGATTGAGCCCGCTGGATGACAATGCCCCATTCGAAATAAGCCCTAATCAAAATTATTGGGCGAAAATACTAACGCGGGAAAAGATTGCCATGAATCACGAGAACAACAAGATCAATCGACGTGGCGCGATGACGGCGAGCATCACCGCGACGATTGCTGCTGGCGCGATCGCCAGTGGAATGACCAATACCCAAGCTGCTGAAGGAGCTAAAGAAATGAGTGTGGATGCAAAACAAGGGCGGCTGAATCAATCGGTTTGCAAGTGGTGCTATGGCAAGATCGAACTCGAAGAGATGGCCAAGTTCTGTGCTGGTTTAGGTATGGTCGGAATCGATCTGCTTGACCCACCCGACTTCCCGACACTGAAGAAACACGGACTCGTTTGCACGATGGTCCAGTCGCATCCGTTACCCGATGGACTCTGCGATCCGAAGTTCCACGATATGACGCTAGAGAAGATCAACACCGCCATCGAAGCGACTGCGGTGGAAGGCTGGAGAAACGTGATCTGCTTCAGCGGCAATGCGAGAGGCATCGATCGCCAAGCCGGCATGAAGAACTGCGTCGACGCACTCAAGAAAGTCGTGCCTGTGGCTGAGAAGCACGGTGTAATCCTGAACATGGAATTGCTCAACAGCAAAGTCAACCATCCCGACTACATGTGCGACAACAGCGAGTGGGGCGTCGAACTCGTCAAGCAAGTTGGAAGCGACAACTTCAAATTGCTTTACGACATCTACCACATGCAGATCATGGAAGGTGACATCATTCGCACGATCGAAAAGAACCACAAGTATTACGGCCACTATCACACGGCTGGTAATCCTGGACGTCACGAACTTGATGACCAACAAGAATTGCTTTATCCACCGATTGCCCGAGCGATCGCGGACACTGGATTCCAAGGCTACTTTGCCCACGAATTCATTCCCAAGGGCGACCCGCTCGCTGGCTTGACCGATGCCGTTCGCCAGTGCACGGTTTGATTTTTGCAGCTCTTTCGCGAGTCGGGTTGACGCCCGGCTCGCCAACAGTAACTCAAATGGGTTTGAATCATGAAGCGTCGAGATTTTTTTCAAGCAAGCGCAGCTGCGGCATCGATCGCAGCAATCACGACTCGTGCACATGCCGATGAGAAAACCAAGCCCCGACGCGTCGGTTTGATCGGCTGTGGCTGGTACGGCAAGTGCGACTTGCTCCAACTCATGAACATCGAACCCGTCGAAGTCGTGTCGCTGTGCGATGTCGATTCGAACATGCTCACCGAAGCTCAATCGCTATTCGCGAGTCGGCAAGCTTCCAAGAATACGCCTCGCATCTACTCCGACTACACCAAGATGCTCGCCGAAAAGGACCTCGATATCGTGTTGATCGCGACGCCAGATCACTGGCACGCGTTGCCGATGATCGCGGCCGTCGAAGCTGGGGCGGATGTCTATGTTCAAAAGCCGACTGGCGTCGATGTACTGGAAAGCAAAGCGATGCTCGATGCGGCTCGACGAACGAATCGAGTCGTCCAAGT
This sequence comes from Pirellulaceae bacterium, assembly GCA_041749955.1. Classification (GTDB taxonomy): domain Bacteria; phylum Planctomycetota; class Planctomycetia; order Pirellulales; family Pirellulaceae; genus JBBSJZ01. The sequence continues at coordinate 35,786 of JBGTAI010000316.1, read as the reverse complement.
GGGCACGCAGCGTCGAAGCACGCCGCACTTGATCGAAGCAAAAGAGAGAATCGTCGATACAGGCTTACTGGGCGATATCGCTCATGCAGAAGTCTGCTGCTACTACCACATGCGTGCAAAAGGCAACCCGCCCGATACGACCGCGCCAGACTATCTCGACTATGAAGCCTGGACGGGACCCGCACCAATGCGTCCCTACAACGAAATGGTCCACCCACGAGGCTGGCGTGCATTCAATGAGTACGGCAACGGGATCGTTGGCGACATGTGCGTTCACATGCTCGACATGGTGCGATGGCAACTGGGTCTTGGATGGCCCGATAGCATCAGCAGCCAAGGTGGGATCCTCGTGGATCCAAACTCCAAAGCCAACATCACCGACACTCAAACGGCAACGTTTGGCTTCGATGACCTGAATGTGGTTTGGACGCATCGCTCATGGGGCGACGCTCCGGACGCCAAGTATCCCTGGGCCGGAATCATTTATGGAGACAAAGGAACGCTCAAGCTAAGCGTCAACTCTTACGACTTCACACCGCGCGGTGGTGGCAAAGCGATGCACGGCGAGGCTCTGATCGAAACAGACAAGTTCCCCACGGACGTCACGGACCAGAAGGACTGGCGACTGGAACTGCATGTTGCATCCGCAATCCGCGGTCACATGCGCAACTTCCTGGATTGTGTCGATAGCCGCGAAAAGCCCGTCGCAGATATCGAACAAGGACACATCAGCAGTGCTTCCTGCGTCATGGCGAACAACTCGCTCACGCTCGATCGCAGCATTCGATTCGATCCGGAAACACATACCATTCCCGGTGATGCGGAAGCGACCGCTATGTTGGCTCGACCCTATCGTGCTCCCTACAAACACCCTGGGATCGCTTAGGCCCCAACGATTGCTAGCAATTGCAGACCATTCGTGCATTCGATTTCAGCCGGTGGCAACTGGCCAATGAATTTCTCGAATTCGTTGTCTGCGATGTAAAGATATGCGGGTTGTCTCGCCGATAACGATTGTGATGAGAGTTCGCGGCATGATTTCCATTTGCCTCGAGCGTTCCTCCCACAGCAATCGATGGAAACGGAAGGCGTAACAACGATGAAACTCAACTCGACGAGCCGACGCGTTATTCACTGTGCCCTTTGGGTCACAGCTCTAGGCATCGGCGTATCTGCGACGACTGGGTGCCAGACTTCGATCAACGGCCAAACGCTTCCCAGCCCTTACTATTTGCAGGACGACGTCCAGTACTTCCCGTCTGGGCCAGAATTCAAGTTGCCGCGTGAAGCCGCTGCACTGCAAGCCGCTCGGGCCGAAGAGAAACTCAACCGTCGCTAGACGTAACAAGCGAACGGTCTTTCCCAGCAGCGTCGCGTGTTTCCCGTTGAGCTTTTTGTGGAATCAGCGTCGCTACCCATGCAATTGCCAAGATCGCAACGACTTGGCACATCGCGAATGTTACGGGCGATAGTTTGCTGACTTGTGCGAGCAAACCGCGTGCAAATGCTGGTTCTCTGGCCGCTTGAGTCTCCATCAACGATGCAATCGATTCCGTTGGTGATGTCCAGGAGCTGACGTGCTCCCAGCCGCGATTCGTCCTACGCCAGCCCTCTGGCGGAACTGAGTTCAGTTTCCGGCCAGACCCTGAACTAGCACTAAGAACCGGTTGGATTCCTGGGATTTGGGCCGTCACCGTTGCCCGCATCGCATGGGGCAAATCGTGCGATGTCCATCCGAAACTCGTCACCACGTTGAAAAGCACCAGTACAGCCAACAAACGACCTGATGTTTTCAGGCGACCGATCATCCAGCGGCGGTCCTGGGCGCTGAGCGTATGTAGTTTCATGTCGACGGGCTATTGCAGGTCCCGCACCGAAACCTATGGGCGGCTGTCGCGACCCTACTCGTAAGTCGTTCACGCAAAAGCATTTGCGCCACTTCCGCACTTCCAGCATCAACAACTCCGTGATGCTCATCCACAACATGCAAATGATGCGAAAAAGCAACGGAGTTGCGGATTCTCAACATCTTGCCCGAGCGAGACTGGCGTGGCAGTCGCCAAACCGTTTCGTCGTTGACCGAGGAAGCGAAACCGCACAATCGGCAAACTCACGCCTCGAAGTTCCGTTTTCGCATGTCCCTAACTGAGCGTGTTTAGACGGTGCGATAAAGCTGGCCTACATTTCCAATGCTCCTCGTTCGTAGCGGCCATGAAACGTACATGGAATTGACACCCAATGGAATATTCTGATGACAACCGCGACTGATTCGCCCGTACTTGAAGACGTCTTTCGCACAGAAGTGTTGCCAGCGTTGCCACACAGCGCGATCGCATTGCTGCAAATCTCCCAGCAGCCTGATTGCGGTCCCTCGGACCTTGCGAAGCCGATCGAGGCGGACCCTGGTTTGATGTGCCAAGTACTCAAGTTTGTGAACTCGTCATACTTCGGATTCAGCCGCGAGATAATGAGCGTCCAACAAGCACTCACGCTTGTCGGCGGCCGCGCGATCACGAACTTTGCACTTTGGAACGCAGTATTCAGCGTAATTCCCAATCCAAAGTTCGGGCCGTTCGACTTGAAGTCACTTTGGCAAGACTCGCTGCGAAGAGCTGTTTTTGCTCGCTCACTCGGTCGCTCAGTCAAACTCGCAAACGCTGAAGACCTATTCGTCGGAGCGTTACTTCAAGACATGGCGATTCCCCTGCTACTCAAAGAATTACCCCAACAATATCAATCTCTCGTTCAGCGCTGTCACGTCGAGGGGCGTCGACTCAGCGGACTAGAACAAGAGTTGTTTGGATGGGACCACGCCGAAGCAGCGGCACTTCTGGCAACTCGCTGGAAACTGCCACAAGAATTCATCACCTTGATCGCCCGTCACACGCACTTAAGCGAGTTGCTCGCGGGCAGTGAAACTCGCGCCGAAGCTTGCGTGGCACTTGCGTCGTTGCTTCCCACATGCAGTGACGAAGTTTGGGAAGAACGAGCGCAGTTCATTGACGGTTATGTGAAACTCACTGGCAAGACCGAAGTCGACTTGCTCGAGCTATGCACGGTTGTTGACAAGGCGACAACCGAATTTGCACCGCTGCTGAAACTGCCGGCACCGAAACGCAGCATCATCGAATTGCTGGCCTAATTCACAAACGCCAACATGATCAAATGCGACACATCAAGTCGATGCCGTCGCAATTTGTTCTAGCGACGATCCACCATGAAGGTCCCGTTATCGGCGACGTCAAACATCGGGCGGCAATAGCGTCCGCATCCGGTTGGTCCACCTGGGCGGAAGACAATGCCGAGCGAGATATTCCAGCTTTCTTGCTCGTAACCGCGACTGCTCGCGCCTTCGTTCGGAATTAAGTACGTACCACCAGCCTGGACCAGCATTCTCGCATGCACGGGCAAGCTCATCGTCGTACCAATCACCGTGTCGCTGTTGTTCGAGCCCCCGATGAAAGCGTCCCAATGTCCGCCGCCGCTGATTTGTTGGCGATAAAAGCCGCGAATTTGGTCCGTTGCCTCAAACGCGACGTTTGACAGAACCGTCGCTCCGGCAGCGTCACGCACGAATGTTGCCGACGTGTCATCGTTTAGCCCCGACATAAATTGAATTCCAAATTCGTGACAAGCATTGGTTTTCCAGCTGAGCTCACCACGAAGTTGGATCAAATCACCGTGGAAATACCAGTCATCGTTCAAGTAGTCGATAACCACACCGTATTGCAATCCATAGTCGACGCGGCGAAACAAGCCGCCCGTCAAGAAGATCTGATGCCGCGTCGTGTCGGTAAACTCAGCACCAGTCAAATTGCTTTGAGTCGCTCGCAGCCCGAATTGAGCAGCCATATCCCAACCGAAGAGTCGACGCAGCGAACGGCCTTCATTGAATCCTTGGTAAAAACCAAAGCTGCCGCTGCCGCTGCGAACGAGGTTATTTGTTGCGCTGGTCGTTGGGAAATTCATGGGTCCTTTGTAAGCCTGGACGCCCGCGAAAAAATCAAAACGGCACCATGCCGGACGTAAGATGGGAAGGAAGATTGGAAGCGAATCAAAGTCCGTACAGCACTGACTGCACTCGCCACAGCCACCACAACCAACCATCGATTCCATACCACAAGCAGGTTCACACGTCGCGCATCCTGCCATACCGCAGCCACCATCGATTCCACAACTTGGCTCAAAACCGCAACCCGGCTCAAAACCACAAACGGGTTCCGCACCGCAACCAGGTCCCATGGAACACTGGTCACAATCACAAACCGGTCCACAACCACCCGTATACTCCTCCATAAATCCGACTTGGATCACCGGATCGCGTAGGCTCTTTGCACGGATAATTGAGCTGCCGCCATTCGACTGCGGCGGATCAATCGACGTTTCGCCAAGTGCCGCACGCACGACCTGTGATTGCTTTGCACTTACGCCGGTTGCGGGTCGACTCACAGGACGAACCCCAGAAAGATCGATGCGCCCGCTGCGGAGATCACCAGATTCGTTCGGGTCAGCGGCTTTGATGAAGCTCGTCGGAGCGAACAGAGCCAAACAAATCGTGAAACTTGTTAGCCCGAGCTGGCGTAGGATGACGCGTAGCATGGTCAAACCGTGCAAAATAGTGGAATCGATCAGTGAATCGCGTGGCGGTACCCAAAAGGCGCGCTCGCTCCACATCTTTCATCGGAACAAGCTAACCGGAAAAACAGGCAAAGTCATCGCAATCGTTAAAAACCGCCAATATGCGGTTATTTGATCGCTAGTGTTGCAATGGTGGTCTGAAATGCGTTGCACTTGCTAGCATCCATAAAAAGTGAAAGGCCGATACAGATTGCCTGAGCGATTCCCCGTGCATAACCCCTCAATAAATACATGCGTTCTGTGATGCGGGCTGGCAACGTCGAATCGATTACGCCGATTAACCTGCTAACTGCTTCGTAGTCTAGCGAACAGCTCCAACTACGATTTCCATGGAAGGCGATCATGAAGGTCACTCGAAAGTTCGGCTGTCTATTTTTCTTCGCGGTATTGTCATCGGTACCCGCACAAGCCCAGTTCGGCTCGGGCTACGAGGCTGGGAGTGATACCTCGCTTGTTGAAGTGGGCTACACCCCGATCGACTCCGCCACAACGCTCGCCTCGAGCGATTCAGAAAACTACACGGTCCTTGAGAATTCTGTATCTGAAGAACAAACCGAAGACATTGTCCGTCGAATGCTCGACGAACAAAAAGCGATTGCAGCACCCGCAAAAGAAGCAGCACCGACGAAAACGTTCCCCGACATGAAGATGACGGGTTTCTTCCAGCTCGATACAGCACGCTTCGGGCAATCTGCGAACAACATTGCGACACTTGGTGACATCCAAGACGGCACGGGTTTCCGACGCGCTCGACTCGCCGCCACCGGCAGCGTGACAGAGAACACGACTTACATGTTCGAATTCGACATTGCCCAAGCCCAAGCACGATTCGTCGACGTTTGGGGCCAATTCAATAAGACACCGCTTGGCAATGTGCGCATCGGACGTTTCCGTCAACCCTTCGGCATGAGTGAATTAACGGGAATTCGTGAATTACCATTTCTAGAGCGTCCTGTTACTTTTGCACTCGTTCCATTTCGTCAAACCGGAATCATGTTGTTTGACACAGCTCTGGACCAACGTGCGACTTGGGCATTCTCTGGCTTCCGAACATTGTCCGACAACTTCGGCAACGTGTATGGCGACAACGGTGGCTATGGGACGTCCGAACGAATTACGTTCTTGCCGGTTGATTGTGGTGACGACGCTCTCATCCATCTAGGTCTCGATCATACTTATTTCGATCCGGCTCGCGGACTTTTGCAATACGCCAGCCAAGATGAAGTGTTCGTCGGCCAGAACCAAGCGTTCCCACCCAACAGCTTTTCCTCACTGCCTATCACGGGCGTCCCGCCCTTCGTCAACACAGGAGTCATTGCTGTCGATCACGCGAATCTTTTCAACATCGAGGCGGCCGCCTCTGTTGGTCGTGCGCTCGTGCAGTCCGAAGTACGCTGGTCACGAGTCAACTTGGCATCCGGCGATACACAAACTGTTCCCGCCGCATACATCACGGGTCGATATATGCTCACCGGAGAAATTATCCCATACAACCGTACCGGTGGAGTGTTCGGACGTGTGATTCCAAACTGCCCCGTCGACCTATGTAAAGGTCATTACGGAGCCTGGGAATTGGCAACTCAAATCAGCCACATCGACTTGAATCGGTTGGGCGGCTTGCCAACGATTGACCCGCTAACCGACCTTCCGACTGGTGGAAACGGGGCCGGTCGACGTCTAACGAACTACACCCTCGGGCTGAACTGGTACTTGAATGCTCGTTCCAAAATCGCTGCGGACTATATCTACAGCGACTTGTCGGATCGAGTGCGTGGCGGAAGTTCCGCAAATACCTATGCTGGCATGGTCCAGTTCGATTTCTAAGCCGTTGAAGGGCAATTGCAACGCCCCGTCTTTTGCAGGATAAGTAATCATCTGATGCGTCTACCGCTGGCATCTTAATTTGGCTCGCGGCGAGCGTGTTTTTGGCGATTCGGATCCTGTAACCTTAGGCGACTGGCGTTCTCGGCTCATGGCCCACGATCAAGCAATGAGCACGGGTTTCGCACCCATGGTTCGCGTCCTTCGCGACCCGGAATCCGAGGAAAGCCGACGACCACTGTCGCTCGATCTCGTGATCCGTCTGTGGGGGCTTATGCGTCCCTATGCCGCGAAACGCAATCGTTTGCTTGCGTTGGTCTTCTTGCGTGCCGTACAACTCCCCGCACTCGCTTGGTCGATTGGAGCCGTCATCAATGGCCCAATCACGCATCGTGAACCGCTAAGTTCGATTGTCATTGCTTCGCTTGGTGCCCTCGCACTTGCGTGCTGGACCCAGCTAACGCTTGTCTATCGTCAACGCTTAGCACTCGAGCTTGGCGAATCGATCATTCACGACCTGCGTGCGAGCGTCTACGCGCATCTGCAACAGATGCCGATGAGCTTTTATGCCAAAACAAAAACGGGTCGAGTGATCAGCCGCATCACAAGCGACTGTGATTCGGTGCGAATCGGCGTCCAAGACGTCTTGTTCGTCAGTCTTGTACAGGTGGGGCAAATGATCGGAGCCGCCGCAGTTATGGCCTGGTACGACTGGCCGCTATTACTCGTCGTCTTTGCGATGAGTCCCGTGCTGTGGCTCATCGGACGCGTGATGCGAAATCGGTTGAGCCAGTCCTATCGCGAAGTCCAAGAAAGTTTCTCAAGAGTCACCGCCACGATCGCAGAATCCGTCGCTGTGATTCGCGTGACTCAGGCACTCGCTCGCGAAGAAACGAATGCCGAACTGTTTCGTCAACTCACGGCCGATCATGCCGAATACAACATGAACAGCGCTCGCCAAGGCGGGTTGATGATGCCGCTCTTGGAATTGACGGGCCAAATCTCACTCGGACTCGTGCTTATTGTTGGCGCCTATCGCGCGATTGTCGCCGCCGACCCGATGCCGGTTGGTGATTTGATTCAGTTCTGGTTTTTGGCTGGACTCTTCTTCAGCCCCATCCAAGCGCTCGGCAACCAATACAGCCAAGCACTCACCGCGATGGCTGGCGCCGAACGCGTCTTCCGGCTTCTTGACACAAAGCCTGAATGGACTGATTTGCCTGACGCAAAACCATTGCCTGACCCAGTACGCGGTGAACTTCGCGTCGAGCAGGTAACATTCGCCTACGAGCCTGGACGCAACGTACTACACAATATTTCATTTTCTGCCCAAGCCGGCGAAATGATCGCTCTTGTCGGGGAGACCGGCAGCGGCAAATCGACACTCGCCGCATTGATCGCCAGATACTACTTACCCTCCGCTGGCACGATACGAATCGATCATCATGACATTCGTACCGTCACCAACGGGTCGATGTCGCGAACCGTCTCCGTCGTGCCGCAACAAAACTATTTATTCACCGGCACAGTGCTCGACAACATTATTGCTGGCCGCGCGGGTGCCACTGAATCCGACGCGATCGACGCACTGCGTTCACTTGATTGCGAATGGTTGATCGACGACCTGGCGGATGGTTTGCAAACCCAGGCTGGATCTCGTGGTGGCCGCGTGTCATTGGGCCAACGACAACTTGTCTGCTTTGCCCGTGCGCTCGTTGCCAACCCAAGAGTGTTGATCTTGGACGAGGCAACGAGCGCTGTGGATACGCTTACCGAAGTGCGAATACAAAATGCGTTGTCACGGTTATTACTGAACCGAACCAGCATCGTGATCGCTCATCGATTGAGTACGATCCGTACCGCATCACAGATTTTGGTTCTCGACCACGGCAGGATTGCTGAACAAGGCAACCACGAATCACTCCTTGCAAAAGCGGGCATTTACCACACCCTGCATCATCGCTTCACCGCCTCCTGAGCCAAGACGCTTCCAAGCTGAACGCGATTACTAGAACGAGTGCATCGTGCTTGCGACGAAACCGGATTGGTTTCATCGAAAAACTACGTTGCCTTCTTATCCTGCTTTGCTTTTCGTTTCTCAGCTGGAGTCAGTAGCGGTTTCTTCTTGGGCTCTTTCTTGCCCTTGTCCTTGCTTCCCTTGTCACCCATGGCAACGTCCTCTTGTTAGTTGTGTGTCACTGTTCGCAATATTTCTAAACAACAGCTTCGCAAGCCGTTGCTCTTTGCAAACGCCATGAGCATAGGGTGTCGCAAGGTTTTGCACGATGCCAGGTCGCGTTTTGACTGGGTGCTTGCGGGCCCAGCAATGGGTGTGCAGCCATTACCGCGGCTGAAAATTGCAACTTAAAAACACGCAAGCGACTTGTCATCGCGGAAAACACCAGCACGCGAAAAACCGCAAAATATGTTCCTGACAAGCGAGGTCGTCATGAGGCGAGCACAATGACTTAACGGACTTGGATTGGAATCTGCCCTGTAAAGATGGCAGAAGCATCACCACGATCGGCAAGCGTCGCAGCGATCGTTGCTATCGTGCGGTCAACTTTCCCAGCGAAAATCTCTTGGCCTTCGTAAAGCACTTGGACTGGTGCGTCCAAATCCAGCATGTCGTCGCGCAGCAGAATGGTCAGCTGGCTCGGATCGCACGTTTCTATTGCAATGGTGTTGCCTTTCCTGGCGGCGACAACTCGCGATCCAGCTTTGGCTTCGCTCTCGGGAACAGAGAGCCAGTAGAACCGGGTGTGCGTGACATCATCCTGAAGCCAAACGATGCGTTCAGGAGTTAAATTTCGTCGAAACTGAAATAGCCAATCAATCCCAGCGGCATCCTGACGATCCATCCAATGCCCTTTGCCTTCGTGGATCTCCACCCAGTGCTTGTATCCCGCAGGATCACCTTGTTGCAATTCTTCTAGCATCTGCTTCCACTCGGCAGCCTTCTTGTTGCGACCGTAAGCCCCATCGTTTCCGCCCATGTGTAATGTGAAGGGCAAGTTGCGAAGACCATCGGGTTTGGTTTCGTTTGGGTGCCCCGCCATCATCGCAGCCGCCGCGAAATGGTCTGCCATTCGCGGCCCGAGTTGAAATGTCCCGTCGCCACCCGCAGAATATCCGGTGATGTAGACACGATTGGGATCTACGCCTTCAAACACGATCATGTTTTCGATCAACCGCGTGAAGAATTCGTCGATATGAGCCTCGTGCCAGAGGTTCCAAGTGTCTGTCGGAGCTCTCGGCGCGACGTAAATGCCTTCTTCTAATTTGTAGAGACGCTTTTGGTTTTCCCATTGCGAGTCGTTTACGCGTTTCGGCGCACCACCTCCGCCATGCATCGAAATCACAAGGCTGTGCCCACTCGCAGGCGCTTCTCCATACGTCGTCCATGCAAGTGGCATCGTTCGATCGCCAATTTTGAGTGCTTTGGCTTGATGCTCCTGCAACCGCTCACGTCGCACTTGCGCGGCATGCGAATCAACCAATAACTTCACAACCGCGTCGGCTTGCTGACGCGTTAACGGGTGCGTTGCAAAAACCTGCTCTTCAACCTGACTAATACCCTCGGGCGTCGCTCGTAAAAAACTCTCTAGCGTGTCAACGGGGTCTGCCAACACTCCAAGCGAATCTTGAGCGACCAAACTGGTGTTTGTGCAGCCAAACGAGCACGCCACAACAAGCATGCAGATCCGCAAGAACGCCGATCCAGAAATAAATGCCAAGCAAACGGGGCCACAACGGAAACTGATCATCAACTCCGTACAAACATAGAGACGAACGATTGAAGTGGGCGAGTTATCGCCGGAGCAAGCGGAACGAATACCAGACACATTGTAGCCGAGCGGCAGTTGGTACCCGGCGTGCAAAACGACTCGGAATGTGGTAAATGAAGAGGATGAATGCGAATTTGAATCCGACGACGGGAGCCGTTTCAACCGCGAACTCGACGCTGGGGCGATTGCGGCAGAATCTAGAGTCGGTCGTCTGTGGCAAAACGGACTCGATCGAACTACTGCTATGCTGCCTCGCCGCCAACGGACATGCATTGCTGGAAGACATTCCGGGGACAGGAAAAACCACGCTCGCTAAAACGCTGGCGATCTCGACAGGCTGCGTTTTCAATCGCGTGCAGTTCACTCCTGATCTGCTTCCTTCCGACATTGTCGGCTCGTCGATTCTCAATCCCGTCGATGGGACCTTTAAGTTCAACCGTGGCCCCGTCTTCGCCAACGTCTTGCTGGCTGACGAGATCAACCGGGCGTCACCGCGAACACAATCCGCATTGCTCGAAGCGATGGGCGAGCAACAAGTCACAGTTGACGGGAAAACGTATCCGCTCGAATCACCTTTCCTTTGCATTGCGACGCAAAACCCAGTGGAGTTCCATGGCACTTACCCGTTGCCGGAAGCTCAATTGGATCGGTTCATGGTCCGCTTGATGCTCGGTTATGTCTCGACGGAAGAGGAGCTGCAAATACTCAAATCGCAACGCGGAGGGCATCCGCTCGATCGACTCACCGCAGTCGCCGATCCGACTTCGATCGTTGCGGTGCAAGCGGCCGTCGAGCAGGTGGAGATCGAAGAGAGTGTGCTGCGTTACTTGTTGAGTTTGGTCACGGCGACACGTAACCATCCCGCGATCAAACTCGGAGTCTCGACGCGGGGTTCGTTGCAGTTCACAAAGATCGTGCGAGCGATGGCGTTGCTGCGGGGACGCGATTACGTGTTGCCCGAGGATGTCAAACGGTTGGCCGAACCGGTGCTCGCTCACCGCCTCGTTCTGGACTCACGAGCCAAGTACGCGGGCACGGATAAAGCGGGGCTGATTGCGGAGCTGGTTGGTACAATGCCGGTGCCGCGTTAACGAACGTGAAATAGGTGGCCAGCGTGTCGTTGGTGGCATGACTGGCTAGAAGCCAATCCCACTTGTAACACAACAATTGCGAGTAAACCTTGGCGAGACGAAAACGCTGGTCGTTCTTTAGCCCGCCGTTGGAAGACCGGAGCATTCGATGGTGCGACGACTTTCACCGTGGCGAGTTCACTCATGGGGGCCGCGCGTTGTTTTGGGGCATGCTTTGGTCCGGCGCGATGCTGATGGGCGGCGTGACTCAACCACTTGCCATGAGTTTCGCTTTTTGCATCTCGGCATTGGCCTTGGCGGGCATCGTGGGTGCCTACTTTCGACCTCAACTGCGTTTGACGCGTCGCATCACTTCGTTTCCTTCGGCAGGTGAAGTGTTCAACTATCGAGTGGATGTCGAAAACGTCGGAACGCGAACGGCTCGAAATTTGGTGATCGAAGAACGCGCGTTGCCTGCCGATTTGCGTCCCAGTGGTCCGACGCCAGTCATCGATGCCTTGGAGCCTGGGCAGACGACATCAGTGACTCTGTCGCTTCGTTGTTTGAGCCGAAACTGTTTTGATCTCGATCGGTTGCAAGGCAGCTCGACGTTCCCCAGCGGACTCGTTAAGTCGGGCCGCAAGTCGCGGACGTCTGACCGTTTAGTCGTTTACCCTAAGGTGACTGAGATCATCGATTTGATGGTTCCTCATTCCCGAAATCACCAACCCGGTGGCATCGCGATGGCCTCGCACGTGGGCGAGTCGACTGAGTTCTTGGGGACACGCGATTGGCGACAGGGCGATCGCGTGCGAGACATTCATTGGCCGTCGAGCGCGCGCGCCGGACGTTTGATCGCTCGCGAGTTTCAAGAAGAGTACTTTGTTCGCTTGGCTGTCGTGATGGATATCGACGCTCCACGAGCACGCGATCAAACACGACTCGAGAAAGCGATTTCGTTGACTGCAGGGATCACCGATGCGTTGGCGAGAAAAGAGTACATCGTCGACATCTTTGCTGCTGGAGATAATGTTTATCACTTCCAAGCTGGCCGCGCGATCTCGCATTTAGACAACATTCTCGAGTTGCTCGCCAGCGTGGAAGCCGGTCGTCGGCTCGACACCAACGCACTCAATGAAGTCTTATTGCCCGAAGCGTCACGACTCTCCGCCGTGATTTGCGTCATGATGGATTGGGATGACGAGCGGCTGGAATTCGTTGAAGGTCTCAAGTCAGAAGGACTGGCTGTTCGCGTGATTTGCATGAAACCGGGGCGCAGCCTCGATGGACTGGATCCGAGCGAGATCATCGAGGGGATGCAATGAACTTGAAGCATTCGCGTTTGCATCCGATCGCTCGGCGAATGATCGATGTGTTGCCAATCTTGCTGGCGATGTGGTTTCATGCGATCGCGATGCAGCGTTGGGTGCTGGTCGTTCCCGCAGTGATCGCTCTCGTTTATGAAGTGGTCCGCTCGTCGGCGAAAGAAACGCATCCGCGAGGTTCAACATCGCGCCAATGGTATGGCGTCGTGATTGCTGGGTTATTGCTAGGAATGGTCGTGCCTGCTGCGGAAGTGTCAAACGGGCCGCTTCCTCCGGCGGGCGCCGCGGCGATGACCGGGATCGCCGTTGCCGTTTGTCTCTTCGCTGTTTTCACTCGTCAACTGACCGTGGGCTGGGTGGCCGCGTGGGCGCTCGTGTCGATTTCGGGAAAAATGGAGATGGTGGGAGCGCTGCGGATTGCGCTACTCGGGTTCTTGGCCGCTTCGCTTTTCGCCGCGTCTTTCCATGCCGGGCTGATGAAGAACCGGATTCGTGAGGTCGTGGTTTGGGGCGTTTTGGTTGCCGCGATTGGGATGTCGACGCTCGGTGTCGCGATGCTGATCGGTCGCGTCGATCAACTGTTTCTCGGAACCGTCGAGAGGCTGATGAACAATCCATCTGAAAACGCCACGACGGGACTGAGCGATCGCGTGTCGTTGGGTTCCAAGAGCACGATCAATCCTTCGAAGCGCGCACTACTGGACCTGTCACAATTCCCCGGGCTGCTTCGAGTCAAGGTGATGGACGAGTTCAAGGAGAATCAATGGACGACGTCATCCAAGCTGATGGCTTCAACCGCTGAACTCGATGGTTCGGTTCAGCCCGGGGCGGAGTCGCGATCGATGGAGATGCTGTTCCTCGACGCCTTGGACAACTCGATCCCGTCACCAGCCGGCACGTCGAGCGTTCGCAACGCTTCGCCCCGCGTTGATGGCGGATGGATCTTGCGTGGCAAACCGGATGGAGTCGCAGTCACAATTGTGTCGGACTCAGCTCAACGACTTTCGTTGGAATCGATTGATGGAGTCGACCTATTGGCCGTACCGAGCGAACTCAATGTGGCACTCGCACCGTTGGCTGCCGAATTAACGCGAGGTGCTGCGAATATTAGCAAGGCGAGGTCGATCGAAGCGTTCTTCCAAAACAACTTTGAATACTCGCTGACAACGGATTTATCCGGGGACGCGCATCCGCTCGTGACGTTGATCGAGGAGCGACGGCCGGCGTACTGTGTCTATTTCGCCACTGCGATGGCGTTGATGTTGCGATCGCAAGGCGTGCCGACTCGAATCGTCACTGGCTTCGCTCCTGGTGAGATCAATCCGCTCACTGGTCGCGTGATCGTGCGTGCCAGCGACGCGCATGCGTGGGTCGAAGTTTGGTTGCCGGAAGAGGAACGCTTCGTCGCCTTTGATCCGACTCCCAGTTCGTCACGCCGCGAGATCATGAGGCATAACGAATCGCCGGGCTCTATCGAAGCAGCAGTCTCGGCGTTGCGATCGGCGGTTCATCGGTTGTGGTTGTTGTTGCGTTACCAACCCTCGACGGGGATCAAGGCGCTGTTGGTGTCGCCTATGCTTTGGGTCGGTATCGGTGGGCTGGTTTGGCTGTGGAGAAAACGCATCCGTCGACCGATCGCGACACGTTATCCCGTGACATCGCAGCCAGTCGACACTCGGTTAAGAAAACACTATGACCGTTACTTGGCGTCGCTTCGAAACGCTGGGGTGAATCCACAGCCATCGGAGACCGATGACGAACTTCTCGCGCGCTTGGAAGCAACAGGAAATCAGCCGCTGTGGGAGTCGGCGAACCGGTTCGTCCATCGCTACCGAGGCGTTCGCTTTGGCAGCCAAGCGTTTGACGAAAGTCTCGACGAGTTCGATGTGATGCAAGCTCAAGAACTCAACCGATGAGCCAACTCGGCGGTGACTTGCTATGCTGAGTCAACGCAGTTTCAGTTGCCGTTCCAGTTCCAGCATCTGATTCGGAGCTTCTTGGATTATTCTCATCCATCAAGTATGGCAAACCTACCTCATTAGAACGAATCAACTTCATATGGATCGAAAAGAGTTCCTCAAGCTTTCCACGGGCATCATCGGTGGATTGACTCTTCCCGGTCCGTTTGGCAACTTCGTCCAGTCGGCGGCGGCCCAATCAGACAAAGACGCGATTTTGGACGAGTCCTATCTGCTGAAAGGCCTCAGTGCGCTTGCCAGGGCCCACCAGATGAGCGCGATGGCCGGACATCTCGGGGCGGCGGTGGTGGCGGGCTACTTCATCCGTAAGCAGCGTCCGAATCTCGATGCTGAAGTCTACAAGGGAATCGAAACGGATCTTGGTCGAGTCATGGGCGGGGAGTCCGTCTTCGGGGCGAGGATGACGAAGAATTCTAAGCTCACGGACGCGGACCTGTTTGAAGCGTTTCCGAAGGAGAAACCGAACGCAAGTGGGATCGACGGTATCGCTGAGGCGCTCGAGAAGAACATTCACACGCCTCGCGAGTCTGGGCACAACGTCATTTTCGCCTCCATCGCCATTCACGCGTTGAAAGAACATCCAGATTTCGCGACCCCGTCAATCATCGACGGCATCCGCAAGCTCATCGGCCTTTTCGATAACGCCCACCCCGGCAGCGGTTACTACGGAAAGACGAAGGGCCGAATCAAGGGTGACAAGATAACGCTTGCGGAAGTGGATGATCGAGTGCCGGCCTACACGGATGTAAAGGGGATGGTCGAGGCTGTACTCGACGAGATTATCAACCAGGATCCGAAAATACACCGCCAAGGCTATGGTGGCCTCGTACACGTCAATAACCACGCAGCCGCTATCACCGACCTCGCACAGTACGGATATCCCGAACTCGTGCCCGCGGCGCTCGAGTCGCACTACCGGCACCTGCGGTTGTGGCGAAATCTACCAAACGTTGCCGACGAATTCGGCCCATTGCCTTTTTCAAAGTCTAGCCCCTACACCCCAGCCTACTGGACGTCCGGCGAGGTCCCGTACGACCGTGCCCTGGTCACGCACCGCGTGAAAACTATGTTCGGTTTAGACGAACTGACCGAAGCCATCGACGATGAGCCAAAGGAAAAACTCGCTTACGACAAACTGCGCTACATGATGTAAGGATCGTGCGGAAAATATTATGCGAGCGACAAAGGTGCCAGGAATCTTTATGCGCTTTCGGCATGCCTAGACCGAAACGAGCCGATGAGGCTGGCGGCGTTTACCACGCCATGAATCGTGGTAGTGTCCAAAGTGCGATCTTCAAGAAGGAGGTTACGATGCGCTCGAGCGCATCCTTGCTGACGGATTGGAGCGTTACCGCGTCGTATCCTCAACTATCATTTGATGCCCAATCATTCTACAGCCAACTGAGGATGGTGGCATGAGAGACTTTCTGCGTTGGGTGAAGTTGACGCATACTCATCGATACCATGCTCACTACGGAACGCCCGAGAACGGGCATGTTTACCAAGGTCGATTGAAGAGTTTTCCAATCCAGGATGAAGAACACCTTGGTCGCTTCCCGGCCGGCAAAAGTGAACAAAAGCGACGTGGTTCCGTCGCCTAGTCGCATCCTGGAGCAAATCGCGCCATCAAAAAGATTAGCGTGTCGTCAGTTTGTTGCTCTCGGCACAGTTTCACTCTTTGAGAATCTATTCTGAATCTATGACGCAAACCGTTTCTGAGAATGGCTTTGCAGCGATTCCAGCCGCCAAATGCGAGTATTTTGGAACCGTGGAACTGGTGTGGCGCAGACTTAGCAATGTTTCACGACCAGAACGAGCGAGCACTTTGCTCGACTCGATATGGCACCCGAAAGTCTTGGAGTTCAAGAAAAATGTTCCGATTCACCAAATGGATGGTCGCACCCCTCGTCGCCGCAGCCCTGTTCTTTGCCGCAGATTCACCGAGCGCTAAAGCCGGCGGTTTCAGCATCAGCATCGGTAACGGTTATAACGGCTTTGGTTACCAATCCTATCGACCGTCTTATGGCTATGGCGGCGGTTACGGGTACGGCATTGGAAGCCGCGCGGTCGTCGTTCCACCTCATCAATCGTATTACCGTGGCGGTTACAACTCGCATTATCGTGGCGGCCATTACGACTACCACCCGACCGAAGTCTATCGTCACGGGAACCACTATGATGTGGTTCCAGGCCATTACGACTATCACCGCGGTTCACACTTCGGTCACTAAGGCTGCGCTAGTGCGCCGATAAATCCGGGTGCGGATAAATCGAGAAAGATCGCGTCTGAGTTACTCGCCTGAGCTACTCACCGCGATCTTTTTTCGTTGCAAGAAATGGTTCAGAACACGCCGTGATGCAAATGCTCTACAGGAATTCTGACTCGTGTTGAGTGATTTACGTTTTGAGATAACCGTCTTACGGAGCCCTGGTACTCTACTTGCTTTCACGTGGTGAATTATCATCGGTTAGCAAACGGGCTGGAGGTGCAAGCTGTTCGACTCGAAGTGCCGAGACTTCAAAAGACGCGTCGTGGTTCGAGCCAACCAGGAAGATGGGATCGCGCGTTGCCGACCAACCGCCGGAGATTTTCAGCTCATTCATTTTGCCTTGCCAATCGAGCAGCTGATGATCATCGACAAAATATCGCAAGCCGTTCGAATGAACCTCCACTCGAAACGATGTCGCATGGTCTGTGGGAAGTGGCTCAGTTTTCTCGGTCACCACAAGTCGCCCGGCGGAGTTAAAGCCGAATCCGGAAACTGGAGCTTGATTGCGTTTCGAGTCGATCAGCAAAAAGCATTGCGACGTGCCGCGAACGGGCAGGAACAGCACGAAGGGACCAGTCCCATTGATCCGCCGAATCATCCCCGTCAGTTGATAGTCTGTGGATATCGATACGGGAATTAAAAGTTTTCGCTGTCCGCCGTCTGGGACCGTTAGTTTTCCGTCGACCAGTTCCCAACGATCACTCGGTGAGGCGTTCGCCGCAAGATCGATGTACTTCATCAGATCGCACGGCAAATCGGGTTGCACGATCGTTAGTCGCGACTCAGTTTCGATTGAAATGGAGTTCGACTCGGCCGCAGCAAGAGTTCGATCACTCTTTGGTCGGCTTGCGAACCATCCGACGGCGCCAATCACACCCAGCAAGGCACAGGAGCACAGAGCGAGAAATCGTGCTTTGATCTTGTTTGGAGGCGAAGTATTTTGGGTAAGAATCGTCGTCGTGCCGGAACAAAAAGCACTATGATCACGTTGCGCCGCTTTCAAATCGAGTAACAGTTCTCCGGCATCGGAATATCGATCGACCGGATCCTTCGCAAGCATCTTTAAGAAAATCGGGTCAAAGCTAAGCGGTGCATCAAAGACAAGATTCGACAGTTGAGGTATGTCCATTTCTCGATGAGCCACAACACGCTCCAAGACGGATTTACCTCGTTGGCGGAACGGAGGCTTTCCTGTCAACAAATAGTGAAGCGTGCAACCGAGCGAATAGACATCCGCGGCCGGCGTCACTTCGTGTGAATTCATCGCCTGTTCTGGCGCCATGAAATCAATGGTTCCGACAATGGCCCCACTTTGTGTCAGCGCGTCCTCGGTGCGATCGACATCCTCGTTTGGACCGCGCTGGCCGAACCGTGCAAGCCCGACATCCAGCACCTTGACGGTGCGGTCACGTGTGAACAACAGATTTCCCGGTTTGATATCGCGATGGACGATCTGTTTGCGATGCACATACTTCAGCCCCTCAGCGGCTTGCGCGATCGCAGCCAGAGCTTCATTGAAAGTCATGGGCCCGTGCTTGCGGACATGCGCACCGAGATCCATCCCGTCGATAAACTCCATGACCAGGTAACAGTGTTGACCGCGATAACCGGCATCAAGAGCACTCACGATATTTGGATGGACCAATTTCGAAAGACCTTGCACTTCGCGACGAAATCTTTCGTCGGAATCTCGACTGGGCTTTTCTTGCAGCATGAATTTGACTGCAACTTCGCGTTGCATGAGCGTGTGCCGAGCTTTGTAGACTCGCCCCATGCCGCCCTGTCCAATTTCGTCGATGAGCAGGTAATCATCGAACACCAATTCATCGGACTTCCCTTCCTGAAGAGCGTGAGCTTGAAAATCAGTAAGATGTCCAGAATCCGCCAGTTGATTCAGCACGTATTGGTCGCTCTTGGATTCGTCTACTTTCTCTTCTTCAGACAATTGAGAGCGGATCTGTTTAATCTGGCTCTGGGTGACCAAACCGGATTTGAGTAGCTGATCGATAAAACGTTGCAGAGTGTGGTTCATGATTCTGATCCGTCGATTGATTCATCCAGGGGATGGATTCGGTGGGAACGTAACTGCACGAGAATCGCCTGTCGGAGAGTTTCGTCCTGGCGGCGCGAGAGTGAAACCGATTGATTTGCGACTGTTTGATCACGAACCGAAGAATCAAGTTCCATAGACGAGTCCGTCTTGACGGACTGCATTGCAACATGATGACTCGAGTCTTGGGCGAGTATACTGAGCATCACGCTAGAATCACCCGAAATCGCCTTGGCGACGAAGTTGCGGCTGTCCGAATCTATTTCGCTCACTTGTTCGAGTGATGGAGTTCGCTCCGCGAGTGCCAAGGCTTGCAAATGCAAAAGATTCGCCGTTGAAGCCTGAAAGTGATCGAGGTCAAATACAGCAACGGCTGCTGCGATTTTTTCGTATTCCAGCGTAAATCGCCCCCACGGCCATCGATCGTATCCTTGATCGCGACTTTGTATCAGTTGCTCAAGACGCCTTGTCACATCGCCCGGCGCACCGCGACGACGATAGCTTTGCTTCGTTGCTTCGATTCCACGACGCAATCGCAAGATAACAGGCTTGATATCAAGCTCCGAAAATAGCGGCAGCCAATGATGCAGCGTCTGCACGAACCGAGGATCCTTGAGTCCCCAGGGCATCGGTAACGTCGATAGCACGCAGCGAGCGGCATCGTGATCCAAGTAGCCTTTGTCGATCACTTGGCGATTCAATCGTCGCACTTCGATATGTTCGGCAAACGTGTTGTCCACGGGTTGCCCAAGATTCCAGCGAAGTTTTTGGAGCATCCGCGTGACCACAGTGGTGCCACTGTGTCCGATCGCCAGCACGAGTACCGGAGGAACCGAAGTTGGTGAATCCTCATAATGATAGGGAAGCACTCGTTCGTAATGCTCGATACCTCTCACAGCAAGGTATGCTTTGAAATAGCTTGCGGCTCGACGACGGTATTTCAAATAGTTCTGTGGTCGTCGATCTGGCACATGATAGATCTTCGGTAAAGAACAACTTGCAATCCGCCACTGGCCTGCGAGCTTGACCTCGTAGAAGTAGGGACAATGTTCACCAATCTTCAAGGCGTCCACCCAGCGGTGTTCCAAGAGCATCTCGCGTCGAAACAACGCAAAGTTCCAAACCATATCGCACAATCGATACGGGATCCCACACGATGTCACTTCTTTACGATGCGTGGCTTCGCGTATGCGCATGGTTTGACGACACACTTCAATGTCCAGTGCATAGCACGTGACTCGACCATCGCTGCCACGAATGGCACCTCCGACAGCACCGATGTCGGGTGTCGACTCGAGCACTCGCTGAAGCGGCTCGATGACAGTCTCGTCGGTGAACTGGAAATCGTCCTCCAAAACCAAAAGGTACTCCGTTTCGAGATGATCGATCAGTGCGTTACGAGCACTCGACAATCCGCAATCGAAGGGCAAACGGATGACCATGACATCGTCGGGAAGTGATGCATGCTGGTCACCATTATCTGCGACGAGAATCCGCACGTCTGGATAGCGAATCCGAATCGATTGGATCAATTGCAGAAGCAACTGCGGACGGTTGAACGTCGTAATGCCAAAAGTGATTTCTTGCATCATTGCCAGTTTTGGTAGGTTAAGTCTTGTGATGCAACACGTTGAAAATGGGACTTGCCGGGGCTCAAGGTCGTGTCGCTAGTCTTGGCAAACCCCGCTGACGCAAAAAGTCTTGGCGAGGATCGCGAAACGTACTGTACAATAACCGAGCGAGGGGGATGGCAGGAGTCGCTACCGCATTCCGGATCTTGAAGGGTCAATACAAGGCTCACGATGTTGTCCCCTATTGTCCTCGGACATCAACATAGCCGCCGCATGCGGCCTGACTGACCGAAGAACCTAAGCACTTTAGCTGCAATACGTTGCATCAAGCGCGAGACACCAAGAGTCTTGGTTTTTTAACGCTGGATCGGCAAGGCGCCGGTTTGGTGTCAGCAAGAGTGGAACGTGTGAATGCAGTTCTGGTTCATAAAATGCACCAATCGAATCGGGTAGGCAGTAAACGACACAGACCGATTCGTATTTTGAGAAAACGTTTTTTGCACTTGTCGATTGCTACGATCGCAGTGAGAACGCGTTGTCCTAACTAGTCACACGCCGCCGACGACGGCCTGATGGTGCAAACTTTTCGCGAACTTCACGTACGGCATCGACGAGTCGCTGTGCTTCATCGTGAGTGTTATAGAAATAGAAGCTCGCTCGGCTGGATGCGGTGATGCCAAGCGAATGATGAAGTGGCATGGTGCAATGATGACCAGCCCGTACTGCGATGCCTCGCGTATCAAGCCACTGAGAAACATCGTGAGCGTGAACGCCATCGATAATAAAACTGACGATGCCACCTTTCTTGTCCGCCGTTGGCCCGATGATGCGCACGCCATCAATTTGACGCAACTGTGTATCGGCATACTCGCACAGTTCATGCTCGTAAGCTTGTATGTTGTCGAGTCCAACGTCACCGATGTATCGCAATGCAGCCGCCAATCCGATCGCTTCAACAATGGGCGGCGTACCTGCTTCGAACTTGTCCGGCAATGCCGCTGACTCAAAACCACTCGTCGTGACGCGTTGGATCATTCCACCGCCACCGAAGAACGCTGGCATCGCATCGAGTAGTGCTTCCTTGCCATAGAGCACACCAATCCCCGTCGGACCGCACACTTTGTGGCCGCTGAATACGAGAAAATCAACATTAAGCGCTTGCACGTCAATCACACGATGTGGAGCGGCTTGGGCGGCGTCGACAAGCACAGTCGCTCCGTGCTCATGCGCAAGCTTCGTCCAACTCGCGATCGGAAACTCCGTCCCAAGCGTATTGCTGGCGGCGGTAAAGGCGAACATCTTGGGCTTGAGTTGCTGGAAGTGCTCAATCACTACCGAATCATCAATGGTGAAGTCATCCGTGATTGGCAAGAACTCAACGCGACATCCCGTCCGCTCAGCGAGTTGGTGCCAAGGGACGATGTTCGCGTGGTGTTCCGCAATGGTGAGCAAAATGCAATCATCGGGGCCAACGTTGGCGTCGCCCCAAGTTCGTGCAACGGTGTTGATTGCCGCTGTGGTCCCCGCGGTAAAGATGACCTCGCGTGTGCTGGCGGCATTGAGGAAACCAGCGGTCGTTTGGCGAGCTTGTTCGTAAGCGTCGGTCGACGCTTCGCTGAGCGTGTGGATACCACGATGCACGTTCGAGTAGTACTGCTCGTAACACTCGCTCATCGCATCGATTACGGCGCGGGGACGCTGGGTACTCGCGGCGTTGTCGAGATAGGCGAGTGGTGCTCCGCTCGAACTATTGCGACTGAGGATAGGGAAATCGTTGCGATAGTCCATGCGTTTATGCTTCTTCGCTCAGGCTGGGGCCGCCGAATCGACGATTCCCCTCCGACTCGTTGTCGCTCGCATCGTCGTGGTTGACTGGCGAGTGCAGCGCTGCCTGAAGCACTCTCCACGACAGCAGGCAACATTTCTGGCGATTGGGCGTCAGCTTGGGTCCAAACAAGTCCAGCATCTCATTCGCGGAGAACTGTTTCAGTTCCTCGATGGTCTTGCCTTCGATCTTTTCCATCAGCATCGATGCCGAAGCTTGGCTGATCACACAACCATCGCCACTGAACCACGCTTCTTGGACTTTCCCTTCGCCATCGAGCTTCAAGTCCACGTGGATCACGTCGCCACAAAGCGGATTATCCGCCTCGTGCGCGTGAGTCGCGGCCTCCAAGGCACCCCGGTGGTAGGGGTCCTCGTAGTGATCCAAAACGTGCTCTTCGTAAATATCTTGTTCGCTAGGCGACATGACTGGACGCGACCAACTCGGGAAATGGCTAAAAACTCAACGAAAGCGAGGACACTGCACCCTCGCTCTGATTTAAGTCTACGCACGTTGTCAAAAATCGACGACCCCCCAAAACTGGCGTCACAGCGACAATTCGGCTTCGGTGTCAACTTGTGCCCCTAAAACGAGATCCTCCGTCACTCTCGAGGGCACGGCAACCTTGCGATATTTGTACAGGTCACGCATCAATCCCAAGTTGACCGCAGTCACCCCGAGACCAACGATGACCGGGACGATCGCAACATAGAAGGGAAGCCCGTCTTCAAAAGCGCGCACCGAGGTCCAAACGGGATCAATCACCTCCAAGTCCGAATAACTTGACGGCAAGCGGCCGGTAAAGACCACCCAAAACACCGAAGGAGTGACAGAGGCAAGGACCACGAGGACAACCAGGACACCGAGTGTCACCGCCAACGACACCCCGCCGCGAGACAAAAGCGGCAACGTCACCAATCGCGTCAGCCCCAAAAAACACATGAGGTAACTGACCATAATGAACGAATAAGTTATCGGTACAGTCGTCACGCTCTGCGGTTGCAAGAGTGTGCCAAACAGTCCGATCGCAAGGATCGCGACGCTCCCGGTGCAAACCGCGAACAGATAGCCGCTGGAAGGTCCCGGCACAAACGCGGTCAAGAATGCCCGCGAAGCAATCGTCGCTGGCAGCCCACGTCGCACTCGGGGACTGATTTCACTTGACTCAGTCAAGAAGATCGATCCCAACACCAACCAGTACACGGCAAGACAAAAACTTCCGAAATTGATCGGCTCGAAATCGTCGTAGTAAAACGCAACCGTCGCGATCGTGATGATCCACGTTGCCTGAAAGACAACGAGCCAATGGCGTATCGAAGTGCTTCGATTCTCGCTCACCGGCGCAATCTGTGCCGCGGCCGTCTTTAAGAAAATGACGATCAAGACCCCGGCGTTCATCGAAGTCAACAGCGTGAATACCCAGCCTTCGCTCCCGGCTGCGACTCCATGATAAAGGATTCCCTCCAAACAGATTGCACCAATAACGAACTGGACAAACACGATGGCACCAACGAGCACCAACATCGTGAAGGCTTGGGCCAGATACCCCGTCATCAACGGCGCCATCATGAGTGCCAAGGCTGTTAGCGCGAGACCAGACATCATGATCGCAATGAGTATCATCGAGATCTCTAGCAAGCTGACTCCACGCAGCAAGTACGTAAACGCCAAGCTAGGCATCACCGCGGCGAAGTAAAGCATCATCTGAAGAACCGCGCTGGCAAACTTGCCTCGCACAATCTCCAGACTCGCAAGCTCAGTGACTGACAACAACTCGAACGTGTCATTCTCAATCTCACTCGAAAGTGACCGATACGCTCCCAACGGAACAAAGCCAAAGATCGGAATGGCAAGCAGCAAGTAGTATCCGGCGA
Source organism: Pirellulaceae bacterium (assembly GCA_041749955.1). Taxonomy (GTDB): domain Bacteria; phylum Planctomycetota; class Planctomycetia; order Pirellulales; family Pirellulaceae; genus JBBSJZ01. The sequence continues at coordinate 11,575 of JBGTAI010000316.1, read as the reverse complement.
GCAAAGACGACCCGGTCGGCACGTAGTAGACGTCGGGCGAATTGAAGATGATTCCGATGCATGTCCAAAACAGCGTCAAACCCAGCAACAGCAAGAACGTGATCAAGAATTGGCGACTCTTGAGCGACTCGCGAGACTCTTTCACAAGTATCGGATTCAAGCGATCCGTTGCGTGAAAGATGGCGTTTTCGATTTTCCCCCAAAAACCTTCACCCGACGGATCTATCGCTAACTGGTGATGCGGTGTTTCGTCCGACGACTCCAGCATGGATGGTGATTGGTCGACGGGTAGATTCGACGAGATTGGATCCGAAGCTTCGCTCATTGGACTCGTCCTTGCGTCACCGCCAAGAAGACTTCTTCGAGCGATTGATCCACCGATCGGAACTCAAGAATCGGCAAGCCCGCTTGCATCAGCGACTGCAGTAAATTTGCTTGTTCAGCCCGACCGCCGGCAAGCGACATGTGAATCACCAAACCGTCACATCGGAGATCCGTGATCGCGGGGTTTGCGGCTAGCAAATTCATGGCCGCATCACTTGCCTCGACTAGCTCGATGCTGATGTGACGGTGTGTCTTTGCCGCACCACGAATCTCGTCGACGGTGCCGGTTGCGAGCAACTGGCCTTGCTCGATGATTCCAACGCGATCGCACATCTCCGCGAGTTCAGTAAGGATGTGACTGCTGATCAGAATCGTCTTGCCATCGGACGCCAACGTTCGAATGATCTTGCGAAGTTCGATGCGTGCACGTGGATCGAGTCCCGCGGCGGGCTCGTCCAAAATCAACACACTCGGATCATGGATCAACGCACGCCCCAAACAAAGCCGTTGGCGCATGCCTTTACTCAACCCACGAATTGGTTTGTCCGCGAGCGGTCGCAAGCCGGTGAAGTCCATCACCCACCGCATTCGCGAGGTACGTTGGCGGCCAACCAAACCATGCGATCGAGCATAGAAGTCCAAATACTCGGCACAGTTCGTATTGCGATACGTGCCGAAACTGTCTGGCATGAATCCGAGTCGGCGACGGACGAGGTCAGGATCGTTCACCGACGACAAACCGTCGATTTTTGCGTCGCCCGAGTTTGGGATTTCGAGTGTCGCCAGAATCCGCATGCTTGTCGTCTTACCAGCACCATTGGGCCCGATGTATCCGAACACATCACCGCGTGGAACATCGAACGAGACTTGGTTGACGGCGTGCGTCGTTCCGAACCAGCGAGAGACGCGGTCCAGTGAAATCATCGGGCCTTGCCAGCCGTGATATCCGCTTGGGTCCACTTCGATCACTGGGCTTTCCCCATCACAATTTGAAGGCTCGCTGAAAGCTCGGCGTCTTCAATCGCTATTCGATTTGAATCAACTTCTTTCAGACCAACGAAAGCCCCCTTGGGCATCTGCCCGCGCCAATCATTGAGTCGGTACTCCAGTTCAGGGTATTTATCGGATGGTGAATAACCGTAATAACGCACATTGGATAGATCCGGCACAAAGCCCAGCGGCGGCAAAACTTGGTCACTCACCAATTGCTGTACGGCCTGCTGATTCGATAGTTGCATCGGCTGGGTGTCGCCAGCATCAATTTTGTCGATCCGAAAATAGGTTCCTAGACGCGACCGATAAACCAGAGGTCCCATCGCATCCGTGAACCGATTCGTGACAAGAACAGCACCAGAGGTTGACTCGTCGAATGTCAAAGCCGAAGCCGTATCAACGAAAGGTTGAGTCGTGAGATATTGGACTTGAGACCGCGAGGGCAGGAAGTCATCGCTCCACGCTTGATAATCGCCCTCCCAATTGACGCGGCCACCTGGATACGCTCCTGGGCCAACTCGCATTCGGCTGTTCACGTTGCCAGTCGGCGCCGAAACTGCCACCAATGAATCTGCTGGGAAACGCAACTCGCCTGAACCCAAGGCGGAATAGTAAGTCGAGCGATCTTGATGGACGACAACATCATTGACACTATCAAGCCAAGTCCACTGACACGAGCGTACTTGGGTGCCAAAACCATCGGAGCAGATCGCATAGGCAAACAAGCTTCCACTCACCAACAAAGCCATGGCTGGTGCAAGAAAGTAGAGCAGGTAAAGCTTGCTGGATCGACGCAACACAATGCAGGCAGCGGGTCCCACGAGAAGCACAAACAACGTGTTGAGCACAAGAAACGATTTCACCGGTGGCCCACCGACTTCACCAATCAACCAACGCCAGTAATTACTGCTGCCACCTTGATACGACAGTCCAAAGCGATCACCCCAGGCGGTCCACACGCTATTCCCTAGCGATACCGTTTGAACGGCCCGCCAAAATTGGAGAGACTCCGGAAATGGATCGGAAGTATCGATTGCAATAATCCGGCCTAAGCCATATTTCGCCACTCGGATTCGGCTTGCAACGTCTTGTTGGGTTTCAATCTTTGCGATCGGGTTGTTCGCGGCCGTCAATGCGTCCATGACTTCTTGACGCTTACGATTTGTGATTGAACTCAGTTGACTCCGTCGATACACGGAGCCGTTCGTTAGAACAACGAATGCCGACGTGTCATTGATTTCATTCAATTGCAATGAATTTTTCAGCGTCGTGCCTGTAGGAACGCTGGATATGGCAACGCTTTCGAATTGAAGCGAACCATGAAAACGATCTTGTTGCGATGAAGCCGATGTCGCATCGCCGTAACTCCACAAGACACCACCGGCCGCCACCCAGCGCCGTACTGCATCGCGAGACGACTGATTGATCGAGGAATGGGTCCAAAACTCCTTCGACGCAGCAATGACGTCCAAATCACTCAAGCAAAGCCAACTGGCTGGGCTAGGTTGTGTCTCGAGCACCCGAAACTGAACCAATGCCGGTTGCATACCGCTTGCTGTTGCCCTCGCATCGGCGTCACTGAGCCGCAATTCTGATGCATTTTCCGCAAGCGGCGCAAGCGAGCCTCGCCCTTCGCCAAATACCGTCACGAGCGACCGCACATCAGGAAACGGAGTAGCAACTCCGAGTGACTTTGGATCAAAAATGCCGATCGTTACGTCTTTAGACGCATATTGGGAGAACGGTGAATTGATCTCCCAAGGTTCATCCAAAATCGGTCGCCCGTCTTCTGCGATGACCAAACGCAAATACTTCTCAGAACAAAAATTCGGAATCGACACACGATGATGAATCTCACCGCCAGATTGTGGAAGCGTCAGCTTCGATGTCGTCGTGGCGGCAAGAGTTCGCTGGTAGTCATGGTGTGTCGAAATGGAGAATGTCAGCTTATGCTCGCGTGTATAAGCTTTACTGGTGGGAACCACTTTGATGTGGATCGTGTGATAGCCGCCTGAGCCAGGCATCGCCTCCCGGCCGACCAACACGACATACTCCAATCGCTTGGGCCAGTTGAAGATGCCATTGAAGTCAACTGGATCTGCTGACGCTTTGTGAGTCACACATTCGCTTGCAAAGAATGTCGCAAAAACAAGGATGATATTCTTCGCGACCTTTCCGCCGCCTCCTGGTGAGCCCGAAGCATTGGATGCGTCTTCGGATCGATTGCCGAAGCGATCATAGAAACCCATTCCGATCGTAAACGCGAGCGCGTAAGTCAGTAGCGTAGCGATCGCCAAGCCAATCAACAGCGTTGTAACTTGCGCCCATGGGTGACCATTCACTGCGAGCTTGATCACGGTGAACACGATGGCGCTGAACGCTGTCATCGCAAACAGAAACCGAAGCGATACTTGGGGCATCGCACGTTGCGGCAATTCCATTGCCGAATCATCGCTATGACTTGGGTCAGAGTTTGCCGTTTCGGATAACTTGCTCGACATTCGTTTTGCTTACCGGCTTTACCGTTCTCTGCCTAACACTCGTGAACCCAATTCACCAGGAGCAGGCTGGCAGCCTGCACTACTTATTTATTACTCACGCGATGATAATCGTGCAAAGGAGCGTTTTTATGGTCTCTTGCGTTGGTCGAGCCGCTCGCCCAAAGGAGGCCGAATCGGCAACACCAAACCACCTCGTTCTTCCAATTCAGCGAATAATTGTGATCGCAATTCAGTAATTTGCGTCTGGTAACTTGGCACGTTGATCAAGTTGTGTCGTTCGAATGGGTCTGTTTCCAGATCAAAAAAACTGTCGTGATCCCAAACGCCGTGGTAATAGACGAATTTGAAACGGTCCGTGCGGATCGCGAGTGTCGTGGGTGTCGCGGGAAAATTCCATTCCCAGTGATACTCGTACAGCACGTGATCACGCCAAGCCAACTGATCCGATCGATCGGGTTGCCACAGGCTCAGCATGGATTGACCGTCCATGCGATGTTCGTCGGTTGGCGTGATGCCACACACCTCCAAGATCGTGGGCGCGATATCAATGTTCAACACCATCTCGTCGATCTTGGTTCCTGGTGTGATTCGCCCGGGTGCCAGCGCGAGCATCGGGACTCTCATGGACGTCTCGAACGCGTCTCGCTTGTCATAGAAACCATGTTCACCAAGATGGAATCCGTTGTCGCCCATGTAGATCACGACGGTGTTGTCGAGTTGGCCGCTGGACCGCAAGTGCTCGATCACGCGACCGATGTTCTCGTCCAGTCCGTGAACGGCTTCGCAATAGTTTCGATACAGCTCGTCAAAATCCGGCACAGGGTCTTTGTCGAAGGCACCCGTCTGCATGTGGTCGATGCCGTGAATGCCGTATCGGCGATCCAACACCCAACGAGGTTGCGTTTGATAGTTCCGCTCGGTGTTCGCCATCGTCTCGGGGTAATCGATCGGCTTGTCGGCATAGCGTTTGTCATGTCGAGGTGCGGGCTGGAACGGGTAATGCACGGCCTTGTACGACAAGTACAACATGTATGGATCATCGCCGCGTTGTTGGGTGAGCCATTCCAACGCGACGTCGGTGAGCTTGTCGGTTGTGTAGCCTTCCAAGTCCACTTGTTCGTTGTTGATGTTGAGCGTCGGGTTCATGTAGACGCCTTGGCCCGCAAAGCTCGCCCAATAGTCGAACCCTGGACGCGGCGAATCGTCGTCGTGTCCCATGTGCCACTTGCCGACCATCGCCGTTTTGTAGCCAGCTTTTTGCAGGTGCTGGGGAAAGAACACTGTCCCTTCCGGCACGGCTCGTTGATTGTCGACAACGCGGTGCCGATGCATGTATTGCCCCGTCAAGATGGAGGCACGACTTGGCGAGCACAACGACGTCGTCACGAACGCATTGCGAAAGTGCGCACCTTCGGCAGCGATGCGATCCAAGTTCGGTGTCTCCAAGAAGTCCGGACAAGAATCAACGCAACCCATGAAGTCGTATCGATGATCGTCACTCAAAATAAAGACGACATTCGGGCGTTCGCCCCCGAAAACGGTCGCGGGAATCGCGATCGCCACGAAGCCAAGCAACCAGCCAGCAAATATTCGCATCATAAAACCTATCAAAAAAGCAATATCAACCACGCCAGCTTACCATTTAATGCGTGGATCCTGGCAACTCGATCCTGGCAACTCTGGGTCGCCCCAGCCCACATTACAGCAGTGCAAGCGGGGCGAATTCCAGCTATAATCGACCCAGCAGTGATGTAAGCGGATGCGTCACGTCGCAGGATCGTCACGAGTGCATTCAGCCGGAATGCACGGCTTTCGAATGTTACTGACTCCCCACACAAACGACTTTTTACCAGTTCTAGAAAAGGTTTTCTCTATGTCAAATTCTCGCCAGACATCGCGTCGTGGTTTTCTTCAAGGAACCGCCGCAGTCGGGACCGCAGCGATTCTCGGATCGTCGATGAGCCGAGCTTTCGGCCAGTCACCGAACGAGCGGCCTGTCTTTGCCACGATCGGCCTCCGCAATCAAGGCTGGACCATCACGAGCAAGTCATTCAAGTTTGCTGACTTTGCCGCACTCGCTGACGTCGATGAGAACGTCCTTGGTGCCAACGTTGAAAAGACTGAAAAGGCTCAAAAGCGAAAACCAGACGCGTACAGTGACTATCGCAAAGTTCTTGATCGCAAAGACATTGATGCGGTTATGATCGCGACGCCCGATCATTGGCACACAAAGATCTCGGTTGAAGCGATGCTTGCCGGCAAGGATGTCTACTGCGAAAAGCCGTTGACGCTGACCATCGACGAAGGCAAGTTAATCGAAAAGATCGTGAAGCAAACCGGACGCGTCTTCCAGGTTGGGACGATGCAGAGGACGGAAAGCGATCAGCGATTCCTAAAAGCGATCGCGTTGATCCGCGACGGTCGAATCGGCGAGATCAAAAAAGTTACTTGCGGGATCAACGGTGCTACCGGCTCGCCTGTGATCCCAGCGATTGATGTGCCCGAAGGTCTCGATTGGGACAGGTGGCTTGGCCCTGCTCCCGAAGTGCCCTACCGCGCATTACCAGAAATGCGAGAAGGTTACGGCGGCGGTGTGCCGCTTTACACGAACTGTCACTACGCTTGGCGCAACTGGTACGAGTACTCCGGCGGCCAGATGAACGATTGGGGTGCTCACCATGTTGACATCGCGACGTGGGCGCTGGGGGCTGGGGAAACCGGGCCGAATAAAGTCACTCCTGTAAGCTTTTCGCTACCCGTTGAGTATGCGAATGGCTATCCAAAGGTCAGCGATCAATACAATTCACCGACCAAGTTTGAGATCCTCGTCAACATGCCTGGTGACATTCCGATGATCATCACGAGCGAAGGTGACAACGGCATTTTGTTCGAGGGAACCAAGGGTCGATTCTTTGTTAATCGAGGCAAGTTGACTGGCAAACCCGTCGAAGAACTCGAGAGTAACCCGCTGCCTGAAGACGCGGTGGAGAAAGTCTACGGCGGTCCTGTCAGCGAGAACCACACCGCTAACTTTGTCGACTCGATTCGCTCGCGTCAGCAACCGATTTCAGACGTGTGGTCCCACAATCGCATGCTAGAAATCTGTCACCTTTCGAACATCGCGATCCGGTTGAACCGTCCAGTCAACTGGGACCCGACCAAACGGGAAATTGTCGGTGACGACGAAGCGAACTCTTTCTTGGCGCGAGAAAGCCGTAAGGGCTTTGAAATTAACGTGTAATACCGACGCTCATCGGTTAGACGAATGATCACGACGCATGCAAGGCCGGGTTCACACCGGCCTTGCTTCTTTTTATTTCCGCCAAACACGAACCCGATGTGTTTCGCTGTCGCCGATGAAGACGGAGCTGTCTTTGTCAACGAAGACACCGTGAGGGCGAGCAAGTTGGCAAGCCAGTGGATCGTCGCCGTCGGGGCCGTCCCCTTTTTTGCCGTTGCCAACAAGCACTTCGATCGTACCTTTCTTTACATTGAGATAACGAATCGAGTGTGACTCGGTATCAGCGAGATAGACATTGCCATCCGCATCGAGGCTGACGCATTTCGGTCCGGAAAGCGTTGCTTCGAGTGCCGGGCCACCGTTGCCCGTGAAGCCTTTCTTGCCCGTGCCAGCGACTCGCTTGAGCGTATTGGCTTTCGGATCGAGCAGCAGCAATGCGTTGCCTTCGCGAAGTGCGAGATAGCACTTGCCGTCAGTGCCGAACGCGAGTGCTCGCGGCCCGTTGAGCGGCGAACCCGTGATCGGCGAACCATCGGGAGCAGTTGAGCGTTCACCCGTGCCGCTCCATGTCGAGATCAGACCGGTGCTCATGTCAATCTTGCGGATACGATGATTCAAAATGTCACAGACATACAAATCGCCAGCAGCATCGAATGCGAGACTGTGTGGTTGGTTAAACGTCGCCTGAGTCGCCGGTCCACCATCGCCACCAAAGCCAGCCTGGCCCGTGCCAGCGATCGTCGTGATCACGTGCGTTTTTGCATCCACGCGACGCACGTCATGATTGCCAAGTTCGACAATGAAGAGGTTACCCTCTTTGTCCCAAGCCAATTCATAAGGCATGTTCAGCGAAGCTTGGTTCGCTGGTCCACCATCACCCTTGTGCCCCTGCTCGTCGCATCCCGCAAAGGTCTCGATCTTGCCATCTTGGCCCACACGTCGGACGCGATGATTATCCATGTCACAAAGGTAGAGAAACCCATCTGGTCCACGAGCGACAGCAAAAACATTATTGAGTTCCGCCTCCGTCGCCGCCCCACCGTCACCTGAGAACCCTTTGGTCCCCGTCCCAGCAAAGGTTGTGACGGTCTCGGCACGTCCGGTGGCGATGCTGGAGATGAACAAGACGAGAAAGAGTGAGAGGTTTTTCATGAGCCGACAAGTTCCGGGGGTTTCAAGACATTCAACAGGGAGGCTAAACGTCGAAGCCTGCCGCGAGGATCATTATCGTTGAGTAGCATTGCGCAATGAAGATAGCGTATCTAGCTCCTCCGCGTTCAGCGCCCGATCGAACACGGCTACGCCACCGATCCACCCGGTAAAACCGACGCTTCGGGAGCTGTGGATGACACGGCCGATGGTGAAGGGACCTCCGGTACCGTCGTCTTTCGGAGTGTAAAGGTCGTGCGGATACCACCAAGGATTCAATCGCAAGGCGACGAGATCGCGAGCGGTTTCATTGAAGTTGCCGTTGGTATCTTTTCTCAGCGTGACGTTAACTTTTGTGTAGCGATATTCACGCAGCTCGGTACGTTCATCCGCAGATTCCGCGAGGACTTTCACAGAGACGGGCTGGTCTTCAGGCGGGTTGTAAAACTGGTCCTCGGGGAACACTTCGTCTTCACCAGGTTGCTTGCCAGGCGTTCGATGCCAGTGGCCTTGCATGTAGGCGTTGTAAGCAGATTTGATCAGCCCGTCTGTCTTTGGATTCTCCAACCAGCGGTCGCCGGATTTTCCATTCAGCCAGCCGGTGAGTTCGTCTTGCTCGTGATCGAACGTCATCGCAAAGCATTGCCACGAAGCATCGAGCACGTCCGTATTTGAGTCGGCCGAAACTTCGGAAGACTGGCCGAGTGAATTGCACTTATGCAACGCGTAATTGTTCAAAAACGAACTGGCTCCGTTTTCCGAAACATGGCCACACGCACTGCCGGCTTTGTTCAATCCGGCGAAGAGTGCATATTGCCGTTGCCCACGTTCCACCTTTTGTATGCTGGCGGTTTCACGCTGGTGCAGGTCCGTCCCTTCGTGCCAGATACCAGCGAGCGCATGATTACCGCTGTCGCGAATCGCCCAGACGACGACGGTTACTGACTTTCCGGGACCCTTGATATCGATCGGCGAATCATGCAGTCGCTCTCGTGGAACAAACAGAAACGGTCGAAACGTCGTACCCCTCTCTTTGCGAATGCGAATCGCTTGACCGAAGGGTCCGCGTCCGAGCAGGGGGAAATCATCATACGTCGCTTCGCGTCCCTCGCCCCAATAATCCTTGATGTAGTTGCCTGCATCGAGTGCAAAGTCATTTGTCTCGCCGGCTGGCACATGCGCAGTGAAACGACGCTCGCCGTCTGGCTCTCGTTTGACAAAGTCCCAGAAAGCAACGCAGCCAGGAACGGCTTGCACGATTTGACGATTCGCGTCTTGGTCCGCCGCGCGTGATGAGTCGCAATCGAGCCATGCAAGCAATAAAAAGCAAAGTAACAAAAGCAATCTTTGATGAATCATCCAAGTCATTTCACTTCGCATTCTTGGCTCGAAACACGTTATTGAGTTCAGCGGCTAATCCCGTCTTCGGATCACGTACGGTTCTATGCGAGGGGACCAAGCTGGCTGACCAACCCACCGCCGCAAATCCAATTCAGCACACACGCCATCATTCTAACCACACATCGCTCGACGGGCAGTTCCCGCACCATTACCAGTCGCGAGTTTTTGATCTCGCAATCAACATCTCGACAACTTTTGCTCGATGCTTTACGAACATCGGGAGTCTGGAGAGTGAACGAGACCGTTCTAGATCCTGCTCGCGTGGATGAATCCACGCCTACTGCTGTCTACTTACGGATTGACCAAGCCATGGAATTTGCGTCGCTGAACTACCGACACACAAAGATTATTGCCACGCTCGGTCCTGCGACTGAGTCCAAGGAGAAGCTGGCGGAGCTGATTCTCGCGGGCGTGGACGTCATGCGATTAAATATGGCGCACGGCAGTGTGCAGTGGGTCGCTGAGATCATGGCTCGCATTCGCGAAGTCTCGACTGAAGTGAAACGCGATGTTGCGATCTTGATGGATGTAAAAGGGCCAGAAATACGAACCGGTGCCCTGGAGACTCCGATCGAACTTCACGTCGGGGCAATACTTCAATTCCATGTAAGCGATGACTATGCCGCTCCGGAGGGAGTCACCAGTGTCTTTGTGAACTATCCGGACCTTCCTCGAGATATTCTCGTTGGCGCCACCGTCTTGGTCGACAGTGGACTGTTGCGGCTAAAGGTGCTTGAGAAAGACGATTCCACCGTGCGGTGTGAAGTACTCACACCAGGCACCTTGGGATCGCGTCGGCATATCAACTTGCCAGGCGTGCAAGTCAACTTGCCAGCACTAACGAAGAAGGACGAGACAGACTTGATCGCCGGGATCGCTGCAGGATTGGACTTTGTTGCCTTGTCATTCGTTCGGCAAGCGGCTGACATAACAACCTTGCGTGCGTTCCTCAAAAAGCACAATTCGCCTGCGATGATCGTAGCGAAAATCGAGGACCAAGCAGGCGTGCGCAACATGGTTGAGATCATCCAAGCCACCGATGCAATCATGGTTGCTCGCGGTGACCTTGGAATTGAAATCGATTATCACCAATTGCCGCTGGTGCAAACGCAGCTGGTTCGTGCGTGCCAAGTGGAAGGCAAGCCCGTCATCATTGCGACGCACTTGCTCGAGTCGATGATTCAGTCGCCCTTCCCAACACGCGCGGAGATCTCGGACGTGTCCAACGCGATTCGCGAACAGGCGGATGCGGTCATGTTGTCTGGCGAAACAACGACGGGAGCTTATCCGCTTGAGTCAGTCGATGTGCTCAACAAGATCATCGGCAGTATTGAACCGAGTGTTAGCCGAAGTTTGAACTCTCGGCTCGTGCTTAACCAGCCGAAAGCAAAGATGTTGCGTTCATCCGCGGTGCTTGCTCAGGACTTGGGGCAATCCGGCATCGTCGTCTTCACCCGCAGCGGATTCCTTGCACACATGCTCGGAGCGCTTCGTCCTCGTGGCGTTCCAATCTTTGCCTTCACGGATATTGAAGCCACGTTTCGCCAGTGCTTGTTACCATGGGGTGTCGAGCCGTTCATGTTGAAGTTCTCCGACGACCCGGAGCAAACGATCTCGGATGCGCTTGCGGTACTCAAAGCAAAAAACTGGTGCGTTCCAGGCAGCTGGCTCGTCGTGATCACCAATGCCCTCGCTCACGAAAAAGTGATCGACTCCATGCAATTGCGCCAGGTCGAGTAAAAGGATCCGGCCGTTCATTGCAACAACACTTGCGTGTGAGTCGTTACGTACGAGTGAAAGCACGTCGCATGGATTCTTGCTCCGATCGGGTGCAGTCGGCTTGGTAGCAGGCTGTCGTGCCGGGAGTTCACAGATTGCTATTGGATAAGAATGGCGTCCGTGTCCTAATGAATGTTTTTGGTTTCGCGGCCAAACAACTCACTCGGAACGGACGCCATGCAAAAGC
>JBGTAI010000315.1:0-25080 GCA_041749955.1 Pirellulaceae bacterium | reverse complement strand
TTGCAAAGTGAAATCGCTGCGTGGGCCAAACGCACCAACGAAAAGCAACGCGGCGTCGACTGGCAATTCAAGATCGACGACGCTCGCACAAAGCTAAAGCGTCTCTACCCCCAAATTAAGACTGGATGACGCACTAGGTTTTCCGCATAGCAGAAAGGAGCCGCGACAACCGTTCCGGATGCGATACGTATTAGCTCGCAAGCCCAGCGGTGCCGGAGGATCAAGCAACTGATTGTTGCGTTGATCTGTGTTGTCTATGTTATCGTGTTACGCATCTCACGCATCACTTTGGCAAAGCTCCTCATGATTCGCTCAACAAGTTCACTTCGGGTGTGGCTTCCCCTGACGCTCCTCCTCGGCCTGAGTGCCTTTTTCTGTGCTGACCAGACGCTTGCTGGTCACCCGAACATTGTGTGGATTATTCCCGATGACATGTCAGCGAATTTTGCTTGCTATGGCGAGACGGCAATCGCAACGCCCAACGTCGACAAGCTAGCCGCCAACGGATTGAAATTCACGAACGCGTACGTGACAGCTCCCGTTTGTTCGACATGCCGGTCGGCGTTCATCACAGGCATGTACCAAACAAGCATCGGAGCACACCATCATCGAAGTGGTCGTGGCGATGAGAAAATCCAGTTGCCCGAAACAATCAAACTTGTACCACAGCTGTTTCAAGAAGCTGGGTACTTCACAACGATCTCTGGGTGGCCAATCGGGCGGGGGCTGGGAAAGACGGACTATAACTTCGAATGGGACGCCTCAGTCTACGACGGCACAGATTGGTCCAAGCGAAAAGAGGGACAACCGTTTTTCGCCCAGATCCAAACTGGTGGCGGCAAGCTTCGTGGTAGCGACACATCAGGGTGGGAAAAGGTCCAAAGTGCGGCGGAGAAGTCGCTTGGCAAACGAACGGAGACTTCGTCTGTCATATTGCCACCCTACTATCCCAATCATCCAGACGTCTTGCGAGATTGGGCGGCCTATCTGGATTCCGTTCGCATGACGGATGTGATGGTGGGTGAAGTCATCGCTCGGCTCGAGAAAGAAGGAGTGCTTGAAAATACGCTGGTGTTGTTCATGACTGACCACGGGATCAGCCACGCTCGCGGGAAACAGTTTCTGTATGACGAGGGGTTGCATGTTCCGCTCGTCATCAGTGGACCTGGGATTATGGCTGGGACGGTTCGCGACGATTTGGTCGAGCACATTGACATCGCAGCGTTGTCACTCTCAGCGGCTGGGATTGATGTTCCCGACTACATGCAAGCCAAGGACATCCTCGCCGCCGACTACACACCGCGTGAAGCGGCATTCGCAGCACGCGATCGGTGTGACGAGACCGTCGACCACATGCGATCCGTTCGCACGAAGCAATTCAAATACATCCGTAACTTCCTTCCCAATCGACCGTATCTGCAACCATGTGCCTACAAGGATGGGAAGCAGATTTTGATCGCGATGCGTGAATGGCATGCGGCTGGCAAACTCGACGCGACGCAACTGCTCGTGTTCCGTGATGTTCGGCCGAGCGAAGAGCTATACGATGTTATCGCGGACCCACATGAGATTCGAAATCTCGCCGACGACCCGAAGTATGCAAGCACACTTGCCGAGATGCGTGGCCGCCTAGATGTGTGGATGGAAGAGACCAACGACCAAGGGCGCACGCCTGAGTCTGCCGCATTGTACAACAGCGATATGGAGGAGTATCTCAAATCAATGCGACGGAAGGATGATCCGGCGCACTTGAAGGAGATCGAAGACAACATCGCCCAAATGAAAAAATGGGCCGCGGAAGGCAAGTAGATGACTCAGAAATTGACAGCAGTGGTCGTGGGAACTGGGTTCATTGGTCCAGTCCATGTGGAAGGATTGCGCCGGGCCGGAGTTCATGTCGCTGGGATTGTTGGCTCGACTCCAGAAAAGTCACTGGGTGCTGCGAAGTCACTTGGACTTCCACGCGGATATGCGTCGCTCGACGACGTTCTCGCGGAAGATTCAGTCGACGTGGTGCATTTGGCAACGCCTAATCAATTCCACTTTGCCCAAGCCTCAGCTGTGATTCGGGCGGGTAAGCATGTGCTTTGCGAGAAGCCACTGGCGATGAACTCGCAAGAGTCAGCGGAGCTTGTTCGGCTCGCTCGCAACAGCGGACTTGTGGCTGGTGTTGCTTACAACATTCGCTTCTACCCGTTGTGCCACGAAGCGGCAGCCAAAGTTACTGGCGCAGACTTCGGTAAGACACTGCATGTGAACGGCTCGTATGTCCAGGATTGGTTGCTCCGTGATACGGACTTCAATTGGCGCGTGCTCGCTTCGGATGGCGGTGAACTCCGCGCGATTGCCGACATCGGTACGCACTGGTTGGATCTTGTCCAGTTCATTACGGGCCAGCGAGTTACGAGTGTTTGTGCCGACTTACAGACCGTGCATCCGACACGTCAACGCCCAGTCGGCACCGTCGAAACGTTCTCTGGAAAGACAGCACTTCCATCGGCAACGGAATCAGTCTCGATAGAAACCGAAGACGCCGGATGTGTGTTGCTCAAGTTCTCTGGCGGCGCTCGCGGTGTGCTGCAAGTGTCCCAGACGACGGCGGGACGCAAGAATTGCTTGCGGTTCGAGATCGCGGGAACGGGACAAGCGATGGCGTGGAACAGCGAGGAGCCTAATTCACTGTGGATCGGGCACCGTGATCGCCCCAACGAAACTCTTATTCGTGATCCGTCGCTGATGAGCCCCACGGCAAGTGCGATCGCCAACTATCCTGGAGGTCACAACGAAGGCTTCCCCGATACGTTCAAGCAACTGTTTCGATCGTTCTATGGCTATATCGAAAAGGGTGAGTTCACGGCCGATCGTCCGTTCCCGACCTTCGAAGACGGGCATCGCGAAATCTTACTTTGCGAGGCGATCCTGAGAAGTCACCGCGAACAACGTTGGATCAATGTCAGCGATGCGTGAATCTAAATGCAATCATTTGAACAGCTCTGTCCGTATTAAAAAATTAGGGTTAGCAAAGTGAGCTGACGGGGCTAGCCGCGGGTCTTGCACGGAACCCGACGCTATCGCGTTCGGCTCACCCTAAAATTCACACTGGACAGAGCACTACCCTCAAATTCAACCTGGATTAAGCACTACATCTGTTGCTCTACGATCCAAAGCACCAGCATTGCTCGAGCAGTCCACAGAACCGTTCGGATCCAATTTCCAGCAACCAGCCGATAGTGCGTCACAGCGTCGAATGCGACTGATAAGCGTGCGTGCTGTGGAACTTGCACGACAAACGTGACAAGCCAGATGGCGGCAATTAGAAACGCATTTGCACCGAGTGTCGCCATGCTTGCATCCATCGGTCGAAACCAAAGCAGCAGAATCGCTGATGCCAACTCAACCAGCATCAGCGGTGCAACAACCCACGTTGTTACGCGTGTGTTGTCGAGCTCGTATCGCTGGAACGCGTCAGCACCAACTCGTGAGAACAGTGGGTAGTGCACGATCTGGACAAACCAGATAATGCCCGTCATCGCGAGGGTCGACGCAAATTGGGCCAGTAGTATCCAGTTCTCCATGCACCCTAACTCCGAAGCGTCGACAGACCGCCATCGACTCCAAGAATCTGCCCAGTGATCCAACCAGATTCCGCGCCAAGGAAAAAGCACGCCGCGGACGCGATATCATCCACCTGACCGATCCGTTTCAAAGGGTATCGTCGGTCCATCGCAGCTCGTTTCTCGTCGCTCGACAAGAACTTCTCCGCGAGCCGCGTGTCAGTTAACGCTGGAGCAATGCAGTTCACTCGGATCTTCGGAGCAAGTTCCGCGGCCAATGTCCTTGCGAGTCCTTCCACGGCACCCTTGCATGCAGCGATCGATGCGTGAAGTGGAAGGCCCTGAGCTACGGCAACGGTACTGAAAAGTACAACGGAACACATCTCAGCCGCCTTCATCGCAGGCAATGCGGCTTGGATGCATTTCACGGCACCGATGACATTCAGCCGATAGTCGTCCATCATCGAGTCGGGCGACAATGAACGAGCTGAGCCGAGATTGATGGAACCTGGGCAATACGCAAACCCATCAATCCTTTTCGGAAGCTGGTCCGCGACGATGGTGTCCGCCATCACGTCTGCTTCGACATGAGTCACGTTCTCGAGCCCAGCCAGATGCTCGCTTGTTCGCGAAACAACCGTGACTGACTCACCCTGTGAAACTAGTTGATGCACAATGCCTAGACCGATACCATGGCTTCCGCCAATGACGACAAAATTCTTCTGAGTCACGCGTTAAAACTTTCATTGAGATGCTGATTTCGGTTCGAATCGAAATGTGAGCCGGACAAACGTGATTGGATACTGGTTCGTTCCAGCAACGAAACGATCAGACGGTACGCGGCGAGCCGCTCGCCACCGCTGTCAAACGCGGAGTCGCGAACCAATCGCTCGGTCAACTCACTATCAGACATACCGAGGGAACGAAGAATCTTACGCGCGTCCTCCCACGTTGGTAGCCAAATCATCACGTGCTTGAACCTGTCGACGCCACCAACCAAATCCATGAAATAGTCGTAGTTAAGGACGAAGTAGACCCCGTCCTGGAACGGAGACGGTTTCTTGACCATCCGCGTCATGTCATAAACGTAATGCCCAACTTGCGGCTCCCACTTCAATCCCCGGGCCTTCATAGCGCCCGCCTGTCTAATTTCTTCGCTCGAAAACGGTTCGTTCATCTGTGCCCATTCCTCATAAAACCCAAGAGCCTAGATTGTAACGGAGCGACAAGTCGAGTTCGGCAGTAACTTCGCGATGCAGAACCGAGATCAGCGAGTTGCTGTCACCCCATCTCAGGAACATCCCTGATACCAAGCACTTACGTTACAATTCAGTCGCACGATTCCGTTCGAAAGATGGGCTCACTTAACATCGGTGACAACGAATCTGCGATAAAGCATCTGACTTGTCTGTGCGAACCGGCACGACATTCCATCTGACCCGCGTTTACAGTTTACGAGACAAGACAATGATCCGATTTGGTTTAGTTTTTAGCCTCCTATTTGCCCACTTTGCGACGGGTGCGGACTCGAACGACTTGACACCGATCATGGCCAGCCCGGGCGAAGTGCATTTGCAAATGAATTTTGACAATGACTTTGTCATTAAGCGAGGCGACAAATTCTTTGCACTTGGGCAAGGCACGCAGTGGGAAGCGAAGGACGGACAACTCGTCGGTACTCAGTCAAAACCGGAGTACCAAGCCAAGAAGAAGGCGGAGGGAAACGGCCACCTGGGGACTGCGCCGCGCTTACAATTCCCTGGGTCGCCCAAAGATGTGATCTTAAAGTACTCATTCAAGATCGTTGGCGGCAAAGGAACGAAACTGTTGCCAATCATCGAGGCTGGGCACCATTTGCGACGCGTTTACTTCGGCCCTGATGGCAGCGAGATCCTCGTTGACCACGAGAAAGTCAGCGTAGCGAAAAATGATTTCGTCTTGAAGAGTGACAAGTGGTATCACGTGATGGTCGAAATCAAGGGCGACGAATTCTTGCTCCGATTCCAAGATGGACCATCCTTGTACGGCAACCACCCAGGCGTTGGTGCTGAGTTTGAAAACTACAACATCGGGATCACAGCCACAGACAAAGGCACGATGTACATCGACAACATGACGATCTGGCACGCCGGTGCGATCCAAGCCGATTGGGAAGACAATAGATCGAAGCTTTTCCCAAACCACAACTGAGTGAACAATTCTGCGAATACGCCAAGCGATAACGCGTTTGACTTTTGCAGTAGCTATTTTAATTTCACACCTCGGATTTGAGGCCATCCCTGGAATGCAAAGTCAAGGAAAACGTCCGACACTCGGTGAGATGATGTTACAGCACGTGATTGTTTTTCTGATCTGCGTTGTCTTCCCCGGTGGCGTGACCTTGATGGCCCCGGTCACTTGGCTGACCTTTCATCGCAGCGGCGATTCAGTGCAATGTTCAACGCGAACATGCGTCTATTTTGTTGTTCCATTCAAAATGCAACACGTAAAGCACGTAATCGCCATCAGTGACCGTGAACGAAAAGGCGGAAAGAGGAGACAGCGGGAGTACGGCCGCGAGACCAATCATTACGTTCATGTAGACGGTGAAGGGTTTTTGCAGGTTCAAGGAGTCGGTGAGGAATTTCTCGAAGTAGGTGTTTCACCGGCCAGCCTTGATAATGTCGTGGGCAAGTCGAACGACTTCTTGAAGTCGACCCAAGACTCCATGACAATATTTGCAGTCGCCAATTGGAAATTTGGTGCACTTATGGGTGGCGTCCTGACGTCGTTCACGTTGATGTATGTCGTTGGCTATACATTAGCGTTGCTAAAATTTATTCTCACCTTGGTAAAGAATGCGGTGTTCGGAGCAGATTCTTATCGCGACTTGCAATCGTGATCCAAAACGAACACACCATGGCAATTGCTCAGATTCCAGCATGCTTGCACCGGTTGATCCAAGCTGAGTCCGCCGCAGGGAACAGAATCGTCGAGATCAAGAATGGCTCTCCATCACCTCCGTCTCGATCCTGCTTACACCTAGCGAAGCCACTGTTCACTCAATCTTGTTCCAACGCACGCGCGAGCAATCACTCAAACTTTTGGGCAGTGCCAATTTTGAATCTGTGCAGTGGACGTTTTATTGTGCTGGCAACACTCGCATTGATCATAGGTTGCAACAAAAACAAGGCCCCGCAATCACCTAACGGCATCGAACCTAGTCTGCATTCGCGAAGTTCGAAAGAGACTGAAATTGATCCACGGAATGAACTTGGATTTGCCAAGATCAGCATTCGCGATGGTGACGTTTATCAAGAGGGGATTGTTGATGCGGATGGGAACGAAGTTGTTCGTCCTCTCGCGAACATGCTCGTGAACGATATTGACGGCAAAATTGCCTTAGTTCAATTGGAACGCAAATTCATATTCGTTCCTTTGGACCAGGGCTCTGTCTCGGCGGACAAAATGGAGAGTGTTGATGGATTTCAGTACGCCGAACCATAGCGCTGCGGCTTCGCGTTGGTACGCCACAACAATTTCTTTTTTTATATCGATTCGAGTGGCAACAATTCATTCGGTTCGGTTTTTGAATTTGCAGAGTCCTTTCATTATGAACGAGCCTTGGTAAGGAACGACAATCGCTATCGAATCATTGACACCGGCGGGATGACGGTTGCAGATTTGAATTTCGATCAAGTCAACACACAAAGCCCAGTGTGTTGGCAAGTGACCAGGATTGAACAAAATACGTATCGCAGCGGTTTTGTCGACTTGAACGGAATGCCGATCACGGAGCTTATCTACGACGAAGTGGGTTACTATGACCCAGAGATCAAGCGGATCCCCGTTAGCACGAACGGTCGCCATGGCTTTCTTGATGATCACGCGAACGTCGTCATTCCTGTAGTTTATGATTACGCCGAAGTTTTTGACCGTGGTAAAGCCCAAGTCGTTCGCAACGGAAGGACTTTCTACATCAATCCCGACGGGATCGAAGTTTCCGAGTAGTGCATATGACGAAAGATGAATTCTGGTCAGTTGAGTTGGGGAATCGTATGGGGCCATTGGTCCTCGGCACCGAATATGAAGCCTTACTCCAAGTGCTTCGAGACCGTAACATCGACGCCGATCGACTAAGGCTTGAAAGATCTGGCAAGCTAACCTTGCCCGAAATCGGCATTGCCTTGTACTTTTCGCAAACGAGGCCTCAGACGCTTAGGCGGATCGATGTCGACGATGAACGACTTCGATTTGGATCGTTGTCAGTGATCGGTAAACGAGCGCACGAGATCGTCGGCATATTCAAGGTTCCCCGAAAAGAAACGCTTTGGCACAGCATTGAAGACGAAGACGAAATCAGGGGGGGCGTCGCTAACGGGAACACAGCCGAGCAGAGCCGCCAACTTCTTGCGAGCGGCACGATTTGGATCACTTCACTCGGACTGGGGCTCAAACTAGGCGATGGACTTGTTTCGAAGATCCATCTTTGCGAGCCTTCACAATCTCCTCGTTCTGGGAATGGTCGATGGACCAAGGAACAGCAGATGCTTTCAGAAGTTCGCGAACTGCCAGTCACTTCAACGTCCACTTCAACGCCACACAAAGACTTCAGTTTCAAGTCGATCCTAGTTGCAATGGTTCATTTGGCGCTGATTGCATCTATTGGAACTTTGATTTGGTGGGCTGTTCAGTTGCAGCGACGGTGGGACGCGGCAACCGAAGTTCCGGCGGTCGTAGTGGCATTGGAACCTTCCTCACCCAAGGTGCTGCCGCTTGAAATCACGGTGAGTTTTACCGATTCCAGTGGTGCTCAGCGTCGCCATACACTTGGATACACGCAGTTTGACACAACTCCTAATCTGGGCGATGAATGCACTATCCGTTATTTGCCTGATTCACCCGGCATGGTTCTTGGAGCAAGTCAATATCGGAGTGTTGGGTTTGATCGAGCTATACCGTATGGAATCGGGATACTCGCTATCTATTCTTTTTTACAGCTGATTGTGCTGGCGGCATTTCCATATCGCAAAACGCGCAGCAATTAACCATTGTAAGCACATAATTGACGGATTGAATAACTCAGTCGCTGTGCAGGAGCCTGGTAGAAAGTTCGCCAGCATGTCAAAGTTTGTCAGCGATGTCACCACTGGGATGAAATGCAGCATTGGTCACTAGCGCGACACTTCAGGCACCGGAACTCGGATGAGTCATAAAATCTCGGGTCGCCCGCGAACTTCGGTGGCGAAGATCTCTTGGAAGGCGACTTTCATTTCACGAGGGCGATGACCTCTCCAGTATCGATGCTAACAACCTACACGCCGCATGTTGGCTCGGATAAGTCTCGTTCGGCGATCGGGACGAAGCCGCCGACGGCAGTTTCGTGGACCTGTGGGAGTCCGATGACTGCAAGCGGACCACAGAACGAAAGGCCGCGTGTGAAGCTAGGTAGCTCAATGATCGATTCGTATTTGCCCGTGCTCATGTCGATCGTACTGAAACCGCCGGTGGCACTGTGCAAGATACACAGTTTGCCGTGGTACCAACGCGGCGAGTGAGGCATCGACAGTCCTCGCGTGATGACCTCACCCGAATCGACGTCGATTATCAATCCGCCACTCTTCTTGTTGTGGCTCGCTAACTTCAAGGTTGGTGCGTATCTCCGAGCGCAGGCAAGTAGCGGACACGTAACGCGAACGCAGAACCCATTCAAATGGCAACAATCACCCGGGATGTACGGGGTAATGAATGAGCGTCGCAACATCACGAGCTTGCCCGATTGCTAGGTCGTGACGAGAAGCGAGACGCCTAGTTCGTTGATGATCGCAGGAAAATTCGATGCGTGCACGCTTCTAAGTGGCTCGGGCGAGGCACTAGCTTCGTTGGACATTCGAATCTCGTTTGGAGTCGATGTTTGCAAGCAATGCCTCGGCACAAGCCTTCGCGAACGCAGCATTGTTGATCAAACAATCCATGGAGATGACATGCACTTTTGCATGAAGCGATGTCGTGAGTGTATCGAATAGAGCAGCGTCCGCAGCGGGATCATGAAACGGTTGCCCCGGAGCACTGATGATGCTAATCCCTTTGCGCGGAATCAGCACGGTAACGGGCGCGGCGTAGGCGTTAACTTTGGCGGCAAGGATCCGTCCCAGTTCACGACATTCACTCTCGCTTGTTCGCATCAAGGTGACTTGAGGATTATGGAGATAGAATGTGCGATCGTTGAAGATTTCGGGAACGGTCTTTCGCTCGCCAAAGTTCACCATGTCCAGACATCCAGGAACCACAATCGCGGGCACACTAGCTTTGGCTGCCGCATCGAGTCGACTTGGCCCAGCCGAAAGGGTTCCTCCGACTAATTCGTCCGCCCATTCCGTTGTCGTGATATCCAACACACCATCAACGAGTCCGCTTTCGATGAGCGATTCCATCGCGCGTCCGCCAGCACCCGTGGCGTGAAAGACGAGCACCTCGTAGCCAGCGTCTTCAAGCATCGGTATCGCCGCGTTCACGCAATCGGTCGTATTGCCAAACATGCTGGCGACGATCAGCGGACGGTCTTCCGTTGACTCGACAGTGACATCGACCATGCCACAGATCGCACCGGCGGCACGTCGAAAGATTGTGCGAGAGATCCGGTTCAACCCCGCGACATCGACGATGCTCGGCATCATCGTGATGTCCTTTGCGCCGACATAATGAGCGGTATTGCCGGAAGCGAGTGTCGATACCATCAGCTTGGGAAAACCGATCGGCAACGCTCGCATCGCCGCAGTAGCGATCGCAGTTCCACCGCCACCGCCGAGTGAGATCACGCCGGCGATGCGGCCTTCGCGATACAGTCGCTCGAGTAAACGCGGCGCGGCCATCGCCATCGCGGAGACGCACTCGCCGCGATCACCACGCTGCTTTAACGCAGCCAAGTCGACTCCACCGGCTTGAGCGACTTCATAGCGAGTGATGTCGGGCGTGACTTGAGGAGCTTCACCACTTCCCACATCCATCAATAATGGTTGATGCCCGAGCCGACGAATCTCGTCAGCGACAAACGCATGCTCGTGGCCTTTGGTATCGAGTGTCCCGAGGACAGCAATCGTTGCCATGGGAGGGCCTCTTACGCTTTCCGCTTCACGGGGATCTGTTTGAATTGCCGTGTCAACTCAGTCAACGATTCTTCGAAAGCCATTCGCTCCAAACTCGATGCCCCGACAAAGCCAACGACGTCCGTGTGCTCGTTGATGTACGCAGCGTCTTCGGGTGTGGAGATGGGACCGCCGTGTGACAGGCAGATTACGTCGCTGCGAACTTTCATCGCGGCGGAGGCGATTGCCTGGGTACGCTCGGCGGCTTCTTCAAGACTGCACGCGGCACCTTTGACGCCGATCGCGCCTCCGATTGTTGTGCCGACGTGAGCGATCACCACATCGGCGCCGGCTTCCGCCATCGCTTTAGCTTCTTCGGGCTGGCCAACATAAACAATCGTGAACAAGTCCATTTTGCGAGCCAGTGCGACTGTGTCGACCTCTTTTTGAAAGCTCATACCGGTCTCTTCAAGCACTTGGCGAAATTGGCCATCGATGATGCTGTGGGTCGGGAAGTTGTTGATTCCCGAGAAGCCCATGTCTTTGACCTTGAGTAACCAGTGCCACATGCGTCGACGTGGATCTGTCGCGTGCACACCACAGATGACTGGCGTTTCTTCGACAACGGGTAGGACTTCGAACTCGCCGATCTCCATCGCCACCGCGTTCGCGTCACAGTACGCCATGAGCCCAGCCGTGGACCCGTGGCCCGACATGCGAAAGCGACCTGAGTTGTAGATGATGATCAGGTCCACACCGCCTTTCTCAAGAAACTTGGCGCTGATGCCTGTGCCCGCACCGGCCGCGATGATCGGCTCGCCACGATCTAGCGTCGCGTGCAATCGAGCAAGGACTTCGGTGCGAGTGTACGGGTTTCCAATTCCAGTCCACGGATTCGGCATCGTTGTTCGTTACCTTGAGTGAATGTTGGTGTTCCGGCTTTAGCCGGTCTTTGTCAGGCGATTCCGGCCAAAGCCGGTGCACCAGCTTATCGTGTACAATGTCCGGGCTAGGCCTACGACGACTAGAACATCGTATCGCGCGATGTCATTTCCGTCAGAGATTGTGTTGGTGGAAGCACCAAGCGGAAACAGCACCCGCGGCCTGTTTCGGGATCGTGTATCTCGATCCGCCCACCGTGTTCGTGCATAATTTTGGCGCTGACGGGAAGTCCGAGACCTGTGCCTCGGGCTCCCTTGCGTGATTCGAAGAGCGAGAAGACCTTTTGGCGGTCTTCTGGGGCGATGCCTTTGCCGTTGTCGATCACGTCCACCAACCAGCCTTGGATTGGATCGAAACGCGTAGCGACGAAAACTTTTCCAGCTTCTCGTTGTGTCGGTTCTTCATCGAGGCCGATGTCTTCGGTCAAGCCAGGATCGTTGACGTCGAAATCGGTGGCTTCTTCCTTCATCGCATCGGCGGCGGCATCGATCGCGTTAGTCACCAAGTTCATGGCGGCACGATGCATTGCGTCGGGATCGAACATTGCTGGCGGAATCGTCGTGTCAAGGAACGAGCCCAGCACCACACCCAACTCCGCGGCACGAGTCTCCATCAACTCCACCACATCACGAATGGTCTCATTGAGATCCGCTTCCACCAACTCAGGCTCGCGTTCTTTCGAGAAAGTCAACATGTCGAGTACCAGATTTGAGATCCGGTCTTGATTGCGATCGACGATGCTCCAACCGCGACGAATGGCGTCAGTGTCTTGTCGTTCCAAACCCGCTTCGATCAAGTAGCTGCCGCCACGAATTCCTTGCAAGATATTTTTCACGTGGTGTGAAAGGGTTGCGATGGTTTGTCCCATCGCCGCGAGTCGTTCGTTTTGGACGAGTGCCGAGTAATAGAACGTGTCTTCGATCGCGAGAGCGGCTTGGTGTCCGATGGCGGTGATCAAGCGAAGGTGGTCGTCGGTGAAACGTTGTGTTCGTCCAGAGGCCACCATCTCGCCAGGCGACGTGTACGTGTCGACATACAACGCGCCGACGGTGTCATAGCGTCCTTGCAACGGGACACAGAGCGCCTCGCGCACACCGCCTTGCACGATTGATGCTGCGGATTCGAAACGCACATCGTCGCTGGCGTCGCTGGTGCGAACACCTTCTTTGTGGCTGATGACGTAGTCAAGAATCGTGTGGCTGATCGACATTCGCCCCATCGCTTGAAGCTGCTTCGCCGTCAGGTCGCTGCGGTCGCATCGAGCGGCAGGACGCAGTTGGTTCGTGTCGCTGTCGCGGAGCATCACGCATCCGCGGTCGGCAACGACCCAATCGAACACGAGCTTGAGAACTCGCTCGAGCAACTCATTCAAATCGTCGGTTCGCCCCACCGCGATTGCCGTTAAATACATGACTTCGAGCGAGCGGTCAGCTTCGGTTTGTTGCTTGAGCGGCGACGCGGATTGAGAAAACGACGACACGATACGGATGGCTTCCACGGCTTGGCTTTGTCGAACGATATCGACTCCGTGTGCGGCTTCGAGTGCGGTCGGGTGTCCGGTTCCCGTAAAGATCATCAGCGTGTTGCCGATTTCGATGCGATCGCCGCTGGAAAGCTTATGTCGTGTTGTTGCGACATTGTTCACGAGCGTGCCATTGCTGCTCGCCAAATCGATGAGCTCGCACGATGTATCACTTGCGATTCGGATTTCCGCATGTGAACGCGACGCTTCCGTATCGAGCAACTGGATGTCGTTGCTCGAGTCACGTCCAATGCGTTGGACGGAACCGGCCAGCTTGAAGTGCTTTCCTTGGTCTCGACCGCGAACAACAAACAACGAAGCCATAATCAGAAACAGACCCATTTCCTGGGAGACTGTGCGGGTGGGGCAGGGCCCATAGCATACCGACCGAAGAAGGTTCTGAGAACGGCGGTTAAGTGGCGAGCGTCCAGTGCTCTAAAAGCACCTCCCCAGAACGGTTTCACTGCGTTCGCATATTGACCGCGCCAGTCAACTATACTGCGACAAAGATATACTGCGACCAAGATCTCGTTCCACACAAGCCTTCCCCCACTCGTCCCCCTCAATCGTTAAGGAGTTCGTCTTGATTCGCTCGAACCACGTTAAGTTCATTCGCTCAGCTTTGTTCACCATCGCCTTCCTTTCCGTTTGCTCGTCCATGTCGCGGGCTGCGGAGACCGAATCGCTCAGCGGCACCAAGCCGAACATCATCGTCGTGATGACGGATGACCAGGGCTACGCCCCAGTCGGACGGCACGGTAACACTTGGATCCAAACGCCCAACATGGACGCGTTGTTCGATTCAAGCACGCGGTTCGATCGGTTTCTCGTCAGCCCCACGTGTTCACCGACTCGATCTGCCTTGATGACGGGACGGCACCCGATGCGAAACGGTATCACGCATACGATTCTCGAGCGGGAACGGATGACGCTCAACGCCGTGACGCTCCCGCAAACACTGAAGACCGTTGGCTACACGTCAGGCATTTTTGGCAAGTGGCATTTAGGCGACGAAGAAGAATACCAGCCGCACAAACGTGGTTTCGACGAGGCATTCATTCACGGCGCAGGCGGCATCGGCCAAGCGTATAAATGCAGCTGTGCCGACGCGCCCGATAATAAGTACTTCGACCCCGTCATTCGCCACAACGGAACCTTTGTCAAGACTCATGGGTTTTGCACCGATGTCTTTTTCGAAGCGGCGATCGATTGGATCCAAGCCAAGAGCACCGGCGACGAGCCGTTCTTTGCCTACATCGCCACCAACGCGCCGCACTCGCCGTACATCGCTCCCGAAAAGAACGCCAAGCATTTCACTGATCTCGGATTCGACAAAGGCGAAGCAGGCTTTTATGGAATGATCGAGAACATCGACGAGAACTTGGGTCGTTTGATGGCGAAGCTCGATGAACTCAAGCTGAGCGACAACACCGTGCTAATCTTCATGTCTGACAATGGCCCGGCCGGTAACGGGCTGGGCAAGGAAGGCAAAACACTCGGCAAGTCATCCGATGGCACGCCGATGGTTGCGTTCAATGCCAGCATGAAAGGCACCAAGGGCTCGCCTGACGAAGGCGGAGTGCGTGTTCCGTTCTTCGTTCGCTGGAACGGCAAGATCAAGCCGGGTCAAAGCATCGATACGATTGCCGCCCACATCGACCTGTTTCCAACGCTCGCTGACTTGGCCGGCGCCGAGCTCCCGAGTGGCCAAGTCGAAGGCCGCAGCCTGCTGCCGCTCGTTGCGAATCCAGCCGCCGCGTGGGACGATCGCATGCTCTACACGCACTGCGGCCGTTGGCCAACAGGCGCCGAGCCAAACGATTCCCAATTCAAACAGTTCGCGGTTCGAAACCAGCAGTATCGATTCGTGAACAATGACTCGCTCTACGATATGCAGGCCGATCCGAACCAGAGCAAGAACATTATTGATGCGCACCCCGACATGGTTGCCGAGTTCCGCAAAGCCTACGACGAATGGTGGAAAGTCACTCGACCGATGATGGTCAACGAGACAGCCGAAATGTCACCAACCCAACCGTTCCACGAGTTGTATGAAGCACAACTCAAGTCGACTGGAATCGCCGACTGGAAAAAGAAGTAGGCAGCCCCTGACGCGTTCTAGACTCGCACATCAAGATGGCCAGCCGCGATTTGCTTTTGAGCAGTCGCGGCGGTTTCGATCAGTCCAACAAGTGCCTTGCCAAGCGACTTTTGAGCGTCGAGTTGTTTCGACGCAACGGCAGTCGCGATTTGATTCTTCGTAGCATCTGACTTGGATTGAAGCACGTCCGCGATAGCTTGGTTGGTAGAAATTTCCATGCTGCACCCCGTCCTAAAACACTGTTCGACTCAATTCACACTTTGAAGTATCGACCACGATCCAAGCGCGGCGTCAAGAAGCTCGCGGAAAGCATTGTTTGATAGCAGTCTGGCAAGCATGCCATAACGACTAGGCAAGATAGTCCGGCTGTCGGCGGTTGCATCCCGCCCCAAGCATTGACCGCCACTGCACAGCCAACTGCTGAGGAATATGCTCGCAACAAAGCCCTCCTCGCGAGAAACCCTGTCTCTCCAACGGGTAGGAATCGCGTGAACAATAACTGACGAATTTGCCCTACTTATTGATCACGCGACGCGAAGCTATTTGCCGTGAAGTTGTGTTAGGAGCTGGTCAATACCTCGACGCATGGTCCAAGCACGATCGGTGGACGAATGTTGTCGCCGCGCTGATGAGAGAACGCTTTGAACGTGATGGTGAAGTTGCGACTCCATTGGCATCGACATACAGCTATCTAGAGCATTCTCGTAGATCATCGCACAACCATGGTGGTCGCCTGCGTTATACACGGGTACGCCTTGGCTGATTGCCGTTGTCAGCATGTGACTGACGTTGACGGCACCGGCTGGTGTCATCGATGAGGCTTGGGAAGTCGATGGAGGCAATAACACCGCGTCAATCACATGGATGACTCCGTTGGCAGCGTCAATATCGAGCGCAACCAAGCTTGCTTCGTTCACCAAAGCTTTGCCATTTCTTACACCAATCGAAACGCTTGAGCCATTGAGCGTCTTCGCCGTTTTCGCACTGAGCGCAGCTTCTGAGTAAACGACCCCAGACACAACGTGGTACTTCAGGATATCGACTAACTTGCTCTTGTTCTCGGGTTCCAAGAGCGATTCGACCGTCCCAGCGGGCAACTTTGCAAATGCTTCATCGGTCGGTGCGAACACAGTGAACGGCCCGGCACCACCGAGCGTTTCCGCGAGTCCTGCAGCCCCAACAGCTGCAAGCAGTGTGTTGAATGTGCCCGCTTGCGTGGCCTTTTCGGGGATCGTTAACGCTTCAGGCAACATTACTGAATCGATGATATGAATGACACCGTTGTCGCACTCAATATCCGCAGCAACAATTTTAGCTGCGTCCACACTCACTCCTTCGATCCCAGCGGCGATGTCAACGCGTTGGCCATTGACCGTAGTCGCTCCATCAAGTTTCACCGCTTGCTTGAGCGAGACGTTGCCTGGAACGACATGGTAGGTCAAGATCTTAACGAGCTTTGACTTGTTTTCTGGTAACAGGAGACTCGCGACCGTTCCCTCAGGCAATTTAGCGAATGCTTCATCCGTGGGCGCAAACACGGTGAACGGACCGGGGCCTTGAAGCGTCGGCACCAAATCCGCCGCACCCAATGCGGCCGCCAACGTCTTGAATTGTCCTGCTCCTACGGCAGTCGTCACGATGTCAGCCGCGAATCCACTCGCGGACAACCCAATTGAAATCCCGGCTGTTGCTACAGCGACTGTGGCAATTCTGAAGAGCGATCTCATTCTTTACTTTCGAAGGGTAGGCGGGGAAAAATGGGCCGCAAAGTCCGCTGGCACCTTGGGAAGTATTAGCCCCAGGCAAGCCCGCCATTTTGACTGCAAATTTCCGTGCCGGTCACCGGCAGGATTCCCCCAGGAGTCTAAATCTTGACTCACCAATATTCGGGCGTACCCAAATTCAACCAAGCAGAAAGAGAATCGTCTTGCGTCCAGCTCGCGAAATGAGGGTTTTCACACCTTTATTTGCGAGACCGATCGATACGATTCGCGAGGCGAGAAATCGTGAAGGCAATCGCGGTCGACGCGGAGAGATGAATCGCAACCAACGGTGCGGCGAAGGCCCAATTGTTTGGCGTCAATAACCCAAGGTAGATGGCCCAAAGAGGTAAGCGACCAATCAATGCACCACCCTGGCGAAGAGATACGGTTGGGATAAAAAGTGACACAATGACGATGCAAAGAAACGCGGCCACGACGGTCCGATACAGTCGTGAAGGCGTCCGAACCCATCGCGTTGACCGAGTAGATGACGGTGATTCGTAGGGGTTGGGATCCAATTGCCGTTCCTCAAGACTCGACATCACAGGCGTCTATCTCGATGGTAGCCACACAGCCCCCGTTTGTCACATCCAGACGCACTGGGCAACGCAATTCTCCAACCACTACCCTCGGCTCGATGTAGCATCTTGAAGCTGTTGTGCTCTTCTTTCACTTAAAAAAAAACGGCAACAACATCGACGACCTCGACGCCCGTAAGAACTCCCGCGTTCCGTAGGGAAATGCATGTAGCACTGGCAAAGAATCCTGTTTGCCTGAGTGACCTTCTGAGGTGAGTTCGACTATTATTTAGAGGCCAAACGCTGCCGCCGAAGCATCCCTCCGGAGCTTCCGTGCGTAGCATCCCTGCCTCGACCTCCCTACCGCAAAACAAAGCTCACGCGATGAGTCCAAATACTGCTTGCCAGATCTGTGTATCAATTGTCACTTTACTACTCATTGCAGTTGATTGCCGACCTGCGCCAGCGCAAGACGCCGACGTGATTGCAAAGATGCAAGTTGATGCAGTCGCGAAGAAGCAGGCTGACTGGGGGCATTGGGGACCCGCCCCGGATAAGTACTCAAGCTGGAAGACTCACAGTAACCGATTGATCCCCGTTTACACGTTCGGAATCGACCTTCAATCGGTAAGCGGCGCAAACAGCGTATACCGCGATGCATCGGCAATCGAAAAACTCTACGGCTACCTTCCGCCCAACACCCTCAACGCCGATGCCGAGTACTTTGACCAAACCGATGTTTACCGACTTCAGAAATCGGCTGTCGAATCAGGAAAGAAGCGTGTGATCCTGTTTGTGTTCGACGGCATGGATTGGGACACCACTCGAGTTGCCGCGATCGCCAAATCGGGAAAGGTGTACCAGGAAGGACGTGGCGAAGGATTGTATTTTCTGGACTATAGCGAGACGACAACGGACTTTGGCTATTGCGTCACCAGCCCACACAATGAAGGCACCGCCGTGAGCGTCGACAAACAAACTGTCGTGAATCCAGACGGAAAAGTGCGTGGTGGTTACGATGCTGAGTTGTGTGGCGATTCCCCGTGGCAGCCAATAACTGACCCCGATTATCCAATCGGAAAGAGCAAGAAATCTGTTCACGCTTACACAGAGTCGTCTGCTTCGGCGACTTCATTGACATGTGGAATTAAGACTTACAACGATGCGATGAACCTTGACTTCATGGGGCGTGAAGTCATTCCGATTGCCAGAACGCTGCAAGACCAAGGGTTTGCGATCGGTGTCGTGACGAGCGTTCCGATCAGCCATGCGACGCCGGGATGCGCTTACGCTAACAATGTTCATCGAAACGACTACCAGGATCTGACACGGGATTTGATCGGACTTCCATCGATCTATCATCCAGGTGCATTGCCCGGCGTCGATGTGCTGATCGGCGGCGGATGGGGAATCGAGAAGGCAAAGGACGCCGCGCAAGGAAGCAACTACGTCCCGGGCAACACCTACATCGCGGCCGATGACCTAGCCGCGATCGACTCCAAGAATGGTGGCAACTATGTCGTGGCCCAACGAACGAGTGGCGTCCCAGGATCTGTTGTCTTGGCAAAAGCAGTCCAGCAATCAAAAACGAGTAATAAGCGTTTGTTTGGCTACTTCGGCGCGCAGGGAGGTCACTTGCCGTTCCAGACCGCTGATGGGAACTACAATCCTGTGGTCAGTTTCGGGAGCGCCAAACCAGAAAAAGCGGAGCACTACAGCGAAGCGGACTTGCACGAGAACATCAAATTGAATGATATGGCTTTGGCCGCAATTGATGTTCTCAATTCACGTTCCGATCGCTGGTGGTTGATGATTGAATGTGGTGACGTTGACTGGGCGAATCACTCCAATAACATCGACAACTCGATCGGGGCGGTACTCAGTGGCGACGAAGCCTTTGCAGCGGTGGTGTCGTGGATCGAGAACAATGGCGGTTGGAACGACACCGCATTAATCCTGACCTCCGATCACGGCCACTATTTCAACCTCGATCGCCCTGAAGCGTTCATCCAAAAGGCGACTGGTGAGTGATCGACATTTCCCCATCATTTGACTGTTGCCTGGTTTTGATGGAACGCGTCTAAACTAAACGAACATTCGACAGCGACGATCAACGTTCAAAACATCAAAGTGAGAGCATCCACATGCATTCCTTGCTAGTCTTCCCTTCAGCTGTGCGGATTCTCGTCCTTTTAGCTTCCTTGCAGGCATATGTTTATGCCGACACGGTCGATGACGTTGAAGCGAAAGTACCGGACGGGCTGGTTGTCTGTGGCATGAGTGAAGTCTTCGAAGTCAGCCTAGCTGGATTAACCGATGGCGAGTTTGAAAAACGGTGGAGCTGGCGAGCCGCTGAGCGACCAGAGTTACCAAAGCAAGTTGCCGATTGCTTTGCAACGACCGATGAGTGCAAACCCGTTACGGGAGATCGACTTCTGGTGACATCGTCAAGTGGTGGATGCGCGTTGATTGACCGCCGAACAGGCTATGTCTCTTGGTACGCGGTCGTGCCCAATGCGCACTCCATCGAGCTGCTTCCCGATAATCGCGTCGTGGTCGCAAGTTCGACAGCTGTTAACGGAAATCGACTCGTGATCTTTGACCTCACTCGCTCAGTAGCTTCTCTTTGGGACACTGAATTGCATTCCGCACACGGCGTCGTTTGGGACAACACACGAAAGCGATTGTGGGCACTTGGGTTCGATGAACTACGATGCTATCGATTGAAAGACTGGGAAACGGCTTCGCCATCATTGGAATTGGAAGACTCGTTTCCGCTACCGAATGAAGGCGGGCACGATCTTCAATCAAGTCCCACGTCTGACGATTTAGTGCTCAGCACTCATGATCACGTCTATCTCTTCGGATGCGGTACAAAACAGTTCCGTCTGCATCCGGCATTGGGCGACCAAGGGGATGTGAAGTCCATCAGTATCGACAAATCAAGTGGTCGAACTGTTTGGCTCAAAGCCGACCAGCCGAATTGGTGGACTGACCAGCTCCGTCTACTTGATCCAGATGGTCACTTGAAGCTTCGTGACGAAAAGCTATACAAGGCACGGTGGGTGAATTCGCTGCAAAAGTAAAAGTTCATGATGCAGTCATCTAAATCCCACGCTCAGATGACGTGAAGTTTGGCTTATGCGTTTCTGAGGTTGTTTGCTGCACACGCGTGAAGAGTTCTTGCAGTGAAAAAGGCTTTTTGAGCAGACCATGATTCTCGCCAAGGTTAGTCATGCGTGAGAGTGTGTCGTATGAGTAACCGCTCATGTACAGCACCGGCAATTTCGGCAGAAAGCTGTGGATCTCATCCACCATATCCGGCCCGTTCAACTCCGGCATAACAACGTCGGTTACCAGCAGACTGAGTTCGTCGGCATACTGCCTTGCAAGCTCAATAGCATGTCGCGATGACAGAGCCTCAAGAACGACATAGCCCTGCTGCCGGAGCGACAGTGAAGTTACGCTCCTGACCTCAGCCTCATCTTCAACGAGCAAAATGAGGGCACTTGCCTTGAAATGCGGCGGTGCGACGTGTTTCCCAGTGCTCGGCTGGCTGAATTTATACGTGGGCAACGAATGCGATGGCAACGTCATTGTGAACGTACTGCCTTGGCCCAGTTCACTAACCACATCAATTGAACCGCCCGACTCTTTGGCGATACCGTAAGCCACAGCCAACCCAAGCCCTGTGCCTTCACCAACATCTTTGGTTGTAAAAAACGGGTCGAACAATGTGGGAATAAGCTCCGTCGCAATCCCACTGCCGGTGTCCGCAACGATCAGTTGCACACAATCCCGATTGCGAAGCTTTGTTGAGCGCTCGCTATGTTTCTTGTCGAAGTTTGAATCTGTGGCTTGCACAAATCTCGTTTCCAAAACCAGCTTTCCGCCGCGAGGCATCGCATCACGTGCATTCGCAGCTAGATTGATTAGCACTTGGCCAACTTGAGAGCGATCCGCAAATACCCTGCACGGATGTGGACTCAACTTTGACTCAAGAATTATGTTCTCGCCAATCAACCTCGAGAGTAGTTGCTGAGCATCAACAACGACTTCATTCAAGTCAATCTCTTTCGGATCAAAAACGGCCTTGCGTCCAAACACCAGTAGTTGGCGTGTCAAGCCAGCACCACGCTGGCCAGCGTCAAAGATCGCTCGCATCCAAGTACGCTGGCGGTCTGCTAGCGACTCATCAGTCATGAGGATCTCAGAGTAACTATTGATGACGCATAGCAGGTTGTTGAAATCATGTGCCACTCCGCCGGCCAATCGTCCAATCGCTTCCATCTTTTTCGCTTGGATCATTCGATCCGCATTCTGCTTGCGATCCGATGCGTCCTGGGCAAGCGCAACCACATAATTCGCTCCGTCCAGCAATACACGACTTAAGTAAACTTCGACTGGGAACTCAGTGCCGTCCTTGCGTCGATGTCTCACATTGAGGAGCCGGAATTCTTCAACCCCCAAGCCATCTTCTATTTCGGTTAGCTCGTCGGCTGTCATTCCAACCAAAATATCGGGTACCCGCAACTGCAATAGCTCTTCACGTTCATATCCTAACGTCAAGCAAGCCTGAAGATTGACATCCACAAATCGCCCTCCATGATCGACAAGAAAGAACGAATGCGACGCACGATCAATGACGGTGCGAAAACGGGACTCGCTCACTCGGGTCTGGGCGTCGGCAAGAGCTCTTCCTCGGACGGAAGCAACCGCTTGCCCTAACGTCGTCATAAAATCGATGTCTTCGTCCGCAAAACTGTTCTTATTCAGCGATGCAAAAGCGAGCGTGCCGACCAATTTGCCACCAAACTTTAGCGGCACAACCAAGATGGTACGAATTCCCAAGTTTCGAAGTTCATCGCTTTGAGGGTGCCCAGAGTAGTTCGGTTCACGGAGGTAGACCAATTCGCCACTCTGAGCGCATGATCCGCAAACTTTCTCACCAAAGCCGAGGATGAGATAGTTGTCAATAATCGAGTCCGACAACCCGCCTGAGGCTACCAAGTGAAGCTTCTCATTCTGGATCTCATAGTTCGTAAATAGCCCACAGTCCAAATGACGAGCAATTTTCCAGAGCAACTCCCTCCAACGATCCTCACTCGGCTCTTCTTTAAGCAGCTCAGAGGTTGTTTCCGCCAGCAATCTCAAGCCACTGAGTTGCTTCTGTAGCGACGCGTCGCTCAAACGCCTCATTGCCTCAGACTTGTTAATGGCGCGTTCGCGATAAATCGAACTTCCCCCCACAACAACCATCGCGAGAATTATAAGCAGAGCTTCGGCGAATACCTCTCTTATCATCTCTGCGTGAGTGTACGGAAGCGTGTACCAATTCGAACTAATCATGGCCGCAATTGCGAGCGTCGCTATACCGTAACTCACACTAATCACCAGACCGACTCTCGGGCTGGTACACATCGTGGCCCCGATGGGAGCGCACATCCCCAGAGCTACAAAGAAGACTTCACCCGAAAGGATGAAACAGGCAAGGAAAGCGAATGCAACAACTGAGGCTGCAACTCCAAAAATGAAGTCGAGCGAGCGGACGCGATACAGAACTGGGATGAGCAGGAGCAAGCTCAGTCCAGCGGCTAGCGAGGTATAGCACCGATAATGGTCTTCGCAAAACCAAGCAAATCCAACATCAATAAATGAGACGGCCGCGCCACCAACGAGCATTCGCAAGCCAGTCCGTAGACGAGCATCATTTTCAAAGTATTGGTTCATCGATTGCCCAAGGTCGCCGTCGCATCGGTTCGTTGCAGCTTCACTCGCTGAGCTGCTCCGTAAAACAAATTTGACCAGCACTGGAGATGGCCAACGCGGAAATAGGCTACCACATTACACCCGCCTATTGGTGGTAGCGAGGGATGATTCGCCGTAATGTTCTCAGGACGGTAACGCTCAAATACGCGTTGTGTCGAACAAGACAAACATTGCCAAACGACAACCGTCCGAATGTCTGGCTGAATCCAGGACGTGAGCGAATCGATCGGAACCGACAACGCTATTGCGGCTGGGGGTGGAGAAATGGGGCAAACGGTTTATAGTTTATCGTTGCTGACTACGCGACTTTTCCGAGGCGATTTATCGAAATTGCTTCTGGACGCATCTGCTTTCCCACCTCCCTTCGGACCTCCCTCGAACTCTTCAGGAGTTTGCGAAATCTCATGGAAAAACTTCTTCACTTGCTCTCGATTTCAGTCGTGACTCGACGCGCCGTCGTCTTCATTTGCCTGGTCATTGCGCCACAAGTTAAAGCTGACGAACGTGGGACCAACGACGACGGGGCCCCAGATGTCATCACAACGATCACTTCGGAAGAGCAACAACGCAACGACCAGCTTCGTCCGACGTACCTGCAACCGCTCGAAGTCGCAACAAAATCGGCAACTGAGTTGCCACTTGAGCCTCGTGATGGCGAGACCATTGTGCTTCTTGGCAACACGCTTGCCGCACGAATGGAGCACTTCAACTATTTCGAAACGTCGCTTCAGAAGCAATTTGGTGAGAAGAAAATCACTTTCCGCAACATGGGTTTCCCTGGACATACGCCCGCGTTCCGTCCCGAGGCAGGCCGGGAGGATCCTTGGGCGTTTCCCGGCGCCGAGAAGTTTCGTCCGGAAATCAAGATGCACTTGGGTATCGGGCATTATCCAAAACCCGATGAGTGGCTAACGATCGTCAAGGCGAGCACGATCGTCGCGTTCTTTGGTTTCAACGAATCATTCGACGGCCTCGAAGGTGTCGAGAATTTTAAGAACGAGCTACGTGCCTTTGTCGATCACACTCTTTCTCGGTCCTACGAACGAACGGACGCACCGCCACGCCTTGTGCTTGCGTCGCCGATTGCAATGCAACAACTTCCAGGCTTCTTCTTGCCCGAGGCTGGAGAACGCAATGCAATTTTGAAGGCCTATGCGGATGCTGTCAGCGAAATCGCAACCGAGAAGCACGTCGGGTTCATCGACCTGTTCACTCCGACGCTGAGTTGGTTCCAGGATCCCAGCGCCCCGCTGACGATTAACGGAGTTCACTTGTCGGACTCCGGCTATCGCAAGCTCGCTCCCGTAATCATGCAACAGTTGTTTGGACAGGATGCGTCCGAAGTAGACGCGGATAGTTTGCTTTACAAGGCCGTCCAGGACAAAGCGTGGTTCTGGAGAAACGACTACCGCATGCTCAACGGTGTCCATGCTTACGGACGGCGCTGGGCGCCGTACGGTAATGACAACTACCCAGAAGAGATCGCGAAGATCCGACAAATGACGGTCCTTCGAGACAAGAACATCTGGGCGATCGCTCAGGGCAACTCATCGACGTTGGAAGTGAACGATGCCATCACACGTCCGTTAACGCCCATGAAGTCGAACTACGCCATCAGCGAAAAGAACGGCAGCCCCGAGTTTCTGAAAACGGAACAGGAAGCACGAGAGAAGTTCACTTTGCCGGAAGGGTATGACGTTTCGTTGTTCGCGTCCGAGCAACAGTTCCCAAATCTTGGCAACCCAGCACAAATGCGGTTTGACAATCGTGGACGGCTTTGGGTGTCGACGCTTCCGAGTTATCCGCACTACAAGCCTGGCGACTCGAAGCCCAACGACATGTTGCTG
>JBGTAI010000314.1:0-64417 GCA_041749955.1 Pirellulaceae bacterium | reverse complement strand
ACGAACGTAAACGGCACACTGTTTTTCCGTGCCGATGATGGTGCGAGTGGCTTTGAGCTTTGGAAGAGCAATGGCACTGCTGCTGGTACGGTCCGCGTGAAAGACATCAATCCCGGCAACGCGACTTCGCAACCTTATTTCCTCACAGCCGTCGGCGGCACGCTGTTTTTTCTAGCCACTGATGGAACGAGCGGCTATGAACTATGGAAGAGCGACGGAGCCGCTGCTGGCACCGTGCGCGTGAAGGACATCAACCCTGGCCTTGGAAATTCAATTCCAAGAGATTTTGTGAACGTGGATGGCACGTTGTACTTCCAGGCGGACGATGGTGTGAGTGGTCGGGAGTTGTGGACAAGTGATGGGACACCGGCTGGAACGGTGCGCGTGATGGACCTCAATTCGGGAGTTGCGAGTGCGAATCCAGGCAACCTCACGAATGTCGGTTCCACTTTGTTTTTCACTGCGGATGATGGCGCCAGTGTAGACGAGATTTGGCTACTGCGACCCGAGAGTAGTACAACGTTGGCGATTGCAGCCACGAGTGCTAACAAATTCGAAGAGCAAACCGGAACGACGGCCTTTACTTTCACGGTTACTCGTGGTGGTTTGCTAACAGGCACAACGACAGTCAATTACGCCGTCAGTGGCAATGGAGCCAATCCAGCTCAGGCAAGTGACTTTGTAAACGGAGTATTTCCGTCGGGCCAAGTGACCTTCACCGCTGGTCAAACCAGTCGCGTGATCTCGATCCCCGTTCGTGGTGATCTCACGGGCGAAGTCGACGAGAGCTTCCGCGTGACGCTCACGGGTCCGAGCGGCGGGGCCACACTAACGACGGCCCTTGCGGTGGGAGTGATTCGCAATGATGACCCGGGGATTCCCGAATTGATGAGAGACATTGCGTCCAGTCCTTTGTCGTCAGTTCCACAAGAATTTGTCGAAGTTGGTTCGATCACCTTCTTCACCGCTAGCGACACCGTCAATGGCCGCGAGCTGTGGAAAACGAATGGTACAGCAGCCGGAACGGTTCTGGTCAAGAATATCCGAGCCGGCGCCGATGGTTCGCTGGTCAGCGGTTCGTCTTCGTCGGCGCGCAATTTTCTCACCAACGTCAATGGCACTCTCTACTTTGTGGCCAACGACGGCACGAGCGGTCTCGAGTTATGGAAGAGCAATGGCACCAACGCCGGTACGGTACGGGTCAGAGACATTAACCCCGGCATGAATTCTTCGTCACCTCTCGATCTGATCAACGTTAATGGCGTTCTGTTCTTCAGTGCCGATGATGGCACCAATGGTCGAGAACTATGGAGGAGCAATGGAACTCAGGCGGGAACGGTACGCGTTAAGGACATCAGCCCTGGAACGAGCAGTTCGTTGAATTCTTCCGGCCTGGGGAATCGATTTACGAACGTCGACGGCACACTGTATTTCCAAGCCAATGATGGCACGAACGGCAATGAGTTATGGAAAAGCAATGGGACTGCCGCCGGGACGCTGCTTCTTACGAGTCTCCCCAGCAATGGATTCATCGATGATCTCACCCATGTCAACAACCTATTGTTCTTTACGGTAAATACATTTAATAGCAGTTCTCTAACGGGAACCTCTGAACTCTGGAAGAGTAACGGCACAACGGCTGGCACGGTGATCGTGAGGACTCTTAATCAAGGCAGTTCTGCGTCGGCCCCTAGTGGTTTCGTCAACGTGAATGGAACGCTGTATTTCACAGCTGATCCTGACACCACCGGCATTGAACTATGGAAGAGCAACGGGACTGCGGCCGGAACTGTGCGAGTCAAGGACATCGCGCCCGGCAGTGCTGGTTCAGCCCCCGAGTTCCTCACCAACGTCAATGGCACGCTTTACTTTACAGCCACTGACAGCACCAACGGTCGTGAGCTGTGGAAAAGCAACGGCACAGCGGCGGGAACGGTGCGCGTCAAGGATATTCGGCCTGGCAGTGCTGAGTCGCAACCCATGTCGCTCACGAATGTGGGCGGGATTCTGTATTTCAGTGCAAACGATGGCACGACAGGCAATGAGCTTTGGAAGAGCAACGGCACCGCCGCAGGTACAGGGCGTTTGAGAGATATTCGACCCGGCATTGCTGACTCAAATCCCAGCAGCCTGGCGAACGCGGGCGGGACGCTGTACTTCAACGCCAACGATGGCGCACGAGGAGCAGAACTTTGGATCGTCCGGCCTGAAGTGAGCAATACCTCACTTGCTATCGCTGCCACCAGTGCTAACAAGAACGAAGGCAATTCAGGAAGTACGCCGTTCACCTTTACAGTGACACGATCCGGAAATGTCTCTGGCGCAACGACGGTCAACTACGCGGTCGTGGGCGTTGGTGCGAGCCCAGCAACAGCTAGCGACTTCGTTGGTAACACATTCCCCAGCGGCACCGTGACCTTTGCTGCTGGCCAACTCTCGCGAGTGATCACGATCCCCGTACGAGGTGATGCGACGGTTGAACCCAATGAAGCGTTCCGTGTGACGTTGTCGGGCGATAGCGGCGGAGCGACAATCACAACGCCAGCAGCCAATGGCGTTATCCGCAACGACGATACATCGCTGGCGATCGCCGCCACCAGTGCAAACAAGAACGAAGGCAACGCGGGAACTAACTTGTTCACGTTCACAGTCACACGCAGTGGCTTATTGACCGGAACGACAACCGTCGATTATGCCGTCACGGGGATTGGAGCGAGTCCCGCAGCAGCAAGCGACTTTGTTGGCAACGTGCTGCCAACCGGCACAGTAACCTTCGCCCCGGGCGATACTACCAAAGTGATTTCAATTCGCGTCCGAGGTGACGTCACTGTGGAAGCGAACGAAGCCTTTCGCGTGACGTTGTCGAACCCAAGTCTTGGTGCCTCGATCACCACCGCATTTGCGTCAGGACTTATACGGAATGATGACTGATGCCGCTTGTTTCGATGGAAGTTCAGTGAGAGAGCGCTGGTATCCAGACGCTAGCCACCCGGTTTTAGAAAGAATCGTTCGGTTTTGTTTCGCAAGCGAGACGCGACTCAAACTCACCCGCGACGATTTGACAAACGGCCTGTTCGTCATCTGCGAGTTCTGAAACCCAATTCAAGTAGTCATCGACTCGCAGCGGCTCTGGGGTTTGCCATCGTTTCGCTTGGTCGACGAGAATGACGTTGACTTTCTCGGCCGCCGACGCACTGGCATTTTTATTCAGAAAAGTGAATACGTCGGGCGACGAAGTTGAACTTTGCCACTGGTCTCGCCAACGGTTTGCCAGTTCATTTGTCATCTTTTCAAATAGCCTCTTGATCAACGATTGCCCAATTTAACACGCCTGTGACCTTGGGCGAATGGTTCGTCGTCAGTTCCTGCGTGATAGTTGCGAGTTACGTGATCGACGATTGTAGCCGAGGCGACGCAGGCAATCATGAGGGTCTGGGCCAGGGCGTTTACTCGTGATTCGTGCCCAGGGTCACCGAGAAGACCCAGACGACCAAAGGAGATCCTAAAAAACACGGAGTACTCAATCCGACATGCCCCGGTTTGTTTGCTAAAATGGAGACAGTGTTAACCCGTCGAAAATGAGGTCTGTTATTTTCTCCTCGCATCTTGAAGCTTTTGCCAATCACGAGCCTCTACGCACACGCGTGGAGCACGTACTCAATGCGCTTCCAGCGGAGGTTCAACAGGACTTCGTCGAAGACTCTCGCTTTACCATGTTGCTGTTTGACTTCGAGCCGGGCAAAGGCACCAGAGTCTTTATGGCTGCGCCAGGATTGGGTGCTAATGGGGAAAGCGTTGGCAGCCGCAGCGTTGTTTTGAAGGCACGTCTTGCGGAATGCTCATTCGAGTTCGCGACGTATGTGATCGCGCACGAGTTTGCTCATGCCTATTTGCGAAACGGGCCATGGGGAGAGATCAGCGACATCGAAGAAGCCGCTGATGCTCTCGCCGCAAGCTGGGGATTTCCGCGACCGTCCGAGATCATGGGTCTCTTCCGGTCGCCGTAATTCCAGCTTGCGTTTTCTTTATCGCAATTCAACTCAATGCATGTGCTTGAACGCTGGGGCATTGGCATCACCACCAGCAAGCACGTACGCAAGCAGGTCCAGGATTTGTTCCTTGTCGAGCGTGTTGAGCAGTGCGGTCGGCATGATGGATACAGGCGACGGACGACGCGACAGAATCGTTTTCTTGTCGATCTTCTGCTCTTGAGCCGTCGTCGGGCCGGTTTGAATCGTCACCGTATTCTCGTCTTCTGAAAGAACGTTACCGCTGATGTAAATCTCATCCTCAAGCTCGAGCATTACCTTCATGTACTTGTCCTCGATGTTTCGAGACGGTTCGATGATCTCCAAAAGCACCGCCTTCGGATCCGCTTTGTATTTCTTCACGACATCAACGAGATTCGGTCCCACGGCAAGACTCGGGCCCACCGCGGACACCGTCGTTCCCATTTGGTGGCATTGGGCACAGGCAAGCGTTGTGAACAATTCCTTGCCTCTTGCGAAGTTGCGGTGCATTCCAACGCGCTTCAAGTCTTCGTCCAAGTCGGCGGCTTTCCACTCCGTCGTCTTGGTCGCAGGTTCCGGGTTCTTTGCCATGAATTGTTTCAAGTCGTTCGTGACATACATCGTTCCACGCATGATGAGGTGGTGACCCGGGAACGAACAAATGTACGGGTAAGCACCCTCAGTCGTTGGAGCCGTGAACTCGATAACTTCTTCTTGGCCGTGATCCACCAGCTTGCTCGACCAAAGAATTTCCGAACTCTCGGGAACATAGTTCACTGCGAAACCGCTTGCGCCAAGCGCAATCGCTTTCAGACCAACTTCGTCAGCTTTTCCAGGATTCACGAGCATGATGTTGTGCGGCATGAAGTCAGGATTCGCAAAAATGAGTTTCACTTTCTTGCCTGGAGTCACGGTCAATTCCTTGACGTCATACATCATTCGCTCGCGAATCGTGGAGACGCGAATCGTCGTCAATTCGGGCGTATCGCTAAGGATGCCAGACTTCTGGGCAACCTCTTCCATTTCTTCCGCGATCAATCCGCCACGCATCGAAGCCTCGACATTGAACCACAGGTGCTTGACGGTGTTCGCAGCGATCCGAGCGTGCGGCTCAGGCGATTGCAGAAGCTGGCCGAGCAATTCCAAGTTCTTCACATTGTGCTGCTGGTGCAACCAGAGTGCTTCGAGCAGATGGTGTGCGTCTTCTTGCTTGTTCGGATCGAACTGTTTAATCCACTCTCTTGTCGCCGCAATCACCTCTGGAGTGCTGCGTTCGCTCAGCTCAACACGCGTGCGATGGCGGATTCCGTCGACTGGCGATTTCAAATTATCCAGCAGCGCAGGGATCGGTTGACCATCAATCGCGACGGGTTCTTGCAGAGGCCGACCAATGGCGGTCATGCGGTAGATCCGTCCGTGTTGGTGATCGCGATTCGGATCGCGAACGTTGTGTTGCATGTGACCGATGATGACGTTGTGCCAATCACAGAAATACAGTGCTCCGTCGGGTCCGAAGATGGCATCAGACGGCCGGAAATTCTTATCGCCGCTCATGAGCAAACCACGTGATTCCTCGACAGTCGTGGAACCATCCGCATTAATCGTTGTAACCTTGAGTTCGTCACCAGCTGGCTCACCCCACACGGTTCCGTTCTCCGCGTTGCGTGCGAGGTCATAGTGCTTGATGCCGAGGAAGCCGATCACGTTGCAAATCAAGAAGTCGCCTTGCATCGATTCTGGGAAGTGCGAACTACTGACCACTTCACTCGCGGTAACTGGACGGACTTCTTTCTTCAACAGCTCATACATTTTGAAGCCCTTTCCTTCGGGTCGAACTTGGTAGGCACGACCACCCGTGCCATCCGTCGCGTATTGGTATCCCCAATAGTCAAATGCGATGCCGTGCGGATTAGGCGAATTGTTCGCGTGTAGCGAAATCGTGTAACGCCGTGGATCAAATCGATACATCGCTGAGGCTTCGGCTTGAAGCGACGGCCCCCACGGATGCTCGTGGTTGTGCATCATGAACACACCGCTTTGCCAGTAGATCGCACCGTCTGGCCCATAGATCAAGTTGTTCGCGGCGTGGTGCGTATCGGACGAATCGAGGCCCTGGAGCATGACGATTCGCACATCCGCCACATCATCACCGTCGGTGTCTTTGAGGAACAAGATTTCTGGAGTGCAGGTGACGATCACGCCACCATTCCAAAACTCGAAACCGAGCGGGTTCTGGACTCGAGCGAACTCCGTCACACGATCAGCCTCGCCGTCGTTGTTGTCGTCGTGCAAGATGACCAGCGCGTCGTTCATCTCCTTGAGCGGTTCCCATTTAGGATACGTTGGCCACACCGCTGCCCACAAACGTCCCTTCGTATCGAACTGCATCTGCACCGGGTTAATCAGCTCTGGGAACCTTTCGTCGTCCGCAAACAGGCTGACTTCGAATCCCTTGGCAACAGCCATGTGTGAGATGCCTTCCTGGCCGCTGATGTAGTTCAGCGTCCCTTCCTTCACAGCACTCGAACTCTTGCTACCGCCACCAACGTTCGAGATGACTTCGACGGGCTTTGGCACGTTGCTATCGTCAACAGTAATGTCACTGCCCTTTGCCACAGCCCACACGCGAGCATCACGATTCGCAGTCATCACGTCGAGCATCGACAACTCGTGTTGCAAGACTACTGCATTCGTTTGATCGTTCGTGAACGCAAGCGTCGAACGTCCGCCCCAAACGTCGTTTCCGTCGCGAGCTCGATAGCGGTTGTTCCAGTGCATGGCTTTATCGAGGACCACTTCACGAAGCTTGTCCATCGAACCCGAGGCTCGTACTTGGCTGCCAAGTAATCCCGTCGCGATCACTTCTGCGATTTGGCGGTTGCCTTCCTCCGTTAAGTGAACGCCGTTGATCGTCAGCGGTGTGCTCGACGCTTCGAACATCGCAAGCGACGGATGGAACAAGTCGACGAACGCGACTCCAGCTTCTTTTGCGGCGGCTTCGGTCGCCTTGGTGTACGCTTCGAGCTGGATATTGTGAGCCTTGCCATCAGGCACGTTGGGGCTGCGCATGTTCTCATGGGCGATGGGGCTGAACAGCACAATGCGAGGAAACGATTTCCCGTTTGCTTTCGAGCCGCGAGTTTTCTTGACGAAGTCAACGAGCTTCTGGCGATAAGCGTCCGCCTTCTTCACTCCGTCAAACGATTCGTTGTAGCCGAAGAACGCAAGCACCACGTCGGCCTTGACGTACTGCAGATACTCCGTCATCGGCGTCGCCCCTTTGCTGCGCGGGAACGAGTCTGGGCGGTCACCGCTGGCACTCATGTTGCGAAAACGCACTTCCTTGTCTTGAAGTGCACTCTGTAACAACGTTTCCATCCATCCGTCGTGCTGCATGCGGTCTGGTAAACCATTGCCAAGAATCGCGACGACATCGCCTTTTTCGAAGGTAAACGGAAGTGGATCACGATAGCCAGCAGGCACGTCGGCTAGCTTCGGTTCATTCGACGCTTCTTGTGGCTTCTTTTCATCGCCGCTGGCTGTTTTTGAACCGCCGGCTACGGGTGCCCCAGGCTTACCCGCGTACGTGAAGTAACTTGGGTTGCCTTGGTTCTTGACATCAATCTCCATCATCTGTGGAGACGCAACATTAGGCATCACGAAGACTTCTTTTCGATCGGCATCCAACAGCGTTAGCGTGAACCCGTCGAGTCGAGACTCAAATCCGCTGCGATTCCAAACATTGACTTTCTCAACGTCCATTGGCTGCCCCAGATCCAACTCCCACCAGGGATTCGTCGACCCGGAGTTCGTCGTGTGAGTCTGGCCGCCTTTGTTCCAATCCGAATCCTTGTTGCCATCCACAGCTTTCGCTGCGACTCCGGAACCATTGGTGCTCGATTGTGTTGCCTTACCGCCAGCCGCAATATTTTTCCCAGCACTGAAAACTTCAACTTCCGCTAGAGTGAGGATACGTTTGTCACCAGGAAGTTCGATACGAACGTAACGTGCTGGTTTGCCTGTCGCTCGCACAGCCGCTTTCTCTTTGCGTTTCTTGGATGCGTCCTCTTTTGGCGCATTCATTTTTGCGGGTGCCGGTTCTTTGTCCTTCGTGTTATTGTTCGCCGGAATCTGGCTTTCGAATCCAGCGTATGCCTCCGGTTTGACTCCACGTGCATGGGTTTGGTTACCGAAAGTGTTTGGCTTGAAGGGGCCCACGAAGGCGATATTCGAATCGCCCTTG
This sequence comes from Pirellulaceae bacterium, assembly GCA_041749955.1. GTDB lineage: Bacteria > Planctomycetota > Planctomycetia > Pirellulales > Pirellulaceae > JBBSJZ01. The sequence goes on along the minus strand of JBGTAI010000314.1, from coordinate 56,164 downwards.
ATCGCGTCTTCTAAGCCCATTGCCCAGTAGCAACCGTTGACGAGCAAGCGACGATAGCCGTCATTCAAAATGTCTTCCGGCGTCCCGTACAGCGAGGTGAAGACACGGCCAATCTTTCCAGACGCCGACTTGTAGGTTCGAGTCCACTCAGACGGTTGAGGTGGTTTTGTCTCATCCACTGGCGAATCCGGTGTCATCCCATTCAGCGGCTGGGCCATGGTCAAGATCTCGCCATCCGTGGGCGTACCGACGTAACCGCCAGCTTGCACCCAGATGTCTTTCACGCCACGCAGGATCGGATTCGTCTCTTTGCCGTCGACAATCGTGATGCGTGTGCTTTGTGCGTGATTCCTGCCGTAGTGACCGACCCAAGTTTGTCCCAAGACTTGATGGCCGAAGCCGCGGTCAAAATCGGTGTCTTTGCTGTCGTAGGAATACTTCGAAAACGGGTCTGTGTTTTTCATCTTGAAGGCGTGCGTTGAGGTCCTCAAACCAACGATAGGACCACCGCGATTTACGTAGTCGTCGAAGTGCTTCATCTGTTCCGGTGGGAAATTTTGGAACCTCAGAAACACGACGGCGAGGTCAGCAGTCGCGAGCGTCTCTAAGCCGGGCATGTTCGAGTTGCCCGCGACGATCTCGCCTGTCTCTTGATCAATATTGAACAGCACGGTGCACTTGAATCCATGGTGCTTGGCCAAAATCCGAGCGAGCTCCGGAAGCGTCTCCTCCGAGCGGTATTCATGGTCACCAGCAAGAAAGACGATGTGCTTTCCTACGCCAGGACCTGAGGTGCCTTCGTAAACAAGAGGTGCAGCACGCAAAGTGCCCGTGACGCAAATTATTAAGCAGAGCCAAGTAATCTGACGCAAAAGCTTATTTGACAAGTGAGTGAAGGTGGGAAGCATTGTTTTCATAGGTTTGAGCTGATGTGGACACATGCGAAGAACGACTGGACGAGAGCCAGTTTTCAAGCGTGGCATCATAGCCGAATCTTCTCTCGCGGTGTTGAAAATTGGAATTTTAACTGACTGCGATTACGTTGCACCAAAAGCCCCCTGTCCAAGACTCAATCATCAAAACAAGCAACACCCGATATCGCTGATCCGTCTGAAAAGTTCAATACATCCGATATGCCGTAGACTCCTAGCGAACAGCTCTTGGGATTCTCTAGGGACGATAGCTTTGCATTGATACGAGAGTCGTCTCTATTCACCTCGCGATGTTATTCAACCTCCGTCACGGTGCTTTGGGTTCGCGATCAAGGCGACGAGGCGCTGCGTTCAGGATGGATCGCTTGACTGGTTTGGTGTGCTTGGTATTGCTGAGTCGAGAACGCTACAATAAAGAGCTTTAGGAAAGACGAGACTTGGATATGCTAAGCTTGATGAACCGCTTGCGAACCCACGTGCAATCGTGGATTGCTTGGTATTGGGAGTCCTTTTCGTTTGTTGGGTTGGTTGTCGCTACACTCTTCTTTGCTGTCTCTGTCACGCCATCGCTTTTACCGCGAGTCTATGTCGTCCAAGGCGTTCTGTCCGGTTTTTCTCTGGCAATTGGATACGGCGTCGGAGTTGCATTAGTTTGGGTATGGCAGTTCCTCGAACTTCCACGCCTAACTCAAAAGGTCGAGTATTGGGCAAAACGCATGACCACGGTGCTCGCCGCAAGCGTCTTTTTTGTATTCATTCGGCAAGACACTGAGTGGCAAAACTCGATTCGGTTGCTCATGGACATGCCGCCGCTCGAAAGCGCCGACCCTTATCGGTTTTTCCTCATAGCCCTTGTGATCGCATCGATGCTCGTTGCTTTCGTGCGTTTCATGATTCGATGCGTTCAACGCGTTTCGAGAAGTTTAGAACGTTATGTTCCCCGGAGGATATCGATCGGTGTGAGCACGTTGTTAGTGGTGACGTTGGCATTCTTGGTCTCGAATGACCTTGTCGGAGCCAGCCTCCTGACTGCTGCGGACCGGTTCTTTCTCAATGCAGATGGACTGATCGACTCGGGGATCGAACAACCGACACGATCCATGGCCTGCGGCAGCATCGATTCGCTTGTAAGTTGGGACCTGATCGGACGACGTGGCAAGAATTTTGTCTCCGGTGGCCCCTCGTCTCAAGCGATCGCGGAGTTCACCGGCCAACCGTGCAAAGAACCGATTCGAGTTTATGTGGGGATGCAATCGGATGATTTAGACGATGCTGCACGCGCAGAACTTGCGTTGGAAGAACTGAAGAGAGTGGGTGGCTTTCAACGCAAGGTCTTGATTGTGGCTACACCGACTGGCACCGGTTGGCTGGATGAAGGCGCCGTCGACACAATCGAGTATTTGCATCGCGGAGACACCGCGATTGTAAGTACCCAGTACTCCTACTTGCCAAGTTGGCTAACGATTCTGGTCGACCCGGATCGGTCCATACGATCCGCCGAATTGCTGTTTGACCAAGTGTATGGCCATTGGAAGACGTTGCCAAAGGAAACAAGGCCAAACTTGTTCCTCTTTGGCTTGAGTCTCGGGTCGCTCGGTTGCGAAGAAGCAGCAGACTTGCTTCAAACGTTTGAGGACCCGATCCAGGGAGCAGTGTGGAGTGGCCCACCGTTTCCGAGCAAGCAATGGGCCACCGTCGTGCGCACTCGCCAGCCTGAGTCGCCAGTCTGGTTGCCTCGCTATCGAGACGATTCGATGATCCGTTTTACCGCCCAAGACAATCACCTGGAAACTGGTGAACGTTGGGGACCGATTCGCAACGTCTATATCCAACACGCCAGCGATCCGATGGTCTGGTTTTCGCCGAGTCTAGCGTGGCGACGCCCCGCGTGGCTCAAGGAACCACGGGGCCCAGACGTTTCGAAAGACTTGCGTTGGTTTCCAATCGTCACGTTCCTGCAAATTGGCTTCGACTTACCGCTCGCCACCAACGTCCCAATTGGCTACGGCCACAACTACAGCTCCTCAAGCTACATCGACGCATGGGTAGCGGTCACCCAACCAACCGATTGGACCACCTCCGAAATTGAACGCTTGAAGGACCGATTCAAAGCGGCTCGTTAACGAACAGCTTGACTCTGATTCATCGAGCATAGGATCGCGAAACCTTTTACTGAAGCCTTCCGCAACCTCGTATCAATCTCAGCAACGCAACAAAGCACATGCGATTGCGAAACTTCGACTCCGCGAAATTACGTTCAACGCATGTCGTCGATGCCGGCGCGTCCGGGAATATGCTACGCGAGCATGAGTTTATTGCCTCGCTTGCATGACAGGTTTAATTCGCAAGAAAACGAAGACACTTCAATACATGCGAAAGTCCAGGCCTAGCATGTCGATTGTTAACGTGTAGCGTCCATTTCGAGCACCACACCCGGACAAAACATTTTCTTGCATTCGCTCAGCTTACGGCGTTCGATTCGCCTTTACTGGCCATCTAAGTGTGATTCGCTTCACTTGTGCACACGACGCAAATCGAGTGTTCGAGGACAGTTCTGTTAGCGGCTTATTAGAACAATCTCTCGTGGAGCGCGGAGGACAAATCTTTTTGGTGACCAGTCACGAATCCAACGTGAGTAGCTAGCAGACACAAGTCGCTCCAAAAGCCTTTTCTGGATCAGTAAACCGACAGTCGGTTTTGTTTATCTTTTTCGTTCTCATTCAACTCTTGAGGTATGTATGAAGAATTCGCGTCTGAATCGAATTGGTTTCACGCTTGTGGAACTGCTTGTTGTGATCGCAATTATCGGAGTCTTAGTCGGCCTGCTATTGCCAGCTGTCCAAGCAGCTCGTGAGGCGGCTCGTCGCATGAGTTGCAGCAACAACTTTAAGCAAATTGGACTCGGAGTTCACAACTATCATGCGGCGTACAACGTCCTTCCAAAGCATGGTACCGGAACACCAAACTATACTGGCGCGACTCCAGAAGGCGGGACGGTTGCGGCTGCCCCTCTTGCAAACAATCGCTTGTCGTTGAGTTGGCTCGTGGGATTAACTCCATTCATCGAGCAACAAGCGTTGTGGGAACAAATAAGCAATCCATACCAGGATCCTGTATCCGGAGCACGGTTCCCAGCAATGGGGCCAGACCCTCGTCGCTCACTTGCCCAACAAGGTGTCGCGGGCTACGCACCTTGGATGACTGAAGTACCAAGCTTTCGATGCCCGAGTGACCCTGGCGTTGGTCTGCCAGCACAGGGTAGAACAAACTATGCGGCCTGTATCGGAGACTCCGCCAACGCGGGTCCAAGTAACTTAGCTCCGTTATTCGGCAAGGACGATTTCGGCAACGAAACGACTGCTCGCGCGGTCGAGCGGGCCGCGTCGGGTCGTGGATTCTTTGTGCAACGAGAGCTGGCGTCCTTCAAGGATGTCCTCGACGGCCTTTCGAATACAATCTGCGCCGGAGAAACGCCGTCGGATTTGGGTGACAACGATACGCGAACTCGCGGTGCCTTGTCCGTTGGAACTGTCCGTGTCGCTAACGGAAACAAGTCGTGCAATAGCTTCATCGATCCCACGCGCCCTCGATTTTGGCTGCCAACCGCGACCTTTGTACCAGCTCAAGGCGTTGGGACGGACGCTGAACAGCGCCGAGGTTTCAAATGGGCACACCTGCGAGGCGTGTGGAGCAACTTCACAACCATAACTCCGCCTAACAGCCCTATTTGCATGGATGTCAATTATTTCAATACCGGTCTTCTTCCTGCCGGAAGTCGACATCAAGGTGGTTGCCATGTGTTGATGGGGGATGGCGCTGTCAAGTTCGTAACGGACTCGATTGAATCTGGAAACCAAAACAGTGCGCACGTCAGCTCCGTTGCTCCGTATTTGGCACCAGGTTCCCAAAGTCCATTTGGCCTCTGGGGCGCTCTCGGAACGAAAGCCTCTTCCGAAACGAACGCATCACTATAGTTTTGTTGCAACTTTCATTTGACGTTAAACAAGGATCGAAGATATGAACCGATCGAGTCTTTTTGCATTGAGCCTATTCGCAATTTCATGCATCGTCGGATGCAGCGGTGGTTCAGGCCCTGCTGCACCAGTGACAACGCAAACCGAACTGGAAAAATGGAACGCTGAAAATCCAGCCCCTCCGGAAACGCCTGTCGAATAGACAATGCGTGCCAAGGTGATGCTGGCCAATACCATCGTCCGACACAAAGATATTGATACGACGTGCCGCGTCTTCCCCACGGAAGACGCGGCTTTCTTTTTTCGTCAGAAACCAGGCATTGTGGCAACACGAACACGCCATCTGGCCAGGCAATGCTCCAAGCGTTTTCAACATCAAGGAACATTCCCCAACGCGTCACGCTGGCTTTGCGCCGAACATCTCTCTTGCAAGAAACAATGAGTGCTTATGATCCGTCAAGTCCGAAGCTCTGCGTTGATTCGCTTTCGAACCATCCGAAAATAGACTCCATAGCGAAACTCGCCAAGTGTTTCTGCAGCATCTGATTCCGTAAGGCTTGGCGAATTCTTCGCTACGTTGAGAACGCAAGTTTGATTCGGGACGCTTCCTCAAAAAAGGGTCTGGGTAAAACTCGGTTGGAACCGGCGATCCGTCGGTTGCTTTGGTCGGTTCACTGGATTGGTATAAGCAAAAAGCGGCCTTCCAGCCATGATTCGGGTGCTCACATTGCGCTTCAAAATGAAGGCCGATGCACCCATCCCAACCGAAACTTGCTTAAAGACTACACACCGCGAGTACTTGCCTGCTAAAAAGCGGAACGTCGTATACACCCTCATCACGTTGATGGGCTTTCTACTTCAGATTAAGCGGACTGTATGATCGCTTCCATCGCGGTCCCACAAACGTGATCTAAAGAATAAAAGTAAGTGAGACGCATACGCTCACTTGCATTGTGGTGAAGCCATACACCCAGCCGGGTGCAGGGGGAAACCGGAAGAGTGAGCTCTTTTTTGCCGAATGGATGCGGGAGTTTGGCGATTTTTTCGGTCGCTGTAACGCTGGCGACTGCTTCTCGGCAAATTAACAAGAGAGAGCCGGCACGACCGGAGTTCGTGACTTCTTTATGAAGAAAACGCAAGACCCGATCGATTCCCTCGGCATTGACTAAGCCGGACTTCAATCATCCATGTGATTTTGAACCCGCTTCGTAGTGGACGCAGCTATTTTCAGGCAGGTGACGGCAACGATGGGTGCTGCTAAGGCTGGCAACGCAACAGTGTCATTACCGCGAAAGATGTTCCGTAGGGTTGGTGGTAGTCATAGAGCGGGTAATCCCACCACGAACCGTCCTTCTCTTGTCGATCCAACATCAACTTTGCCAAGAGCGGCCTGTAGGGGCCTCGTTCTGCTTCTGGTAATTGCTCCAGACTGAGAGCGGCATAGTAGTGGCCAAAGTAGTAGAAGTACCCCGCCACCTGCATCCAGGACTCATGAGGAACCGGACGTTTACGTCCAATGTCGAGCCAGCCGTTACGAACGTACAAGCGATAGAGCCAGTTCTTGATGACGTTGTCGGTAATCTTCGTATCGCCCCAATGTCGTAGGGCGCAGTTACAGCACTGTGTCCGACCCAAACTGCCGCCGGGACGATTGATCTCTCGTGCCGGTTGGTACTTCAAGTACTCGCCGTACAAGTAGCTGAAGTCGCGTTTCTGTTGACGCAGCGTCGCGGCGACGGCTCGCGTCACCATCCGTGATGGCGGATCGACGCCGATGTCCCTTGCCTCTGCAAGCGCCACCAACACAGCTCCATTGACGAAGCTAATCGAGTCCGATGTGGGCTGGTTCGCCTGATAGCGAAAGTCATAATATCCCCAGCCACCGTCGACGGATTCATAACGGGCTAGCATGTCGAACTGTAAACGCATTAGATCCACAATCTTTGCTTGCTTTTCCGCATCACCTGTGTGGCGACCATGCATGCGAACCAGAGCCTGGATCGAATAGGCGTGGCCCCAAACGTTGTAAATCGCATCGCCAGTCGCCCGACGAAGACTGGCCAAGTGTTCCAATAGCCAAGCTTCACCGCGATCTATCGATTGAGTCACCTCGGGATCATTTGACTTGACTTCGATCAGTGCTGAGATGCACAGGGACGTCGTCGCCGCCCGAAACGCATGATGCGATCCAGGAACCGGAGCGTAGATGTTCAAGTCTTTTGTGCGAGTCGCCGATCCCCAGGATCCGTTAGCGTTTTGATCTCGAACCAGAAACTGGACACCACGCTCAATCGCTTGACGAATGGTCTCACCATCGGGGGCGTCGATCTCCGGCAGCACGGGCGCGGACTGAAAATCAAACGGCTCGTCCAGAATGCTCGAACTCGGTTTTTCCAGCACTCCGGCGGATTCTTGTGCGACCGTCGTCGAATTCGCAGCCGCAACCAACACGAGAGCCAGTAAGCGTGACCATCGATGAGCAGATACCTTGGCCAACGCTGGAAGCGCACGATCTTTCAAGCCCGAGAAGACGCTATTTCTTGTCCTTGTTGTCGACATCGTGCACTCCTTTCTCTGTCGATACAAATTCGAGCTCGCACGTCATCGTTGGAAGAATTATTGGTTGGTTCTTCGTTTGACGCAGAGCTACCACACAATCGTACTTCGTGCCGGCATAGGGGACTGTTGCAACCGATTTCACGGTGCCTGTTGCCTCATAGTCCGCAAATGCCGTCATGTATACGTTGCATGTCGCTCCGGCGGTGACGACGGCCAGGTTCTTTTCGTCCAGATCAACACGAACCTGGAGTTTCGCCGGACTAACGACAGTCGCCACGACTTGCTGCGCAGTCACTTTAGAACCCGATTCAAAGATACTGGGTTTGTCGCCCAACTTGCCTCTCAAGAGCTCGCCGTGGAAAACGATTCCGTCGATTGGCGAAGTCAGCACAACTCGCTTGCGTTCGGCCTTCAACTCGGCAAGCTTCTTTTCCTGGTCCTTGAACCCATCTCGTTTGCGACTAATCTCAATTTCACGCCGTTGTCGCGCTGAGTTCAGCTCTCGTAGAGCTTTCTTGTGCGATAACTCCGCTTTCGCGAGCGTCTCTTCGTGCTGTGCCTCCGAGCGTGGGATCGATTGGCTAATCGTTCGGCTCGATGCGATCTCGGCGTTGTCGAGTCGATACTGTGCCGTTTCGACAGAACGCTTTGCGCGTTTCAGTACGATCTCTTCGGACTCCTCCGTCAAATCATCCTCTTTGTACATCTGCTCGAGCTGTGCCAGTTCCTCCATCACGTTCTCGAGTGAGTCACGTGAAGATTGGAGATTGAACTCTGCGGCAAGTCGGTCCCGTTCGCGATCGACTTGCACAAAGTTGTCATAGTCCTGTTGAGCGTATTTGCGACTTCGTTCGGCTGCCTCACGGTCGAGCGTCTGAGTTTCAATGAATTGCTTGTAGCTGAACTCATCATCCTCGAGGGTGAGCTTGGCGAGTCGCAAATCGATTTCTGCTTCTTTGATCTTCTTGTCGACGTCTTCCGTCTCGAACCAAACCAGATTCTGGCCTTTGCGAACAGTCGTGCCATGAGGAACGATTTGCTTGATCTTAAAGGAGTCCAGTTGCTCCGTCGAGGCAGAGATCTCGTGAGAAACGATTGCCTCGATCACGCCGCTAACTTTAGTCACCTTCGGAGCAACGTCACTCGCTGACAGTGGCTCGTCTTCAGCCGCCATCGAAACGGTGCTGAACAAGACCAGACCCAGCGTCATGCATCCCGCCAAAATCTTGTCTGGAATGGTTGATAACATCATGGCATAGACCTGGTTGTGAAATCATGGAGCGAGAGAAAGTAATCGGCATGTAGTATTCATTCTAATTGCCCCGCACATCGCTTTTGTTGCAACAGCAGCGCATCTCTCAAAATTTCGGTCGTTTTCTCCACGCCAACACCCGGCATTAGAATGATCAGCAGCATGCGCAGCGGCACGGTATGCTAATGTTTTCGTGCGACGTAACCAAAGAACAGTCCAGAAGCGCGGACAAGGCAACTCCGAAGGAAATCAAGATGCGATTTACTGTCTGCGGTACTTTACTCACGTTCATAGCGATCACCATCAGTCATGCGGATCAGCCACTGCCGTTGGAGCCGTATGTTTTCGGCTACACCGACTCTCTGAGTTGTGTTCCCGGCGACGACGTTGCGTTCCATCTGTCCAGCAACTGTGGCAGCGTGGACATGGTGATCCAGCGTCAGGGGGGAACGAACGAAACGGTGTTTGAGAAAACAGGCGTTGCTTGCGAGGCTCAACCGATTCCCGATCAAGCGTCATCGCACGGATGCAATTGGCCAGTCTCGTTCTCGTTGCGCGTTCCAAGTGATTGGAAGAGCGGTTGCTATGTGGCTTTGCTAAAGTCCAGCGAACGGAACAAGGAAGCTCGAAGCTCGGTGCAGTTCGTAGTGCGTTCCGCTGAGCCTGGTGCAAACACCAAGATACTGTTGCAACTCGCCACGAACACATACAACGCCTACACGAACTGGGGCGGACACAGTCTTTATGCCTATCACGATCGAGATGGACTACAGGGCCATCGTGTTTCGTTCAATCGCCCACTCGCGTCCCAGTATTCAAAGTGGGAATTGCCGTTCGTCAAATGGGCTGAGAATAGTGGCTACGTGATCGACTACGCAGTCAACAGTGACCTGGAGTTTCATCCGGAGATCCTCTCGCACTACCGATTAGTGCTGAGCGTCGGTCACGATGAGTACTGGTCCGCGCCAATGCGTGACCACCTCGAATCATACATCGCTCAAGGCGGCAACATTGCTTTCTTCAGTGGGAATACATGTTGTTGGCAAGTGCGAAGCGAAGATGACGGCCGTGCGCTCACGTGTTGGAAGCAGTCGTTCAACTCAGATCCCCTGTATCGACAAGGCGACCATCGACTGCTCAGCACCGCGTGGAGCCATCACTTGGTTGACCGTCCGGAGAATCAACTTACCGGCGTCGGATTCCTGTGGGGTGGTTACCACAGGAGTCACGGTCAGTTTATGGATGGCCCCGCGTCGTTCATCGTTCACCGACCCGATCACTGGCTTTTCGAAGGGACCAAGTTACGACGTGACGATCGTTTTGGCGGCAAAGATACGATCGTGGGGTATGAATGTGACGGATGTGAGATGACGTGGCATGACGGGCTCCCGCTTCCAACGCACAGTGATGGGACCCCCAAGTCATTCACGATTCTCGGCACCTGTCTCGCTCGTTGGGCCGCGGGTGATTCGCTCTGGTACGACCGATTTCCCGACGACCGAGTCGGTGCCGCAGTCCTCGGCGTCTACACTCAAGGCGGCACCGTCGTTACCGCTGGAACAACAGATTGGGCTCACGGCCTAAGCGGCAATGATCCCGCAGTCGTCCAAATTACTCGCAATGTGCTTGATCGCTTATCAAAAGGTCCATGAATCGCGTTCAATCAATGCGAGTCGCGGGCATGCAATGGAAAGTACACAGGTAGTTGACGGCGAGAGTGTGCATCAGCTCTTTCAAGCCTGTTCAACGAGCGACAATATGCTGGATGTGCAGAGATCTCGCCCCACAGCTTACGATTCAGTGGTTAGAATCAAGAAAGACTTTCCGGAAAAAGTACTGGGCGCGTTTGCCGTCTCTTCTCTCATTCGATCGAAACCCGGACATGGATGCACTGCGTAGGATGCGATCGTTCTCCCCTTGCCGGCCTGAAAGGCCGCTGGTTCTCGTTCTCGCAGTCACCGTCGTTTTGCTAATACACAGTGCGCCGATCGCCAATGGCCAACCGGCGTCGGCGGCTCCAATGAAGTGCGTTGACGTCACTGGTAAGTTGTGTCGACTGGGCGACCAACCCGGGTCGAGAGCCGTGGTCGTTGTCTTTCTCTCGACAGCCTGCCCGATCAGCAACGGATATTTACCGCGACTCGGCGAACTCGCGGCCGCCAATCGCCATCGCGGCGTCGAGTTCTATGGAGTCGTCTCCGATCCCTCGGTAACTTTGAGCAAGGTTCGCGACCATCACGCTAAGTACGACATCCAGTTCCCTGTGCTGTTCGACGGGTCCGGCGAAATGCGAATGGCGCTCGCCCCCACACATACCCCCGAAGCCTTTGTCCTGGACCGAGCGAACCGAGTTTTATACCGCGGTGCAATTGACGACCTCTATGTGCGCGTCGGACAAAAACTGGATACTGCCAAGCAATCGTATTTGTCAGACGCGATTGACTCAGCCGCCAGCGGGACACCGATCAAAACGCCAAAGACCTCACCCGTCGGGTGTCGTCTCGAGGATCCCGCGAACAAGATCACGTCGGGTGAGATTACGTTTACACGCGATATCGCCCCGATCATTCAATCGCATTGCGCTTCCTGCCATCGGCCGAATCGTTCTGGACCTTTCGACTTGTTGACGTTCGAGGACGTGAGCGCGCATGCAAACCAAATTGTCGAGGTAACTCACTCACGCTTCATGCCGCCGTGGAAACCAGAAACCGGATTCGCACCGTTTCGCGACGAACAACGTTTGTCTCCGCACGAATTGTCGTTGCTTCAGGCGTGGGTCGAAAGTGGCAAAGCTGAAGGCGATGTAGCAGACTTGCCAACTCCGGAAACGGTGAGCGAGGGCTGGCCACTCGGTGAACCGGATTTGATTCTTGCCATGAAGGATGTATTCCATATTCCGGCGAGCGGCCCGGATCTTCGCCATTATTTTGTGATACCCTCGAATCTTGCCGCAGATCGACTGATTTCTGCAATTGATTTCCACCCAGGATCGGCACAGTCGGTTCACCATGCCAGTTTCTATCTCGACACGAAACACATGGGCCGAAAACTTGACGCGCAGAGTCCAGGTCCTGGCTATGCGGGGTTTGGTGGCCCGAGGTTCGAATCCCAAGGAACATTGAGCAGTTGGTTCCCAGGAATGAGCCCGCATCGATTGCCTGAGGGCATGGGGCGATTGATTGAGCGTGATACGGATATCGTCGCAGAGATCCATTACGTCACAACAGGAAAGCCGGAACACGACCGCTCAATGATCGGGTTGTATTTCGCGCCAAAGTCGGCTCATCAAGTTGTCGCGGAAATACAAGTCGGCAACAAACGAATCAACATCCCGGCTGGTAATGCACATCACATTGAGCACGCGTACTACACACTCCCAGTCCCCACGCTCGTGCTTGACATCGTTCCGCACATGCATGTGCTGGGTAGCGAAATCAAGGTATCCGCGAAATTGCCTGATGGGCGTGTTTTGCCGATGCTTTGGATCAAAGAATGGGACTTCAACTGGCAAGGGCAATACGCGTTCATGCGTCCCATGATGCTCCCCAAAGGAACACGAATTAGTGTTGACGCGTGGTTCGACAATTCCAGTGCGAATCCACTGAATCCCAATTCGCCACCGAAACTTGTCCAGTGGGGCGACGATTCAACGGACGAAATGTTGCTCTGTACCTTTCAATGCACGTGCAAGAAGACATCTGAACTCGAAGAGCTTCATGTTGATCAGCAACGGTACATCGAAAGCAATCGCAAAAAGTAGGATCGCTTTCGCATTCTGCAATTGGCCTGCGTACGACTTTGAGATAATCCGGCGACGGAACCCTAAAGCTCCCGCGATTTCGCTACACTGGGTAAGAGAGAGAACACAACGTCGAAGAAGTACCGTAGAAGACGCCGGTATCTGCTTCAGTTTCTCCTGACTTCACATTTGCTTACGCTTCGTCTTGAGACAAGGATGAACTGATGGGTGTCATGGCACGCGTGCAAGATGAGGTTTACGTGATCACTTCCGATCGCATATCGGGCGATTCACCAAGCAAGACTGCTCCAAAACGACAGCTCGACCGGGTTTTCCAAACGTGGACTGGCGAGAAATGGTCCGCCATCGCAGCGGACGCGATCACTTTTGAAGCCATCGAAGACGCCGACGATTACATCAAGGATAACTCGGCTCGCCTGATGGCGAACGGCTGATTCGCGTAATCCTTTGTCAGACTTTCCGGCCTGACATCAGCAATTCATCCACCGCATCAAGCACTACGTTGGGTTAACAAACCGCAACAACGCGTAGTTGCGTTTGCCTTTGCGGAGGACCATCACGGTTTCACTGGCCAAGTCCGTCTCGCTCAAGCGTCGGTTCACGTCGTCGATGCGGCGGTTGTTGATGTACACACCTCCGTCCTGGATCGAGCGTCGCGCTTCGCTGCTGCTCTTGGCTAACCCAGCTTTTTGTAGCGCTTCGACAATCCAAAAGCCTTCGCCATCGAGGCTCGTTCGTTCGATTTCGCAACTCGGTACGTCAGAAAAGATCTCTGCAAGTTGGCTGTCGCTGGCTTCGTCAATTTCACCGCCGAAGAAAATATCGGTTGCTCGTTTGGCGGATACCAATCCAGCATCCCCGTGGACGAGTTGCGTCATCCATTCGGCGAGCCGCTTCTGGGCCGCGCGGGCTCCGGAATTGGTCTTCGTTTGCTCCGCCAGTGCATCGTGCTCTTCGCGATCGATCTCGGTCAGAAACGCGATGCAGCGCATCACATCGTCATCGGCGACGTTGATCCAGTATTGATAGAACGCGTACGGACTCGTTCGCTCGGGAGCAAGCCAAATCGCTCCACGTTCGGTTTTGCCCATCTTGCGACCGTCGCTTGTCGTGAGCAACGGAGCGGTGAGTCCGAACAATTGTGTGCCGATCATGCGGCGACCAAGGTCAATTCCAGCAGTGATGTTACCCCATTGGTCGCTACCGCCAGCTTGAATGCGGCATCCGTGCTCCTTGGCGAGGTACACGAAGTCGTACGCTTGGAGCAACATGTAGGAGAACTCGGTGTAGCTCAATCCCGCTTCGCTCTCCAAGCGCGAACGCACGGACTCTTTGCCCATCATTGCGCCAACGGGGAAGCTCTTACCGACGTCGCGTAAAAACGCTAGGTAACTGTATCCCTTCATCCATTCAAAATTGTTCAGCAACAGGGCGGCGTTCGGCCCGTCGAAATCGAGAAACTGGCGCATTTGGGCTGCGACACCATCCACGTTCGCTTGTAACTGTTCCGCAGAAAGCAGGTTGCGCTCTTCGCTTTTGCCGCTCGGGTCGCCGATCATTCCCGTCGCGCCTCCGACGAGAGCGATCGGTCGGTGACCAGCACGCTGGAACCGACGCAACATCATGAGCTGCATCAGCCCACCGACGTGCAAGCTCGACGCGGTCGGGTCGAAACCGATGTAAATCGTTTGAGGCCCTTCGCTGAGCAACTTTGCCATCCCGGCTTCGTCGGTCATTTGCGAAATCAGGCCACGCCAACGCAGTTCTTCGATCAAGTTCTTATCGATTGCCATATCGTTTTAGTATCGCTTCAGCGAGCTGGAGATCTTCGGGGAAGGTGATTTTCAGGTTATCGGCGACGCCATGAACCAATGCGACCGGGTATCCGGCTCGTTCGACGAGTTGGGCATCGTCGGTGACGGGGAAGCCGTGGTGGCGAGCGTAGGCAGAGCGTAACACATCGGCGCGAAAAACTTGAGGTGTCAGAGCCGTCCAAAGTTCACGCCGATCCACCGTCGAACAGCCGCCTTGGCCAGCCACGCCACGCTTAACAGTCCCCGTAATCGGCGTCGCAAGAATCGCCGCACCATTCTGTTCCGCCATCTCGAACACCGAACTCAGGTCATCGTCTTGCACGAGCGGTCGGGCGGCGTCGTGCACAGCGATCCATTGCACCGAATCATCGCCATCGAGCGTCCTCAGCGCCGCTGCGACACTGTCACTTCGTTCGCTTCCGCCGCGACAAAACGCGATCTTGCCGCGAATCGCAGACCTCGCGGACTGTTGCACGAAAGTCTCGCGGTCCTCTTCAGAAATTGCGAGCACAATCCGCGACACTTCCGCTCTCGCCGCGAAACGCTCGACGCAGTGCATCCATAAGGGCTTGCCCGCCAGCATCGCGAAAACTTTGTTTCGTGCGTCACCAAAACGGCTGCCGCTACCCGCAGCTGGGATGATAACGGCGATCGATTGGGCGGCTGGCATACGGATAAGCTGCGAGGAAGGACCGGCATGAGTCGCCGAAGGTGAATGGCTAGGCCAATATTTCTCGCACGATCTTACCGTGGACGTCGGTCAAACGAAACTCACGTCCTTGATAGCGGAATGTGAGCCGTTCATGATCCAGCCCCAGTAAATGCAACAGCGTCGCATTCAAATCATGAACGTGAACACCGTTTTCCGCGATATCCATCCCGAAGTCGTCACTCGCACCGTGGCTGACTCCGCCCTTGATGCCGCCTCCGGCCAGCCACATCGTGTACGCATCTTTGTGGTGGTCTCGACCAGGTACTCCACCATCGCGACTCGCATTCCCTTGAGCGAGCGGCGTTCGTCCGAACTCCGAACCCCAAATGATCAGCGTATCATTGAACAAACCGCGTTGTTTCAAGTCTTTGATCAGCGCCGCCATCGGCTGGTCGACGTCTTTGCACTTCGCCGGCAATCGAGTCTTCAAGCCGCCGTGGTGATCCCAATCCGAGTCATACAACTCAATCAGCCGCACGCCGCGTTCGACCAACCGCCTTGCGAGTAAACAATTGTTCGCGAACGAGGCCTTTCCAGGCTTCGCGCCATAAGAGTCAAGCGTCTCAGCCGTCTCGCCGCTGATGTCCATCAAGTCAGGCACCGACGCCTGCATCCGGAACGCCATTTCATACTGAGCGATCCGGGTTTGAATCTCGACGTCGCCAGTACTCTCAAAATGCTTTTGGTTCAAATGTCCGAGTGTATCAAGCACTCGCCGACGATCCATTTCGTCGTGTCCTTCGGGGCTCGAAAGAAACAACACGGGATCGCCCGAAGAACGAAACTGGATCCCCTGGTACACGCTCGGCAAGAATCCCGTCGACCACAAACTCGTTCCCGCACCACCGGCAGGTCCGCTCAGCAGCACCACATAAGCGGGCATGTCTTCGTTCTCGCTGCCCAATCCGTACGTTACCCACGATCCGAAGCTCGGTCGACCACCGCGACCAAAACCGCTGTGCAAAAACATTTGTGCCGGCGCATGATTGATCTCATCGGTGTGCATCGATCGGATCACGGCAATGTCGTCTGAAACGGTCGCCAAATGCGGCAACAACTCCGACATCGTCTGGCCAGACTCCCCGTGCTTGCTGAATTTCCAAGGCGACGCTGCAAGTGTCGATGTCTTGCCGATGAATGCAAAGTCGCGGCCGTTCGTGACTTCTGGGGGACACGGTTGACCGTGCCACTTGGAAAGTTCCGGCTTCTCGTCGAACAAGTCCAATTGCGAAGGCGCACCGATCATGTGCAAGTAAATCACATGCTTTGCACGCGGTGCGAAATGCGGCGAGTGTGCTGACAGTAGATTCGCCGTCTCGGCCGACGCAGACTTGAACAAACTCGCCAATGCAATCGACCCCAAGCCGACGGCGCCGCTTTGACCGAACGCACGACGATTCACGATTCTGTTTTCAGCTTCCATCGGTTTACTCCTTCGTAATCGTTTCATGCAAATTCAGAAGCACCGAAGCGACGCTGTACCACGCCGAAAACTCCGCTGGCGTGACGCCCTTGGAAAGCGACGCGTCACGAGCCAGTCGTTTCGCTCTCGCGCTATCCTGTGTCAGCTCACTCAATTGGGATTCGTAAAGCTTACTGAGCAGAACAACTTCATCCGTGTCCGGAACTCTTGCCGTGCAACGCCGAAGCTCGTCTGAGATCGTGGACTCGATCGATTGACTCGTTGCTGCTCTCGAAGCACGCACAGCAATCGCTTTCGCAGCTTCGACAAAGACGGGATCGTTGAGTAACGTCAATGCTTGCAGCGGCGTGTTGCTGCGTGAACGCTCGACGGTACACGCGAATCGGTTGTCAGCATCGAAATTCACAAAGCTCGGATACGGCGCTCCGCGTTTGATCACGACGTAAACGCCACGGCGATACTTCTCGTCTCCAGGGCTGACGTCATACGAATAGTTTTGCCCGCCCACTTTCGACCAAATTCCATCTGGCTGGTACGGACGGATCGGTGGTCCGTACGGCTTGAGCGAAATCAGACCTGCGATCGCCAACGCGTTGTCGCGAATCGACTCCGCGTCCAGTCGCACACGAGGTCCGCGAGCGAGCCAGCGATTTTGGTCGTCGAGCTCTTGAAGCTCGGGTGAGACGGCGGACGATTGCTGGTACGTCGCCGACATCACGATCAGCTTGAGGATGTGCTTCATTGACCAGCCATTCTCAGTGAACTCAACCGCCAACCAATCCAACAACTCAGGATGCGTCGGCGCTTCGCCCTTGATCCCGAAATCTTCGGGCGTTCGCACAAGACCACTGCCGAACAGTTCGCCCCACCAACGATTGACCGCCACGCGACCAACCAACGGGTTCGCGGGATCGACAAGCCATCGTGCAAGAGACAGCCGGTTTGCTGATTCACCATCCATCGCCTTCATCGAATGCAAAAACGCCGGCGTCCCTGGCTGGACCGCTTCGCCCGGCGTTCGATAGTCGCCTCGCATGAACACGTTCGAATCGCGAGGTTCCTCCAACTCGACCATGATCTGTGTCGTGTCCGGGGCAAGCCCATCGAGTGCTTGCTTGTTCTTGCCCAGGTCTCGCTCGATCGCTTGAGAACCAGGATCTGACGATGCTCGAAGATTCAACAGCGATTCACGTTGCTTTTTCGTCCACGTTTTCGGATCGAGCGCAACCAGTTCGACAATCTTGGCGTCGACGCTCTCTGCATTCGGGTTTCCAGAAACACCCATCACCTTGAAACAGCCAATTGTCCGCGATTGTCCGAATGGTTGGCTCATCTCGATCTTCAGTTCGATGCCCGATGATGCGTCGAGTGATTCATCGAGTATGAAGGTTGCCCAATGCGGCTTCGCGAACTCCGGGGCGATCGCCCAACCTGTTTTGGGGTCACCATCAACGGCCCCAATCGCATCCCACTTCGTCTGGGAAAAATCTGCCATTGCTTTGACAAACCTTAGCGGCCTGGATTTGTTCTCACGATCCACGACCGACACCGTCAACTCATTCAACACAAAATTGGAACGTTTGGAATCGCCACGGCCGGGGCCAGTCCCTGGGAGTGATTCATCCGTCAGCACATCCAAGCGAATCGCTCGCACGTCATTTGCCTTGAGTGTTCCGCGAACGACGTATGTATCTGTCGGCGGTGGCTCGCTTCCAACCAACAACACCGCGCCATCGTCGCGAATCTCGTACGTATCTGTGTTCCCACGCGACTCAAAACTGATCACCTCAATTGCATGTTGCTGGGGAGCTTGTTTGTGGCTCTCCGCGAGCGACGCCGCCCAAGAATCCAGGTCCTTATCCAGCTCGGTTCGCCGCTTAGAAAGTCGGTTCTTCAACTCGACTCGTTCTAGCTGGATCTTGCTCCGCTCGCTGTCCAGTTGCTCATTAGCGATCGCCATCGATGGCCCGATGAACGCGATCGAACTGGGGCTGTTGGGGTTCTGGCGATCCGCTTCAAGCTGGGTGTTATTGAAAAACGCAAGAAACTGGTAATAGTCCTTGGCCGTGAAGGGATCGAACTTATGATCGTGGCATTGTGCACACTCGAGCGTCGAACCCAACCAAACTGAGGCCGTCGTGTTGACACGATCGATCACTTGTTCGATGCGTGTTTCTTCTGGCAACGAACCCGCCTCGACATTCGTCGGCGCACAACGATGAAAGCCAGTCGCGATCTTTTGCGATTGGGTGGCATCAGGCAACAGGTCCCCGGCAAGCTGCTCGATCGTAAACACGTCATACGGCATGTCCTCGTTCAGTGCTCGGATCACCCAATCTCGATACGCCCACAAATCTCGAAAGTCATCCCGTTGGAAACCGTGCGAGTCAGCGTAACGAGCTAGATCCAACCACGGCCGTGCCCAGCGTTCTCCAAACTGTGGCCGCGACAACAGTTCATCAATCGTCCGTTCCAGAGCCGCTGGCGACGGATCCGCTTCGAACTCACGCAATTCATCGAGCGAAGGCGGCAAGCCGATCAAGTCCAAATAAATGCGTCGCAGCAGCACAGCGTCATCCGCCTTGGGCGACGGCGTAAGGTTTAACTCATCGAGTCGCGCCAGCACAAAACGATCAATCGGGTTCTGAATCCAACTTTCATTGGACACGTCCACTGTGCCAGCACGTTTCGGAGCGACATAAGCCCAATGAGCTGGTGGTTGAAAATCGTCTGGCCACACGGCGCCGCCCGCGATCCAAGCTCGAATCGCCGACACCTCTCGCTTGGTAAGCGGATCACCAATCACTGGCATGACTTCGTCGTGATTCTTTGGCAACTCGATCCGACGCACAATCTCACTGGCGTCTGGGTTGCCCGCTTCGATCACCGACGCCTCGAACACCGAGACCTTTTCATCAAGCCGCAATCCGCCTTCCTGTTTCTCGAGTCCGTGACATTCGAAGCAAGATCGCCGCAGCACCTGATACACATCGCGAGAAAAATCGACTGGCGAGGTTTCGCTAGCAACGCAAGGCACGCCAAACATGATGGCAAAACCGAGAGCGAAAACGCTCGCAAGGTTTGTATCTCTCATGCCAACAAAGCCTCGATGACTTGGCCATGAACATCCGTCAGACGATAATCGCGTCCCTGAAAACGGACCGTGAGTCGTTTGTGATCGAAGCCGAGCAAGTGCATGATCGTGGCATGAAGGTCATGCACATGCACTGGATTCTCCGCCACATTGAAACCGAGTTCGTCCGTTGATCCGTACACCGTCCCCGGCTTCACACCGCCTCCGGCCATCCACATGGTGAACGAATTCGGATGATGGTCACGGCCGTCATTACCGCCTTGGACCATCGGTGTCCGCCCAAACTCGCCGCCCCAAATCACGAGCGTTTCATCCAGCATGCCTTGTCGCTTCAAATCGCTGACGAGTGCCGCACACGCTTGATCCGTGTCCAAACAATTCTTTGCGAGATCCTTTTTCAACCCGCCGTGTTGGTCCCACGACTCATGAAAAAGTTGAACGAACCGCACGCCACGTTGGACCAATCGCCGAGCCAACAAACAATTGTTCGCGAAAGACGACTCGCCGGGCTTCACTCCATAAGATTCCAACACATGAGCTGGCTCGTCTTTCGTCGACATCACCTCCGGCGCACTTTGCTGCATTCGAAACGCCATCTCATACGAAGCCACACGTGTCGCGATCTCTGGATCACCGACTGTCTCCAGCCGACTTCGATTCAGTTCGTTGACCGCGTCCAGCGTCTGGCGCTGCATCGTGCGATCCACGCCCGCCGGGTTCGAAAGATACAGCACTGGATCGCCACTGCTTCGAAACTCAACGCCCGTGTGAACCGTAGGCAAAAAACCGCTGCTCCAATTGCCGCTCCCAGCACTCGGGCCTTTCTTGCCGCTATTGAGCACGATGTACGCGGGCAGATCCTTCGATTCGCTGCCCAGGCCATAAGTCACCCAAGACCCAAAACTCGGACGGCCAAATTGTTGCGAACCCGTGCTCATTAACAATTGCGCCGGCGCGTGATTGAACGCATCCGTCGTCATCGATCGCACGATACACAAATCGTCGACGATCGATGCCGTATGCGGAAGCAACTCAGAAACCTCGGCACCCGACTCGCCATGCTTCGTGAACTTGTACTTCGGCCCCAGCAGCTTCGAATTCGGATTGATAAACGCAGCTCGATACCCGTCCAGCAATTCCGGTGGCGGGAGCGTTCCATCGAGTCGCGCAAGCGTCGGCTTGTTGTCGAACATTTCGAATTGACTCGGGCCGCCACCCATGAACAACAAGATGACATTCTTGATCTTGCCAGGAAAATGCGGTTCCTTTGGCGCGAGCGTATCCTCGATACGTGGCCCAGCTTTCGTCTCCGACGCCAGCAGACTCGCTAGCGCAACGTGACCAAGACCGATTCCGCATTGTTCGAGGAACCAACGACGTGCAATAAAATTCATATGACGTTCACCCATTCGCGAGCGACTAGCTCTTGGTAATTGTTTCGTCCAAGTTCAACAGGACTCGCGCCAACACGATCCACGGTAACGTCTCGCTTGCGGAAGCGCCTGTGAGCTGCTTACAAAGATGTTCCGAGACCCCGACGACTTCTGTCACGTGAATCTCGCCCGCTGCGACTCGTTTGCGCTGCTCTTTCACAAGCTTGCCAAGGATTTGCAACTCGTCGGACGAAGCACTCCGTCCAGTCGCCAATCGATGCGCGAACTGAATCCGCGAAACGTCATCTGATCCAGGCGACTCTCTCAGAATCCGAGTCGCCATCCCGCGTGCACAATCCACGAATTGCGGTTCGTTCAAAACCACGAGCGCTTGCAACGGCGTATTGCTGCGTTCACGTCGCACACAAGCCGCGTCCCCTTTTGGCGCGTCAAAGACCTGCATCGACGGGTACGGTACGCTGCGATAACTATGCACATAGAGACTGCGCCGGTACTCGTCATCACTCTCGGCAGTGTTCCAAATCTTCGGGCCGTAACTCGCTGGCGGCTCAAACAAGAAACTTGGCGCCGGCGGATACACACTCGGCCCGCCGACTTTCTCATTCATCAGCCCGCTGACCGACAACGCAATGTCACGAACAAGTTCCGCATCGACACGGAACCGCGGACCGCGTGCTAGCCATTCGTTGTACGGATCCGCCGCAAGTGACTCTGGATGGATCACCGACGATTGCTGGTACACCGCCGAGTGAACGATCAATTTATGAATATTCTTTAAACGCCATTGGTTCTCCATCAGCTCCACAGCGAGCCAATCGAGCAATTCTGGATGGGTCGGCGAGGGCGATTGGAACCCAAAGTCTTCTGGCGTCGAAACGATCCCGCGACCGAAGTACGATTGCCAAATTCGGTTCACGATCACTCGCGCAGTCGTCGGCGAGCGATCGTCCACCATCCACCGAGCGAAACGCAACCGAGCCGGCTCGTCGGACTCGGGCATTGCATTCAAAAACGCGGGTGTACCCGGTTTGACTTCATTGCCAGGCTTCAAGAAATCGCCTCGCAGCATGACGAATGTTTTCCGAGCCTCTTCGATTTGCTTCACCGCCAGCTGGCTCGACCCCGCGGGATGCAACTTCCACATGCTCTCGATCAGTTCATTCGTCTCCGCAAACTCGACCACGGATTCTCGCCAGTGGCTGAATAGCGAGGCTTGTTCAGCATTCGTTAAATGCTGCCATGGCTTCGCAATTAAGTTCTCAATCGCACTGGGCACAAACGCCTCGATCGGCGCGGGGTGACTTGTCACAGAGAACTTGTAACGACCGAGCAAGTAGTTTTGGTTATCGTCGGAGTTCCAACCGCCATGCTTCATCACCAAACGAAACGAAAGGATCGTCGGCTCTGTCACCACAAGCGGTTCGTCGAAAACAAACACCGCATGGCGATCTTGATTGCGACGACCGGGGCCGTTATCCGTCGACCATGCCGTCGCGTTATCGCCATCGATCGCCATTTCGATGCCGCCCGTCACCCGCTTGTCGTTGTCGGCATCCTTCTCGCGGTACGCCGGGGGCAACAAAGTCTTATCCGGATTCACGTCAGCAACCGCTCGGGCGATCTTTAGCTTGGTCGTCTTGCTCGGATCACTTTGGGGAGCTGCGGTGACTTCGAACTCCGTTAACGCCCCCGTTCCATCGATCGAACGACCGGGGCCACCGTGCGGAAGTTGCGGATGCATGAGCGCATCGAGTCGCACGGCGGTAATTGTTCCTGGTTGGATCACGCAAGGAAACGAATTGTCCATCTTCGTCGGTGCATAGCTTTCGCTGACGATGGACCCATCGTCGAGCAAGCGAAACTTTTGGCCTTCGTACGGTAAATCCGTCGCGATGACCGTCGTCCAATCCGCATCGCCAGCGGCAAGGTTGTTTTGCCATGCGACAAGTTGCTTTTGCCACTCGGGGTGAGTCGCTTTCAGCGTCCTTTCCGCGGCAACGATCTCCTCCAGCAGACTCTCCCTCAGCGACATGTCTTCGGGCGTATACACCGTTGCAATCGCTTCATGGAAATCGTTAATCGCCGCGAACATGCTGTAGTATTCGTCATGAGTCAGCGGGTCGAACTTATGCGTGTGGCATTGAGCACACTGGGTCGTGATCCCCAAAATCGCTTTTCCAATCGCGTCCATGCGGTCAAACATGCCTTCGACGCGAAACTGTTCCGGATCCGCACCGCCTTCCTCGTTCACCATCGAGTTGCGCAAAAAACCGGTCGCGACAATCTCATCCTGACCCGCTTCCGGCAACAAATCACCGGCAAGTTGCTTCACCACAAACTCGTTGTACGGCATGTCACGATTGAACGACTTCGTTACCCAATCTCGATAGAACCAAACTTCGCGTTGTTTGTCTTTTTCGTATCCATCGCTGTCGCTATAGCGGGCTGCGTCGAGCCACCAACGTGCCCAACGTTCACCGAAGTGCTGTGACTTCACCAGCGAATCAACGACGGATGTAAACGCATCCACGTCATCGCTAGTCGTGAAGCTTTCGATTGCTTGCGGGCTGGGTGGCAAACCGATCAAGTCCAAATGCACACGCCGCAAGAGCGATGGTCGATCTGTCGCTGGTGACGGCTTCAATCCGTGTTCATCCAACTTCTTCATCACAAAGAAGTCGATCGGGTTTTTGCACCAAGACGGATCGCTCACTTCGGGAATGCTGGGGCGTGTTGGTGGCACAAACGCCCAATGCTCGTCGTAAGTCGCCCCGTCAGTAATCCAAGCACGAAACTTACTCAACTCATCGGTTGTGATTGTCTTCCCAGTCGACGGTGGCGGCATCACAAGGTCTGGGTCGTCCGACGTGATCCTCGCGATGATCTCACTCGCGTTTGCATCACCAGGGCTGAGCACACCAGCCGTCATCGCATCGTCGCGCACATCAAGACGCAGATCTGACTTGCGGTTGCCTGCATCGGGTCCGTGGCATTGGAAGCACTTATCGGACAGCATAGCGCGAATATCACGACTGAAGCTTACATCCTCCGACGAAGCCGCAACGCATTGGAGACAAGCGAGACAAAGGACGATGACGCCCAGGAGTGCTGTTTTCATACAACAGAGTTTAATCGGCGGGAGGTGGGGCAACTCGATTGATACATTCCCGAGTGTTACTTTTCGACACGTTCGAGTTTGCCGAACATGTGACCGCCGACGGCGTCATGTTGCCACGTGCCGGCGTAACGGTCGGAGTGTAACAGCACTCGAGCCGAAAACGTTCCCATCCCAGGAATCCAAAAATTATCGAGCGTGATCACCGGCGTATTTCCAGACCATCGAATCGGCAACTCGAGCGGCAACTCACTGTCGATGTCGCCGTATTTGATACGAGCCGTCAAGCGATACATGTCTGGATCTGCTAGCTTCTCGCATTTCGAGATCGTGTACTCTTCCGTCTTGGCGGAATCCTTCCCATCGATCGTGAACTTTCCAACAAACTTACAACCGCTCAAGTAGAGAGCCAAACGAGTCCCGGCATCTGAATCGCTCGCCTCGCCAACCTTGGGTGTGGCCGCAGCAGCTGGTGGTGGCGTGACCGCTGGTGCAGCAGGCGGGGACGTGTCCTGCCCCATAGTTATTGAGCCAAGCGAAACAGCGAAAAGTAGCACGAGGACTGAGCGTAACATTTTCAAACGACTCCTGAGCAGCGACAGAAAACTCGAAGCGTTGATTGTAACTGATTTACTCGGCGGTTGGTGGACGACATCCAATGATCCAGCTTGCCGCTAAACGGGTCTAGCAGGAGCGGCTTGCTTGACAAAACTCGCAGTTATTGGCGGAGAAGTCCTGGCGAAGCATTTCATTTTCATGTTGGCTTGATTTCAGCCTGGCACGCAACGAGCCGCACTTATCGCTGTATACTTGACGCATTCTTGGCGACTCCTCGTGAGTCCACCGGCCTTTTGCTATCGCACTCCTGCTTATCAAAGAAACCAATGAAAACTTATCTCATATGGCAAATACGCCCGCACGTTGCTCTCGGCGCAAAACACGTTGCCCTCGGTATCACACTGTTTTTTGGGCTGACGGGTTGGCGTGTTGAACCAAGCCTCGCAGCCGACGCACAGCGGCCGAACGTGATTGTGGTGCTAGCGGATGATTTGGGGATCGGTGATATCTCACCGACGAACCCGAACTGCAAGATCCTGACGCCGAACTTGAAAGCACTCGCCGACCAAGGCATGACGTTTCATGACGCGCATACACCCAGCTCCGTTTGCACGCCGACACGTTATGGGTTGCTCACGGGTCGATACAACTGGCGTTCCCGCTTGGAAAAAGGCGTATTGAGCGGTACGAGCGAGCACTTGATCCCGGCAGATCGGCCGACGCTTGGTCATTTGATGAACGGGGCGGGATATCACACTGCGATGATCGGCAAGTGGCACTTGGGTTGGGACTGGGACAAAGAGAACGGGAAGATTGATTTCTCCAAACCCATCACCAACGGTCCAGACATCAACGGATTCGACCAGTACTACGCTCACTGTGGCTCACTCGATATGCCACCGTATGTCTGGGTCGATTCCGGTCGCGCGACTCAAGTGCCGCATCGCGAGGAAGGCGTGACGAAACAGTTGAATCCTTACGGCTGGTACCGCAACGGACCGATTAGCGATGACTTTAAGATCAACGAAGTATTGCCACATTTGTTCGGCAAGGCTGTTTCGTTAGTGAAGGAGAGGTCGGAAGCTGCCAAAGCGGGCGATCCGTTTTTCTTGTACTTGGCGCTACCAGCACCGCACACACCGATCGTGCCGATTCCGCCCTTCAAAGACGCCAGTGGGCTGAATCCTTACGCCGACTTTGTCATGCAAATGGATCATCACATGGGCGAGTTGATGGCGTCGCTCGAGGCCGCTGGTGTTGACGACAACACGCTTGTGATTTTCACCAGTGACAACGGTTGCTCGCCGGAGGCAAACTTTTCTGTATTAGCACAGCATGAGCATGATCCGAGTCGCGGCTATCGCGGGCACAAGGCCGACATTTACGAGGGCGGCCACCGCGTCCCGTTCCTCGTTCGATGGCCAGCCCACGTTGCCCCCGGCCAGAATACGGATGCACTGGCTTGCTTGACAGACATCTACGCGACCTTGGAATCGATCGTGCGCTCGAATGGCGAATCCGCCAACGCAACTCGCGGTGGCGAAGATAGCTTCAGTTTATTGCCGGTGTTTGGTGGTGCCGCAACATCCGGGCGCGATACGCTCATTAGTCATTCGATCGAAGGAGCATTCTCGATTCGGCAGGGCGTGTGGAAGCTTTGTTTGTCCGCAGGCAGCGGTGGCTGGAGCGCACCGAAAGAGAAGGACGCGAACAAGGAAGG
Source organism: Pirellulaceae bacterium (assembly GCA_041749955.1). Lineage (GTDB taxonomy): Bacteria > Planctomycetota > Planctomycetia > Pirellulales > Pirellulaceae > JBBSJZ01. The sequence continues at coordinate 29,857 of JBGTAI010000314.1, read as the reverse complement.
GTTGCCGCCGATCCAGTTGTTCAACTTGGAAGAGGATGTTGCTGAGACGAAAAACTTGGCGACTGAGAATCCAGCCAAGGTAAAGGAGTTGGTCGCGCTGCTTGACCAGCAAGTTCGCAACGGACGAGCAACACCCGGCGAGCCTGCGTCGAATGATCGTGAGGTCACCTACATGAATGAACCAGCCTCCAAGTGGCTCGCCACGAAAGGTGAGTAGGCAGCGAGGAGCAATTTGCCTTCAGTCCGTTCTAGCTTGTTGATTCGCCATTTCGTTCCTAGACGCTGAATCAAAGTAGCAGGCACACTCCGTGTGCCTGCTGCTTTGAAAGAGAAAGAATGTGTCGAACAACCTATTGCCGTTGGACGAGGACGTAACCCATTAGATCGAGGATTTCGTCCTTGGTCATGCGGTTGAGCAGTTCGGCGGGCATGGGCGAAACCTTCGATACGGTGAGTTCTTCGATGTTCTTGCGATCGATCGTGGCACGTTGGTTCGGGTCCGATAGGTCGGTGTTGATGGTCAACGTGTCGCCTTTCAGGTTCACGACGACGCCGGTGTAGATATTGCCGTCTTCGGTTAAAACGACGATCGACGAAAACTGGTCGTTGATGACCTTGCTCGGGTTGATGATTTGGTCGAGGAAATCATGTGGCGAGTAACGGCGACCGGCGGAGGTTAAGTCTGGACCCGTCATACCGCCTTGGTTGTCAAAGCGATGGCAAGCGAAACAGCCTGATGCGGCAAACATGCGTCGTCCGTTTTCAAGGTCGCGTTTCGACAAATCCACTTTGGCGGCTTCGGAGAGCTCTTCGAGCGTCCATTGCGTTGGCGTGCGCCCGTTGAAGATCTCGCCGAGGTTCTCGAGTGCCGAGATGCGTTCTGGCTTTCGTGCAAGCAACTCAGCCATCGTCGCCTTCTCGTCCGCTGGGATCGAAGCAACAGCGTCGTTGCGGATGAACTCGATAAACTTTTCAAAGCTTGCACCGCCGCGGTAGTTCGCAGCCTTTAGGAACCACTCGAAGTATCTTGTGCGAAGGTCGGAACTCCAACCCGCTTGCACGAAGCGGATCGAGCGAGCGTATTCAATTTGCTCTTCTTGCGTTGGCGACGATTCGATTAACGCGATTGCTTTCGCGGCGACGGCGGGCGACTCGAGCCACGCCAGTGTTTCGCACAAAAGCCAATTTACGTCGGGCGACTTGGACGGAAACAGCGGGTCCAACTTTGTCACGAATGCATCGATTGCCGATTGGCTTGGGCGTCCAAAACGATTGAACGTGATTTGCAACGCACGCGCGTAAGTCAACTTGCGAGCTTCATCGAGGGTTGCTGGATCGATTGCAAGAAGTGCATCGACCAGCTTACTTTGCATCGCAGTATCAACGGGTGGCGTGGAGTCGCTTCGAAGTTCGGGGCAAACGCCGCTGACGCGAGCTAGCGCCATCAAGGCTTCCACTTGCAACGACGGATCCGACTCCGCCAAAGCTTTTGCAGACCATTGCTCGAGCGGTTGGTGTTCGATCGCCGTGCGGGCTGCGAAGCGAACAAAGCGATCTGAGTCAGCGAGATACTGCCACGCAAAATCGACTGCCTTTGGATCTTGTTTCCCGTGGTATTGCTCGAGTAATTCGCGTGAGCTGGCCATTTTCGGGCGAGATTCAAGCTGTTCGGTATTTGACTCTGTTCCCACGTAGCTGACCCGATACAGCCCCGACTGCACTGCGCGGCCGCCGATGGTGAAGTACATCGACCCGTCGCCCGGGTGAATCACAGCATCAGTGATCGGAAGCGGCGCACCGGTCACGAACTCTTCTTTAGTCGCCTTGTAAGTCTCGCCGTCTTTCTCCAAGTGGATCGCGTACAGCTTTCCCCAGCTCCAATCCAGAGCGTACAACGCATCCTGATACTTTTGTGGGAACTTCGCACCGTAACCGAACGTGACTCCGGTCGGTGAGCCTGGGCCGATATCAATCACCGCGGGCAAGTTGTCTGGATAAAACGCAGGCCGCTTGCCAGCACCGTTGCGCCATCCGTATTCACCGCCGCTGACAACATGATTGATTCGCGTCGGTCGGTACCACGACGTGTTGAAGTCGTATTCCATGTCGGCGTCGTACGTGAACAGGTCTCCGTCACGATTGATCGCAGCGTCGAACACGTTGCGGAAACCGTTCGCATAGGCTTCGAACTTCTTGCCATCGAGCGAGACACGATAGATCACTCCGCCGGGGCCCACGACGTCGCGCATGAAGCCGCGGCCATCCGGCAGCCTTGGCAGCAAATGGTCTTCGCCCCAGATCTGTGGGACAGGCGATGAGTCTGCGATCTCGGTCAGCTTGCTGCCGTTTCCGCACACCAAAAAGAAGCCGCTGCCGTCGGGTGTTCGGACGAGGGCGTGAATGCCGTGGTCGCCTTTGGCTTGGATCTCACGAAGCATTTCGACGTGATCCAAATTGTCGTCACCGTCGGTGTCCGTGAGCTTGTACAGACCACATGGGATCTTGGACTCATAGTCGTTCACTCCCACAAACAACGCGTCATCCACCCACAGCATGCCGTTGACGGCTCGAATGTCGGCTGGCACCTTCACCACGTCGCTTTGCGTGATCGGACGACCGTCTTTGGGGAGCTCGATTCGGTACAGGCTTCCGAACTGGTCACTCACGATCAGCCGGCCTTTGGGGTCGACACACAGGTTCACCCACGAGCCTTGGTCCTGCCCCGGAACTGAGTACAGAAGTTCAACGCGAAAATCCTTCGCGACCGTGATGCGATCGATCGGTGTCGCGGTGTTCTCGCCAGTCGTCTCGCCAACGCTTAGTTGTTTCGAAGTTTTTTTCGCGGCGGGTTTCTTGGCTGGTTTCGTCTTGGCCGGAGCCTGGGCAAAACCGCTGAGGGACAGTGGCACGGCGAGCGTTATCGCAAGCACGGCACACAGAAAACGGGACAACTTGGAGGTGGAGAATCGCATGGTGGGATCAGAAAACGCGTAGGATTGGGAACGTTGTAGTCGTCGCCACAGTCTACACGCTTCGTCAATCGTTTGTTGCGGTCTTTTCCCGGCAAAATCGTAACTGAACGTGGCTGCATCCGAGAATGAACGCAGCTATGCAGGCATTTATGAGAAGTTCGGCGTTGGCGGACGATAGTCGCTCAACCGAATCGATTTGAACCAGTCCACGGTGTGCTTGAGGCCTTCGGCGAGTTCAATCTTTGGTTCCCAGCCCAATTCTTTTTTCGCCAGCGAGATATCGGGGCGGCGGCGGGTCGGGTCATCGGGAGGCAACGGTCGCTGGACCAGTTGACTTTTTGAGCCGCACATGGCGATGACTTGCTCAGCCAATTGGCGGATCGTGAATTCATGCGGGTTGCCAATGTTCACTGGGCCGACGAAGCCATTGGTATTGTTCATCATCGCGATGATCACATCCACGAGATCGTTGCGGTAACAGAACGAACGGGTCTGGTCGCCTTCGCCGAAGATCGTAATCGGTTCTCCCGCAAGAGCTTGGCGAATGAATGTCGACACGACGCGACCGTCATACGGATGCATACGAGGCCCGTAGGTGTTGAAGATCCGCACGAGCCGCACGTTGACTTTGTTGCTGCGGTGGTAATCCATGAACAGCGTCTCGGCGGCGCGTTTGCCTTCGTCGTAGCAAGCTCGGATACCGATCGGATTGACGTTGCCGCGATAGTCTTCGGTTTGCGGGTGGACTTCGGGGTCGCCGTAGACTTCGCTTGTGCTCGCTTGGAGAATCGTCGCACCGCATCGTTTTGCGACACCGAGCATGTTGATCGAGCCCAGCACGCTCGTCTTCATCGTCTTGATTGGGTTGTACTGATAGTGGCCTGGAGCGGCCGGGCACGCCATGTTGTAGATCTGGTCGACTTCCAGAAAGATCGGCAGCGTGATGTCGTGACGAATCAGCTCAAAGTTCGGCTTGTCGAGCAAGTGCGAGACGTTGGTCTTTTGGCTGGTGAAAAAATTGTCCAGGCAAATGACGTCATGGCCTTGATCGACCAGTCGCTCACACAGGTGCGAACCGAGAAAGCCAGCACCACCAGTCACAAGAATGCGTTTAATCATGTTGCGAATTCCTTCTGCAATACGTTTCAGTCAATAAACTCGTTGTCGATCAGTCGTGTTTTGCCAACTCGGGCTGCAATCAACGCGACAGCAGGTCGTTCGAGCGACGAAACGGACGAAAGCGTTTCGGCATCCACGATGACGGCATAGTCAATCGCGTCGACTCCGTTGGTTTTCGTTGACTCAGTAGTTGGTCGATCCGATGATGCACTCACGAGCACGCGTCGCATCTCTTCTTGCAAGCTCGCGACACAATACGTTCCTTCGCGGGCCATCGTTTTTGCTCGCCGAAGCGCTTGGCTGAGCAACAACGCGCGTTCTCGTTCTTCGGGCGACAGATACCGATTTCGGCTGCTCATCGCCAGCCCATCTGGATCGCGAACGGTTTCACACATCACGACCTCGATCTTTAAATTCAGATCACGGGTCATCGCTTGGATGACTTTGACTTGTTGGTAGTCTTTGCGTCCGAAATAGGCATGGTGACCGGGGATCGCGTGAAACAGCTTCAGCACAACGGTCGTGACGCCTCGATAATGCGTCGGACGACAGACGCCTTCGAGCGGTTTGGCGACCTCTGGAGGCTCGACATAAGTGCTGAATCCGTCCGGGTACATGTCTTCAACGGATGGAATCAGCACAGCGGTGGCACCCGCCCGTTCCAATCCCGCGAGATCTTCTTCGAGAGTCCTTGGATAGCGACTGAGGTCTTCGCCAGGCCCGAATTGCGTCGGGTTCACGAATATTGTCGCGATGGTCTCGTCACACTCTTCGCAACTTTTGCGGACAAGCGAAAGGTGGCCTTCGTGGAGGGCTCCCATCGTTGGAACGACGCCCACGATGCGGTTGGAACGACGCGCTTCAGCAACGTACTGTTGGGCTTCGTCAATCGTCCAAAGTTTCAGCATTCTGACTTCTCGTAACCCACGTATTTCTCGGAACCCACTTTGTCGCGGCTAGTCGCTGGTCGGTGACCTCGACTACAACTTACACTGAAAAGGTCATTTTCGACGATCCCATCGATTGCAGTAGAAACAGCCCGTTTTTTGGTTCCTTGTCGTATGCACCGAGTGATTTGAATTGAGCGACGCCCATAACAGCAAGCATCGCCGGCGGGCAAAATTTCGCCAAAAGATGTTCCGTCCTTTCGTTCGAAGAAGCGGAGTGGGGGCAACACCGGGTTCGATTCACCATGACAAAGACGCTTCGCCAAGCAAATTACGTCGATTGATTTACGACGCGAATTCACTACGTGAGTCGGATACGGTCGTCGCGAGCAAGTTAGCGAATGTCGCGGATGGGGTGCAGTGGATCGACGTGGTTGGGCTTGGCGATACGAACTTGCTGCAGCGCATTGGCGACGTGTTCGAGATCCATCCGCTCACGATGGAAGACATCGTTCACACGCACCAGCGTCCTAAGGCGGAGATTGTCGGCAATCGCCTTGTCGTGATGCTCAGATTGACGGACCACCAGACGCCTCCGACGTTTGAGCAAGTTGCCTTTGTGCTCAGTGGTCGAACTCTGATTACGTTTCAAGAGTGCGACGGTGACTCGTTTGATCCCGTTCGTCGTCGGCTGCGCGAGTCGCTCGGTCGTATTCGCGAGCATGGCGCAGACTACCTGATGTACTGTCTCATCGACGCTGCGATCGATGCATACTTTCCGATGCTCGAAGAATACGGGCGGCTCCTGGAACAGCTCGAAGACGAAGTCACGATTAGTGCAACGCCCCAGGCCAACACCCAGATTCGTGAGACGAAGCGAGAGTTGTCGGAGATCCGCAAGATCAGTTACGCGCACCGCGAGGCGATGCAGAGACTCGTGCAGGACGCGAGTGGCCAGGTCGAAGCGACGACGCAATTGTTCTTTCGTGATTGCGTGGATCACGCGACCCAGATTCTCGAAGTCACTGAATCGTTCCGCGAGGTGGTGACCGATCTGCGTGATCTGTACTTCACGCAACTGAGCCAGCGAACGAACGACGTCATGCGAGTTCTAACGATCATCTCGACAATCTTCATTCCGATGTCGTTTATTGCTGGCGTGTACGGTATGAACTTCAATCCTCAAGTGTCTGGGTTGAATATGCCCGAGACGCAGTGGCGGTATGGTTATCCGTTCGCGCTCTTTCTCATGGCGAGCTTGGCTTGCTTCATGCTTGGTTTCTTTTGGAAACGTGGCTGGTTAACGCGTTAGTCGAAAACGCGGATGTGCTCCATGCGGTTGTTTTACACAGACCATTTCGAATTGCCGTTGCCGGACACGCATCGGTTTCCGATGAGCAAGTATCGGTTGCTGCGCGAGCGATTGGCGAGATCGGATCTGCATCGCGATGACGTCTTCATTGTTCCGCCGGCGGCCACAGACGAGCAATTGTTGCTGTGCCACACGATGCGTTACCTCGATGCCGTCAAGACAGGGACGTTGACGACAGCGGAGATTCGGCGGATCGGGTTTCCATGGTCACCCGCCATGGTTGAGCGGTCTCGACGAAGCACGGGAGCGACGATCGAGGCCGCGCGTGCGGCGCTCCAAGACGGTGTCTCGGCCAACTTGGCTGGTGGCACGCACCACGCATTTGCGGATGCGGGAGAAGGATACTGTGTGTTCAACGATGCCGCGGTGGCGATCAAGACGCTCCGACGCGAAGGCCTGGTTCAACGCGCGATTGTGATCGACTTGGACGTGCACCAGGGCAACGGGACTGCGTCGATCCTGGCCGGAGACCCGGATTCGTTCACGTTTTCGATGCATGGGGCGAAGAACTTCCCCGTGCGAAAAGTCGCAAGTGATTTCGACGTGCCATTGGCTGACGGCACCGGAGACGACGAGTATCTGGAGAAATTAAGGGAATCGCTCGCGACCATTGAGAAAACGAATCAATTCGAGCTAGCCATTTACCTGGCTGGCGCGGACCCATTTTCCGGAGATCGTCTCGGGCGGATGAAATTGACCAAGGCTGGGCTTGCTCAGCGTGATACATTGGTACTCGAATGGTGCAATTCGCAAGGGACACCGTTGGCAATCGCCATGTCGGGGGGATACGCGGCAAACGTTTGCGATATTGTGGATATTCATGCGGAAACCATTCGCCAAGCAAGCAAACAGCAAAGAAACGTTTGATAGGGTCTTTTTGTTCGCCGGCCCATGTGGCTATTATGATCTAGTACGATTTTGATGAATCTTTGGGGGATTCCCACTATTGAAAGCCCCGAACCCATGAGTTCGATCACTGAACTGTTGAGCCGCAGCCAAGAGGGCAAGGCTAGCGAGACAGATCGTTTGTTTACGGTCATGTATGACGATTTATGCAGGCTCGCAGGTCGATTCCTGCAGAGCGAACCGCTGCGTAATCGTCTCAGTTCCTCGTCGCTGGTTCATCAAGCCTATATGCGGATGATTGATCAGTCGCGTATCAATTGGCAAGGCAAGACGCACTTCTTCGCGATCGGTGCGACAGTAATGCGACGCATCCTCGTTGACCATGCGAGAAAAGTTCATTCGCTCAAGCGTGGTGGTGATTGGGAGCGCCGAATCCTCAGTGATGAGGTGACCTTTGAACTTCAACAGGATCGTGATGTTGTCGCGCTCGACGATTTGCTAAAGACACTGCAGGATCTCAACCCACGCCAAGCCAAGATTGTAGAAATGCGATTCTTTGGTGGAATGACGATGCGAGAGATTTCTGGTGAGATGAATCTGGGGCTGCGCACGATCGAGAAAGAATGGGCCATGGCAAGAGCGTGGATGCGGCGCCAGTTACGAGAATTTGATCACGAGGCTGAATCGGACCAAGATAGCGAACTTGATTCAGGCGAGAGCGAGTCCGTTTAATGGATGCCGAAAGGTACGCCCAGATACGGGACCTATTTCTTGCTGCCGAAGAATTGCCTGAAGATGAACGTGCGACCTTCGTGCGCGAACAAGCGGTTCATGACGAGGACTTGATTCGACAAGTCCTTGAGCTTCTTGATGAACATGATCCCGAGGCTGCGAAAGCGGAAGGTGACCGGTCATCTATTCCATCGGCTGCCCGTGTGAAGTCAACGGACCAAGTTGGCGACGGACCAGACTCAAAGACCGGCCGCGATAGGTCGGATACGAATGAGGGTCCAGTCAAATCGCAACGTCGAGCGCCAGCGATTTCATCAGACAGCACACTCAAATGGGCCCAACGCACCCATGCACAACCACGCCATTTGGACGACATGGCTCGTCCAGAGAAGCCCATTGAGTTCGTTGCGCCACGTGCGCGGACAGCCACTCGCAACCGAAGCCAAATTTGGATCACCGCGTTGGGGCTGCTCGGGGTGGTTGTACCGACGCTGTTGATGGGCTGGCTAACGTCGCAAAACGCCGCTCAATCAATCTGTGAATCTGAATCCACGATCCTGCGTGCGGCCTGCTCCAGTGCCGTAAGCAAGGTCTCGTTGTTTCTTGATCGAGAAACTCGCAAGGCCCAAAGCTGGGCGGATGATCCAAACGTCCGCTTGAGCATCGACGCACTTGTTGAGCTGGCTCGTGAGCAGGGCGATGTGCCAAGTCCGGAGTTCTCGCTTGCACTAAGCCAATCGCCTCATTCGGACTCACTCGCCGCTTCGCTTCGACAACTTGCAAAGAACGACCAAGTTGAATTTGCTGTGTGGAATCGGTCCGGCAATACGCTCGCGACGACGATGCGAATCTTCGAGCCTGTAGGTGAGCCCGTCACCGTCGATCTTGTCGAGCAGCTCTCGCATGTGATGCGTGGTAAGGCGCAACTCTTCGGACCGACGATGTTGGCAAGTCCTGGTGAGGCTGGAACATCGAATCAGACGCAATCGGGGCCTGATCCGATTGTGATGGGAATGATTTGCCCCGTTCGCAACGAAGCGGGGCAAGTCGAGGCCGCACTTATGATCGCTGGAACGGATCTTTATGCTCGATTCAACGAGATGGTGAGCACGGCCATCGATCAGGACGCTGGCGATTGCTACATGGTGAACGCGGGCGGAGTGTTGGTGACGCATTCACAACATGCGCATGAGCTTGTGCTCAACGGAGTGATTCAAGCCGACGATGGCACGCTCGCAACACGGTTGCTCGTTGCCGATCCCGGCACGGAAAAATTCAGTGGCGATTTACGTGCGAGGTTCGGCAAGCCGTTAACGCACTCCGCTCCGAACTTAGTTCGCCAGGGAAGCGGGGCCTCGTCGGAACCGTATCGCAACTATGCCGGCGAACTCGTCAACGGCGTTTGGTACTGGTTCAGTGACTATGATATTGGTTTGATTACAGAGCGTGATCACGAGCGATCGCTTGCGCCTGCTCGAAGCATCATGTCCAAGTTTTGGTACTTGAGCGGTTTGCTTTCTGTGGTGTTACTTGGAGCGAGCTATTTCAGCGGCTTGTTTTCGAAGAAATCTGGACGTCCCGATCCGTTGCTTCAATACGAAATCGGCGAGCCGATCGGTAGCGGCGGTATGGGAGTCGTGTTCCGTGCCAAACACCGACACCTGGGACGCCCCACGGCATTGAAAGTGCTTCGTCCAGATCGACAAGAGCCTGATGATTTGCTTCGTTTTGATCGCGAAGCGCGGGTCGCTGCGGCACTCGACAACCCCCACATCGTGACAATCTATGACTACGGACGCACCGCAGACGGAGAGTTCTACACGGCGATGGAGTTCCTCCGCGGATTGACACTCAACGAAGTGGTCGCTCGCAGTGGTCCTCAATCGATAGGTCGAGTTCTGTGCATCCTTCGGCAAATTTGTGACGCGATCATTGGCGCACATGCAGCGAGCTTGCTGCATCGCGACCTCAAACCGCAAAACGTGATGCTTTCCCTCGACGCTTCCGTCGGTGACTGGGCAGTCGTATTCGACTTTGGACTCGCCAAGCCGCTCGAACCGGTCAAGGGGATGTACCAAACCAGCGAAGCGATTTGGTCGGGTACGCCCATGTACATGGCACCAGAGCGGTTTCGCGATCCGACCGTGATGGATCTTCGCAGCGATATCTATTCGCTGGGGTGCATCGCATATTACTTACTCACTGGACGACCGCCCTTCTCCGAGTGTGATCCCGAGTCGCTGTTTGCGCTCATCATCAGCCACGATCCGATCAGTCTGCAAACGCACTTGGGCGAGCCTGTGCCTGAGACCGTTGAGAAGTTTGTGCGTCAGTGCATGGCGAAGTCAGCGGACGATCGATTCCAAAGTGTCCAAAAGCTCGCCGATCGAATCGACGAGTTACGCAATGAGTTCCCCTGGTCCGTCGACCAAGCCAGCAAATGGTGGAAAGCCAACGGCGACGCCCCCGGCAAGTAGTCGTTTCGTGCAGTTGCTTAACGAGACACTAGATCACGGCGAGTGAACTTTTTCGGCGCTTCGATAACACCTTGAGTAGGTGCGACGAAAGTATCCAGGAACGCCAGGATCGCTTGCTGGTCATCGAAGGACAGAGCCAGGAATCGATTGCGTGCACCCCGGCCTTCGCCATCATGCATCGCGATAGCTTCGAGGATCGTCTCCGCGCGGCCGTCGTGCATATAGGGCGCTGAATCACGCACGCCCCATAGCGGCGGCGTCTTCCATTCTTGATTGACAAGCGTTGGCTCAATATTCGAAACCAAGAATGTCTGTGACCTGAATTGTGTAACCGGTATGCCTTGTGCCTGAGCCACGATATCAAAACTTTCGGTTGGCGTTCCCAGCGGTTTAACTATTTGCTTCGGGGGCGATGTCGGCGGTGACATGACGATCTTCGTATTCGATCCCGACACTCGATGAGGTGCTGATTGACCAATATTTGCTGGCCCAGCGGTAGACGTCGACGTCATTGACGCAACGGATCCCGAATAGCCGCCGGTGGATGCCAACGACGCATTGCTTGATTCGGTCCTGAGTGGATGGATAACCTCCACTTTCTCTTGCAACGAAATTTGTCGTCGATACGGAGGTGCCGCAGCCAGATCGATTGAATTTGGTCCCATGTCGTGCAGCAAAAGGTCGCTGTATAGATCCGCAACCGAGCCCATATTAGCGGTATGACAGTCAATGCAACCAATTGCGATAAACCGCTTTTCACCAGTCCTTACCCATTCGCGAGCATGATCGTCATCGGGAAGCAATCGGCGAGGTCGGGGTAATGACGCGATGAATGCATTCATTGCACTAATCATATCATCCGACAAATCCGGATTGGGACTTCGGTAGTTTGGCTGAGTCAGATCGTTCGCTTGCTTGACTCGCTTGGATTGAAGCCCCAGTTCATTCGCACAGGCAGTCTCTGTAAACTCCAATAGCGTCGCAAAATTTGCTCGCCATCCAAACTTGCCAATGCGACCGTCCTCTAATGTTCCCGGGCGACCTGAGATCTCGGTGCTTCGTTTCTGGAAATTCGCTTGCTCCCAGATTGCAGATTCGGGCACTTGATCGATCATGCCTGTGCCGAATAAAGCGGGAGTGTTCCGAGCAAAAATGTGCGTCGTCAAAATCAAATTCCCGCTTGCGTTTAGAATTCGCATCGGTTGACGTTCGGCATGAACCGTGTCGGTTGAGAGGCTCGAATCGTCATTCCATTGTGGATTGAAAACGCTCAGCGACCGATTCCGCAACTGAGCGAAATTGAACGAGCCACCGCGACGGTGCAGAGTGAAACTCGAAAGCACCGAGCCATCAAGCGCCAAGAACCCTGGGCTATAGTCTTGAATCGCTTCCTCAATGCTTGACTTGGGGCGAATGGGAGTGAACTCGGCTTTGCTCAGCCCAATTGCGCGAGCGTTGCTTATAACTTCTCCACTTCCCCCAACACCTCCAACGTTGTGACAGGCAACACAAGACGCTTCGTTAAAGACGGGGCCGAGTCCGTCACCATTCTGGCCTGGAGCCGTGGACGTAAACTCCTGTGTGAAAAGCCGCAAACCTGTAACAACTTGTGCTGGATTGGCGGCTTGCACAGGACTCGGAATTGCAAAACAGACGATGCAAAAAACTAGACGCTTCATGACATGCCCTTATTCGAATGAGAGTAGAGTGCCTCAGTCTACCGGAACAGGATCGCAAGTTGATGGTCTGGTCAACTAAAAAAATCAAAAATTGCGGCTCGGCTAACAACGTTGAATGCTAAAAATCTCGCCAACTCGGTCCAGCAACTTGTTCGCTGGCTCGACGAAATTCGTTTACGCTATCGGGACGTTCGTTCCCGCACTGCTGACTCGCCCGTAGTTTGTGATGATGACACCGATTGCCCGCGACCGTGCGTAACTGTTTCGTTTTCTAAGCGGACGCTGCGTCTCGTTCGACATTCCAAAGCGGCTTCGTTCAGGCTTATTTGGGACCGCTTGCATCGAGAAGATAGCCAGCCCAAAACAGAGGTGAGTTTCCAGTAAGGTTCTCGATCGACGCATCTTTGCTGCTTAGCAATGGTTCGCTTGCGGGATCCAGCGGCGTGTTGCGAATTGATTCGACCGCGCGATGCCACGCGGTATGTGTGTCGTCGTACGGAAGCTCTTGCAAAAACTCTTTAAACAAAAGTGACGTGGATTCACCACCCACCGGCCACCGACTCAGCACCACGTTGCGGACGCCGCAGCAATGCATCGCAGTCAGCATCCATGAGATTTCACGACCGTCACCAAGATTCAAATTCGCTCCCGCAGTTCTGAAGCCTGGCAAGACCACTTGAGTCGGAACCCGTGAAGGAAACCGCAACCAGCTTGCAATCGTGCCTTCAGGACTCGTCGCGTCATACAGTCCCGGCGTCGTTAGTGACGGATCTTTCACATTCGGTGTCACCACACCAAACACGACCAAACGTCCTATCGATTCGCCGAGCGAGCTCGTCGCCACGGCTGGATTGCTTGGCAAAGTTTGCATCAATTGCAGCGATTCCGTAACAGTCTCCAAGTTCGCGGCATTCGCTTCCGCATCACGAGGCGAAAAGAACAGACTCGAAAAAACGCCAGTGGGCCGATCAAGACGATCCCGTGCAACGTTGTGGATTGCCAATCCGGGCGTCGGTGCGTACGTCACCACATATCGATCAGCCCATAGGGTCGCAGCCGAATCATCATAACCGAGCAATTCGAATGGCAGATACCACAATGGTCCGTCGGGCACCACGATCACTCGCTCGACTGATTGCATCGTTGCGTAGACTTCATCCGGCACCAGCATGGATCGCAAGGTAGCGGAGTTCACTCGCCAGCCTTCGGCGCTGTCAATGCGAGTTGAACCGCGCGATACGATCGCACCCACGCCACGAAGTAGCTTGCCGATCTCATTGGTGATTCCGCGGGTTGGCAATGTGCTCCAAGTTTTGACATCGCCGTTCAACGTCAGTGTCCCGATGATCGATTCACCGGCACTGACGAACGTCAACATGGCTGTCCCGCTGTCGAGTTTGTCCAGATCGGACCGACCGACGATCGGTGGTGGCATCACCGCTGGGATATTTCCACGATCGAGAGCCAATTGCGTTGCGAGCGACTCCAGCTGCTTTCCTCGAGTCACAAGTTCCGGTGAACCGTACTGTGGAGCGGGCGTCGCAAGGATCTCAAGCATCCGCGAGAGTTTGAGCGGCGGCTTCACCAACACCGCTGCGGCGGACTCGACAAGCAAATCACGCTCCGTCGCGGCCAATCGTCGGGTTTGCTGAAGTCGCCCGCCGATCGGAAGCGAAGCGAGAAATCGACGACGCATCAATGCATCCGTTTGGACCAGTACATCGAGCGGCGGATTTCGTTTCCAAGTCGAAATCAAATACGCCGTCATCGCATTCGTTAGATCAAACGATTCATACGCGAGGGCGTCCAAATGATCAGCACGCCAAGCAGGAGGCGGCAACAATCCCGGCGCGCGGTCCGACACAAATTGTTCCAAACGTTCATCAACGGCTCGTCCGCCAATTCCGCGTCCATTGGTTTCGATCCCAACGAGCCCGAGCTGGAACAGCCTCGGTGTCGAGAACATCACGGCATTGCCTCGATTCACCCGCGGCTTTCCATCCAGCCCCAAACCTTTTCCGTTCGCAAAACTGAGAGCTCGTCCAACAGCCTCGTCGATCACACGATTTTCGACGAGAGAACTACCGAGCGATCCACCACGAGCCGCTGAAACACGTGCGACAAGCAAATCACAAGCGGCCCCAACGCGTGGAACAAAAACTTCACGATTCTGCAGCAAGGTTGCTGCTTGGTTAACAGCCAACTGTGCCGAATTCAAGTCACCAATCACAAGCGCCGCCTCTGTGGCCGACAATAACGCGCCGAGCGAAGCGATGCGACCACGACGCAAATGAGCGCTCGCAATCGCCATGCTCTTCGCTTGCACAGCGTTACCATGATCCGCCGCAACACATCCGCCAACAATCAGCATCGCCTCACAAACCCATTCAGGCTGATTCAATGCAGAAGCTGTCACAGCGGCCTGGAACGCTACCGGGATTGCTTCGTAGAAATTGTCACGAGATGCCAGCACGCGAGCCGCAGCGATCAGTGATAACGGTGTGAGCGGATGGATTCGCCCCGCCATGGTCGATGACTGTATGCTCTCCGCTAAGACGTCTTTATCGCTGCGAAGTGCGAAGTTGCCGCACGTGCGAACACAACCGACGACCGAGCGACCGTTGACATGCGGCGGATAGTTGATCGCCGAGAGAGCATTGCGTGCAATGTCAAACTCACCCGCCAATGCGCCAAAAATGATCCCACGCCGGTAAAAGGCGATCGCGACTCCCTTGAGAATTTCATTGCCATCAACCAATGTCAATCGCGCCGACTCAAAACTGCCGCGGTCGTACGATGCCTCGATGTTGTTGGAACCCGTATTCAACTGCAACGTTTGAGTGAACGGCACAATTGCTGGTCTCTCAGCACCCGCCCAAGCTGAAGCAACGTTCGGTTGCAGATCCCCGTCAGCGATTGCGGATTGCCAATCAATTCGGTTGATCCAACCTTGATGTCGAATCGCAAGCAAAAGTGCTGCATCATACTGCTCGACGGCCGCCGGAAGATCACCAGCCTGGTAGAAGCACTCACCGAGCATCGCGTGGACCGGGATTGCGTCGATCCAACGACCATCAGGATCACGCCGCGTCTGACGTAACGCTTCGGCAAACGCGCCTGATGCATCGCTCAGCACCCCTTCGCGATACAACTCCAAACCAATGTAGTACTGTTGATTGGGATACTGGTTCTCGCCAACCGCATCCATACCCGGGGCTGGAATCAGTTGCCCATGCGCGGCTGGCGTTGTCCAAGAACAAGCCACCCAACAAGCCGCGACCAAAACGATTCGCCATACATCATTTCGCGTCTGGAATTTCATGAGCTCTGACCAACGGTGATAAGGTCCTTCGCGAGTAGTCTCAGTGTATCGCCTATGACAACTGCGATGCGACCAGGCCGCAAATTTCCGGATCGAGTCAACACGTCCAAAGTGATTCCTGTAAACTAGGTAAACGTTGCGATACCAATTGGCACGCCAAGTGCGACGCGGGTTTCACTTGTTAGATAAATCTCTGCGCGGGGGCGATCTGAGTGACTGCTTCGACGAAACGATGCTGCACCGCAATCTTTTTCCTTTTCCTTGGCGTCACAGTCGCTAATGATGTCGCGGTAGCTGAATCGGCATCGTCCACCGACTCGACGAATCGGTTGCTTGTCGTTGTCACTGACGACGATTTCTTGGAAACATCCCAGCCGATTTGGTGTCATGCTAGCCTGCAGGAATCCGTCGACGCATGCCGCGAACAACGCCGTGCGACTACGTTGAAGGTGGAGACCATTCACGCTGGTTCGCCGTCAATCCTTCGAGGGGGTCAGTCGCTTACTGGTGGACCGCGACGCGTGATTTGCTTGATCTGTGATTCTGAGCGTCGGGTTCTGTCCTGTTGTGTCGGTGTGCCTAACACACGTCAACTGTTGGGCTTGTCCGAAGACGCCGACGAACTCTCCGTCTTGATGACTCTTGCAAAAGCCACGGAGCCACATGACGAAGCACTCGAGCACACGGTTGTCGCAACCTCGCTTACCGATACGGTACGTGAGCGAGCCAGCAATCGTGTAACACGTCACTATCGACCTCTGCTTCCAAGTATACAACGGTCACTCAGCATAGAAGATTCCGCCAATTTGATTGCGGACGCCTTGGCGAGTGACATCAAGGAGCGATTTCTTTTTGACTCGCCAGTCGAAAGCGAACGTTGGATCTCGGCCCAGCAGCACGCAGAGGCAAGAAGACATTGGTGCGAAACGATGCTCGTTGGATTCGTTGGAAAATCCGTTGACGAGATTTGGCCCCAACTCGCCGCAAGTGTCTGGGGAGCTGCCCCTTGGCGTGTCACCGAAAATGTCCAGCAATTTGCGACGGAGTGCAGCGAAACGCTCCAGCAACGGAGCTTGGTGTTGGAGCTGGATCTTTCAACGAACTACATTCACTCGCAATCCATCATCCGCCCAGTAGCCTCGGCCGAGAACAATTTCAATGCTCCAGTAGCAAACCGCGAAGCCGCGTTGGCAAAGGCACTTGAAGCGGCGCAAGCGAAGATGTGTGACCTATGCGAGTTATCGGTACTGCTTCAAAAATTGAACCGACCACCGATCACACTTCTGAATCCCAAGACACGAACAACTCGCTGGATCGTGTTCAAGAGCGCGGATCGAGAACCATCAATCCTACCCGACGGCGCGGAAAACCGACTTATGGATATCGTCAACGCACCATAGGCACCAGCGCTTCGAACAACTATGCCCACTGGCGCTTTTCTCGACTTCGCAAGCGGTTGGCTTCGTCGTCGCCATCGAACGTTTCAGTCTCGGGATTGATGACGAGCGTGCGTTGAAGGATCCATGACAGTGCCGCGGCATGACATGCGATGTGCGAGCGTCGCATAACTGTCGGGTTGCAAACCGTTTGCTCGCGGCTCTTGATGCAATCAAAGAAATTTCGTGCGTGTGCTGAAACGTCTAACCCGCGAACACGTGCAAGTTGCGAGAGCTCTTTTTGAAGCACCGGTGACGAGGCAATGATTTCGCCTTCGTCGCCAGTCTCAACCGAGCCTTCTTCCCCGATGAAGCGCACCGGGCAAGTGCCGAGGCGTGTCAGCCACCGTGGTTCACGCTTGCCAAACGGATCTTCCAAAAAGTCGAGTACCAATTTGACTCCTTTGGCATACCGGCACGTGATCGCCGTCTCAGATGGCTCGTACTCGACTGGCATTGTGTCATCGGAGCTGTTTGCCCATTGGCAAAGGTCGAGCGTGTGAGCGCCCCAGTCCAAAAGTCGCGCTCCGCTGTCGAAGTCGTATTGGCCGCGCCATTTCCCGTTCACGTACTGTTGGTTGAATGGACGCCAGGGCGCAGGGCCGAGCCACATGTTCCAATCGCAAACCTCAGCCGGTGGCGTCGGTTGACCAGGAAGCCAGGTGTTGTCGAGGGTTGGGATGTAAACCGTCGCTTGAAGTTCTTTGAGCTTGCCGAGCTTGCCGGATTGAGCGAGTTGAACGGCTTGAACAAAATTCGGAACGCTTCGCCGTTGGGTCCCCGCTTGGAAGATTCGCTTAGTGCGTTTGAAGGTCTCGGAAATATTTTGGCAATCGGCGATCGTTATCCCGCAAGGCTTTTCACTGTAGACGTCTTTGCCTGCTTCGGCTGCCATGATCGATGCTGCCGCGTGCCAGCGATCACCGGTGGCGACGATCACGGCGTCAATGTCGTCACGCGCGATCATCTCGCGAAAGTCGTGGTACAGCTTGCAGTCGTTATTGCCATAGTGCCCATCGACAAGAGCCTTCCCAGCATCCCGTCGGGACTGTTGCACATCTGAGATGGCAACGCACTGGACATCGGGCAATTGCAAGATCGACTTCATGTCGTAAGTGCAACGCGGACCAATGCCAATCACTCCGAGCGTGATACGCTCCGACGCGGCGACTGAATCACCAGCCCCTAAAGCCTTCGACGAGACGAAGTACGGTGCTGTGACGGTTGCAGCTCCAGCAGCGAGCGACTTGGAAATGAAATCTCGACGTGTGGTGGGTGCTATTTTTTTCATTCGACCTGGCCAGATTGTGGGGTGGGACACATCATTGTAAACCCCGTCGGACGAGAAGTGTTGCTTCGACTGTACGGCACCAGGGCAACTCACTTTTCAATTTGGGGCTTTTGTATTTTCGTAGGGTGCCGTGCTTGCACGCATCAAGTTCAGCAAAAGGTGCGTGCAAGCACGACACCCTACGTTTCGCAACGCCCCACTGAAGTCTGGCGACTCCAGCTACCCAAGTACAACATCGATAAAACTAGCTCGACAGTCGCTTTTCCTGCTCTTTTCGATGGGCGACAGCCAGCCTCTTGGAGCTAAAGGTTTTGAAACGTTGTTTGCCATCCTCGTTCCAATACGCGACCCAGCGACCGTCTTTATTCAGTCGTACGCCCATCACTCCCGACGTGTTGTTGACGGGCTTGGATCGGTTCGGGCCAGTTCGCCATTTCCGTTCGCCAAATTTCGCGTACATTTCGTCGCGCCACTTGATCGCAGCGGCTTGCGACTTGCGGACACCGCCATCAGAGAATCGGAAGTACTTCGAGTATTCAACGCCTTCGCGGACCATTCGCACGACCCAGCCATCGGGCTCGCGGCGGATGTTTAGCATGTTTTTCATGGTGACTATAAAAGAAAAGAAGTTTTATCTGACGCGTGCACCACCAAATCAATGATGCAGCTTTCCACTGTGGTACCCAAAAGATAAGTGCCCCAGGGGAATAGGATAATACAAACTTGTTTCGCGATCTACTGCGTCCGCTCCGAGGAGAAAACGCGTCCCGTTGGCTTGGGCGGAAGCGATGACTTCCAGTCCGCAAGTAGCCTGAGTAATTCGTCGGCAACACCTGGGTTCTCCGCTTTCAAATCCGCTTTCTCGTACGGGTCAGAAGCGATGTCATACAGCTCCACCTTTTTCGAGTCGTCACTACAGGCGAGTTTCCACTTGTCGTGCACGACGGCGTAGGCAACCCAGTGGTCAGGCGAATTGTTCTTCGCCCCAATTTTCCAAAACAATGGCTTGGTTCTCAACGAAAACTTCTCACCCAGCAGCGTCTTCACTTGGCTGACACCATCTGGAACATAATCCGAAGGAAGCTTGGCGCCGGCAAGTTCACAGAACGTTGGGAGTAGATCCACTGCGGAAATCAACGACTCGTCATCGATCTTGTTCGCTGGGATTTTCCCAGGCCAACGTGCGATAAACGGAACACCGATACCGCCTTCGAGTAATGATGCCTTGTAACCGCGACGGCCGCCTGTAATGCCTTTCGAAGCCGCGATTCCAAATCCAGCACCCGTGGCGCTGTCATAGCTCAAATCAAGCTCGGCATTAGCCGCGCCTCGCGCCGGTCCGTTGTCGGAGCTGAAAACCACCAGTGTATTGTCAGCCAGCTTGAGTCGATCCAAAGCATCAAGCACTTCGCCGATTCGATCATCCGCGTGCGAGAGGACTGAGGCGTAGATGTTGTCCGCTTCGTCCAAATCGCGGAATCGCCACTGGTACTTAGGAACAACGTGAAACGGTGTATGCGGTTCATGCATCCAAAGATTAACAAAGAACGGCTTGCCCGCTTGCTGGGCTTTCTCGATGAACTCAATCGCGTGATCAGCGTCTTCGTGCACAGGCATTTGCTCGCCGGCACAGTTGAATGCTCCATAGGCGTCATAGCCGTACTCGCTGGGAAGCGGCGAATCCGGAATCATGTTGTTCGCAAGGTGCCACTTGCCGAAGTGCGATGTTGTGTATCCAGCTTGTTGCAAGAATCGAGGCAGCGTGGGTGCATCGGTTCGCAACCAATCGGGCATGTTGCGTTTCGCGTTGTCTTTGGCCCAAGCAAAGTGACCGTCGATGTTATAACGAGCTGGAAAATGCCCCGTCATGACGGCGGTACGACTTGGCGAGCAAACACCGCTCGCGACGGTGAACCGAGAGAAGTCCGTTCCTTCTTGCGCAAGTCGATCGATATTAGGCGTTTTCACATACGGATGCCCGTGACAACTTAAGTCACCCCAACCCCAATCATCGGCAAAGATGAACACGATGTTAGGCGGGGTGTTTTCCGCGCTAGAAACGATGCTTGTTGCCGTAAGCAGTAACGCAAGCAAACAGAACGTAAATTTCGTCATCAAAATGTCGTGTTTGAGCATGGCACGGGAACAACTGAGTTTGAGAAGCTCGCCAGTATAGCCAAACGCTGAGACGTCGTTCTAGTCGCGCGAAGTGTGAATTCGGTCAAGCGTTTGTTTCGCAAGATCCGCGATGTAGCGATCCGAATCGGACTGCAGAGTCTCTAGCAGCGTCGTTGCATGCTCGTCCGCAAGTTCCGCCGCCAATCGAACCGCCGTTTGCCGGAGCATTAAGTGTTCTGGTGATGCTTCCGTTGCGGCATACGCAAGCAGCGGGATCGCGCCGGGAGGTCCGAGTTGGCGGATTTGTCGCTCATTCAAGTGCATGGCTTTTGTCATGCCGATCGGAGCTAAGACATGATTGAGCAGCGAGATTAATTCTCGGTCGGCTTGACCTTTCATCGCCAGTAACGGTAACTGCCACACCTTGGTTGATGAATCAGCCTTCGTCGTTCGGTCCACTCGATTATTGGAGTCGATTGAGAGCATTTCGCCCGGAGCGACATTGCACGAGAAC
The DNA here is from genome assembly GCA_041749955.1 of Pirellulaceae bacterium. Classification (GTDB taxonomy): domain Bacteria; phylum Planctomycetota; class Planctomycetia; order Pirellulales; family Pirellulaceae; genus JBBSJZ01. The sequence continues at coordinate 9,092 of JBGTAI010000314.1, read as the reverse complement.
GCACCGATGGTAACGTTCGCTTCTGCGTTTGCAGATGAAACTGAGTCGTAACTCGCACTGGCATTGCCCGCTTCGCATTGCATCTCCGATGCAGATGGGCAAGCAAAGACTGCGATCTGTGGTGCGTCGAAACTTTGGATCGCAACGTCAACGTTGATGCCACAGTCCTCTGGGGCTAAGCACCACAGTTGGCCGGAAACCAGTTCGACTTGTTTCGGGTCCCGCAGAATAAGCTCAGCGGACTTGTTCAACCGAATCGTGCCTTTGGCGGACGTTTCAAACTCGCACACCACGTCGTAGCGTGTCTTCAGTCGCGAACCAGCCACCAACGAAGTGTTCGAATTTGCACTCACGTCGGTCCAGTCGTTGGTGCCCGGAGAGAGCACTTGGATTGGGCCAGTGGACCGAACAAGACGAGCGACGGTCTCCATCGCTGGCGTTGAAGTAGCTGGGATATCTTTCTCGCTTAACAAACCAGGCAGCAAAGCTAGCAACAGGATCACGGCGACAGCGACTACGAACGGAACCCAACGCGCCAGATTCCAATGAGGTGCTTCGCGTGTCGTTCGCAACTCGCACGCACGAGTTATCGCGTTCAACTTGGATTCAACATCGCGAACGACCAGCAACGGTTTCAAATGTCCGTCGAGCTCCTGGAGCGATTCCCACTCGCGCCGACACGAGTCGCAGGATTGCAAGTGGAGCCGCGTCTCGTAAGACTCATCGCCCGAGAGCTCACCGTCGATCAAAGCACTGAGCAAAGGAACCATCCGATCGCAGGCATTCATGGTGTGTTCTCCGTCATCAGTTGCTGTTTCAACAATTGTCGTGCTTTGCTGAGTCGTTCGTTTACTGTCGAACGTGCGACGTTGAGCCACGAAGCCATCTGGTCATACGTCATTTCATCGTAGTAGTGGAGCAAGATCGTCTCCCGTAATGTCTCTGGCAACGAGTGAATCAATTGGACGATATGATCCCGGCTTTCGCGGTCAATCGCAGTCTCATTCTCGATGCGGGCAATCTCGTTGATCTCGAGTCGCTCCGTCGCGCGAACGCTCTGGCGTCGAATGATGTCGACACATACGTTCTGAGAGATCTGGCGGAGCCAACCGCCCAGCGCATCTTGCGAACGCAATTCGTGCATTCGGCTCAATGCACGGACAAAGGTTTCTTGCGTCGCATCCTCGGCGTCCGTTGTCGATATCAAACGAGATTGGCAAAGTGCGTACACCCGCCGATACCAGAACTGGATATCCAGTTGGCTCGATGATTGTTCGCATGGGTGCTCGGTGTCACTCAACGAGCGTCACTTCCACAGCTTCGGAATAGGTCCATCTTCGCCAATAGGACATATCTAACGCGTTTCGAGTTGTTGGCCAATGGATAGACGCACCAGCGGACAGGCTGGACCGGCGGATTATCAAAAGATCTGCAAGATTGATGAATCTCGAGAATTCTGGCTTATTTACCAAGTCCATGTCTGTGTGTCGTGCGACTTGATTGTGGATTCCCGGTTCGCAATCTCATTGCTTGTTCGACTCGCTCTCGCAAAGGAAACGTTATGAAAAAGTCCGCGTGGTTCGTGGTGTCGTCTATTCTAGTTGTCTTGGTTTCGCTCGGAGCACACGAAGCTCTACAGGAAACTCATGCGACGACGACGAATCCGTCTGACGATGGCAACTTCATCGTTCACGAGTGGGGAACGTTTACCACGTTTTCTGGAAGCGATGGCGTGTTCCTCGATTTTCGACCACTCGCAGCAAAGGAAAGTGATTTGCCAGATTACGTGCTCGATCGTGGTTCATTGTCGAAAGGATTCCTACCTATTTTTTCCAAAAGTCGATTGCGAGGTCGCGTCCGAATGGAAACGCCAGTGACATACTTCTATTCCGACCGTGTGAGGACGGTCGATGTAAGCGTTGATTTTCCGGAAGGGTTGCTGACGGAGTTCTATCCGCCCGTGCGAGAAGTGCTGCCAGCGATTGATGAGTTGAATATTTTTGGTGCAGGCGAATTGATTGGGAAATCGAGCTTGAATTGGGGCAGCGTCGACATCATTCCAGTCAGCCAATTGGTGCCGAATACTTCGGACACAAAGCAGCACAAGTCGCTTTCTTCCAGCATCATCCATTCGCTGATTCCGCACGCCGCAAACGAGCAACACTACGCGTCGGCTCGGGAGACGGATTCAGCGATCGTGCACGTTCGCAACGCAGAAGACACGAAAAGCTATTTCGAGAAATTCCTTTTCTATCGAGGTGTCGGCAAGTTCCAGCTTCCGATATCGACACAGTTCGTTGACGGCCAGGCGATCGTAAGAAACGAAGGAAACCTGCCCATCACGTCATGCATCTTTATTGACATAGATGGCGACCAAATTCAAGCGGCAAAACTCGATCGAGTAGATACTGGCCAGTCGCTGCCGTTTGCGGGATTGAAATCGATCACGCAGCAACAGCTCGCCGCTATGGTTCAGCAGAGCTTGGTGAATGAAGGGCTGTACGAGAAGGAGGCTGTGTTGATGGTCGAGACGTGGAAGCAATCGTGGTTCACGGAAAATGGCACCCGGGTGTTGTATATGCTGCCAGGCCCAACGACGGATGAGTTGTTGCCATTGCACGTGACGCCAAGTCCGCAAGCAATGTTGCGCGTGCTGGTTGGTCGGATGGAGGTGATGTCGCCAGAGAGCGAACAGGCGATGATGGCGGCTGTGTCACAAAGTTCTGCGTCACGTTTGGCGCACATGGTAGAACAACGCGAGACCAAAAAGATGACGCCGTACCCTATCCCCGAAGCAATCAGCAAGTTTGGTCGGATGGCTGAGCCCGCCCTCGTCCGTGTCATGAAGTTGACTTCCGACACAAAAGTCCGATATGAAGCGGAAACCTTATTGAAACAGATCCAGTCGCTGTAGATGCAGGCCAGGACCAGTCCCGGGCCTACGACGACTTCTGGGCTTTTCGAAGTGCTTTGGTGACCAGGCGATCGAACGTTGACGCGAAGGCCTTCTTGTCGTTCTCACCGAACGGTGCACTACCGCCGGTTACCATGCCGCCGCCGCGTAAGTCGTCCATGAAATTCCGCATCGACAAACGCGACGCGATCGTATCGGGAGAGTACTCGTCGCCGCGTGGGTCGATGACGTAAAGTCCCTTTTCAACCAGCAAACCTGCGAGCGGCAGGTCTGCTGTGATTGCTACGTCGCCGGGGTCTCCCTTGGCGACGATGTATCGATCCGCTTGGTCGGCGCCGTCACGCACTTGGATCGATCTGACCATCGGCGAATCCGCTGGCGTGTCGAGCAACCGATTCGCGACGAGGATTGTCTCGATGTTCAAACGCTTGGCCGCGCGGAAGACAATTTGCTTGACGTCCACGGGCGCTGCGTCTGCGTCGATCCAGATTCTCATTGCATACTTTCAGGGCGAAACAGCTTTCGATGCGAGACTACTTGCGTGCCGCAGCGTGTTTGAGCGGCAACCAGGCTGCGTCTTGCTTGCTGCTTTCAACGCACTGCTGAATGAAATACATGCCTTCGACGCCGTCGTAGACGTTTGGATAAACTGTGTTCACTCGCTCGAGCTTGCCGCCTTCGGCTCGCTTGACCATGTCGTCGAAGGCCGAAGCGTAAATATTTGCGAACGCTTCGAAGAACGCTTCGGGGTGACCGCTCGGCAAACGACAGGCTCCAGCACCCGATGCGTTCATGAATGGTGCGTTCGGATCGCGAGTGTAAATCTGATGCGGCTTGCCGTTTTGGCGAACGATCATCTCGTTCGGGTTTTCTTGACGCCACTTCAGCGACCCCTTTGTGCCGTCGATTTCGATCTCGACATCGTTCTCGCGACCGTGGCTGATTTGCGATGCAGTGACTGTGCCCAGTGCGCCTTGTTCGTAACGAATCACCGCTGTGCCGTAATCGTCGAGGCGACGGCCGGGCACGAAGGTCTTGAGATGGCACGAAACGTTTTCGGGCAACAGGCCAGTCATGTATCGTCCAAGGTTATAGGCATGAGTGGCGATGTCACCGAATGCACCAGCGGCACCACTCTTGGACGGGTCCGTTCGCCATGCCGCTTGCTTCTGGTCGTCCGCTTCGAGCGGATCACGCAACCAGCCTTGGATGTACTGGGATCGGATCGCGTTGATCTCACCGAGCTCGCCACTGAGGATCATCTCGCGAGCTTGGCGAACGAGCGGGTATCCGGTGTAGTTGTGTGAGACTGCGAAGACCACATCGTTGAGCTCGACGGTCTTCAGCAGCTCTTCGGCTTGGTTCAAGTCGAACGTCATCGGCTTGTCACAGATCACGTTGAAACCAGCTTCGACGGCGGCGCGGGCGATTTCAAAGTGCGTGTGGTTCGGCGTCGTGACGCTGACGAAATCGATTCGTTCGTCGGCGGGCAGCTTGCTTTCGGCGTCAAACATCGCTTCATAGCTGCCGTAGGCTCGTGACTCGTCGATGCCGTAATCGGGAGCCGAAGCTTTGGATCGCTCGGGGTTGCTCGAGAGGGCTCCCGCGACCACGACAGCTCGGTTGTCTAGACAAGCCGCGATCGAATGAACGCGTCCAATGAACGAGCCTTGGCCGCCGCCGACCAGTCCCATGCGAAGTTTTCGATCCAGCGGTGCGTTGATGCCCATAATTGAGTGCCTATATACAGTTGGGAATAGAGTGTCAGAGGGAGTCCGGTAGAAACTGAGAGATGGCAATCGTAAAGTTCAGTCGGACTGCGTACAATTCCTGGTACTGGCATAGAAGCTGGATTGAACAGCGGATTTGCCCGAGAACCCCCTATTTCTGTGTGCCAAACGCTCATTTTCGGAGTCGCGAAACGATGTCTTCGTCTTTTCCTGTTGACCAAACGTCCGCTGAATCGCTGCCAATCATCAATGACGAATCGCCAGCAACGGCCTGCTGTGGCGGATTCGGGCGTGTCATGCTCGGAATTTGGGCGGTTGTAACGATTGTTGCGATCGGTGCCGCGGCTTTTTTTGCTGGCCAAGCGTCCCAGTCGAAGGATCTTGCTCAGGCCGCGTTCGCGTTCCCGCCAGTCAACGCGAATGCTGCTGTATCAAGCGAAAAGTTTTCGATAGCCACCGGCGCCGTGAGCGACGAAGCGGAAGGCGTCTTCGTGCTTGATCACAACTCTGGCTTGTTGCAATGCCAGGTTCTCTATCCACGAATGGGTCAAGTCATGGCCCAATTCCAAGTCAACGTGGCTGAGGCACTCGGCGCCGGCGGCAAAGGCGGCTCGTACATCATGGTCACTGGCTTAGTCGACTTCCCACGATCAAGCAGCACACCGGCTGCGTCGACAGTCGTCTATGTCTTGGATACTGCGACAGGAAACTTTGCGTGTTACGGAATCCCGTTCGATCGTACCGCCGTGAGCGCTGGCCGTGCCCAACAAAACACGATGCGATTGATTTTCCAAGGGGCCGCCAACCCAATCATCAATCGTGATGCGTTGAGATAAGCGTAGAAGAAGTCGTCAGTGGACAGTGGACAGTCGTCAGTAAGAGATGGAGTTTGAGGTGTTCAGAATAGATGCGTGGAAGATTGCCCAGAGACAGACATAGCTCTTTGCTCTGGTTTTTCTGTCTACTGATAACTGTCCACTGAGAACTAACTTCCAATGCCTCCATCGACGATTCCGAATTCGAAACTGCCCGCGTCGAAGCTGCCTGCGGCTCCAACCGGATTGAATCCGCCCCAGGCCAAAGCGGTTGCGACACTCAAGGGGCCAATGCTGGTGCTTGCGGGTGCCGGCACAGGCAAGACGCGTGTGGTCACGTTCCGGATCGCGAATCTGATTCGCAACGGTACTGCCCCCGATCGAATTCTCGCGGTCACGTTCACCAACAAGGCCGCTGGTGAAATGCAGGAACGCGTCGGCGAGCTCCTTGGTCACAAGAACTCGCGACCCAAGCGAGGCGAGAAAGCTCCGCCGAAGCCAACGATCAGCACCTTCCACGCCCAGTGTGTACGAATCTTGCGTCGACACGCCAAGGCTCTCGGCTATCCGCTGAAGTACACGATCTATGACCGCAGCGACCAGGAGTCGTTGGCTCGCGGTGTCCTTCGTGAATTGCGACTTCCCAACACGGCGCTCAAGCCCGCCGACTTGCTCAACATTATCAGTAATTGGAAGAACGCGTCGGTGCGTCCAGATCGTGCCGCCTTTGTCGCTGGGACAGACAAAGAACACTTCGCTGCGGCTGGTTACCGTCGCTACCAAGACGCGCTCAAGGCGCGCGGAGCGATGGACTTTGACGATTTGTTGCTCAACACGGAGTTGCTCTTTGACGAGCATCCCGCGATCCGCGACGAGGAAGCGTCCATGTACGATCACGTCCTCGTTGACGAATACCAAGACACCAACGGAAGCCAATACCGCATCACAAAACACTTGACGATGCGGCACAGGAATCTGTGTGTCGTCGGTGACGATGACCAGTCCATCTATGCGTGGCGAGGTGCCGACGTCTCACACATTTTGAATTTCAACAAAGACTGGCCCGATGCCACAGTCGTCTGGTTGGAAGACAACTATCGCTCGACTGCGGCGATTTTGACGATGGCGAACCAATTGATTGGATATAACACCAATCGCCACGAAAAGGTGCTCAAACCGAGTCGCCCCGAAGGCCCGCGGCCACGCATTTTGCAACACAAAGACGAAATTGCTGAGAGTAAGTTGGTTGTCAGCGAGATCAAACACATGATCGATCGCGAACATATCCAACCCAAGGATATCGCGATCTTGTTTCGCACCAACGAGCAACCGCGGTTATTCGAAACTGAATTGCGCAAGGCCAAAGTGCCTTACGTCATGCTCGGTAGCCAGTCGTTTTTTGATCGACGCGAAGTTCGTGACGTGATTGCGTACTTGAAGTGGATCGAACAGCCCGACGACGAAATCTCGCTGCTTCGGATCATCAACACGCCTGCTCGCGGATTGAGTACCAAGACCGTCGGTTTGTTGATGCAACGTGCTGTCGAACGCGGTGTTTCAATTTGGGAAGTGATGCGAAACCCTGCAGCGACGGCTGATTTGTCAGAGTCGGCGAGAACAGGTATCGCGGACTTGGCATCGATCGCTGACGACGTGCGACAACGTGCGTCGAGCGAGTCGCTTACGGCCGCGTACGAGACGCTGATGACGCGAACGGCATACACCGCTGAATTGACTCGGCTTTACGATCAACCCGAAGAACGCGAAATGAGAATCGCGTCGATCGGCGAAGTCGCTAATGCGTTGTCGGCTTACGAAGACAACGAAAAGGGTGGCGACTTGACGGGTTTTCTCGCCGAGATTGCGCTAGGCGGTCGTGAGATGGGAAGCGAGAAAGACAAGCTCGCCGCGAAGAACGCCGTGTGGTTGTTAACTCTCCACGCCGCGAAAGGTCTCGAGTTCCCCGTCGTCTACATGGTCGGTATGGAAGAAGGCATCATTCCACACAGCAGAAGCTTGAAGACAGGCGACGAAGAGGCGATCGCTGAAGAACGTCGTCTGTGTTACGTCGGTATCACGCGAGCACAAGAAAAGCTGACTCTGTCGATGGCGCTCACACGACGCAAATGGGGCAAAGAACGGCCGACGACGCCGAGCCAGTTTCTCTATGAGATCACCGGCAAGAGCGACAACCCAAACAAATACCGCAAGCGAAAACAGTAACGAGTCGTGCTGGTATTCGTGCAGCCGGATTTCAGTTTGAAAAGGTGATTTGCGCTGACGAAATCCTGGCCGCGCGTGCAATCGCGAGTTGCGTTCGCTAAACTCGGCTCCAGTCTATTGCTCAGTCCACCACCCAAAACTGTTGCTTCCAGCGGATTCAAGTCATGGGGCTAAATGATCGCAGCTACGTTCGCCGCGCGCCGTGGCAATCTGGTTCGTCTGGATTCTCGACGTTGACGCCGGCGGTGAAAGCGATTCTCATCGCAAATGTCGTCGTGTTTCTGCTCCAGATCTTCGTGACTCGTCCAACGACCATGGATGATCTAACGAGCCGAATGCCGGATTACTACTTCGACGAGTATGGCGACGACGAGTTCTATGACGAACTCGATTCGCAACTGCCAACTGGCGAAAATGCATCTTCGGAAAATACATCTTCTGATGCCGACAAGCGGAAGCTGGAACGAGAGAAGATCCGTAAACAGCAAATGCGAGAGATGCTTCGCTATATGCCGCGATCGAGCGTCGTGACGGACTGGTTCGAGTTGGATCCAACCAAGGTACGGCAAGGCGAAATATGGCGGCTTGTGACGAGTGCTTTCTGTCATGACCGCAACGGCATCTATCATATCCTCTTCAACATGCTGTTCCTGTATTGGTTTGGTTGCCGACTGGAGTCCATGTACGGTTCGCAAGAGTTCTGTTTGTTCTATTTTGCAGCCGCGATCTCGGCGAGTTGCGCGTTCTTGTTTCTGCAATGGTATACCGAGGATTTGACGCCAGCCATCGGTGCGTCCGGTGCGATCTTTGGCATCATGATGCTGTTCTCGCTGCATTTTCCGTACGAGACCATTCGCATCTATTTTCTTTTCCCAGTCCAAATTCGCTGGTTAGTGCTGCTCTACATCATCATTGACTTGCATCCGGTGTTGATGGCACTGAGTCAACCAGGTGGCTTCTCCGACGGCACGGCTCACGCGGCACATTTGGGTGGCACAGCGTTCGGCTTTCTCTACTTCCGCTATGGATGGCGACTCACACCGCTCTGGGACAGCCTGCCCATCGTCGGCCAGCAAGGTCCGTGGCAGCCGCAAGTGGCGACAAAACCACGTCGAACAAATCTCAAAATCGTGCGGCCTGAGCCGGAACCGCAAACCCTGAATTTCCCAGACACGGAGCTCGACCGGGTGCTGGATAAGATCAACGCCGAAGGCCGCGCGTCGCTTTCGGACGAAGAAGTCGAGATCCTCGAGAACGCCAGTCGACGATTACGGGATAATTGACCGGAGATCCCGTTCGCATGAGCTTTCTTCTTCGCGGTGGAGTTAACACCACAGCAAATCAGTTTTTTAATCTGCGAGACGTAGGGTGCCGTGCTTGCACGCACCCGATTCAACAAGCGGTGCGAGC
>JBGTAI010000313.1:0-22506 GCA_041749955.1 Pirellulaceae bacterium | reverse complement strand
TTGCAAAGTGAAATCGCTGCGTGGGCCAAACGCACCAACGAAAAGCAACGCGGCGTCGACTGGCAATTCAAGATCGACGACGCTCGCACAAAGCTAAAGCGTCTCTACCCCCAAATTAAGACTGGATGACGCACTAGTCGTATGTTCGCAAAGCTCGTTGTTCGCTGAATTTGAAGTAATCGACAATGACGCTGTTGGGACGTCACAAGCCTCGTTTGAGAGTTTGGTCCAGCCGTTTCTGGCTCGCTACTGTTTCGACTGCCATTCGCAGGCGACGACTGAAGGCGATCTGGATTTGGGGACCTACTCCAATTTGGACGGGGTCACGAAAGACTTTCGGCGTTGGAACGCGGTTCTGGATCGGATCGACAAGGGAGAGATGCCGCCCGAAGATGCCGACCCGCAACCCAACGATGTCGAGCGTGGCAAGATCGTCCAGTGGATCACCGACGTCCGCACCCGTGAAGCCAAACGAACCAGCGGTGATCCCGGGATTGTGCTCGCTCACCGACTCAGCAACGCACAGTACGACAATTCAATTCGGGACCTAACGGGCGTCGACATTCGACCGACTGCGGAGTTTCCGATCGACCCAGCGAACGAGGCTGGCTTTGACAACACCGGCGAGTCGCTGACGATGTCGCCAGCTCTTGTGAAGAAGTATCTCCAAGCTGCGCGTCAGGTCTCAGATCATCTTGTGCTCACACCCACGGGGCTGGATTTCGCACCGCACCCCGTGGTCACGGAGACCGATTGCGACAAGTACTGTGTCAATCGAATCATCGAGTTCTACAAGCAACACCAAGTGGACTATGCCGTATACTTTTTTGCGGCATGGATGTTCCAGCACCGAAGTCAGCTCAATCTCGGCGAGATCACACTCGACCAGCTGGCCGAGCAGCAAGGTGTGAGTGCTCGCTACTTAACAACGATTTGGAAGACGCTGAGCGAAGACGCGCAAGCCGTCGGTCCGATTTCGGTACTGCGAGAACTTTGGAAGGGATTGCCAGCAGACGCATCGACGTCGCAGCAACCATCTGTGCGCGAAGCGTGCGAACACATGAGCGGTTTTGTTACCACGCTCCGCGATGCCTTGGTCCCGCACGTCGAGAACCTCACGGCGCCTCGCGTCCACAACGGATCCCAGTCACTTGTGCTTTGGAAGAATCGCCAATTCGCTGCCAATCGAATGCGATACGCAGGCGGTGCAGAGAAGCTAGCTGATTTGGAATTCGCCGATGAATTGCCTTCGCGCGAACAAGCCATGGGGAAACTGGCTACGGAGAAACTCGTTGTTCCCACTGATCCGGAGTCGCTTCGCGATTACGAGGTCTCGCTGCAACAGTTTTGTGAAACGTTTCCGGACGCCTTTTATGTGTCCGAGCGGGCCCGCGTCTATCTCGATCCGAAGGGCGAGAAAGGACTCACAGGACGTTACCTGAGTGCGGGTTTTCACAGTCAAATGGGCTACTTTCGCGACGATGAGCCGCTTTGCAAGTTAGTCCTGAGCGACACCGAGCGAGACGAATTGGATCGATTGTGGCTCGAGCTTGATTTCGTTGCGTCGGCGCCGATGCGTCAATACGCAGGCTTCATTTGGTTCGACCGAACAGACTCTGCGTTCATGCGTGACTCGGAATTCGATCTGTTTCGTGCCGAAGACAAGGACTGTATTTTAGAGATAAAAGTTCGCCAGTTGTGTGACCTCTATCTTGCGAAGGCAGCTCGAAATGAAGCAAGCGAAACGGCTCTTCAAGCGATCGAGGATTACTTTCAAGGCATGTCGGATACCTTCCGTCGACTGGAGAGACTGAGCCACGAATCCGAACCCTTGCATCTCGATGCGCTGGTCGACATTGCTGAGCGAGCTTTCCGCCGACCGATTGAGCCATCCGAACGTGATCGCTTGGTTCAATTCTATCGAGTACTGCGAGACGACGAAGGCTTGACGCATGAGCAAGCGATTCGTGATGGGCTCGTCGCGATCTTGATGTCGCCGCACTTTAACTATCGTGCGGATTTACCCGCGACTGTTGAGAGTGAGGGTGTCATTATTAACGACTCGTCGATTGCTGTTCAGCCACTGGATGACTTCGCATTGGCAAGCCGATTGAGTTACTTTCTCTGGTCGAGCATGCCGGACCAGACGCTGTTGGATCTTGCGTCACAGGGCAAGCTTCGCGATCCGAGTGTATTGATGGACCAGACGCGTCGCATGCTCAGCGATGAGCGTGTTCGAGGTTTTGCGACGGAGTTCGCGGGTCATTGGTTGGACTTTCGTCGCTTTGAACAACACAACGGCGTCGAGCGAGATCGATTTCCGCAGTTCACCAACGAGCTGCGTCAATCAATGTTCGAAGAGCCGATTCGATTCTTTGTTGATATTGCCAAACGTGACGCGTCGGTGTTGGATTTTCTGGATGCGGATTACACGTTCGTGAATGCGGACTTGGCCAAGCATTACGAAGCGGACTTTCCCAGCAACGAGTCAACGGATTGGGTGCGTCTGGACGACGCCAGTCAGTACGGCCGAGGTGGCCTGTTGCCAATGGCGGTCTTTCTCACAAGTAACTCACCAGGGTTGCGAACTAGTCCAGTCAAGCGAGGAAACTGGTTGGTGAAGCGGATGCTCGGTGAGCGCATTCCGCCTCCGCCACCGAGTGTGCCGGAATTACCTAGCGACGAATCCAAGTTGGGCGACTTAACGCTGAGAGAGACGTTGGCTCGTCACCGCGAGGATGTTTCGTGTGCAGCCTGTCACGAGAAAATCGACTCGTTCGGACTCGTCTTCGAAGGTTACGGCGTCGTCGGCGAAAGGCGAGACGTCGATCTTGGTGGTCGGGAAATCGATTCGACCGTCGATTTTCCCAACGGCACGCAAGGCGAGGGACTCCAGGGGCTCAAGGCTTACATTCGCGACAATCGCCAACAGGACTTTGTCGAGAACTTGTGCCGTCAACTGCTCGCGTACGGATTATCGAGAACACTCCAGCTCTCGGACGAAGAAACGATATCCTTGATGCAAGAGAAACTTGCGACAGAACACTACCGATTCGGCAGCTTGGTCGAATCGATCGTGACGAGCCCCCAGTTTTTGAATCAACGTGCTTTTTAGCTACCCCGTCAACCGCTTCGCTACGTGAATCAGTCCATGATGAACTCACAGAATCCACAAAAACGAACTTCGGTTTCTCGTCGCATTTTTTTGCGAGGCACCGGCGTCGCGATGACGTTGCCTTGGTTGGAATCGATTCCTGTTTGGGGCGTCGATACCGCTTCGGAGAGTTCGCGAAACAGCGAGCCCAGCTCGGCGCTTCCGAAACGATTTGCTGCCTTGTTCATGGGATGCGGAATCAATCGCGATCATTGGTGGGCCAAGGGCGCTGGCGAAGCGATGGAACTCGGCAAGAGTTTGACGCCACTGGAGCCGGTGAAGACAAAGTTGAATTTCATCACGGGGCTGTTCAACGTCCATGCCACCGATGTGGGAATTCACCCGGGCCAAACAGGAAATATTTTGTCAGGCGCCTCGCTCAAGAAAGGCTCGGAGTTGCGTGGCGACATCAGCATGGATCAAGTGCTCGCCAACCGTTTTCAAGAGGGCACGATCGTACCGAGTATGGTGCTCGGATGTGAACAACCGGTAACGGGTTATCACGAAACCAACTTCTCGATGGCGTATAGCTCGCACATCTCGTGGCAAAACGCCACGTCACCCGTGCCGATGGAGGTGTACCCGTCGCTCGCGTTTGACACGTTGTTCGAAAACCGCGGCAGCCGACGCAACGAAAGTATTCTCGATCGTGTGCGCGAAGACGCGTTGTCGTTGAGCCGTCGCGTCAGCTCCGAAGACCGAGCGAAACTCGATGAGTATCTCAACAGCGTCCGCGAAGTCGAGAAACGAGCTGCGTCGATGCGAGCGGTGAAGGACAAAGCCGACACGCGTGCTCGCGATCGTGGTATCGCGCCGATGGAGATGAAACGGCCTGATGATGGGTTGCCCGAGGACATTCGCGAGCACATGCGATTGATGTGCGACATCGTTGCGATCGGATTTCAAACGGACAAGACACGAGTTGCTTCGTTGCTTCTGAATCGTGACTTGTCCGGACTGTTTTATCCGTTCTTGGACGTCAAGAGCACGCATCACTCGGCGTCGCATGACGATCGTTCGGATGAGTACGAACGCATCTCCAGGTATTACTGCAGCCAATACGCGTACCTCGCCAGTAAGTTGGACTTGATGCCGGAGGGTGAAGGCACGGTGCTCGATAATTCGTGTTTGCTGTTCATTTCCAGCATGTGGTCGGGAAATGCACACGATTCAAGCAAAGTCCCCGTGTTGCTCACTGGCGGACTCGGCGGAACGCTGGAGACTGGGCGAGTTCTCGATTACGTCGGCAAGAGCGACGAAGATCGGAAGCTGTGCAGCATGTATCTGTCGCTGATGGATCGAATGGATGTTCGACTCGATCGCTTCGGTGACGCCGAAAACCGACTCGCCGGACTGTAGATCGCTTGAGCAATCTCGCTGGCTATGAAAACCGTTTGGTGACACGGCGAGCGAGACTGGGAACGCCCCGCTGGATCGCTTGCCAGCTCGGGGCCGCGTCTTTCTTGGGTCGGATGACCAAGTCGAAACCTTCGGGGATCAAATCACGCTGAGTCCGAAAAGACTCTCGAATCAATCGCTTCCAAAGATTGCGTGCGACCGCATTTCCGGTTTTCTTTGGAATGGTCACGCCCAGTCGAGTGGAAGATCCGGGCTCTTTGCGAATCGCGAACAACACCAGCACGCCGTCAGCAACACATTCACCTTTTTTCAAGACGTGCGTGATGTCCGTTGATCGTGTCAGTCGATCTGTTTTCGGGAATGTGCTGGGGCGTGCGGTTGGCAATGCGAACTCTCAAGGACGTTACGTTTGAGCATCCAGTATGCACCGAACCCGGACGCTTGCGAAAGGACGTAGAATAAACACTGGTTCGGACGGGGTTTCTTGACCTCAGGTTCGTTTTGCATCGCCACCAGCCCTGGAATCATGACTCGTGAAAACATCCTTGTTCGCCCGATTGGCATTTATTATCCCGTTGATCTTCGTCTCGCTTACGTCCACGCGGGTCCTGGCGGGCGAGCCAATTCATGCGATGACTTACAACATTCGTTACTTGAACAAGTCCGACGGTGACGATGTTTGGTCCAACCGACGCGACGCCGTTATCGCGACGATCCAGAAAGCTGATCTTGCTGGATTGCAGGAAGTGGTCCTCGCCCAATTCGAAGCGATTCAAGCTGGGACTCCCGAGTGGGACTGGTATGGCGTCGGTCGCGATGATGGCAAAGTTGGTGGCGAGATGGCTCCCATTGGGTTTCGGAAAGATCGGTTCTCGGCGATCGAACGTGGCACGTTTTGGTTGTCGGAATCACCGGAGACCGTGGGGAAACCGGGATGGGATGCGGCATTGCCACGAACCGTGACTTGGATGTTGCTCGAATCGAAAGCGGATTCCAAGCGGTTCTATGTTTTCAATACACACTTTGATCACCGCGGCAGCATCGCTCGAGAACAGTCAGGAAAGTTACTTGCGAGTCGAGTCGATGCAATGGTCGGCGAACTTCCCGTGATTGCGATGGGTGACTTCAATGCGAATCAAGGATCGCAGCCGATGTTGAATGCCATGTCGGGTAGCGTTGTTTCGCTCCAAGACAGTCGCGAGTTGTCGAGCGAGCCAGCGAAGGGGCCAACGGGGACTTGGAACGGATTCAAAGAGATTGTCACGGGGACTCGGATCGATCACATCCTGTGCAATGATCGGGTTCGAATCCTCTCGCATGAAGTGCTCGATCCCAGAACTGAATCGGGGCGATTCGCGAGTGACCATTTACCGGTTGTCGTGAATCTGTCCGTGCAGTGAAATTTTCCGGAACTGTCGCGGCGACATGTCCATCCATTTGCGAAACGTGCGGGTCAAGTGCGCCTGGTCATAGAAGCCCGTTCGCAAAGCGATTTCGCTCATCGCTAAATCCGTCTCGCCCAACAGGCGACTCGCTTCGTGGACGCGAACGCGTTGCAGATACTGACTCGGCGACATCTGGTAGAGCGACTTGAATCGACGATTCAGTTGGCTGGTGGACAAGCCCAGAGCTTTCGCAATGTCGGCGACTGATAGGTTTTCAGAGTAGCGCTCGGCAATGAGTCGTGTTGCCGCCTCGAGTGGTCGCGTATTGAGTTGAGTCTCGTCAGAGTCAATGCGATGCATCACTCCAGCGATCCCGATACAGACTCCCTGTTTATCGCGAAGCGGGATCTTGCTCGAAATGAATGTCCCCAGGTGACCGTCCGCGTCGGGTACGAGCCAGACCTGGTTCACGACCGGATGTCCCGACTCCATCACGCGTCGATCTTCGCGTCGGTAGCGTTCACCCCAGTAAGCCGGGTGGATATCCAGGTCAGTTTTTCCGAGCAGTTCCGCTTCGCTGCGGGCGCGTCTCATCGTGACCAGTGCTTGGTTGATCGCCACGAAACGCCCGTCGATATCTTTGACGTAGAGGTAAATTCCCGGTGCAAAATCGAATAACTGGAGCAGCGAGGCTGGTTCAGCCACCCTGTCAAAGAACTGTCGCCGCCGAGATGAATTTGAATCAGTCATGCTTGATTTGTACAAATTACTGGTCCATCTTTCCAATCCCCCGAGGTGGATTTCGGTTACTCTAGAGCCGTCTAGTGTGAGATCGATGTACCTTCACCTTTGGCGTTGCTGCGATGTTGAACCTTTCTGGCCGCGGAACTGCGCATACCTGTGACGGTATGACTCGACGCGATTTCTTGCAAATCGGGACACTGGGCTCGATCGGATTTGGGTTGCCCCAGTATTTGGCGGCTGCCGAGACTGGCGCGGTCGATCCCAAGCACGACAAACGCTCGTGCATCATGATTTTCAATCTAGGTGCACCGAGCCAACTTGATACGTTCGATATGAAGCCCGACGCTCCGGCGGAAGTTCGTGGCCCGTTTAAGCCAATCTCCACCAAGGGCGATTTCCAGATCTCGGAGATCTTGCCAGGCCACGCGAGCGTTGCCGACAAATTCTCGATCGTGCGTTCGTGCTATCACACGGCTGCGGCGGTGCACGATGCTGGTTGGCAGATGTTGCAAACGGGGCGTCAGTTCACTGGCGGTGTGAACTATCCGCATGCTGGCGCAGTGGTTCAGTACATGCGCGGCCGACGCAGTGACTTGCCGGCTCACGTCGTGTTGCCAGAGACCATGGGCCGCGGCGGTGGAAACTTGCCCAACGGACAAGCCGGCGGGTTTCTCGGTCAGGCGTATGATCCGTTTGCGTTGATGGCCGATCCAAGTCAAGCCGACTTCAAAGTTCCGGACTTGTTGCCTCCATCCACTCTCGGCGACGTTCGTATCGATCGTCGACGTCGAATGCGCGACGCGATCGAAGGCCGCATGAGCGAATTCGAAGCGACTGAATCCGCGAAGATGTTTGACGCGAATTTCGAGTCGGCGTATCGGTTAATGAACAGCTTACAAGCTCGTGAAGCATTTGACTTAAGCAAAGAGCCGCTGTCGGTCCGCGAACGCTACGGGATGCATCGTTTTGGTCAGTGTTGTTTGCTTGCTCGTCGCTTGATCGAAGCTGGAGTCCGCTTCGTAACGATCAATACATTCTTGACGGTGTTTAACGAAGTCACCTGGGATATCCACGGGAGCAAGCCCTTCACCACGATCGAGGGCATGAAGAACATCGTCGCGCCACTTTACGATCAAGGTTACTCGGCGCTCATCGGTGACTTGCACGAGCGAGGCCTGTTGGACGACACGATGGTTTGCGGATTGGCTGAGTTCGGACGCACTCCGAAAGTGAACCCGGCGGGCGGTCGTGACCATTGGCCCCAGTGTTTTTCTTGCACGTTTGCGGGCGGTGGTGTTCAAGGTGGTCGAGCGATCGGTGCGAGCGATCCGATTGGTGCTGTTCCAGCGGACCGACCGACTCAACCAGGTGAGATTATCGCGACGATTTTCAAGAGCCTCGGACTCGACTTGCACGCAGAGTTACCGGGGCCCGCCGGCAGACCGTTCCCGCTCGTTGACTTTGGTGTCCGCGAGATACGCGAGCTTTTTGCGTAAGCCAGCCGTTTCGCGTTATCGATCCATTCTTCATTTCGCATGATTAACGAACCTATGAATCGACTTTTTTCGACCTTCGCTTTTGCTGCGTTGATTGCGATGGGTATGTCATCGGCCTTTGCCGAAAACGGTCGTTCGATCGCGGTGCTTCCCGTGTCGTTTACGCTGGACGGTGCCAGGGCAAGCCAAAAGCTTGTCGTCGTCGATCAACGTGGCGAGCACTACGGTCCTCAGGTTGCCGTGGACCAGATCACATGGCAATCAAGTGACGAGACGATTGTGCAAGTCCGAGATTGCCGCGCCGTTCCAGTGGGTGATGGACAGGCCACACTCATTGCACGTCTTGCTAACGGCGAAGTCTCCGAGGCTCACGTTGAGGTCAAGAACGCGGGCCAAGCAAGGCCGATTGATTTCCGCCAAGACATTCAATCGATCGTCTCGCGTCACGGATGCAACACCGGCGCATGCCACGGGGCCTTGGCGGGCAAAGGCGGCTTTCGTTTGACGTTAGGTGCTTATGACGCGGATGCCGATTACTTTTCGATGACTCGTGAAGCTCGCGGTCGTCGCATCGAGATGTCGGATCCTGGACAAAGTCTTGTGCTTGCGAAACCCACTGGTGCGTTACCACATAAGGGAGGTTTGAAGCTCCAGCAAGGCTCCGATGACTACAACCTATTGGCTCAGTGGATCGCAAGCGGCGCACGCGGGCCAAGTGTCGATGACGCAAAATTGCTTCGCATCAGTGTTACGCCGGAGAACTCATTGCTCGCGATCGGCGACACGACACAGGTGCTCGTCAGCGCGCACTATGACGATGGGCGAACGGTTGACGTGACTCACTGGGCAAAGTTCACAGCGACCGATGAAGTCGTGTTGACTGTGGATAGCGATGGTGTTGTCAAGGTTGGCGGTAGCGGTGAAGGTGCTGTGTTAGTTTGGTTCGGCAGCAAAGTGATTTTGGCTCGTATGACGGTGCCGTTTCCGTACGAGGTTCCCGCCGAAGTTTATGCGAACGCGCCTCGCAAGAACTTCATCGATGACTTGAATCTGGCACAGCTTGAAACGTTGAGATTGCGACCGTCGCCTCCGTGTGATCCCGAGACGTTCATTCGCCGTGCAACGCTTGATACGGTTGGACGTTTGCCGACGCTTGCCGAGCGAGACGAGTATTTGTCGGACACGAGTGTGGATGCGAAACAGCGACTGATCGCACGTTTGCTCGCAAGCAGCGATTATGTTGACTATTGGTCGTATCGATTCTCCGACATGTTGTTGATTAACGGCACACGACTTCGGCCTGCGGCGGTTAAGTCGTACTACGATTGGGTGCACGATGCGGTGAGCAAGAACATGCCGTGGGACCAGTTCGTGCAAGAAATCTTAACGGCGACTGGGATTAGCACCGAGAACGGAGCAACGAACTTTTACGCGTTGCACCAGACGCCAGAAGAAATGACCGAGAATGCGTGTCAAGCGTTCATGGGGTTGTCGATCGGATGTGCAAAGTGCCACAACCATCCACTCGAAAAATGGACGAACGATCAATACTACAGCATGGCCAATCTGTTCGCGCGAGTCCGTGCCAAGGGCTGGGGCGGCGAATCGCGAAATGGTGACGGGATCCGAACGCTTTATGTGGCTGCCTCAGGCGATTTAATCCAACCGAGGAGCGGGAAGCCGCAACCGCCGGCGCCGCTTGATGCTGAGCCACTGGCGATCGACGATCCCGGGGATCGACGAGAGACGCTCGCGGTTTGGATGACTTCGCCGGAGAACCCGTATTTTTCACGCGCGATCGCGAATCGCATTTGGTCGAACTTCTTCGGTCGCGGTTTGGTTGAACAGGTCGATGATTTACGCCAGAGCAACCCGGCGTCATGCGAACCGCTGCTGGCCGCAACGGCCCAGCATCTTGTCGATGCCAAGTTCGATCTGAAACGGTTGATGAGAACGATCCTTGAAAGTGAAACGTACGCACGCACCAGCGACTCGCTCGACGACAATCGTGCCGAGGAGAAGTACTTCAGCCGTTACTACCCGCGGCGATTGATGGCTGAGGTGTTGCTGGATGCGATTGATCAAGTGCTTGATACGTCCACTGATTTTAAGGATGTCGGGTTTCCGGGAGCCGATGTCCAAGCGACAGCGTTCTATCCGTCCGGAACGCGTGCGATTGAGTTGTACGATTCCGCCGTCCGTTCGTACTTTCTTGACACGTTTGGACGCAATCCGCGAGAGATCACTTGTGATTGCGAGCGTAGCGCCGAACCGAATCTGGTTCAAGTGCTTCACTTGTCCAATGGCGAGACGCTCAATCCGAAGCTGAAAACGAACACGAATTGCATTCATCGTTCGATTGACACAGGCGACTCGAATGAAGTGATTGTTCGCAACATGTTCGCGCAAGCCTTGTCACGATCGCCAAGTGATAGCGAGTTGAAACGTTTATTGGTCATCCTTTCGGAATATGGGGACGACCGTGCGACGGCGCTCGAAGACGTCGCGTGGAGTGTCCTGACGAGTACCGAGTTTATTTTCAATCACTAATTGGAACGCGTCGTGTTCCAGACAAATAGCGATTTCACCATGAAACGATTTGCACTTCTTTCCGCTCTCGTTGTTGCCCATTGGTTTGCATCGGCGATGGCTGCGGACACCGTTGACTACGATCGCGACGTGCGGCCGATTTTTCAAACGTACTGTGTGAGCTGTCATGCGGAGGATGACGACCAAGGTGGTCTCGTTATCGAGTCATTCTCCAAGCTGATGCGAGGCGGTGAAGGTGGTGCGGTTGTTACGCCCGGTTCGCCAGCAAGCAGCCGACTGCTACTCATGGCGAGCGGCAAACTCGAACCCAAAATGCCGCCTGAGGATGCGGAAGGTCCCAGTGAATCCGAGTTGGCTGTGATCGCGACTTGGATTGAACAAGGCGCGATCGGTCCAGATGGCGATATGCCGCTCAAGCGTGAATTGCGAACGCCCGTGATTCCAATGGTCGCGGGTGTCGTCAAGCCAATTACCGCGATTGCCGCTTCAAGCAACGGGAAGTTGGTCGCGATTGCTCGCTTTGGATCGATCGAGATCGCGGCGGAGTTTGGCGAGAATGCGAAGCCGATTCGGATCATCCAACTCGACGCCGGAAAGGTCAACTCACTTGCGTTCTCTCGCGACGGTTCGCGATTGCTTGTGGCTTCTGGAGTGACGGGTGCTTACGGGGTTGCGACGCTGTATTCGATTGAGTCGGGCGAAAAACTTTCCGAGTTCATTGGGCATCGAGACTCGGTATTCAGTGCCGTGTTTTCGCCCGATGAAACGCTGGTTGCCACCGGCGGTTATGACCGTGAGATTCTGTTGTGGAATATTCAAACGGGCGAGCCGGTGCGTGAACTCATCGGACACAATGGTGCGATCACCGAGCTCGCCTTCTCGCCCGATGGAAAGGTCTTGGTGAGTGCGTCGAGCGATGAGACAGTGAAGGTATGGAATGTGGAAACTGGAAATCGCCTGGATACGCTCAGCCAAAGCGAGGACGAAGTGCTCGCGGTGAATGTGACTGGCGACGGACGACATATTGTGGCTGGAAGCGCAGACAATCGGCTTCGAGTATGGAAACTGGTTTCGACAGACAAGCCGCGAATTAACCCGATCGTCGCAACAAGGTTTATTGATGAGTCACCGATCGTGAAGGTTGAGTTGACGCGAGATGGGACCGCGGCAGTGGTGCTGAGTGAAGCCGGAAACATCAAAGTGGTGCGTCAGAGCGATTGGCAACAAGTGGCAACGCTGGAGCCGATCCAGGATGCGCCCAGCGACGTGTGCTTGAGAGACTTGGGCGATGGTGCGATTCAAATCGTTGTGGCTTCAATGGACGGCACATTGACGCAGCGTGAATTGCCCGTGATCGAAACCGCTACCGAGAGCAACACGGAGACCACGGTGAAGCCGATGTATTTGAATCTTGGACCGCTTGTTGCCATCGATGAAGCAAAGGCCAAGGAAGCAAAGGTGAATGAAGTTGCCAGTGAGCGTGTCGGAATCGTTGACGTTCCACGCGGTGCGGAAGTGGTTGGGGCGATTTCTCGGCCTGGTGAAGTCGATCGATACCGTTTCGCTGCCAATCGGGGTGAAGTCTGGGCGATTGATGCCGATGCGATCGATGCCAGTCGAATTGATCCGATTGTCACGATACGGGATGACGCGGGGGCTCCGGTTCTCCAGACGCGACTTCAAGCGGTGCGCGACTCGTACTTTACGTTTCGTGGCAAGGACAGCATGCAATCCAGCGACTTTCGTGTGTTCGCTTGGGAAGAAATGAACCTCAATGACTACTTGTATTCCAACGGTGAAGTCACGCGTTTGTGGATGCACCCGCGGGGGCCTGATTCAGGATTCAATGTTTACCCGGGGACTGGTGATCGTTGGACTTATTTTGGAACCAGTCATGTGACGCATGCTCTCGGCGAACCAGCGTATGTGGTTCAACCGCTGGCAGCGGATACAATGCCAACCGCGAACGGGTTGCCCGTGTTTGATCTTTACTACGAGAACGATGACGATCCGTCTCGCATGGCAGGCAAGAACAGCCGACTGCTTTTTACCGCTCCATCGGATGAGCATTACACAGTTTGCGTTACGGACACTCGCGGCGAGGGAGCTTCTAGCAATGGCAAGGATGGCTATGCGTATCGATTGAAGTTACGTGCCGCCGAGCCGAGTTTTACGGCGAGCGTTTCGGAAATTAAGAAAGCGATTCGCAAAGGAAGCGGTCGCGAGTGCACGGTGAGTGTAAATCGCATCGACGGGTTTGATGGCGAGGTCGAATTCAGCATCAGCGATTTGCCGCCGGGTGTGATGAGTACGTTCCCGGTCACGATCGAAGCCGGTCAACGCGAGGCGTATGCTTCTGTGTGGGCCGAAGCCGATTGTGCTGCATGGGAAGGTGACTGGTCACCGACGGTCACCGCAACAGCGAATGTTCTTGGGAAGCGTGTCGAGCGGAGTGCTGGCACGATTGGCAAGTTGACTCTTGCTGAGGCTGCTCAGGCGATTGCAGCAATCGTTCCTGTGGATGCAGTTGACTTTGCAGCGGAGTCCACAGAGCCATGGACTCTATCGGTCGCACGAGGCGAAACGGTCTCGGCACATGTGATCGTGGATCGCGACGCGGACTTCAAGAACGAGATCAGTTTCGGCAAGGAGTTCGCTGGCCGAAATGCAACACATGGGGTGTATGTCGACAATATCGGTTTGAATGGGTTGTTGTTACTCGAAGGCGGCACGGAGCGAGAGTTCTTCATTACTGCCGATCGGATCGCCAAACCCGGTAAGCGACTGTTCTATCTCGTTGCCGAGATTGACGGCGGCGTCACAACGCGTCCGATCGTGTTGGACGTCCTGCCTTAGTAAGCAAGAGTCCTTAAATCGCAGTCCCACCAAACTTGCTTCGATACTCGCTTGGGCTCAATCCTGTCTCACGTTTGAAAGCCGCTGCCATGTATTCGGGATGCTCATAGCCCGCAATTTTCGCCATTTCGCCAATGCCAAGGTGAGTGCCGGTGAGCAACTCTTTCAAGCGATTCATTCTCAACCGCAAGATCTCGTCGTGTGGCGTGCGACCAAGCGTTTGGAAGAACCGGTTCTCAAAAACGCGGCGTGACAGTGGCACTTGCTTGAGTACATCGGCGATACGGATGTTTTCGTGAGCGTGTTCACGGATGTAACGTAGAGCCGTCGCCACGTCTTGGTCTTCGATTGCGAGAACATCGGTTGAGACGCGGTTCTTTGCCTCGAGAACCGGGATGGTTAAGCGTCGCTTCGCAGGCGACTGGCCTGACATCATCTGGTCGAGCAACTCAGCCGCCTCGTATCCGGTTCGCTGAGTGTCGAGGCTGATGCTCGAGAGTGGTGGGGTCGCAAATTCGCAAAGCAGGTGGTCATTGTCGACGCCCAAGACTGCGATTTCTTCTGGAACGGCAATCTCGTGAGATTGGCACACGTCGAGGACGTGCTGTCCTTTGTGGTCATAGCAGGCAAAAACGCCAATTGGACGGGGCAGTTGCTTCAGCCACTTGGCGAGTTGCTTACGTTCTTTGTTGAGCGTGAACGCTGAGTCAAATCGAGGTATTGCTTGGTAAACCTGGACCGTTCGTCGCTTTTCTTTCGCAAGGCGAACAAAGTGTTCACAGCGATTGGTTGACCACTCGAAACTAGGGTCGCCTGCGAAAGCGAGATGCTTGAAGCCCCGCTCGATAAAGTGATCTAACGCTAATCGAGCAATCGCTTCGTCATCCGTTTCCACCCAAGGGATACCCGGTAATCGCATCGCCGCACTCAGGTCCACAGTTGGCAGCTTCAGTTGCTGCATCGCCGTCGCCATTTCTTCGGTTTCGATCTTGGCGATGATTCCGTCACCGCTCCAATTCTCGAGCCACAATGGAGGGGGAGCACCACGCCCTATCTCAGTCAAAAAGACTGACCATTCTGTGTGCTCTTTGTTGTACGCCAAGACACCTTCGAGCAACCCTCGAGAGAATTCGTTGGACATTTCGACAAGAATGGCAACCGAACGACGTTTCGGCATGAAGTCACATCCGTAGCAAGAAGAGCAAGTTGAAGGAGCGTTCGAGGGGTAAGAAAAAAGTTTTCGTATCGGTGAATACAAACGTATAGTCGCGAAATCCACTGTCGCTTGGACGTTTAGCCTTCACCATGGAGCTTGTTCAACCAATCACGACCAAGATGTCGGTGAAGTGAATCTTCGATCAAAGCTAGAACGAACTCCCTTTGACTAAACACACAAAGCTGTAGGAAGTTCCGTCCAGGTCGAACGAGAATTTCCCTAGAAATCTCAGCCAGGATCATTAAAGCCTGAGGAAATCTCACCGTTGCCATTTACGCCCACCCCACAGTTTGGGTGGTCGGATTCCTCGTTCTGGCTCGAAACCGTTGAAAGATCAACGGTTGATGCAATGCAAAATACGTTCCTTTGATATTGAATCGACGTTGACCCTCGCGGTGGGTTCGTCGAGAATCCGTATTCCGATACGTCTTTCTATACGTCGCCTGCTTCTCGAAGGTCCATTCCCAGCGTGTCTGCTTCAACCGCAAACCTCAACATAGCTAGCTATTGTCGCGAGACTGCATCCGCGGCCCGTGAGGCTTCGTACGAATTGAGCGTTTTGGATACGAGCGTCAAGAACCAGTGGCTTTTGGCGTCGGCGGACAAGTTAGTCGCGTCCGAGGCGGAGATTCTTGCGGCCAATGCACGCGACGTTGACGCAGCTCCAGGTTATGGGTTGACGGCTGCGGCCGTTGATCGATTGCTGCTGACACCGGCCAGAATTCGATCAATCGCTCAAGGTTTGCGTGAGATCGCGATGCTTCCGGACCCGATTGGCGAGGTGCTTGAAGGGTTCACGCGTCCCGGTGGTTTACAGATCCAGAAGCGGCGTGTCCCCCTCGGCGTCGTGTTCTTTATTTACGAAAGTCGGCCGAATGTTACGGCTGATGCAGCAGGGATTTGTGTCAAGAGTGGCAACGCGGTCATTTTGCGAGGCGGGAAAGAGGCGATTCATAGCAGCCAAGCAATTATCAACGTGCTCCAAGAATGTGCTTTGAGTTGTGGAGTTCCGCGAGCAGCAGTGCAGTTGGTCCATACGACCGATCGAGCGGCCGTTGGCGAATTCTTATCGCTTGGTGAGTTGATTGATGTAACGATTCCACGAGGCGGCGAAAGTCTGATTCGACGAGTCGTTGCGGAAGCGACGATGCCGGTGATCAAGCACTATGACGGGAACTGTCATGTGTATGTGGACGCTTCGGCGGACATCGAGATGGCGGCGACGGTGATTGAAAATGCGAAGTGCCAACGGATGGGCGTGTGCAACGCTTGTGAGTCGTTACTCATCCACCAAGAGGTTGCCGAGCAAGCGTTGCCGGCGATCGCCGAGCGGCTTCGCCAACATTCGATTGAAATGCGTGGCGACCTTCGAGTGTTGGAGTTGCTTGCCGATGCGGTTCCCGCGACAGAAGAAGATTGGTCCCATGAGTACCTTGGGCCAGTGATCAGTATTGCGATCGTTGATTCGATCACCGACGCGGTCCGCCACATCAACCGATATGGTTCACACCATACCGATGCGATTATCACCGCGTCGTTGCGAGCGGCAGAACTGTTCACCGCAAACGTGGACAGTGCAGCAGTGATGGTCAATGCGAGCACTCGTTTCAACGATGGCGGTGTATTCGGGCTTGGTGCCGAGATCGGCATTTCGACGGATAAGTTTCATGCCCGTGGGCCATGCGGGTTGAAAGAGTTGACGAGTTACAAATACGTCGTGCGAGGCGACGGGCACATTCGAACTTAGGTTGGATGGTGCCAAGCGAGTTTGGATGAGATGGAATTCCAAGGACGAATACAGGGACGACGACGATGTCCGATGAAACGCTGAGCCAAAACCAGGTCGAAAACTTGCTCAAGGCGATGGAGCAGGCGGGTGGTGCACCGCCCAAAGCAGAAGCAAAACGTCCTCCGGCGGAAAAGAAAAACGTCGCATCTCCGACGGCCCGCGCGGGTTCTTCTTTTGGCGGTGTTCGCGTCACCGCGTACGACTTCAAACGGCCTGAGCGAGTCGGCAAAGAACAGATGCGAGCGATGCATTCAGTTCACGAAGCGATCGCACGAAATTTTGGTGCTTCGATCAGTGGCATGCTGCGCACGATGGTCGAAGTCAAACTATTGAGCGTGGATCAACTCACTTACAGTGAGTTTGTATTCAGTCTTGATAATCCGAGTTGCTTCAACGTGATCAAGCCGGAGCCTTTGGACGGTCACTGGATTCTCGACATCGCACCGTCATTGTCTTACGCCGTGATCGACCGCATGTTGGGTGGCGATCCAACGCCAGGCGAGTCCATCCGTCGGCCACTGACAGAGATCGAGACGAGGCTGATCGGTAGGATTGTCAGTGCGTTCTTGCTTCACTTGAAATCGGTGTGGGAAAATATTGTTGATCTTGAGTTGTCAGTCGATAGCGTTGAGAGCAATCCGCAGTTGGTTCAAATCGTTCCCCCCAACGAAGTCGTTATCTTGGTTGGGTTTGAGGTGTTGTTGGGCAAGAACCGGGGGATGATGAATCTGTGTATTCCGTTCAACACGGTCGAGAAGTTTAACGCCCAGCTTTCTCGAAACGGCTGGGTCGGTTATGGAAAGGGCGTGCCGACGACTGAATCACGTCGAACGATTACGGAGCGGGTCGATGCGGCGCCGGTGAATCTCATGGTCACGATCGCTCGGTCGACGATCAAGACACGCGACCTGATGGACTTGGCGGAGGGGGACATCATCACGACCGAGAAACAAGTGGGTGAGCCCCTTGAATTATCGATCCAGGACGTCCCAAAGTTCCATGCGTTTGCGGGTGCCTTCAAAGGCAAGAAAGCCATTAAAATTGAATCGATTATCGAGAAGCCAGTGATTCGACAGTAGCCGGCTGCGGGGCGGTGGCTTGCCTGGAGTTTGTATTTCGCCGGCTATCCAAGCTATTTCGACAACACAAGTCGCCCGGTTCAACGCATAATAGAAGGCTTGGAATCTCCTTTCCCTCTCGGCGTTTACGTGATGGCTGCGTCCACGACGACTAACTATGCATTTCTCGCTCCGCCCGCTCGTCCCGAGGACTTGGGTGTGCTCGGTGCGTATCGTGTTATCAGCGAATTAGGCCGCGGCGGCATGGGATTTGTCTTCCGCGCCGAAGACACTCGGCTCAAACGGGCTGTGGCGCTCAAGGTGATGAACGAGAAGATTGCGGCGACACCCTACAGTCGCCGTCGGTTCATCGAAGAAGCCCGCTCCATGGCGGCGGTCAAGCACGACAACGTGGTCACGATTTACGAAGTCAACGAGATCTCTGGAACGCCTTTTATGGCGATGGAGATGCTTAAGGGTGGAACCCTAGAGGCCGTCACGAAACAGCACCAAAAGCTTGAGTACAAGAAAGTCATTGACTATGCAACTCAAATGGCTCGTGGGCTGAACGCGGCACATTCGCAAGGCATCGTGCACCGAGACATCAAGCCAGCCAACATCTGGATTGAAGCCGAGTCGGATCGCGTGAAAATTCTCGATTTCGGTTTGGCCCTTGCCCAAGTGCCTGTGGATCGCCTTGCAGGTCGTGGCACGGTGGTGGGAACGCCTCAATACCTTTCGCCTGAGCAGGCGAGGTCCGAGCCGTTGGACAATCGCACTGACTTGTATAGCCTTGGCGTCGTGCTCTATGAAATGTGTACGGGAAAGCTGCCTTTCCGCGCACGCAATGTGCCCGAGCAGTTGATTCTAACGTTGATTCACGAAGCGACTCCGGTTCATGAGGTCAATAAAGAGATCCCCGAGCCTCTTTCGCGACTGATTAGTCGGCTGATGGAAAAAGAGCCGCGGATGCGTCCGCGTTCCGCGTTGGAACTTGAAAAGCTTCTTGGCGAAGTGGCCGTGGAATGCGAGGCGAAGTCCGACGTGGCTCAAGCGATCAGTTTGCTGCAAAGTCAGTTGAATCTTGTGAAGGAAAAACAGCCGGATCCGTTTACCGCGTGCGTGACTCCGTCGGCACCTCGCTTGAATGAGAATCTGTTTTCCGAGCTACCTAGCGTTGTTGTCACGGCTGCATTGCCCGCAGCTACGCCGGTCGCATCGGTTCCGAAAGCGTCGCCAACGATCGCTCGTTCCGCGCCCGGGCGTCCAACGCCCAGCCGGCCCAAGCCAACCCAGGACTCCGCCCCGAAGTTTGCGTTGCCAAGCTATTGGCCATGGATCGCCGCTGGGATTGGTGGCTTGGCGTTCCTTGGCATTGTGCAGTACGTGTTCATCTCCTCGGCGGGCAACCCTCACCAGTCATCAGTGGTCATTTCACCGCAGGCCGATGGAAATAATACTGGTAACTCCGGCGGTGGAGATTCATCGAAAGCGACACCAGGCATTACGAACGAACCGGCGCCTCAACCTACCGCAATCACGTCGAATGGTGGTTCCGGCAATGGCGACGGCAGCGGAAAGAAAGGGCAAGGAAAAAAGGGCAAGAACGGCCAAGGACAAAATCGCGGACAAGATGATCTCAGTAATAGTGCGAAGGAGTCGATCGCGTCCCGTGACGTCGGAAATTCCGTTTCCGGAAACGACAATCCCGCGATGATCCCTTCTGCCGACCCCGCCATGGTCACACCAAATATGACGACCAGTGCGTCGATGGAGACTTCGCCGTCAAACGCCATGCCTGCGGACCCGACTTCTGTGCCAGCTGAGTCAACGACTGCAAAGCCGGCGGTTCAGGAGCATATTGCAATTCGTTCAGGCGAGGGGCGAAGTGCCGACACGACGGTTAAACGCGGTGCGAGTAGCCGTGAGCAACTTGGTAACGCGATTTCGATTGCCGTTCAAACGCGAGGGGCTCTCGATGTCCAGCACAGCTACATTCGGTTCGATTTAAAAGAATCGCACAAGCGATTGAATGATGCCGCCGACGTGTCGCTCGTACTCACCATTCCTGGTGAAGGCGGGCCAGAGGGGGCAACCGTTCGAGTCTATGGGATCCCAGAACAGTATCCCGATAATTGGCAAGAAATCGGACCTCGGTCGATGAACTGGGACAATTCGATTTCGGGCGCTGGGCTCGACTCGATTCCACTCTTGGCCGAAGTCACGTTGACTGGCAATGAAGGTTCGAGCCTTCGGATCACCGATCCTCGTATGACCGAATTTATTCGCGGTGTCGGTGAAGAGTTCGTATCGTTCGTGTTAGCCGGGGGCAGTCCTGGTAACAAGCCGTTACATTTCGTCAGCCGCGACGGCAGTTCAGAACAAGCACCGATGCTTGAGTTTGATGTACTCGAAAGCGATCGAAAGAAGAGATAGACCCTATAACAACTTGATTCTGCGGATCAAGTTCAGGGCGTGTTGGGCTTCATTGAGACCGCCCGCTTTGTTGATGAAATCAATGCCCGCATCAAGCACATCCAATGCGATGGTCGCGTCAATCGCGACCTCTTGACGACTTGGGGCTCCCGGCGATTTTGTTGCGGACGTCGTCTTTGCTTGCGACTTTGCTGTTGTGGACCGTTTTTTAACGTCCTTCTTCTTCAGCTGCGTTTTCACGTTACCTACATCAGCCGCGGTTACTGAATAGTTCGCGAGTGCCGCCGCGATGTCCTTGTTCCGAGCTTCTGGATGCTTGGCGATGTATTCGCGAACTCGTTCGCTCTTACTCTTCGTTGCAGAGGAGTCAGGTGTCGGCACATCAATGCCAGCAGTTTTCGCCGCATCGTCAACGAGCGAATCTATATCAATCATGCTGGGAAATGTTATGGGGCGTGGTCGGATCATCGAGAACGATAACGCGGGATGCTTACGCCAATGCTGTTAGCGATCGCTGCGAAGGCATAATCATCACATTCGGCTGAGCTTCGTTGGTACGGAAGTACTGCGGCTCGTAGCGGCTTAACTCCACGTACATTGCGATCACCGCAATGATCATGAACAACATGCTCAAAAGAAGCATGACTGTGTAAACGCTTGGTGGCTGTTTACGGCTTTTCTCACTCGAGAGTTGTGTCGACACGGTCGCCCTCCTGTAGAATTCCTTCGCTGTAGTCTCGCAAAATTTCAGCGACACTGCGATCCGGTTCGGTACTGATCACTCGGACTTTGCCAACGTAACGAGCCTTTCGGCTGACTTCGAGCATATGACCTTGGCGAAGACCATCATCCGAGCCGATTGAAATCTCAACCAAATTCTTCGGACGATTGATCACCAGGATGTTTCCGTTTCGCTGTGGTGGAGCACCATCAAGCGGTTGGTTCATGTCGATACCGTTGGCATCAACCACTTCCTTGAAGCGGGTCACTTGAGCCATGAGCTGGTCGTTGCGGTCTTGTTGCAGTTGAACAATGCCACGCAACTTGTTCATAGTGTCAGTCAGGACAAGCGTTTGTGCGAACAACTTGTCTCGGTCGGCTTGCTCGGTGCGAATTTGTTGTCCGAGTCGACGAGTCTCTTCGGTCAGCCGTTGGAGTTCTTCCGCACGACTCTTGTCAAGTTCGGTCAAGAACGTGTTTTTGGCTTCGAGTTGAGTGTTGGTCGCAAGACTCGAGGTTAGCTGGCCCTCAATCTGGTCCAACTGGGTTTGCAACGCAGCCAACGCGGTGCGTCGTGCTGCTTGTTCCCGATCCAACGATGCTTGAGTCCTATTCTTGGCATCAAGTAATTGATTGTTGGTTCGTTCGATTGTTTCGATTTGTGCCTTCAATCCGTTATCGCCAAGGACAACGTCGCGCCAATTGCGGTGCGAAGCATTAACGGCGAGCGCTAATACCATGAATGTCAAGCTGAGGATCAGAATGACAACGGAGAAGGACTTCCCGAGTAAGGTCATCTTGTGAAGTTTCCGGGTTCGACTGCGACCATCAAGAGAATTACTACGGCGGACGCTCCGCCAACGGACAAGGAGCTCATCAGAGCCAGCGGCGCACCGACAACCATCGATTGTCAGTTACCACCACTTCCTCAGAAGTATAGTTAAGTAGAAAAACCAGTGTCAACGAATTCGTGAGTAAAACCACCATTCACTTCCCAACCTTCCACCAGAGGTGGGTTGTAGCGAATAATTCGACAAACTTTGTTCGGTAGGTGTCGAAAGTTTTCGTCTCATTTGCCGTTTGGACTTGCATATTGTCGATCATGCCACCCTCTCGGCGGGAGAGACTAGCTCGCTAAACTGGAACACCAGCTCGCGAAACTGGCATAATCGTCTCAGAAAGATGCCGCCATTACCCACCCCAAGCCACGAAATCCGATGAATTCTCCCGAAACGCTGCCGATCGAGACCGATGTTCAGACCCTTGATGAGCTTCGGAAAGCGAAGGCAGACTTCTTGCTTTTGGATGTACGCGAGGCTTCGGAATATGAAAATTGCCGAATCGAAGGCTCCACATTGCTGCCAATGAGTGAGCTGGGTGAGCGTCTTTCGGAACTGGACGCACACCGAGATCGACACATTGTGATCCACTGCCACCACGGCGGCCGCAGCATGCGAGTCACGCAGTACCTTCGCCAGCAAGGCTTCGACAAAGCACAAAATCTCGCCGGCGGGATCGATGCCTGGAGCCTCAATATCGATCCAGAAGTGCCGCGATACTAGAAGTGCCGCGGTACTACTCGACAGCCTCGAGCGGTCTGGTGCCTAGTGCGTCATCCAGTCTTAATTTGGGGGTAGAGACGCTTTAGCTTTGTGCGAGCGTCGTCGATCTTGAATTGCCAGTCGACGCCGCGTTGCTTTTCGTTGGTGCGTTTGGCCCACGCAGCGATTTCACTTTGCAATT
>JBGTAI010000312.1:0-8985 GCA_041749955.1 Pirellulaceae bacterium | reverse complement strand
GAAATCGGTCGATGCGGGATGAATCCGCATCACTTCATAACCCGTACGTTCGAAGAGGACCTTTCGGATGACGTGTAAGCCATTGATCGGATTGAATGCCGATTATCGTTCAGCAGTTCGCAGCATGCCCGCGTATAGCTATATCGCGGCTGGATACTTTAACTCGGTCATTGCCGCCGGAGCGATTCCGGTTGTCATGCCACCGATGAGTGATGTCGAATCGATCCGAGGCCTCCTCGATCAATTGCATGGGTTCATCCTGATCGGCGGAGCCGACTTGGACCCAAGGAATGATGGTTTCATGCTTCACCCAAGCGTCCGCCCGATGGACCCAGTGCGTGAAACCAGCGACCGTCTTCTGATGGCCGAAATTGCTGAACGCCGTATGCCCGTCCTGGGAATCGGCACTGGCATGCAGCTCATCAACGTCCAACAAGGTGGCAACCTCTTCCTCGACTTGAAGGAAGACCTGCCAAACTCAGTCCCTCACTTCGATTCGCAAGACCCGAATCATCGTCACACGCTCGATGTTGTCAGCGACTCGCTCGTCGGTCGCGTTTACGGCGATGGCGAAATTCGCGTGAGCAGTCGTCACCACATGGGCATTGATGAAGTCGCTCCCGGCTTCCGCGTTACTGCCCGTTGCCCCGATGGCGTTATCGAAGCGATCGAAAGCGAAATGATGGACTGGTTCGCCGTCGGCACCCAATTCCATCCCGAATGCGGAGCCGCCTCAGCATTGGACATCCGCATTTTCCAAGAATTCGTTGAAGGCGTCGTCGAACGCATTGAACAAGACTTGCGACTCGTGGCATAACCGAGGCTCGTCAACAACTCTCTTCATGGAGGAGTGACGAGCCGTTTTGAAGATCCAGACATTGAGCGAGTTTGTTTCGCCGAAGACGCACGGATTCGCGTCGTCACCACAGCAAGATGCCATGGTGATCGGTAAGGCAACTTAATCAATGACGCTCGTCATGATGACGAGCGAGGAACCGCACGGATGCGAATTTGTTTCACTGGTCAACACAACACAAGTCACAATCAAGTCAGGACGACTACTAGGCCGGGCGTGCATCGAGTCGAGGCACGCCCGGCCTTTTTTATTTCATTAACAGTAAACAGCAGTCAGTAAACAGAAAAAAGTGATGCGAATTTCGCATCGCAAGACCGATCCCTGACGCCTGATACCTGACGCCTGTTACCACTCTCATTGTCCACTGAGCACTAACTTCCCGATCGCCATCCACAATGGGATCAACACGACTCCGGCAAGCGATGTCGATAGGACAACTCGCAGTGCCGTGCCAGTATCTCGCTCGAAAAGCCGGACCATCACGATCGGAAACACGGCTGCCGGCATGGCGGCCTGTAATAGCATGACGTGCTGCAGATCCACGTCGCTGATCCAAAGCATTGTCGCGCCAAGCATGATCGAGGGAAATAAAACCTGACGCAGCACAATTGATGCTGCCACCGTGCGAAGCGCACCCTGCCACTGGGCTTCGTGAAAGTAGTCAACAATGATCGCGCCGCTGAGAAGCAATCCCAATGGAATGCTGCAGTCACCCATCGCAGCGATCGCTTGCATGACGGGTTCTGGAATGTACTGATCCAACGTGAGGTGCTTCAGCGACACGGCGACTGCAACAGCCACGACCGGTGGGCTTCGCAGTGCACGCTTCCAACCGCCACCGGCCGTTCCGCTGATCACCACCAAACCCACACTCCACAACGCAAGATCGACTCCGACGTTGTGCAAAATCAAGTCAATCACCGCATCGGGATAGAAGTGCTGTGCTAACGGCAACGGAATGTAGCCATAGTTGCACACGCCAGCACAAATCGCGAACGACCGCTGCTTGCTGTCCGTGTCCAAGCCGAGAAAACTTCCAAAGGCTCTCGCAAATCCCCACGCTGCCAAAAAGCCGATCGCTGTCGAGACAAATCCGAGTACCGGTGGCATCCACGCAACACCGAGCGAATCGAGTTGGTCTCCAGCCAAAATCCGGTCAACAAAAAGTGCCGGAAGCAGCACATTGGCGGTCAAGTTTGCCAAAGACCGATCGGCCTCCCGCGTCAGCCACATCCGTTTCCGGCACACAGCACCGATCGCCATGACCAAGAACACGCCTAAGACGCGCGACACAATCGGCCATAAATCAGCAAACATTCACGCTTCGCGAGTAAACGGTGACACCAAAAATCCAGCACTGCAGCAGCATCCTAAGCCATCACCCTCGCCTCCCCCAGCCGTCCAGATTCGCCACGAAACGGCAATTCGCTCGCCAAAAACGTCCCGAAGACCAGCGGGCGAACAAATGGCCCTGCCCCCCGAGCTCCGTAAATCCCCAATTAATCATGATTCTTGGCTAGCGATCGCCCCTTCTGGATCCAATTAGGCTTTGACTCAGCCCAATCGTGCAATAAAATGGGAACCGTGACGAACCCTTCGTCACACACCCACTGCCCGTCACATCGGTTCTGGAGGTGATTGTGCGTTCGGCGTTCCTTCGGGAGCTGCAATGAGGCCAATCGACCTACCCGCTTTCGCCGGAAGTGCGTCAGGGTGCTCCCACTAAGAGCCTCTTTTGCGAGAGCGTAAGCATGACTGTTTTGAATTCTGTGTATTTGGCGATCGGCTTCCCCGGAATGCCCGAGATGCTGGTTGTGTTGTTTCTAGCTCTGTTGCTATTCGGTGGCCAAAAGCTTCCCGGCCTGATGCGGAACCTTGGCAAGAGTGCCAACGAGTTCAAGCGTGGAATGGCTGAAACCGACGACGACGAAAACAAGAGCGAGAAGAGCTAACATGTTTGGAATGGGCCCTCCCGAGCTTCTCGTGATAGGGGTGTTAGCGGTTGTACTCTTCGGCGGCAAGTTGCCCGAAGTCGCTCGTTCGCTAGGAAGCAGCTATCGAGAGTTCCGACGTGGACTCAACGACGTGCAGCAGCAATTTCGAATGGCGGAATACGAAGCAACGCGAGTCTTAACAGCGGAAGAAAAGAAGAAGTCAACTTCCAACGTGCAAGACGACGACGAGCCGTCCGAGCCATCCGCACCAAAGTTCACCCCACCGGTCTAACCCTATGGCCGACACCATGCACCACCGGCGTCCCCACGGACGCCGGCGCATACCTCAGCCTTCAGCCCACCATTGACTTGTCCCGACGCACCAAGCAAGTTACCCTACCGAATAGAATATTCGGGCGATTAGCTCAGTTGGTTAGAGCGTTGCTTTCACACGGCAAAGGTCACTGGTTCGAATCCAGCATCGCCCATTCTTATCTACCCAGTTTTCATTGGGTTTTCCGCGATTAACAGCCGGTCGCTCTAAGTCGTCCAGATTGCCAGGAAGTGACTCAGGGTGACTAGCAAAGCCTGTATCCGCGGCAACCAAGCGGGACTCATTTTTGGCGATGGGTGCGACAGCCAGTCGCGTTTGACCGGCCTCGTGTTTGACTAACTTCGCGATACAGCCAAAGAAACGATTCAACGGCCAATAGTCCACATCGCCCCCATACTGGCCCACTACAGACAGGACTCGATCCTTGCATCTTTTTCGCCGTTTTCATGCTTGCAGTTCGCAAGACGCCTGGAAAGGAACCCACCACGGCCTTAAACATGACTCACGAGCTATCAGTCTGAAATATTACCATGGCTGGTCCACCGCTGATGGGCCACCGTCGTGAGTCGCTCTGACGGAGCACTTTGGCAGAGGTGGTTGTAAGTCCTACGTCTGCAGTAACCAAAGACTTGGTAAAGTTGGAAGGTAAAGGAAAACACGATGAAACGACGCACGTTGCTGCAAGCTGGCTTGGGACTCGTCGTCACCCATCCTCTGCTGGCTGCTATGAAACAAGACAAACTCGACGCGGCCGCGGATTTGCTTCAGCAAAGCGTCAATGCTGGAGTGATTGAAGCAGCGTCGCTTTATGTTCGACAACAACATTCAGTGTTTTCGAGGTGCCTTGGCAAAGCGACGACTGAGGAAGCGTCGTTTCTGCTGGGTTCGATTTCCAAGCCGATCGCAATCGCTGCACTGATGAGCCTGTTCGATCAAAAGCTGTTTGCTTTGGATGATCGTGCGGGCAAGTTTATCCCAGAGTTCAGTGGCGATGGGCGAGATTCGATCACGATGCGTCACCTGATGACACATTGCTCTGGGTTACCCGATCAGTTGCCTGAAAATGCGAAACTACGGGCGCAACATGCTTCACTTGGAGAGTTTGTCGAGGCTGCGATTCGAACACCGCTCTTGTTCCCACCAGGATCGCGATATAACTACTCCAGCATGGCGATCTTACTTGCGACTGAAGTGGCTCAGCGAATCAGTGGTACATCAATCGCCATGCTCGTTGAAGATACGGTCTATAAACCTCTCGCGATGAATCATTCAGCGATGGGATTGGGCACACTGAAACCAGAGTCAGTGATGCGATGTCAGGTAGAACACGCTGCGGCGGAATCAGGCGGTGGGGATCCGACAACAAAGGATTGGGATTGGAACAGTCCCTATTGGCGGGAGCTGGGGGCACCGTGGGGCGGCGCTCACTCCTCAGCCGCTGATGTTGGCCGTTTTCTTGATGCTTTCTTTCATCCTGACGGCACATGGCTCAAGCCCGAAACAGCTAGTTTGATGGTTGGGAATCAGAATCCGCCAGGCATCCGGCCTCGGGGTCTTGGGTTTGACCTTGGCAAGCAACTCAGCGGCTCATTCACTAGCGACAAAACATTTGGGCATAGTGGTTCTACAGGGACGCTCTGCTGGGCTGATCCGAAGTCAAATTCCATTTTCGTTGTCTTAACAACCTTGCCGTCCGAAGCCGTCAATCCGCACCCGCGATCCATCTCATCCGAGCTCGTTGCCCAGTCATTAGGTTAATCGACAAGTCTCGCATCAATTGTCGTCTGTTCGCCCGGCTTTTCGTAAGTCCAGCTGTCAACCCGATCGCTGGATAGTGCAAGCGTTACGTTGCAGGTGTCGCCGAGCTCAATCTTCATAGTCATGCGAAATACGTTTGGGGAAGCCCTGATTCGTGTGAAGTTGCTGCCACTCCATATTGCCGAGAACTTGACCGAGTGCCAAACGAATGAGGCACTTAAAACTCTCGAACGTTATGCAGTTGAAGGATTCCGGTTAAGGAAGTCGCCGCTCGGTCCCGGTGCTTGGGGACAATTACTGGGATACTGGAATCGGGATCGACGTTGAAATGCTTTCGGGGAAAGTGACCCTGTTTGACTCGCCATTCCTTTCCGAACGCCGCACGGTAGAACTCCCAATTGGTAATGAACCCTAACTGACCTGCTCCGTGCGGCTAGTCAATGATCGTGGCATAACGCACCAAGCTCGACACATCCATCAAGGAGGCTGCAGGTCGCGTCGACTGCCGAGTCTTGTTGTTGAGGTTTGGATGCTCAGGCCTCATTAGCCACTCACGGTCGGTCCTACCGCTTTTTTAAGTACGCGTCGGCCATTTGTTCACCCAGCAGGAGCGTTCCCCTGGTTCCAAAATGCAGTCTCGCGTGAGGCAACTCCGATGTCTTGATGATAGTGATGCGAGGATCGGTACGAGCCAATTCGTTCAACGCGGCGTTGACCTTTTCGATGTTGCCCCATGGGGCATTCTTGTGTTGTTCAGAGATGAACCACGGAAGATCGGGTTGCTTGAGGTCCACTCGCGTTTGGTCAATCAACAGCTTCAGCAACTTGGCGTTGTCGTTGGCGTACGGACCGAAGTAGGCGTCGTTCTCACCGGTGTGCCAGAAGATGCCGTCGAGGCTGCTCGCGAAACCTTGTTGTTTCAAATCATCCTGAGCCGAGCGAATGAAACTGATAAGCTTCGGATAGAGATTGCGATGCGACTGGGGCGAGCCGTTTGGAAACCAGTCGGGGCCTTGCGCTCCGCTGTGAGTGAATTTGACAATGGCCACTCCCTCTTTCGCATCCAGCGACTCTCGCAAGCGAGCACCAAAACTCAGCTCGGGGCCGAAGTTGCCGAGATCGTCAACTGGACCGAGCGGTTCCCAACCGGTTGACGAATTCACTCCGCCTCCCAGCGAGTAACGAAACAGGACATCGTTCTGATCCCTAACCAGAGACGCGTAACTCGGTTGCTGAGCGATCTCGGAAAAAAAGGAATCCTCGCCTTCCATGTTGCGCTGACCAGCCAGCACGAACAGTTTCACTCGAGCCGGCGTCACGATCGGCAGTCCGTTATTGAAGCGGCGATTGGTCGTTGTCAGTGGCCAACCCACGTCGCGGAGATACGCGGCTGCAAACGCTTCGCCCATCTGCAGCTGACCCTGAGTGCCGAAGTGGTAGTGCGGTTGTCCGCTCCCCATGACTTCAAACGCTAGGTGTGACGTCGGTACCCAACGCAGCAGCGGATCGGCCTTCAGTACTTGCTCTTGCTGCTGACGCAGGATGCCGAGGTTGTCGCGGTGATCCATGCCCCAGATGCCCTTTTCGCTGACCTCGGCGATGTACCACTTTAGCTCTGGAGTCTTCAGGTCCGCTCGCAGCCGCGCGACAAGCTTCGTCAGCCCGTCGGCGTATTGCTTGTAGAGATTGCGGTCGAGCATGTCGTTCTCCCCCTGATGCCACATGACCGCTTCGAGCCGATAACGAACACCACGATTGTCCAACTCTTGCAGCGACTCGCGAATCAGCTTGAGTGTTCGTGGGTAGAGCTTCTGCCCCTTGTCCGGCGCATCGGGATTCCAATCAAAGGTGACCGTCGTTCCACCGACCGCCGACTTGATGATGGCGATCGGAAATGGAGCGTGCTGGCGGACTCGTCGAGCAAACGTCACCTCCGGCCCAAACGACCGCAGCGGCTTGAGCGGAACCCAGCCCTTGGAGGCTTGATCGCCATCGCCCAGGATGTACGAGTAAAGGACGTCGCTCTGTGCCTCGCCCGCACCCTTGAAATCCGGGTAGTCGTCGATGCGCTCCGCATACGCGTCTGCTCCAACCATGTTGGACTGACCGGCGAAGAGGAACACTCGCATGACCTCCTCGGCGATGGCGGGACGATGCATCATGAGGGCAAACGCCATCGATGCGAGTGCCACGATGCGCAACACAACCATCTCAATCCTCTTTGTCTTTAATCTTGAGGTATTCCTTCGGCATCCTGGCGACCCAGGATTCCGGATTCGCGGACACCGGGTGCAACATTACTTGTCGTCTTTCAACATCTCAGTCATGGCTCGACCCAATGCGTCGCCGACTTCGTAATAGGTTTCGGCGTTGTGGTTGTAGTGGTGACCTTGATTCACCGGAGACACGTCGGCGTCTCGCCATAGGTCACGTGTATCGACCGCTTTCACATTGCCATTGAACTCGGGGTATTTTCCCTTGTCGCCATCGACTGCAAGTTGAGCTTCAGTGATCTGCAATCCAAAGCCCTCGCGTCCTGGATTGCCACAGCCCGTTGCCAACACGAACTTCGCATTTGGGGAATTGAAGTCCTTGCGCAGCATCTTGATAAGATGCACAAGGTTCTGTTCGTAGCGACTAGCCAACGCAGCGTTTTGGTCTTTGTGTCCCTGCCACCAGACGAAGCCCGCGACTTCGTAGCCCTGACCTTGGTATCCGGGGTAATAATGTTCGAGGTTCTTCAGCACGGCTTTCGCATGCGCCGTATCGGCGTCGTACTGCCGGCCCGCGTACCACGGAACGGGCTTCGGTTCAGTCCCCTTGTCCCAGAAGTTGGCCACGTCTTTGTAGCCCGCGTAGATCTTGCCGTCGAACTCGAAGCGTTCGCTACCGGGCGGCAGCAAGTCCCAGCCGAGACTGCGATTACCGATGCATGCTTTGAGCAACAACACCGGCTCGTTGTGAAAGTGACCCATCACATGCCCGAAGCCCAATTCGGGACCGAACGATCCCTTCGGAGTCAGCCATTCGTTGCGGACATCGCCGTACTTCTCCATGTCCTTGTAGTCGACGCCGCGCTGATCCATTACATGGACGTAACGCACATCCTGCCGAGTGGTCCACTCCCCCGCGTCATCAACCAGGTGCGAGTACTTGCCTTGCACTTTGACCATGAACTCCAATGAGCCCTTCATCTCCTTCGGACCAACCCTGCCGAAGCCCAGCATGTTGGACTGTCCGAGCATGATGTAAACTTTTATCAACTTGCTGTGATCGCCGGGCTTGCCGTCCGGTCTCGGCAATGAGTGTGTGGAATCAGCCTCGAATGTCTCCGCCAACGATGCGTTGACGGTGCACAAGAACGCTGTGGCGAATAATGTCAGCACTGCGAGTGATGAGGTCCGGTTCATGACGTTGCCTCCATTGCGGATTACCTTGGCCTTGTTTTCTGCTTCGCATCATAGACAACGTGCCGGCGATGTTGTCTGAGTAATTGCCGCAAGCGAACTTAGCAGAAATCAGCGGCACGGTGGGTGCCGCCACCGCGACTGCTCCTACCTGTTTCAGAAAATCGCGTCGATGCGGAGGATCAACGTCCAAACGACGAAGAGTGGCCCGCGGGTTCGACACTTTCCGAAATCCAGGTAGGGGATTAACGGCGAAGAAACTGCCAAAGCCTACCAGCAACCCGATTGGTACGCCTCAACCACCACAGAATGCCGAACACTGGTGAATCCGGTGAATCTGCCAGGCAGTTGCACGATTTAAGTTATAAGTGCGGTTTGCCAAGTTCCCCTATGAAGCGGATTCGACGAGGGCTTTTAGCTAGACAGATGCCAACTTATCGACCTCCAAATCGAGGCTGACGTTTTTCAGCGAACGCGGCCAGCCCTTCCTGAGCATCCGGTAGTTCGAGACACCGGATATAGGCTTCGGTGTCAGCTCGATGAGCGACCTTCGGTTGCTGTTCGGCGACAATTAGTTCTCCCCTTTAGCGACAATTAGAATTCCCTGCTAAGAGTTCTTCGCAGTTGCCTCGGCGGAAGTGGATTTGCCATTGGCTTTCGCCTTCTCGACGCGGTAACTCGGCACGTTCAGTTCGA
>JBGTAI010000311.1:0-6778 GCA_041749955.1 Pirellulaceae bacterium | reverse complement strand
GTCTTTTGATGCCTCGAAAACCTCGTTACGAAGTTGCTGATCCGGCGGAAGTTCAGGTCTTTCATGCGGTGCAGAGATGCGTGCGACGCGCATTTCTCTGTGGCGAAGATCGCTTTACAGGGCAATCTTTTGAACATCGACGCGGTTGGATTCGTGATCGACTGGAGTCTCTCGCGAGGGGGCGGTCAACAGGGGCGGCGGTCAACAGGGGCCATCCAAGTTCTGTTGCCGGCTTCGAGGAAGTTTGGTAACTTTGTGACTCAATCCTTGCACTGCGGAGTCTTTTGATGCCTCGAAAACCTCGTTACGAAGTTGCTGATCCGGCGGAAGTTCAGGTCTTTCATGCGGTGCAGAGATGCGTGCGACGCGCATTTCTCTGTGGCGAAGATCGCTTTACTGGGCAATCCTTTGAACATCGACGCGGTTGGATTCGTGATCGGCTGGAGTTTCTTGCGAGTGTCTTCGGGATCGATTGCTTGACGTAC
The DNA here is from genome assembly GCA_041749955.1 of Pirellulaceae bacterium. Classification (GTDB taxonomy): domain Bacteria; phylum Planctomycetota; class Planctomycetia; order Pirellulales; family Pirellulaceae; genus JBBSJZ01. Next base: position 6,293 of record JBGTAI010000311.1, on the reverse strand, counting down.
ACGGTGCTTAGTAATCACCTGCATATTGTCTTGCGCAGTCGGCCTGATGCGGTGGCGGCTTGGAGTGATGTGGAAGTGGCTCAGCGTTGGCTGAGGCTGTTTCCGGTACGCCGGAAACTGGATGGATCGCCGGAGACTCCGACCAAGCCTGAAATTGATATGATCGTCAATCAACCTGAGGTGCTGGCGGAACGGCGGCGACGACTCTCGGATGTGAGTTGGTGGATGCGCTGTACGGCGGAGAACATCGCACGGCGTGCGAACCGCGAAGACGATTGCACCGGCAGATTTTGGGAAGGTAGATATCGCCTGCAATTACTTCTTGATGAAGCCAGTTTGTTGGCTTGTGCAGCGTATGTGGATTTGAATCCGATTCGTGCTGCGATCGCGAAGACGCCAGAGACGAGTGAGTTCACGGGAGCCAAGGATCGTATTGATGATTTGGCGGAGCGTGAAGATCGGACTCGCTTGAGCACGCATGATTGGGAACGGAGTCGTCGTCGGCGTCGCAGTGGCTGGATGAGTCCGATCGAGATCAACGAGAAGGACGATCCGGTAGGTCCGTGTTTGGATGAATCAGGGCGCCGGGCGAGCTTGAAAGGTTTCCTGGGTGTGTCGATGGGGCGCTATCTGGAGTTGCTGGATTGGACTGGCCGGCAATTGCGTCGCGACAAGGTAGGAGTGATACCGGATCACTTGGCTCCGATTCTAAGCCGCATCGGTTTGGATGCGCGGGCATGGTGTGATGTGGTGCAGAAGTTTGGACGCGTGTTCAAGCGAGCCGCTGGTACGCCCGAGAGCCTCGCGCAGGAAGCGATTCGCAGCGGCCAGCGCTGGCTGTGTGCTCCCGAGAACCCGCTTGGCATGTCGGCGGTCTAGTCTGCCGGGCGCCCGAGCCACTCTTTCGCAACTTCTGCGTTGCGTGCTGCGCTGACACGTCGAGTTTAAGCTTTGCCACGTCGATCTGAGGCCGCATCGATGATACGGACAGCCTCTCTAAAGTAACGACCATTATAACGAATGCGGCATAGCGAGCAGTTTGCAACAAAAGGGTATGGCCGGCCCCAAATGGACCCGGCCCCAAATGGACCCCCGAAGAAAACAGGTTATTGGGTTGGAGGCGATCCGGATTTCCACGTGGGCGATCCGCCTAAGCCACCGGTGCCACCATCCACTCCAAAACCATAGTTTTCGCGAGGCACCATCATGAATAATCGTCTACTTTTCGTTTGTGTCGGTGGCCAGAGACACAGCGTATCGAACTATTGCGAGCTTGAGAAGTTTCTCCTAGAAACAGTATCGTCTGAGTTAACCGTCGATATTTGCGAATCCTCACGTGTAACGCAAAAGCTTGAACTAACGGAATGTTTCGTTGGTGGTTTTGAAGAATCGTCCGAATCGCGCTGGCTTGTCAAACGTAAGTCGTTCGCCGACGAACCGCAAAATCTTGCCTTAGTACGCAATTGCGACTCAGGAGAGTTTGTCAAATGCACGTGCAACGGCCATTTGGCTGGAGTTCGAACCGCAACTCTTTTGAACACTCAAGAAGTCGTACAGACAATTGAATGCTTGGATCAATCTAGACCTCTACAAGGTTGGGAATGGCGCAATGATATTTCAGTTCTGATTCCATACAACGACTATGTTGATTTGCGTGGCCTCACGGAATAAACGAACCAAGCGATGGACACGAAGCGGCGGATCGAGGTTTTTGGCTTTTGAGCCTATTCCTTCCGCCGCTCGGTCATCGCCGCCGTTCGCCGACGGAGAGTCGCGATTCGCACTTGGAGCGTAAATTGCTTACAATGGCGAAATGGAAACCGTTTATTTGGAAACAACCGTCGTCGGCACGATCGCATCGCGAGACCAACCGGACCCGATTATGTTGGCTCGCCAGCTTTCCACTCGCAAATGGTGGGCTGACGCTTCAGCCCGCTTTGATCTGAAGATTTCTGATCTCGTAATCGCTGAATGCAGTGCAGGCGAACCGATCGCCGCTGCCGAACGTTTGGCGGTTGTTGCCGGGATTGAACTCGTCACGCCACGGGAAGATGCGGAATTACTCGCGGAGGCTCTCATGCTCGGCAAGGCCGTTCCCGAATCGGAACCGCGTGACGCCGCCCACATCGCATTAGCGGCCGTGCATGGATTGACTTATTTGGTTACCTGGAATTTCAAGCATATACTTAATCCACACCTTCAACGGCGGATCGGAGACATCTGCCGTGAATCTGGGTTTACTCCTGGGACCATCTGCACACCCGAACAATTGCTGGAATCCTATGACAACCCCTAACCCAATTGAAGAAATCAAGGCGATTCGTCACCGACTCGGAGCCGAGGCCGGGTACGACATTCATCGTATCTTTGCTGAATTGCGTAATGCACGCGATTCTTCGGAGCGTTCGTATGTCGATCTCTCACCTCGAATTGCGGCGAACCATCCGTTGCAACGGAGCGACGAAGCTGTGTTTTTTGAAGTGGACAATCGTTCGTCGCCGCCCGCTGAACCCTACCGTTCCCCGACTGAAGAATGAAGCCGCCACGCAGCCTCAAGATTACCGACCACGAAATTGGTTCTGGACGACCATGTGTGCCCGGCGATCTCGCTATCTGCAATTGCGTTTGCACCCAACGCAAAGGCGAGGTGCTGTTTTCCTCTGACACGAACTCCCCGTACTTAATCCGAGTTGGTGGGCGTGACTGCAACGCCGGAATTGAATACGGATTGCTCGGCATGCGAATTGGCGGACGACGCACCGTCATCGTACAGAGAGCGAGATAGGAGAGCGAGATAGGAGAGCGAGATAGGGCCACCCAAAATCTGTTGCCACGTTGCTTCAGGTTGGTAAACATTCGACTCTCCCCTTGCACTGCGGAGTCGTTTCATGCCTCGTAAACCTCGTTATGACGTTGCTGATCCGGCGGATGTTCAGGTCTTGAGTGTTGTGCAGAGTTGCGTCTGACGAATCGAAGCACTTTGACAGATAACGCTCTGGGGAATGTACTCAAGAGCGTCTTGTGATTGGGGTCGACTAACTGAACGACCGGAGTCGCGCTTCGTGCGACACTGCCTTCGGCGCCTTGACGTTCTTTCGAACGGGAGCGTCTTTTCGTATGGAGCTGTAGGTCTGGGGCGCAGGTACCGCAGAGACGGTGGCGGGTTGAAGCACAATCGATCGGCGATTGCGACTTGAATAGGACAGCCCCAATTCGATCAATGCTAGCAAGACAAAGCCGCCACCCAAAACAAGCATTCCGAGGACGCACATCAACTCACCAATCGACTGCAAAGTCACCGTGAATGTCGATGGCAAGGTAAAGCTTGCCAGTACGATTCCGCCGATCAAACCCATTTGAATAATAGGAATTGCGAGGGAAACACTGAGGGAAGACCTATTGGACATACAGAAACTCCTTGGAGCGAAATACATGGATTTGGGACGTGGTTCACAGACACCGCCAGCCCGACGCGAGGTTAGAGCTAATCGGTGTTCAGGCGAACACAAAAACGCGACACGTGAACCGCGACATAAAAGCCACGACGCCTGGTTCGTGTATTTATTATCGCATGTTTGTTCTCCTGGCAACCGAACTTTCCTCGAAAAAGGGAGAAATCCCTCGAAAGGCGGAGAATGCCCCACAAAGTGCGTGGAGGAACGGGGGGCGAAACGGCGAAGTGGGTGTCTGTGGTCGCTTTCGCGCACACGCTCAGGATGCGCTTGCAGTGGAGGCGGCTACGACGGCGACGAAAGCAGCACGAGTGCTTCGTCCAGTCTGCACTTTAGGGTGAGCCGAGCTCGCTAGCGTCGGGCTCCGCACATCACCCGCGGCTAGCGCCGGCGGCTCACTATTCGTGGAGCTGTGCAAGGAACTTCTCGGCGTTTGCTAAATGGGCATTGCGTTTGGCGGTGTCCATTTTCTTCGCCGCGCTGCACATCATGGCCCATCTTGGATTCTTGGCCAATTCATCCGAGTGATTCCAAATCCATCGCCAATACAAGCCGTCCCAGACATCGCACCAGTCGGCTTGCTTGTAATGACTCATCTTGCGGACGTACGCGGAGCCGGAGAAGTAGGGTTTGGTCGTGATCAGCCCGCCGTCTGCGTTTTGGCTCATCGCGTAAACGTTCGGCACCATCACCCAGTCATAACTGTCGACGAACATTTCCATAAACCATCGATAGATAGCGTTTGGGCGAATCTCGCAAAGAAACATGAACCCACCGAGAACCATCAATCGCTCGATGTGGTGACAGTAGCCAGTTTCGAGGATTCGCTTGATCGTGTCGTCGACCGGTTCGATTCCCGTCGAGGCGTCGTAGAAGCAACTGGGCATGTCACGGTGATGTCCCCAGTGGTTCGTGGTTCGCATCGTGACGCCAAGGTCGTCGTAGGTGGCTCGCATGAACTCCCGCCAACCAATGATTTGGCGAATGAAGCCCTCAAGCGAATTCAGCGGCACGTCATGCGTTTCTGAATACTCGACGGCCGCTTGAACGATCTCTGCCGGCGTCAGCAGTCCAATATTGAGCGCAGGAGTCAGGACACTGTGCCACAACCATGATTCACCGGCAACAATCGCGTCTTCGTAGTCACCAAATTGTTGGAATCGATGCTCGAGAAAGTGCTGGAGCCAGCTCCTGGCATCTGCGTGTGACGTGGGATAGTGGAGCTCTTTCAGGGAACCAGGATTGTCCGGGTAGTTTGCCTCGACGTAGGAGACGGCTTCGGCATCAAACGCATCGCGCGAAAGTTTCAGTGACTGTGGAATCGTCGAAAGAAGTTTTTTGGGCACCTTCTTGCGATTCTCTTCGTCAAAACTCCACTGGCCGCCGAGCGGATCGTTGCCATCCATCAACAGATCCAAACGCTTCCGTTGGGACTTGTAAAAGTCAGCCATGAACCAACGCTTGTGATTGGAGCGATAGTTGATGTTGTTTTGCGTCGAATTCAAGAACCCGGGGTTCGGTAGCATTTGAAGCGTAAGCCCTAGAGCCTCGCACGCAACTCGAAGACGTTTGTTGAGCGCAAAATCAACTGGGTCGACTACGACGAGCGTTTCTTTTTGGTGAACGATGTCGTGGGTGGCTTGCCTCAGTTGCTTTAAGAGTGATAGGTGATCGGAAGAAGCATCGACATAGGCAACGTCCATCGCTCGGCGCGAAAGCGAAGCTGCGTAGCGTTTCATCGATGCCCGGTGAAGCCACAATTTCTGTTGGTGAAAGTTCGATGGGTAGCGAGCGTCACCAAAGAACAGCGAGTCTTCCAATACGATCACCTGTGAAGGACTCAACGATAGGCCAGGATGTTCCTCGAATAGCTGGTTCGGAAAGATAAGCAAAATCAATGGAAGCACCCATGCTCAAAACACGTCAAAGACCCATCAGTAAAATAGCGGGCTGGCTAGTTCACGACCAAGTGTGCCGACGAGCGATCCGCGGGTATCGTGCGGAAGCTGTCGCAAGTGAGAGCGGTTGCTAGAGAGATCAATTGATGATGAGCTTTAGCAGATCACCGATGCTGCGGTGAGCCTCGAGGGAGTGGCGGAGAGGTTGGTTGGTGATGACTTGATAGTGATTCTTGCGTCCTACTTTCTCGCGGCGAATGAAACCACCTTCTTCCAGATCTTGCACGATCCGTTGCACGCCACGCTCGGTAATCCCCACCTTGATTGCGACCTCACGCAACACCATGTCTGGCTGTGCGTACAAGACAATTAACACGTGAGCGTGGTTTGAAAGAAAGGTCCAGCGATGCGATGCCGCCTGGGCGACCAACGGTTCTTCCGCACCATTTGGCGTCGTTGGAGCGTTTGATTGGGACATTCTTCTGGACCCCGCCTAATGGGTTGCAATGTGGATTCGTCATCGGCAACCCTACCTGTCACGATCGAATTCCACTACGTCCAAAAAGTATACAACTGGATTCGCGAAAGTAAATTCACGAAAAATATCGCATCTCAAATTTGCTGATTTTTACAGTGTTTTTTCACTTTTTGCGGAGGCAACCTCAAGAAAACGCACCAGGAAGGACGAAACCTCATTGACGACATGTGTGTCGTGCTTTACGATTCGTGCATTGCAAGCCGCTATTTGGAGTTCTAGTGATGAGTGATGCGATGTCGGTTCTGTTGATTACCCCCGCCGCGTTTCTAGTGCGTCATCCAGTCTTAATTTGGGGGTAGAGACGCTTTAGCTTTGTGCGAGCGTCGTCGATCTTGAATTGCCAGTCGACGCCGCGTTGCTTTTCGTTGGTGCGTTTGGCCCACGCAGCGATTTCACTTTGCAATT
>JBGTAI010000310.1:0-6034 GCA_041749955.1 Pirellulaceae bacterium | reverse complement strand
ATCTGTCGCGTGCCCGAAGAACAATTATGGCAGTTCCGCGTTGATTCATCTCACTCTCTCATCCAATACACCCGAGAGCGAGTGTCGCGGCAGTTAGCGACTTCGGGTTCATCGCCCGAAGAAGTCGAAGCAGCCAAGCATCTGTTTGACCCAAGCACTTTGACGCTCGGCTTTGCTCGTCGCTTCGCAACGTACAAACGTCCCAACCTGTTGTTGCATGACCCCGATCGGCTGTTGCGTTTGTTAGCGAATTCCGAACGTCCGGTTCAACTCATCATCGCTGGAAAGGCTCATCCCGCGGACATTGCCGGACAGGACTTGATTCGCAAGTGGATTGAATTCATTCGTCACCCGATTGCACGAAGTCACGTGATCTTCTTGAGCGACTATGACATGTTGCTGGCCGAACACTTGGTTCAAGGCGTCGACGTTTGGATCAACACGCCTCGCCGCCCTTGGGAGGCCAGCGGAACCAGCGGCATGAAAGTGCTGGTCAATGGCGGCATCAATCTGTCAGAGCTGGATGGCTGGTGGGCCGAAGCTTATACGCCCGAAGTTGGCTGGGCGATCGGCGACGGCCAAGAACACGGCGACGATCCAGCCTGGGATGCCGTCGAAGCCGAACAGCTCTATAGCCTGCTCGAAAACGAGGTCGTCCCCGAGTTTTACGACCGCAACGAACAAGGTATCCCAGCTCGATGGCTCTCGCGTATGCGAGCCAGCATGTCGCAATTGGCGCCACAGTTCTCGGCTGTCCGCACAGTGCGCGAATATACCGAACAGCACTACCTACCGGCGGCACTCGACTACCGCAACCGATCGGCACTCGGCGGCACCGTGGGAACCAACATCGTCCACTGGGAACATTCGCTCCGTGAAAAGTGGTCCTCCCTGAAGTTCGGCGACTTGCGTGTTGAGTCCACAGACGAAGAGCATGTTTTTGAAGTCGATGTGTTCCTCGATGGGCTGGACCCGAATTCTGTGCGAGTGGAGATCTACGCTGACTCAGTTGCCGACGAAGGATCCGTTCGACAAGCGATGGCTCGCACAGAAACGCCCGATGAAACAGAGTCACATTGGGCGACCTATCGTGTATCCGTCCCAGCAACACGCCCAGCCGCTGACTTCACACCACGCATCGTCCCGAACCATGACAGCGTCAGTGTTCCATTGGAACTCGATCTGATCCGGTGGCAGCGATGAGTATCTCAATCGATCAACCGACAAACCGTTATAGAACTTGTCAAGAGCATCAAAACCAAGGAGCCTAACCATGGCTACGCTGCAAGAAGAACGAAAAATCACACCCGAACTGCTGCACAAGATGGACGCCTACTGGCGAGCGGCGAACTACTTGTCAGTCGGCCAGATCTATTTGTACGACAACCCGCTGCTGAAGCAACCGCTGGAGCGAGCACATGTCAAGCCAACGCTGCTCGGCCACTGGGGAACGACGCCGGGCCAGAACTTTGTCTATGTGCATTTGAATCGTGTGATTCAAGAGTTCGATCTGAACATGTTTTACATCTCCGGCCCCGGGCATGGTGGGCCTGCGATCGTTGGCAACACGTATCTCGAAGGGACCTACAGCGAAGTCTACCCAGAGATCACACAGGACGAAGCTGGACTGAAAAAGCTGTTCAAACAGTTTTCATTTCCTGGTGGCATTCCTAGTCACGTGTCGCCCGAATGTCCGGGCTCGATTCATGAAGGTGGCGAACTTGGCTACTCGCTCAGTCACGCGTTCGGGGCCGTGTTTGACAATCCGGATTTGATCGCGGCTTGTGTGGTTGGCGATGGCGAGGCGGAGACGGGGCCGCTTGCGACGTCTTGGCACTCGAACAAATTCCTGAACCCAATCACTGATGGAGCGGTGCTGCCGATATTGCATTTGAACGGATACAAGATCGCGAATCCAACGATCTTTGCTCGCATCACGCATAAGGAATTGAAACAGTTTCTCAAGGGCTGCGGTTGGAAGCCGTACTTTGTCGAAGGCGACGATCCCGAGACGATGCATAAGGAGATGGCACAGGTGATGGACAAGGTGGTCGGGGAGATTCGCGACATTCAATCCAATGCACGCGAGAACAACGACGAATCCCGACCACAGTGGCCGATGATCGTGCTCAATTCGCCCAAAGGTTGGACTGGGCCAAAGTACGTGGATGGCTTGCAAGTCGAAGGCACCTTTCGGGCGCATCAAGTGCCACTGCAAATCGACGATGATCACCCGGGACATCTTGAACAGCTCGAAGCGTGGATGAGGAGCTACCGACCGGAAGAACTGTTCGATGAACAGGGGCGATTGATAGAAGAACTTGCTGAACTGGCTCCGGTTGGCGAGCGTCGGATGGGAGCCAATCCGCATACCAACGGCGGCTTGCTGCTGAAGGATCTGATCATGCCGGACTTCAGGAAACATGCGGTCGACGTGCCGTCTCCTGGTGCGGTCCAAGCCGCTGACACGCACGTGCTGGGTGAGTTCTTTCGCGACGTCGTCAAACTCAATCGCAAGCAACGCAACTTTCGCATCTTCGGGCCGGATGAAACTCTATCGAATCGCCTAAACGCGGTCTTTGAAGTCACTGATCGGCAATGGGAAGCTCGCACGCAAGACAATGACGAGTTTCTCGACAGTAGCGGCCGGGTCATGGAAATGCTCAGCGAGCATCAATGCGAAGGATGGTTGGAGGGCTATCTGCTGACGGGAAGACACGGACTCTTCAATAGCTATGAAGCGTTCATTCACATTATTGATTCAATGTTCAACCAGCACGCGAAATGGCTGAAAGTCACGGCGGGAATTCCCTGGCGTGAAAGGATCGCGTCACTGAACTATCTGCTTGCCTCGCACGTGTGGCAGCAAGCTCACAACGGCTTCACGCATCAAGACCCAGGTTTCATCGACCATGTTGTGAACAAGAAGGCATCGGTGGTACGTGTCTACCTGCCGCCTGACGCGAATTGTTTGCTGTCCGTTTGGGATCACTGCCTGCGGAGTCGCGACTACGTCAATGTCGTGATTGCCGGCAAATACAAGGCACCTCAGTGGCTGTCGATGGAGGACGCGGTCAAGCACTGCACCGCTGGCATCGGCAAATGGGATTGGGCAAGCAACGACGGCGACGCCGAACCGGATGTCGTCATGGCCTGCTGCGGTGACGTGCCGACGCTTGAGACCCTGGCCGCGGTGACGATCCTTCGCGAACACTTGCCAGACCTGAAAGTTCGTGTCGTGAACGTCGTTGACTTAATGAAGTTGCAACCGACATCCGAACATCCACACGGGTTGAGTGATGAGGCTTTTGATGAACTGTTTACTTGTGACAAGCCGATCATCTTTGCCTTTCATGGCTACCCGAAGTTGATTCATGAGCTGACATACCGGCGCAACAATCACGACAACATGCATGTGCGAGGCTACAAGGAAGAGGGCACGATCACGACGACCTTTGACATGACGGTGCTCAATGATCTCGATCGTTTTCACCTAGTGATGGACACCATCGACCGCTTGCCGCAAACCGGCGATGCGGGAGCCCAATTGAAACAACAACTCATCGACAAACTGCAAGAACACTACGTGTATATCCGCAAGCATGGACTGGACATGCCCGAGACTCGCGATTGGAAATGGGAGACGAGGCATGAATAGGTTCCGGCAATTTTGGAGTGATCTGCGGTCGAGCTTCTGGTTCATGCCTTCGATGATTGTCATCGCCGGCATCGCATTAGCGGCTGTTTTAATCGAGGCTGACTCCGCTGAGAGTGACCAATGGATGTCCCAGTGGCCGCGACTGTTTGGGGCTGGGGCCGAAGGCGCTCGAGGCATGATGTCCACCATTGCTGGCTCGATGATGACCGTCGTGGGTGTGACATTCTCGATGGTCTTGATGGTGCTGGCGACGGCTTCGAGCCAATACACCTCACGCATCCTACGGAACTTCATTCGCAGCCGTGTTACTCAGGTCGTGTTGGGAATCTTCGCCAGCATTTTCACTTACTGCCTGATTGTGTTGCGTACCATTCGCAGCGGTGATGACGGTGCATTTGTTCCGAATCTGGCAGTATCCTTCGGGTTCGTTCTGGCACTCGGCGGCGTTGGCGCGTTGATCTTTTTCATTCACCACATCGCTTCTTCGATTCAGGCCTCAAGCATCATCGCGGCGGTCACCGAGGAAACAATCGCCGCGGTGGATCGATTGTTTCCAAATGAACTTGGACAAAGTGCGAGTGATGACGATGAACAGCCGATTTGCCCGCCGTCCGAGCGCACGTGGCAAACCGTCTTGGCCAGCGAGAGTGGCTATATCCAACATGTAAATAGCGAAGCGCTCATCGCTTTGGCACGCGATAGAAAGACCATCGTGTGGATGGATCGTGGCATCGGCGAGTTCGTTGTCCAGAACACCACCCTGGTTTCGCTCGCTCAGGAAGAACCGGCGGATGAAGCGACGATCGACGAGCTGCAGGCAACGTTCAGCATCAGTTGCCACCGTACACTGGATCAGGACGCGGCTTTCGGAATCCGACAGATCGTCGACATCGCACTGAAAGCCCTCTCCCCCGGCATCAACGACACAACGACCGCCGTCATGTGCATCGACTATTTGACGGCGATCATGGCAAGGATAGCTCAGCGAAAAATTCCTTGTTCGCGTCGCTATGAGGAAGGAGAACTTCGCGTCATCGCAAAAGGTCCAAGCTTCGAAAGCCTGTTGGCCGAATCGTTCGACCAAATTCGCAGCAGTGCCAAAGGCGACGTCGCCATCATGTCACGCATGCTCGGGGCCCTTGAAACAATTGCAAATCTAACGACTTGCCCAAACCGCCGACGAGCGATCGGCGAACAAGTTCAATGGATTGCCGAGTTGGCTGAGCGTTCCCTCGATTCCTCGCATGACCGCGTGAGAATCGACAAGCGAGTGGCGTTTGTGCGTGCAACGCTCGATGCGCGGCACGTCTTATGCATGAGTGGTACGCAAGGCTACGCGTTCGAGGCGGACATGTCCGTCGATCAAGCTCAATCGATTCAGACGCGGGCGTCGCTCGATAACGCGTAACGGAGTTGTGAACCGCGATTTTTGATTTTCTCATCCCATTGAAACACAAGGCAAAAAGATGACCCAGAATAATAACTTGCTCACCATCGAATCATTGGCGGAACTGGCATCAGCCCAACAGACGCCGTGTCTGTCGCTGTACCAGCCGACTCACCGAAGCATACCCGAGAAGCAACAGGATCCGATCCGATTTCGTAATCTTGTGAAAGCGTTGGAAAGTTCGCTCCGGCAGAACTTTCCGACCATTGATAGTCGGGTCTTGATGGAACCGTTTCAGGCTCTTGCAGACGATGCTCCCTTCTGGAACCAATCACAAGAGGGATTGGCGGTGCTGGCCAGTCCGGGACTGTTTCGAGTGTTCCAGCTTCAGCGACCGGTGGCCGAATTGGCCGTCGTGGCTGACAGCTTTCACACCAAGCCGCTGCGACGGTTACTGCAGTCAGTTGGTGGCTATCAGATCTTGGGTTTGAGCCTGCAAAAGATCCAACTTTTTCAAGGCAACCGCGATGCACTCGACGAGATTGATCCGGCACCAGGCGTCCCGCGTACGATCACCGAGGCGCTGGGGAGTGAACTGACGGAGCCATACCAGACGGTCGCTTCGTACGGCGGTGTCGGTCATGGTCACCAGGCGATGCACCACAGTCATGGCGGAAAAAAAGAGGACGTGGACCGTGATGCGGAGAAGTTTTTTCGCGCAGTTGACCGCGCGGTACTCGAGCACCATTCGCGTCCATCAGGGCTGCCGCTGATCCTGGCAGCGTTGCCCCAGCATCATGATCTCTTCCGCCGCGTAAGCCAAAATCCATTTCTGATCGCTGAGGGACTCACGATCAATCCCGATGCCCTGCCAATCAAAGAACTGCGGGAACGTGCTTGGAAAGTTGTCGAGCCGCAGTACCAGGCGCGGTTGGCTGAACTGAGCGAGCAATACGAACAAGCCCAATCCGATGGGCTTGGCAACAACG
>JBGTAI010000309.1:0-24429 GCA_041749955.1 Pirellulaceae bacterium | reverse complement strand
GGGCTCAAAAAGGTTACTCTGGCTTTCACCCATTGCGTGATCCTCGTTGCGGTTTTGAAGTCGTTGAATAACTCCTTAAACGCAACGAATCACGCGATGGGTCTCTAAAATGCTATCGGTCTTGGTGAATAGTCCGGGTTTACAGGAGTGACGGTTGAGCCGCCTTGGATTCGCTGTCGCAAGTGGTTTGCGGCGTTGGGAATCGCCAGACCACCTGCTCAGTTCGCGAATTGCACACAGTTGGCTTACTCGCCGCGTTCCCATCGGTCTCGTTCATCGATCCACTGGTTCAAATTGCGATCGGCCTGCGCTCTTGGAGTCGACGAGTTGTCTTCTTTGTCGTCGTCGAGGCCAAGTGTTGCTAACGCAATCTTGAAGACGCCGTAGAACACGAGCCCAACGGTTGCCTTCAGTCCATCGCCAACGAACTCGCCCAGTGAACCAGCTTTTTCCGATAGGCTGGTTCGCGTGTGAACGGGAGAAGACGGCTGTGGTGGATCCAATTCAGCGGTCGGTTGTGGTGGCGGATCACTTGGAACTATGGGTGCTGGGTCTCGTAAGAAACCGTTCGCAGTAGGGTGTCGGTCTCGGTCGTGTTTTTTTGAATGGCTCTGTGCCCGCTGCAACCGAGCGCGTTGGCGAGAATCGCCAGTGCCAAAAAGCGCGCGAGCAGTGTCATGATAGCCGGACGATTTGCGGGATAGTGTCTTCTGATTTGCGGTTAACAAAACGATCGGGTTGGCGACAATCCCAATCTAACTGGTGATTATTATCTGATGTCCGAGGTGGAATCGGGACTACGCGGAATTCGTTCATCGTCGTTTAATGCGATGAAACCCCAACAAACGGCTGGCACAAGCTGTCCGAAAATCTTGTCGTATATGGAGCTTGCTAGGTACCACATGAACAACAGCGTGTAGACAGGGATATTGGAGGCGGGAACCCCAAAAATTCGGGCAATGACTGGAGTGCAGCCAATTCCAAACAGCATCAACGCCCAGCCCCATCGCGTTCGATTCCAGTTCCGCACGGCAAGGTAGTTGCCACAGTGCAGACAGTGCCCGAATGGCAGGAGAAAGCGAAAATATCCAACGTGATTGCCACAGACAGGGCAATCTTCGCGGTGCATGATCGATTCAGCTTGCGGCGGCGCATATGGATTGGACATTTAGTATCAGTGATTTCACGCTTCGTCGGGACTGTGGGAGGTTAGTGCTTCGTCCAGTCTTAATTTTAGGGTGAGCTTAACGCACTAGCCCGGATATTGCACGCGACAGGCTGGTGTTCCGGCTTTAGCCGGATTCGCCTAACAAAAACCGGCTAAAGCCGGTACACCAACGTGTGCAGTGTGTTGCTGTCGATTGCCGTAAACTGCGTTAAAAAAGGTTTAAGGCTTAGACATTAGTTCGCATGCAATATCCGGGCTAGCGTCGGGTTCTGAACAACACGCGCGGCTAGCGCCGACGGGTCACTTTGCCATCCCTGATTTTTTGTCTAGCTGAACCACTCGATATCAAAGATTCTTGATTGGCGATTGGATGTTCGTAAGTTGATAGCGGTTGGTCGGGCTGCTTGAGTTTGAGTTTTGTTAGGTGGTGTGTTTGAGGAGGCGGACATCGTTGGGGCCACAGAAGAGCAGCAGGTGGGCGCCGGGGGCGGAGTACTCGGCGAAGACGGCTTCGAGGAAGTCGTCTTCACCAGGCCATGGATAGGCATAGATGATCGCGAAGTCGTCGATCTCAAGGCCGAGCGATGCATACGCATTGAAGGACTCGTGACCGAGGCTCGGAAGCGTTGGGTCGTCGGCGAGTTGCTCGGCGGAGCGAGGTAAGAAGTTGCCGCGGATGAGTTCAGCTTGCACGTTCCAATCCGCGAGCGTTTTTTGGCCTTGAGCGAATAAGGTGGGCTCGGATTCAATCCCGATCGCGTCGAAACCGAGTGTCGCGGCCAGGGCGGTCATGGTGGCAAAGCCGCTTCCCCATTCGAGAAACCGGTTGCCAATCAGCGGTTGAGTCTCGAGAGTCCAGCGCAGCGATTGGTAAACCAGTTCATAGTCCGCAGCCACAAACTGCTCAATCGGTCGGCGGTCCCAACGGTCTTGGAAGACTTCGATTCGCGTTCTTGCGTCACTGATCCATGAACGGATTTCTGAAGCAACGGGCGAATCAGCGACTGAGGAGGGAATGTTGATTCGTTGCAAGCGAGCGGGTTGTCGTGACGTTGCTTGCGAGCTGCGTCGACGATTCATGCGACGCCTTCGTCCGACGAAAAATCGAGTTTTGAGTCGACCGCATGTTCCCACCCCAGTTCGCTGATTTCGTGCATCGATGCCCAGTGGCTGGATTGTCCCCAAAGCGCGTCGTGGCAAATCGGACAGCGAGCGTTTTCGGGATCAGGATAAATGTGGTCCGTCTCGGTGTCTGGTGATAACCAAATCGCCTCGCACTCGTCACAAACAACCATTCCATGTTGCTTGGAGCTAAGCTGGTTGGTGCTTTGTCTCGATGGCGGATCGCTCATCGGGTCATCATCGATCATGGAGACGGAGTGCGAGTCCGCTGCTTCAGCAGGTCCATCGCAAACTCGGATGCCGCATAAGCCGCCACCGCAGACCGGACAGAACGAGATCGAGTGTTTCGGATTCACGGGAAGTTTAAAGTAAATGAGGAAGATCGAATTCAGTTGGGATGGCGAAAAAGGTGTCGGCCACCTTTCGTGCGTTTACTTGGGATAGGCCGTGATCACTCGGTTGCCTTCGAGAACGAGCGTGACACGTCGTGCCATCGGCTTGTTTCGTCGACCGCCATCGCGGCCACCAACGAAGCCGATGCGTTTTCCCATGTCGACGGTAAAGATGACTCGACCGTCTTCTTCCTGTTTGGTTGTGCGAGTTCCTTCTTTGGCTCGCACGTAGGCGTTATCGATTGTTTTCAATGCGCCTTCGATGCCACCGTCGAACACACCGTGGCTGCCCGGGCGCCCAGGATCATCTTCGGTGTGACGCCGAACGTGTTCGATGCGGTGCCCCTCAGCACTGCCGGGAGTGTAGAGCAGGCCTGCGGGGGAGACGTATCGCTCGCCACCGGTGTCGCGAAGCAAGCCATAGCGAAGTGAGGGATCGGCCTTGTCGGAATCAGGCTCGCTTGTCTTGCTGGATGTTGTCTTGGTGGGTGGCGGGTTGGTGTTCGGGTTTGGCTCAGTACGAACTCGACTGGCGAGCGGGCCAGGTTTTTTTGCGTCCGGAGTTGTCTTCGCGGGGCTGAATTTATCCGGCGAAGTCGTCCCGCTAGAATTTTTCTTCGAAGAATCTTTTTCCTCGGGAGACTTGGTTGGACCAGCAACGGTTTTCGCCGCAGAACTCGAGGTGGCTGGTTTTGGTTCGGGTTTCTGTGCGGAATTCGACGGTGCGGATGCTATCGGCTGATCGGCATTTGCCGAGACCACTTGGCCACGCGAGTCCACTTTGAGAGCGGGCAGATTCAAGCCCGTGCGCTCGTTGATTGCTGGTCGCGCAGCGGCGTATATCCCGACCAATCCCAAGACGGCGAGTCCGCGTACCCACGATTTACGGCCTGTGAGCCGTTGCATCATGCTGGGCTCCTCGGCCTTGGAAGTTCCCGCACTGGAATTCGAATGTTTGGGAGAATTCGGCTGCGGTTGGTTCGCTGCGCTCACGCTGTGGGGCTCCTGGTGGCAGATTCATTGGTGCGCATTCTTGCGGAACGGGCCGTGTCGGGCGCTTGTAGGACTGATAGTAGACTGGATTGAGTAAGAATTGCAGTCCTGGTGGTTCTCATGGTTGGATTTTAGGAGCTAAGATTGATGGGCAACCTTTCACGACTGGGGAAACTATGAAACCAAGAATTTTGATTGTAGCTGCAACTTTTTTTCTATCCGCACCAGCCGGCAACTTTGCCAAGGCAAGCGAGCCAGGTTGGTCGCCGGTGGTGATAGCTCGTGGCGAGTATCGCGAAGAAATCAAGTCACTTCCAATGGAAATGCGTCCGTACCGTCCGTTGCATTTTTACGGAAACACGGTACGTCGTTCGTACTACCGCGGCACCCCAATGGTGGCACCACGAGACGTTGTCGCGCCCGTTGTTGTTAGCAGCAGCCGATTCTTCGGACGATAACGACTGAGTTGACTTGGCGGGGCATTTGTAGAAACGCCGCCAAACAATTATTTTCCAGGGGTCGCCAGCTCTCTCATTTGTCCGGGGTACCCCCTTATGCTCGATATCGCGCCACTCGCCGATGTGCCAAGCGTCGATGTAACGTTCACACAATGGGTTGGTCAACGAGCTCGCCTGCACGGCGCGCGTCCAGCTTTGACGTACGTGCATGACGATGGTGTCACCAAGGACGAGTGGAGTTACGCGGAGCTGTGGCAGCGGAGCTTCGCCGTTGCTATGGCGCTACGGGCCGTTGGAAAAGAGAGTGAAGCGACCCAACGACGTGCGTTGTTGCTGTTCCCACCCGGTCTAGAGTTCATGGCCGGTTTTCTCGGTTGCCAGATCGCAGGATGGATTCCGGTACCGACTTGTTATCCCAAGCCGGGGCGTGCGATGCCGCGGTTGGATTCCGCCACCGAAGATTGTTCGCCCAGTGCGATCGTCTGCGACCGTGCCACGTCGAGGACGATCGATGAGACTCGCTTCACCGCCGCTGCCCGTGGGCTGGCGCGAATCGAAACCGAGACTTCGCTCGAGCAGTTTGCCGCGGAGCTATCAAGCGAGTTGATTGATTCGCGATCGTTGAGTCAGTCTCCAGACGATTTGGCGTTCTTGCAGTACACAAGCGGCAGCACGAGTGAAGCGAAGGGCGTGATGGTGCGTCATCGCAATTTGATGGCGAACTTGCACGCGATCCAATTGGGATTTGGATTGGAGTGCCACGGAGTCGAATGCGAGGAATTTTTGCATGCAGCGTTTTGGTTGCCGTTCTATCACGACATGGGATTGATCGGTGGGCTGCTTGCGACGTTGTACTTGGGCGGTCACTCGCTTGTTCACAGTCCACGTTCATTTTTACAGCGTCCGATTCGTTGGTTGCAATTAATCAGCGACCATGGAATCGCAGTGAGTGGCGCGCCGAATTTCGCGTACCAACTTTGCGTCGATCGCATTCCGCCTGAGCAAACCGATTCGCTCGATCTACATAGTTGGCGTACGGCCTTTTGTGGTGCGGAGCCGATTCTCGCGAGAACGCTGAGTGACTTTGGCAACCGATTTGCCGCCTGTGGATTCTCTGACTCAGCGTTCTATCCGTGTTACGGATTGGCCGAATCCAGTTTGCTTGTTGCTGGTGGTGATGGACCATCGCTTCCGAAAGTGATTGACTTGGATCGTGTGGCGCTGGGGTCGAGCAAGATCAAACTCATTCAACCGCGAGCGCGGCGAGTGATGCCCGCTTCGGCGGTACAGAGTCTTGTGAGTTGTGGGCGTGCCGTTGAGGGCATGGAAATCGAGGTGGTTGATCCACAGACCTGTCGCATCGTATCCGAACGTTCCATTGGCGAAATCTGGATTCGTGGGACATCGGTGGCGGCGGGGTATTGGAAGCGTGATGCGGATGCGAACAATCCGTTTGGGGCGGAGATCGCTCGAGGCGTATTCTCGCGTGCGAAATCGGATGCTAACAACGAGTCTTATTTTCGGACGGGTGACCTCGGATTTTTTCATGACGGCGAGTTGTATGTGACTGGCCGTTTGAAAGACATCATCATCATGCGTGGTCGGAATCATTATCCCCAGGACATCGAAGCGACGGTGCGCAAGGTCATCGGCGAATCGACTGGGCAATCGACTGGGCAATCGGCTGGGCAATCGGCTGGGCAATGCGCCGCGTTTTCGGCGCCGGCGCCTCGGGGTGAATCGCTTGCGATTGTCGCTGAGATGCCACGTCATGCTGGAACTGATGACTTAGCGGACTTGGTGCGTTCGATTCGTCGTCATGTGATCGACATTCACGAGATCGATCCGCGACATGTGTTGTTGGTGCGTCCAGCGACCGTGCCGATGACAACGAGCGGTAAGATCCAGCGGTCCAAATGTCGCCAGATGTTTGATGCTGGTGAGATTCAAGCTCGCTACCGCTACGATCGATCGTCGGCGTCGGAGCAGACGCCGATTGCGATCGCGGCACTCCCGCACCCTGCGTCGGTTGTTGATCGGCCTGTTGTCGATTCAACATTGCGGGCTTGGCTTAGTGAGTGGCTGATTTCACGAGCTGGTGTTGAGCCGCATTTGATCGAAGACGACAAACCGTTTTCGGATTACGGTCTGGATTCGATGACCGCTGTCGAGCTGAGTGGGGAACTCGAAGATTGGACAGGGATTGAATTGACGCCAATCGTGGCCTGGAACCATCCCACGATTGAGAAGATGGCGGAGTTCATCACGGACCAGTTTTGTGGAGGATCACTCGCAGGTTCGCAGGATTCGGTCGATCCATCGACGGCTGTGGATCACGTGGCTGCGTCTTTGGGTGGTTGACCTCAGTTTGTCTTGGGGGCAGTGCTGGCATAGGCCGAATGTGTTGCCAGCTAGTTGCTTGTCGCGGGCTCTGAATTGCGCTATGGTGGTGCTGTTCGTGATTCCCCTGCTCCCACCACACTTGTTCCCACCGACACTTGTTCCCACCGACACCGAGAGATAATTATGCAGTCATGGCCCCTGGGCGTTTTCGCTTCGATTGATGCTGGTCTTGGCGTTGGCTGGGACGTGATTTCGAGTTTATCGGTGCCAACGATTCAGTTGCATGCTCCGCACGTGGGGCAGCGAGATGAGCCATCCGCCAGCAAGTTGCATGACCAGCTTGCTTCGATGGAAGTTGTTTGCACGGCGGTGTTTGGTGGCTTCGATGGCGAAAGTTATGCGGATATTCCTACGGTCGAGCGAACAATCGGATTAGTTCCGGAAGCGACTCGCCAATCGCGATTGCAGGAGATGTTCGAAATCGCGAATTTTGCCAAGTGGCTCGGTTGTGACACAGTCGCATTGCACCTCGGTTTTGTGCCGCACGACCCTAGCGCGCCCGGGTATGACGGAATCGTCGAAGTCACTCGGCGTCTTTGTGACCATTGTGGATCGGCGAACCAATATCTCCATTTGGAGACTGGCCAGGAGACCGCCGAAGGGTTGCTCACTTTTATCGAGAAGGTGGATCGCTCGAATTTGAAGATTAATTTCGACCCCGCCAACATGATTCTTTACGGTACCGGTGAGCCGATCGAGGCGCTTCGGATGGTTGCCAAACACGTTCGCAGCATCCATTGCAAGGACGGCACATGGAGCGACCAGCCGGGTGTTACATGGGGTAAGGAAGTTCCCTTGGGGGAGGGTGACGTCAATATGGAGGCCTATTTGACGACTCTCAAGGAAATTGGGTACGAGGGGCCGTTGACGATCGAACGCGAGATTCCTCAGGATCCGATCCGCCAACGCAGCGAAATTGGCAATGCGATTGAGTTATTGACGCGTCTGCGCGGACAAATTCTCCAGGCATAGAAGCTCGGCTCGGCCGACGTGGGTCGGTTTCGCCAGCTCAGCCTCGGCGAAACTAGTGGCGTTCTGGTGGGTTTCAATAAGAATATTAGAAGCCTTCGCCAACACGAGATTCGAATTGTCCCGACCGTACCAGCCTACGAAATCTGTTCAAGCTGCATTCATTTTGGGCTTGGTTGCGGTCATCGTCATCGGGCTCAACTATCCGGTCACGTCGATCACAATTGATTTCGTTTCCGAATCGGATTTCTACGGCGGCCAAGCGAGTCCAGATGCTTGCATTGTCACTCAGGCTGGATTTCCTTGGAGTTTCTATACCGAGGTGACAGGCTTCGGCGTGACGTCGTCGGACCATTCTTTTGTCGCAGGACTGGGGGATTTGGCGGCTACAGTGGCCGTCTTCGCCGTCGTAGTATTTTGGCTGTATTGCCGATTTGGGCAGCCGTCTAGGAATGTCTTGCGCTGGATTGGACATCGAGTGTCCGGTGCCGCCTTTGCCGCGAGCCTTGTGTTGACCGTCACAGGATTAACCGCATGTTCAATCAAGTTTCGGAGTGACGTCGAGACGCGAGCCAGTGTTGCATTAGACAGCGGCTCAAGTGCGACTCAGGGCTTTGTCATCAACGAGTATTTAGCGAGGCGATTGCCTATATCAATGCGTGGTTCTTGGAAGCACGTGTTGAGTGTCGAGCTGAGTCGGTTTGATCATGAGACTCTTGAGAGCGTTTCGAAGTTGCCGTATGTGAATGCGATAAGTCTCCGGCGAGGCAACTTTGACGACCAGGCTGTCGACGAGCTTGCGAAACTGAAGATGCTGCGAAAACTCACGATTCGGGATGTGGACTGCAGTGGGCTAACGGCCGACGGTGTTTCGAAGTTAACGCAATTGATATCACTGGATATTCTTCGCGCTGAGTTGTCGGAGCCAGTCGCTTCAGCAATCGTCTCGCTTCCGCATCTTCGTGAGTTGAGTGCTCGCGTCTCGAGGGATTCGATCGCGAGACTCGGTTGTTTGGTATCTGGTTCGGCAATCGAGGTTTTGGAGCTGCTGGTAACGGACACGCACGAGCAGCTCGCGAGCGATCTTCGTCCGGCGGATGCGATCGAGAAAGCTGACTTCGCAATGCAGATCGCCAACGCAGTTCAGCTGAAATCATTAAGCATTCAAGGATCGCAAGGATCGCGTGTTGAGTTATCGCTCACGAATTTACCGCGGCTGAATGTATTGAATCTTTCAGCTTTGAATGTCGTGAGCCTCAAAGGTGATCAGCTGCCTCGGTTACACTCGCTGGATTTGTTCAGCGAAGGCCATGGGGTTTCGTCCGAGGATGATTATGAGTTGGCTTTCCCGCTATTCGATCGGCTCGAATTGGCTGGTTGTGGGATCCTCAAAGAGCTTCACCTTCACAGTCGACACATCGAATCCGTCGAAATCTCCAATTCGCCGCACCTCGCATCGATTTCGTTAGAACGCTGGCCGGTTAGATTCCAGGTTCGTCGTCAAGGCCGCGATACAAAGCGTGAGTCCGATGATGTGCGATATGGTCGATTGGTGAGCCAGATATCGAACGTTTCGTCGCTTCAAAACCTCGAGATGACTGGGCTTGATCTAACGAAAGTTGATTTAGCACCTTTGGAAAAACTGCCGCGATTGACGTCACTTAACGTTTCGGATTCGGTCGTTGATGCGAACCAAGTATTGGGTTTTATGGCGATCAAGAAGCTCGACTCATTGAACATTGAGCGAACTGGAACCTCCAGCAAGATTGTTGACGCGTTACTTTGTGGCTCGGACCGCTGGAAGAGGTTGATGCTTGGCGCTGTTCGATACGACAGGTTGGTGCTGACGAATCAGGAAAATTTGACTGAGATTTTTGGACAAGAATTGATTCGAGCGAATCACGTCGTCTTGATGAATTTGCCGAATCTCGAAGATCAGTTGCAGTTAGTCGGGCGCGATATCGAATCGCTCAGGATCGAAAACGCACCAAGACTTCGAGGGATTGTGTTGGAAGGTGAGTTGCCGAAAAACTCCGTGATTTCTGACGTCCCAAGTTTGGACGTGTTCGAGGCGACTGGTGCGGGTGTCACGGACACGATTTTGGCGAACGTATGCGAGTCGCCTGAGATTCGCCGACTATCGATTGGCAACAGTGCTGTGACCCGAGATGCACTGTCGATTATCGCAGGCCTCAGGTCGCTTGTCGTTCTGCATCTTGCGAATACTCCGGTTGATGATGAAGTCGTTGGACAATGGAGCAACTTGCCGTTTCTAAGAGATGTTGTTTTGGATGGTACAAAGATTTCTGGCAAAAGCATCGAGACAATCGCAAAAATAGACAATCTACAACGACTGTCGTTGAGTCATACGAATCTTAGCCCAGAGGACTTGCGACCGCTCGCAGACGTATCGACGATCATACGGCTGGATATTGCTGGTGTCGGGATTCTTCCCGAGACGTTGGAACAGATAGCGAAGAGTGGATTCCTGACGCAACTTGATCTCTCCGGCGTCAACATCTCCGAAGACTTGTTTCGCGTGTTGCTGTCCAGGGACTTACGGAAACTTGCGTTATTGTCGATCGGTGGAAGCGGCCTGACGGACACGCAAGTGCTTGCATTGGCACACACGCACCCGAATCTCTACTTTCATGCCCCGAGAAACGAGTTTAGCGAAACAGTAACGGCTTCGCTTGCGAGTGACGAGCGGCTCCTCACGGGACCGGTCTTCTTTGGTCGCGCCGTCGTTTCCAATAACGCTGGACGCGTCGCTCTGGAATTACCTTACGCCGCCCCTTCGTCGATCTCGCAAACGCGATTGAACCGTAGCCTCGATCGGCAATCTCGAGTGCCTCGCCAGCTCAATCCGTAGCCTCTAGACGTTTGAATCGCGGTGCTCAAGCATCGAGTGCTATGTCCAGATTTAAGTTGACGGCGAGTCGAACTCGCTAGCGGGCTGTTAAAAGGTTGGTATGGAGAATCGTTTCGTCAAGACAAAGTAGCAGGCACACTCCGTTTGCCGTCCGCTATTTTTACGCTGGCTTCTTGAGGCTACGGCACACGGAGTGTGCCTGCTACTTTGCGCGAAGTAAGTCAACAAACTCAGACGTCCGGGGCGATCACCTGACGTCCCTGTCGGGACTAGAACTTGCGCCAGCCAAAATTGACGCAACCCATAGTTTTTAACAGCCCACGCGAGAGCCGTCGGCTTACTTTGCGAGTGCTAATTCTTAATCGGGACGCAGCGCGAGGTCGCGTTATTTCGTTGGCAGTGTGCCAAAGTTAAAGCGAAGGGGAACCATTTGTAGTTCCATCGTCCGTGTATTGATCGTGGCTTCGACGACTTCGACATAGGGGCCGGGTTGGCCGTCTGGTAGCGTCTTGCGAAGAGTTGCGGGACGGTTGGGTGCGTTCTCGATGATGAAAACTTCTTTGGCGGATGCGTAGGCGGCTCGGGAGGCTGTGCCGTCGAACAGGCCTCGCTCGTTGCGCGTTTTAAAGACGACGCCGCCACTCGCTTCCATTTCCCACGGCATGGGAGTACGCGCGGTGCTTGGGTTACTTGCGGAGAATCGTGGATCGATGGTGAATCGCAGTTGATCGCAATCAAGTGTCGATTCATCGATGCCGACCGACTCCATTTTGTTGGCGTCGAACGCATCGGTCCAGTTCGCAATCGGTTTTGTGGCCACGCGTACGCTTCGATTGAATTCTAGATTCTTGTTCTGCAGGTCACCTAGCATGGATTCGTGATAGGTTAGGTGAACTCCATTGAGTCCTGCTTCGCCAGGGACAGATGGTGTGGATTGATTTGGCCCAGAACCCAGTTGTGGTTTCGATGCGAGCATCCATCCGCGATACCAGCCTGGGCCGTCACCGATGAGTTTTCCACCGGCGGCTGGCATGAGTGTGAGCTTGGGAGCATTCATGAGGTGACGAGCTTGAAGCACACCATCGGTTGTTCGCTGGTACGCTTCGGCGATGAGTGGTCGTTCGGCGGATTGCATCAAGACAATCGATCGGATCGCGGCTTGCCGAATGGTTTGGACGTCACGAACTTGAACGTTTTGTTCAAGGACCACATCGAGTCGATCGCCGGTCAGGTGGATTTGCCAAGGCTCATTACCGTTGATCAGCTCGGCCTGGATATCGACGCCCTCTGTTAAGATTGCGGAGTGTCCGTCGAAAATCATTTCGCCTTGCCAAGTGCATCTTGGCGGCTTGGTCCATGTGATTTTGCTTGCTGGTTCGTCATCTTCCGTGTTGAGCGGATTGGTTCGGATGCTTGGATCAAAAGCTGATTTCGAGCTAGCCAGTTTTGCGTTTGCATTGGATGAGGCGGCGGTGTTGTCGAGACCCGTGGGCAGCACGGCAGAGGGCATTTGGAACTCGCCGGCTGAATTGATCCAAACGATATTGTCGCTCGGCCGAATTTGGATTTGGGGACCGACAAAGTACCCGTCGCCGAGTTCAAATCGTGCTGGCGCCTCTGCGGTACCATCGAGTTGCATCACGTCTTCGCCACCAGCGTCCTGGAGCCGTAATTGTTGGCCAGTCAATCGAGCGTCGAGCGGCACATTACCAGCGTTGAGCGAGTGCAGGACTTCAACCGACCCCATCACCGCGAGATCTTTTGCACTGATGCCGCTTGGATCTTGACGCAATTCGGCCTTGATCGAGTCGCCTCGCAGCGTCGGTCTTTGGCGAGCGATCGGTTTCACAATGCCACCGCTCGCTGCATCGGGTTGTGACACCCACTGTCGGAAACTTGGTGGAGGTGCATCCGTTGCGACCGAGCCATCTGGATTGAGTCTTAGCGGAGCCGGTTGCAAGTTCTCGACGAAGTACAGCATCAAGCGTTGTGTCTGGACCGCGATCGCCGCTGTGTCGAGACGTACATCGCCGATCGCTTGAAATCGATCCGGTCGCAAACCTGGACGCGCGTTCGTCGGCTGAGTCGGTGCATTTGTCTGGGCCAATTTCGTATCAGGTTTCAACACACCCTCGACTGAATCGGCTCGAAACTCACCGCCGTCAGCAAGCAGGGCTGTGACATCGCCGTCAATAAACAGTGCAATATCGGCGTCAATCGCGTCGGGTGTGACAGCACCGAGCGGTTGCATCTTGAACCCTTCGCTCCAACGGACTTGGCGCAGTGACATGTTCGGATCGATGATTTCGACAAGTCCGCTACCGAATGCATCAACGGCTCCGATTCGCTTGGGATTCTTTGGATCGAATTGGTATCCAAGTCGAGCTAGGCGAGCATTGATCGCTCCGTAACGAACGCGAACGCCGCTACCGCCAAGGGCTTGCACTAGGCCCGTTGTCGCGTCCAAGTCGATGGTTTCAGCGGCGAGTTCGATTCCGTAGCTGGGAAAGTCGGCGATTGCCGGGTTTCCTTTGGCTTGAATGCGAAAGAGCCAATCCATCGGGCCGGTGCGAACGAGCGAGTCGTTCATCGGATCTCGTAGCGTCATCTCAAGCGATTGGCAATCAAAGCGGTCTGGCTTGACCAAGGGTGCTTGATGGACGAGCGAGACGTTATCGCGAACGGAGAGGCGATCGAGTGCAAAGTCGTATTCGACGCGTCCATCGCACGCAATCGAGATCACCGCTGGCGTCTGGCTTTGTGTCAACGGTTGCTGCGAAGACGAGCTGTTGTTCAGTTGGTTAGCGTCTTTGGGCTTGAGTGGAAGTACGAGTTTGTCCAGATAGATCAACTCCATACGATCCAGCAGCGACGAGACATTGGAGCCAGAACCTGGGCTTCCTGCGGCGGCGGCCAAGTGCATTGTTAAGTCGCGTCCGCTCAGGTACGCATCACCTAAAAACATCTCGATCGATTCCGTTGTCCAAATCTTTCGATTGTCGATACCAAGATTGGCTGTGCGGATGTCGAGCGTCGGCGAGGACTTGCTCGCGCCGCTTGTAGGCTGGTTCGGGCCATTGGAGACTCGGCGGATTTGAACGTTACCGATGATTCGACCGCGGCTGATCGGCGGAGCACCACCGCTCATCGGATCAAACGATTCCGTGAATCGAATTTCCGCTCCTTCCTCCGAGGTGATGACGATCGGTTCGGCTTTCGTGTTGCCGGAAAGTCCGCGTCCAATGACGACCGAGATCGGCCAGAGTTTCCACTGGTCATTGGAGGTTTGTTGCCACTGGTCAAAGAGCAGCACACCGTCGGACGTTTGCAATCGTTTGCATGTCCCACGTTGCCAGGCTCCCTCGGGGAACAAATCTGCAAGTGAATCATCACCGCGAAGTACCACTGTCGGTGCCATCCGGATAGGTTGAACTACGGGCGGCTCGAGCCATGGGTCGACGGTAGCCCGATACACGCACGCCATAATGACGAGCGTGATGAGGGCAAATGAATATTGTCGAGCCCAGATTAGCATGGTGGTTCCAACTGATCGCAGCGAGCGCTGCTACAGATGTTCCTCCCAGCGTGACTTGGCTCGAAGCAGACGTTCGGTGAGTTCGCGAATCGCGCCGTCGCCACCGTTTTGTTTCAATGTCCAATGAGCTGCGGCTTGGGCGTCGGCACTCCCGTCGGCGGGCGTGACCGCCAAGGCAACGCGGCGCATCACGGGAAGATCCGGCAGATCGTCACCGATGTAACACGTGCTTTTCAAATCACAGCCCATCGATTCGAGCATCTCAAGTGCCGCGGGTAGCTTGTCTTCGAAGCCTTGGCGAACATGCTTGATGCCAAGTTCGTCGGCTCGGATGCGTACGACGTTGCTGTTGCGAGCCGTCAAAATGCCGAATTGAAATCCGCTTCGCATCCACAGTTTGATGCCAAGTCCGTCGCGAACATGAAATCGTTTCGTCTCAACCCCCGAGGTGTCATAGATGATGCGACCATCCGTAAGCACACCGTCAACATCTGAAAGGATGCACGTGATCGAGGCGGCGACTTGGTTGTCAGACAAAAGGGAAACTGGCATTTGTCAGGAGTCAGGAGTCAGGAGTTGCGTAGCGGATGAATGACTTCGCCCAGTGCGACTAAGTCAGTGACGTCGATCAAGCCGATCGGGCGTCCGTCATGGGAAAGCACCGGCAGTTCGCTGATTCGTCGATGCGACATCATTGCGATTGCCTCTTGCAACGGTGCGCCGCTGGCGATTGTCTTTGGTTGCGTCGTCATCTGGGACGCGATGGGCTCGTCCAGCGATGTTTCGCTGCGAGATTGCAGCAATCGTGCGAGGTCGCTGTCGGTAAAGATCCCAGCGAGTTTGCCGCCACTGTCCACGAGCATGACGGCGCCGGTGCGACGACCTTGTTCCGTCCGGACGACCATGGCTTGCCGAATCGAAACGTCTTGCGACGCAACGCGACACGCAGCGATCGGTCGCATCAATTGGTCGACACTGGCAAGCTTGCGACCGAGGGCGCCACCAGGATGAAATCTCGCAAAGTCTTGTGGTGTGAAATGACGAATGCGGCTGGCAAGCAGTGCGATCGCGTCGCCGACAGCCATCATCACGGCGGTGCTCGATGTCGGCGCGAGTCCGTTGTGACAGGCCTCGGAGTGCTTGCCAAAGGCGACAACACAATCGGCTTCGTCCGCAAGCGGATTGGACTCGGTAGCTGTGATCGCGACCAGTGCGCTCGTATGCGTTTTCAAGTGGGATGCGATTCTCAGGATCTCGTCACTTCGGCCGGAGTTGGATATCGCCCACACGAGATCTGTTTCGCGAACACGACCGAGGTCTCCGTGGATCGCTTCGGACGGATGCAGAAAGTGCGCCGGTGAGCCAGTGCTCGCGAGGGTCGCTACGAGTTTTTGGCCAACGAGACCGGCTTTGCCGACGCCCGTGACAATGATGCATCCGGTGCACTCCGCAGTAAGTTCCGCCGCGCGGACCGCCTCCGTTGTGATCAGAGCGGCGCTTCGAAGTACGGCTTGCCCTTCACGGCTGACCACGTCCCGAACGAATCGCAATCGTTCCAATGGCGTGTTCAAGTCCGACAAACACGGCTGGTCCGTATAGGTTGACGAAACAAGTGATGATGCGGATGACGGCACAGCGAGCCCCTTCCATGGTGCAAATCGCGGCTTATTCGATGTTCATTTCGCTCGAGTCAAGGTTTGCAATCATTTGCCATCCCGACTCTGAACCGCGATAGTAGCCTGAATGATGACCCCACGACAACGTGAACTTGGGTCAGGCTGCTGGTTTGGGCTGGACTGGTTGTTTGGCGAGAGAGATGATCGCATCGGCGGCACGTTCGGCTCCGGAGATTCCCGCGAGTTTCAGTTTTATCTCGGAGCATCGTTCGTGGGTTGCTGAGTCCGCGAGAAGAAATTGGAGCAGCGATTCAAGGTCTCTGTCGTGTTTCAGCCATCTGCCGACGCCAAGTTTTTCGACTCGCGTGGCGTTATCGAATTGGTCGTAAGCCAGCGCACGAATTAACTGGGGAACCCCAGCCGCCAATCCCTGGCTCGTCGTTCCGATTCCGCCGTGATGCACAATCGCGGCGGATTGACGAAGCAACTCTCCCAGCGGCACGTAACCCAACGCTTGAACGCGATCGGGTAAATTGCTTGGTAGGTTTTCAGCATGACTCGTGAGCAACACACCGTTGCGATCAAGTCGCTCGCAAACCGAGACTGCATCGCGAAAGAACGATTCGCTGTGTTGATGCGCGGTGCCGCATGTAAACACAATCGGTTGTTTCACACGGAGTTCCACACCAGCACTGGAATGATCCGCGAGCGGAAAACCAGCGTGGACGAAACGGTGGTCCAGAGAATGATTCTTGGCCCCGAACCAATCGGGATACATCAACACAATCCGATCGGGAGACAACCACCATGACTTGAGCGGTCGTTTGATGGGCGCGAGACCCAATGAGCAGCGGTGCGAGTTCAATTGCTCTCGATAGCACGGATGGAGCAGCAAGTGTTCCGCCATCCAAAACGCTGCGGCCACAGCCCAGGCCGGGCGTCGGACTTCGAACCACCAGGGAGACATTCGAGGCGGGTCGTATGGATCCAGTAACATCGACGGTGCCAGATGCACGCTCGCTAGTGGTGTTGTCGGATCCCAATCGCGGTGCGTGCGTGATGCAAAGTCCAATGGGTGTGCGACTAAGACGGTTTTTCCAGGTCGATGATGGCGGCGGATGACGTCCCAATGCAGCGGCACAAATTTTCCGGCGACCTCACGCAAAATCCCTCGCATGCCGCTGATCGGACGCCACATTTCGGGACGACCAAGTAACTCGTCGAACTCGTTGCGACCGATAACCGGTTCCGGTACCAGTCCCGCGTCGGCCGCGACTTCTGCGTAAGGCTCAGCGAGCGAAATGACGACGTCAAAGCCACGTGCACGAAGTTCCTTGCCGATCGCCACCATCGGGTTGACGTCGCCACGTGAACCGGGTGCGGAGAGAATCGCTAACAAGTCGTGTCCTTTCAAGTCGAACTGGCAAGACACCTACTATAGCGACATCATCCCAGCGGCGACACAGTCGCATCGAACAGCGGAGCGATCGGCCAATCACGTTCAAGGCTTCAAGATGCAAACGGAGCTAGCTGCTTGTTGATTGATAGTAGCAGGCACACTCCGTGTGCCGTCCGCCAGGCTTTGCAATTCGAAAATGCTGGTTTTTTAAAACTACGGCACACGGAGTGTGCCTTCTACTTTGAAAGGTGACCATGTGTTGCCAAGGCGGACTAAATCAAAAAGCCGCTAGCTGAGGGTGGCGTGCGGAACTCGACGCTCGCGAGTTCCGCTCACCATCAAATACAGCTTTGTTGGGGCACGATAACCAAATCTCAGGTCGACGTCTCAACGAGCGAGTCTGCAACAGTCAAATACGAATTCTGGGTCGCGCGACAGCAATCCAGCAGATGCTGGGTCTCTTGCAAGAGCGACATCCATTGGACTTCTTCGTCATCCTTGATCTGGTCTTCGATCCGTGTAGCTGCGTCGGCGATCGTTTCGATGTTACAGTGACGAGCGAGTTTTCCAAGGCGTGAAGCGAGTGCCTTGAGGCCTTCCGTGTCTTGGCTGTCGATCGCATCAGCGAGTCGTTCGATTTGCAGTCCGATCTGTATAGCGACGTCTTTGGGCACTCGTACACGAGTTGCCGATGCTTCGACTTCAGTGCCCGTGATCTTTGCGGCGAAGTGTTCGACGAGCTCAGGATCGAATTGTGTACCCGCACAACGACGAAGCTCTACCATCGCCTCTTCGTGCGAACGACCCTTTCGATAAACACGGTCCGACGTCATCGCGTCATAGCTGTCCGCAATCGTGAGAATTCTCGCGAGGAGCGGTATGTCGTTGCCGCATGGCAGCCGAGCGTCGGTGGCGCGACCGCCATAGTGGGCGTGGTGGGTTTCAATGATCTCAGCGATTTCTTTGCACTGGAACGTTCCGGCAACGATCTCGACGCCGATTCGATCGTGGCTGCTCATGATCTTCCATTCTTCAGCCGTCAACGGACCAGGTTTGAGCAGGACGGCATCGGGGACACCAATCTTTCCGATGTCGTGGAGCAACGCTGCGATTTCGAGCACGTAAGTGGATCGTTGGTCGAGTAAGTTCTCGGATGCTCGCACACACAGGTCGGCCACACGTCGGCTGTGCTCTGCCGTGCTGGCGTCACGATACGCGAGGGCCGAAACCAATGCCGTAACAGCTTGGAATGGAACGCTTTCTTCAGGCTCCTCGGACTCTTTGGTGCGTGAGACCTTTGAATCGTCAACTTGTATTTCGTCAAAACTCGGATTGAACGGAACGACGCGATTTCGTCCGCTGCGTTTCGCCACGTACAAACATGTGTCGGCTTGGTTGATCATGCCTTGCGGGTCGATCGCACCAAGGCTGATTTCCGAAACGCCAAGACTCGCTGTTAAACGCAATTCTTTCGGATCGCCGAATTTGATTTCGCTGATTGCGATACGGATCTTTTCGGCTTCGACCTCTGCTTCCTCGATCGTGCGCCCTGGCAACACGACACAGAACTCTTCGCCACCGTAGCGGCACACCAAGTCAAATTCTTCGTGCATCACACGAATGACCTTCGACACCGCACGCAAGACTTCGTCGCCGGTGTGGTGGCCGTAGGTGTCGTTGACACTCTTGAAGTGGTCGTTATCAATCATCACGCACGACAGCGGCGTATTGCGAGACTTGGCGAGATTCCAATGTTTCTCAAATCGCTCGAAGAACGCGCGACGGTTCAAACACCCGGTCAACGCATCTTGGGTTGCTAGAATCTCAAGTTCGCGGTTCTTGCGGCTAATCTCATCGCGGCTGCTGCGCAGCATCAACAGCATTTGCTCGAGTTCAACGCGATGTTCTTCCACGTGCGTGATATCGCGGAAGGTTGCCAAGGCACCGCGTTGTTGATCAGCACCCAGTGGCGCCGCGTTGACCGAGAGGATTCGCTCTCGCCCGTCAGCTAGTTTGATGCGAAGTTTAACGTCGGTGCGAGTTTCGCCATTGTCGATCGCTTGGACCCAAGGGAGTTCCACTGTTGAGGCGGCGTCCAGGATCCAAGGCAACTCGTCAACGGTTTTTTTGTCGAGTTCTTCCGCAGACATTCCCACGGTGTCTGTGAATGCGCTATTCGCAAGCACGATTGTTTTCTTGTCATCAAGCACGAGCAAGCCTTCGGCGAGCGTGTCGAGCGCTTGACGAACGCGGTTTGGAACGACTTGGGTGCGATTGAACACACCCATGATGCGAGCAACGAAGATTGTGTACGTAATCAAACCAAAGAACGCGAAATAACCGATAAGTCGGTAAGACGCATTCTCCGCGATTGCCATTAACGTTGTGGGTTGTACACGCCGGAAACAGAATTCGATTTCGCCCCACGGTCGTCGATTCTGGGTAATCGGTACTCGCATGATATCGGCCGTGCTGCTGTCGTTCATCGCTGTTGCCCACGTCTGTTTGTGGGTGCCCGTGTCGACTCGCAATTGACCAGACTCTGTGCGTAAACCAATGCTGAGCAGGTCAGGATCCCGTTGAATGATTGTCTTGAGCGACGATGTTAAATCGACCCATTGCTGCTTCCGGATGTGAGCCGACGCATTGATCGAAATGATTTCGCATCGAGCCTTACGCGACTCTAACGTCATCGCAATTGGGTCGGGGATCAACCCCAGCCACTGTGCTGACAAAATCAGACTCACTCCAACGCACACCAGTGCGACGGCAAGTCTTATCGATGCGATGTACATCTTGATCAAGTCAGCAGCCCTCCGACGGGCCGAATTTCATAGCGGATGCGCACCCCAAGACAGACTGGGGCTGCGTAAGTGTTGACCACTATGTGCGTATCGACGCAATTCGCCGGTGTTTGCTTAGCGTTACGCGACGGATAGTTGGCAACGTTTGTTGATTGAGCGGATCATGCCGATTAGCTCATGATATCGTCGATACGATCTTTGACGCCGGTTTGGCTTCCACTGTACGCCGTCAAAAGCGCCGCCGGATCAATCATTCGCCAAGTGGGTAATCCGCTATAGACGGTTGCAAGGAACAACGTTCCGCGAATCGCCCAGAACACATAGCCAATACTCACCAAACCTGCGGTTACACCAACGGCACCAACAGACGCCTCCCAGTCAAACCTGTCTTCCTCTTTAGAATCGAGGAGCTCATTCCATTGGTTCCAAGCGATTGATTGGTTCATGTCGAGCTGCAAGAGCTGTTCGAGTGACTGAAGTGTGAAGTTGATACGCGACTCGATTGCGTAGAGGTTGATTTCTGCGCGAGCGGTTCCGACGACTGAGTTCGCATGGGTTGCTTCGATATCTTGATCCTGATGCATTCCAAAGCTTCGATCACCTTGGATCGCCAACTGTTCGTCATTGGATCCTTGCTGAGTCCCGTCGTTTTGTTGGTCAACCGGATTCGATGTTCCAGTACCTCCAAGGCCATCTGTGCTGATGCCACCCGTGCCCGAATCATCTCCTGAATTACCGCTACCGTCGCCGGTGTCCCCACCGCCGTCGGTATCGCCACCACCACCGCCCGTGTCGCTACCACTTCCACCACCACCACCTCCGGTGCCCACGGCTTGTACGATAATGGAAATCGTTGCCAAATTGCTTTGAAGGTTTCCATCGCTAGCGCGGTACGTGATCGTTTCCGTGCCAAAGAACCCAGGATTCGGTCGGTACCGTAGCACTCCATCCCCGTCGACCGTGAGTACACCATTCGCGGGACCAGAAACAATCACTACGAACAAGGAGTCTCCATCAACATCCGTGTCATTCGCCACTGGCGTTGGCACGGAGAGTCGTACATCCGTTTCAATAATTGTCGAATACGTGTCATTGAGAGCAACCGGAGCCTCATTGATGTCGATCACTTGAATCGTGATCCACTGTGATGCGGAGGTGAATACGCCATCGCTCGTTTGGATCTCGAGACTATAAGTCGCTTGGGATTCAATGTCAGGGCCGAAGATGGCCATCAGCACTTCGCCCGTAACCGAGTCAATCGTAAACACGCCGCCAGTGTTGCCGCCAACGATTTGCCAATTCACGAAGGTGGTATTTAAGTCCACATCCGATGCACTGACGAACCCAACGCTCGCTCCGATGTTCGAGTTCTCCGCAATAAACAGCGTTTGGTTGATATCAATGACGGGGGTGTTGTCGTTGACGAGAGTGACCGAAATTGCAAAGGAGCCATTGCTGACGGAACCCTCGCCATCGTCGACCGAGAATGCGAAGCTATCGCTCGTTGTTTCACTTCCATCGTGGTCGTAGGTCAATCGATTATTGTTGATATCGTCTTGTGTGAACGTGTCGTTGATGCTCAGCGCAACGCCATTCAGACGCAAGACACCGTTGTTCGTCGTTCCAGTAATCGTGTAGAGCAGACCTGGGACATTGTTGTCGAGATCCGTTGTCGCCAACATCGACGACGCGATCACGTTCCCAGTTGCATTCTCCATGACCGTCGTTCCGGTGTTGATCGTGACGATTTGTTCGTCATTCGTCCCCGTGATCGTTACGGTGATGGTTTCGGTATCGCTCAGCGGTACACCGTTGTCGTCGGTCACGCTGACCGTGTAAGTCAGCACCAGCGTTTCACCGGTGGCTAGGAAGTCAAACGCTTCGCTTCCGCTATTGAAGTTCCATGTCAGCGTGTTGGTGGATTGAACGCCGTTGAGGATCGCGGTTGGCGTAACGGAAAGGAAGTCCGCAAGCACTGTGTTCGTCAACGACGCAGGAACGCTTCCCACGCCTGTGCCGCCAACGACCAATGAATCCACCGCCGCACTGACGTTGTCAGTCGTATCGAGATCGGTGACCGTGAACGCTCCGCTATCGGTCAGCCCCGCATTGGTTTCCGTTAACGAGGAAGCACCCGGGCCACCTGAGATGACAGGTGCATCATTGGTTCCTGTGACCGTGATTGTGACTGTGGCTTGCGACGTGGCGCCGTTGTTGTCCGTTACTTCAAAGACGAACGAGACATCGCGAGTTTCGCCGAATGCGAGGGCTTGGAAATCGCTTCCAGGGTTGAAAGTATACGAACCGTCGGAGTTCACGACGGCTGTTCCTTCACTTGTGTTCGTGACCAGCGAGTAAGTGTGGGTGTCGATCGTGTCCAGATCGGTTTCAGTCAACTGTCCATTGATCGTCGAGCCGTCTTCGGTGGCGGAGTTGGTTCCGTCTTGTGCGACAGGCGCGTCGTTCGTTCCGCTAACACTGATGGTGACCGTGGCTTGCGACGTGGCGCCGTTGTTGTCCGTGACCTCGTAGACGAAAGTTACATCTCGGGTGTTGCCGAATGCCAGGTCTTGGAAGTCGCTTCCGGGGTTGAACGTGTACGAGCCGTCGGAGTTAACGATTGCGGTTCCCTCACTCGTGTTCGTGATCAACGAATAGGTATGCGTGTCGTTCGTGTCAGCGTCCGTTTCGGTGAGTTGTCCATTGATCGTCGCGCCGTCTTCGGTGGCGAGGTTGGTTCCTGCTTGAGCGACTGGCGCGTCGTTGGTGCCGTTGATCGTGATCACAACATCTTGGGTGTCCGTCGCACCTTGGCTGTCCGTCACTGTAATGGTGTATGTTAACGTCAAAGACTCGCCAACAGCCAAGTAGTCAAACGCTTCACTAGCCGAATTAAAGTTCCAAGTCAGCGTGTTGGTCAATTCGCTGCCATCAATCACGTTCGCGGTCGAAGTCAACATCGCCAGTAGAGCTGCGTTGTTCGAGCTCAAACCGGTCGCACCTCCCGAAGCGACCACGCTGGAAACAGTCGACGTGACAGAGTCGCTCAGATCCAAGTCTTCGACCGACAACGTGCCGCTGCTGGTTAACGTCGTATCTGTTTCAGTCAACGTTTCCGCCGCAGAATCGGCAACTTCAATCGTGAGTACAGGATCATCGTTGGTGCCGTTGATCGTGATCACAACGTCCTGAGTATCCGTCACACCTTGGCTATCGGTAACTGTAATGGTGTATGTCAACGTCAGTGAATCACCGATTGCGAGATAATCAAACGCTTGGCTGCCCGAGTTGAACGCCCATGTCAACGTGTCGCTCGTTTTCGTTCCGTCGAGCACATTGCCGGTCGAAGAGAGCATTGCCAACAATGCCGTGTTGTTCGAGCCCAGTCCAGTCGTTGTGCCGCTTGCCACGACCGAGCTGACGGTTGAGGTGACGGTATCGGTCAAATCCACGTCGGTGACTGTGAAAGTTCCCGTCGAAGTCAACGTGGTGTTGCTTTCAGTCAAAGTTGCCGCTGCGCTATCGCCGGTTTCGACCGTCACCACCGGGGCGTCGTTCGTTCCATTGATCGTGATCACAACGTCTTGCGTATCGGTAGCTCCTTGGCTGTCGGTAACGGTGATCGTGTACGTCAACGTCAACGACTCGCCAACAGCGAGATAGTTGAACGCTTCGCTGCCCGAATTGAACGCCCAGTTCAACGCGTCGGTCAGTTCGGTTCCGTCGATCACATTCGCGGTCGAACTGAGCATCGCCAACAGTGCCGTATTGTTGGATTGCAAGCCCGTGGTGGAGCCACCCGCTACGACGCTACTGACGGTCGACGATACGGCGTCGCTCAAGTCCAAGTCGCTAAGCGTCAAGGTGCCCGAACTAGTCAGCGTGGTGTTTGTCTCCGTGAGCGTATCGGCAACGCTATCGCCAACTTCGACGGTCACTACAGGAGCGTCGTTGGTGCCGTTGATTGTGATGACAACGTCCTGCGTATCCGTTGCACCTTGGCTGTCCGTTACAGTGATCGTATAGGTCAACGTGAGCGACTCACCCACCGCCAGATAATCAAACGCTTCGCTGCCCGAGTTGAACGCCCATGTCAACGTGTCGGTCGTTTCCGTTCCATCCAGCACATTGGCTGTGGAACTTAGCATTGCCAGAAGAGCCGCGTTGTTCGACCCTAGTCCGGTCGTTGTGCCACTGGCCACGACCGAACTGACGGTTGAGGCGACTGTGTCGGTCAAGTCTACGTCGGTGACGGACAAGGTTCCGGTCGAAGTCAGCGTGGTGTTGGTTTCAGCCAAAGTTTCGGCTGCGCTATCGCCCGCTTGAACGGATATGTCTGGAGTATCATTGGTGCCCGTGACTGTAATGGTGACCGTGGCTTCGTCGTTAAAGTTACCTACGCCATCGTCTGAGACTCGATAGGTGAACGTGACGTCGCGCGTTTCGCCGAGTGCGAGGTCTTGGAAGTCGCTACCTGGATCGAACGTGTAAGACCCATCCGTATTGACGACCGCCGTACCTTCGCTCGTACCACTGACCAGTGTATAGGTCAGCGTATCCAGTACTTTGAAGGTCGCTGAAGTTGTTGCGGAATAGTACGCGGGGATTGCTTTTGGTCGAGTGCGTGTCAATCATTTTCACAGCTACCATGGATTGCTGGTATGCGGGGCGCTAGCGAATGGCTTGTCAGATTTCAGT
>JBGTAI010000308.1:0-30916 GCA_041749955.1 Pirellulaceae bacterium | reverse complement strand
GACAACGGTCACTGCAAATCTCTACATGAGCCACTGAGCAACAATTGACTGGGGGCAACGTTGACAATCGCATCATTGACCGACCGATTAAGATTATGAATGGTAGCTGTTCAAGGCCGCAGGCCGTGAACGGTTACGGATCCATTCGTATCTAGTTTTGGCAAGGAGGCCGATGTTACTCCTGGTACTCTTGATGCAGCCCGCCTCGCCGTCGGCGCAGCTTACGATACGGTTGATACCCTTCTCCACTCGCCGGATGGTGACACTGCTTTTGGGCTGGTATGGCCGCCGGGCCATCATGCCGAACATGACCTTGCAATGGGATTCTGTTACCTCTCTAACATCGCGCTCGCAGCGCTTTATGCGAGGGATCACAAAGTCGAGCTGCGCCCCGGTCAGCGCAATAGGATCGTCGTGATTGATATCGATCACCATCGAGGCAATGGAACCGCTGATGTTCTTGCGAATCAGGAGGAGACACTCTTTATTGATGTTTCGTATCGCTCGCCTTATGACGAGAATCGAAAACGCTTCACCGATGGTCTCTATGATGCGGTTCAAGATCGATATCAACAGGCGGGTAAAGAGTATCCCTATTCACGGCCCGATGAAACGTTAGGGCTTGAAGCTCACCCGATGGCGATTGCACCAAATATTTTGTCTGTCGAATTTGAAGGAGAGCAAACGCCTCAAGCGATTATGGAGCGATTTCTCGGCGAGGTTCTTCCTAGAGTGCAGGACTTCTGCCCGGATTTGGTATTGTGGTCGGTCGGACTCGACTCAGCGATGGGCGACCCAATCGGCGGGCTTGGCAATCTTCCCAGCTCATTCTACACGATGATACGAGGCCTCAGGCTTGCGTTACCAGATGCCCGACATGGAGGCCTTCTGGAAGGAGGCTATGATGAGCTTCGGTGGTTTACCTGCCTTCCTCCGGCTCTGTTGGCTTTGCATGAACGCGCTGAAGATACGGTAAACCGTTGCAAGGCGTTTAGCAGATATCGCCGAGCGTTCACTTCAAACTTCTAGAAGCACACATCTACAAATCCAAATCGAAGGAAAGCAGAACAGGCTGACGCTTGAACGAAGGTGGTTCGGACCGCTGGACGCATTGCGGGGTGGCCAGGTTGTCACGCTGTAGTAACCGCATATGAGCGCACCTCGGTATAGCGTGAGCGTAGGTAGTCGGCGCAGGAAATATGTCAATGAGACGAGACGGGCCTTTACCGGCCGTGGCCATTCGGTTGTCCAACTCGCGGAGGTTCCATCAACCTCAGCGTCGAGCTAATTTTGCTAGATCGCGGCGGTCTGATCCACCTCCGCGTCCAATCGCAGGCTGACCTGGATGCTCCGGCTTCATCGACCGAAGCGGAGATTGGAATCCGCAGAAGCTGGACAAACCGCCAGCTCGAAGTGAATCCGTTTTGGATTGGAGGTGACTCAGACCGGAGCGGGTTTCGGCCCGTCGCTAGCGTGCTCCGTTGGCCGACGTCGGAGCAGATCAGGCAATCAGCCTGCAACGCGGACTGTCAATTCGGGCAATCGCAATACTGGCGACGTTACTGAGTTTCTCTGGCCGTATTTTTATTCGCTGGACCGCTATCTCGCAGAAGTCGTATTCGCCGAGGTGCAATGCCACCAACTAACTGGATTGGGCCAAGGGTTTAGGATCAACCAGTTAAAATTGCGGTCTTGTTTCGTTCTCGCTTTACGAATGCATGAGTTTTTGCGTCCACTATCAGATTCGGCACATTGCGTTGCGTCCGATGATTGTGCCGGACCTGAACATGACGACTATCTTGCGCGGCCACGAACACCTTTCGCAGAGGGATAGGTTACGGAAGCGAGATGGTGCAGGTAACGATGGTTGAATACTCGCCTACTGGGATGACCTCGAGCGACGATCGCACAAAACGCATCGTCAATCCGACTTGAGCGGTTCCAACACCGTCAGAAACAACTTGAACGACGGCACTTTCATCGCCTGAAGCATACGACGAACTATCGCTGCTTTGTGTTACCTGCCAAGTGGCCGATCCTGTGGTGCTTGGGACATTAATATCGAGTCCAGCGTCGACTTTGACACCAGCGAGTGTTTCGTGTGCGAAGGCTCCGCCAATTGCAAACTCGACCACAACGCCAGCCTCACTGCTGCTGCGAACATTCCAGATTTGTTCTGGAAAAGCATCCGAGCCAGGCACCAACTCGAGGTTGACATCGGATTGGGGCGGCGATGTTACGCCAATGCCCTCAGCCACGCTCAACGTAAACTTCTGCTGCCCACTTTGGCCGTAGCAGCAACACGCACATGACCAAACCAACGTCAACGCGATGATTCGCGAGAATCGCCCATGACGAAAACGACTGGAATTCAGTCCAGATCGGTTCTCGGTTTGGTTAGGGATAGACGTCATAGCCTCCATGGTATTTCCAACCCTTGACGCTTCTAGCAAAACGCATTTCCCTGTCAGGTAAATCCATACTTGCGTTCGGATCGTCGCGAATATGCAGCTTGCGAGGGCGATTCAGCTGAACAAGGTCAGTGCTTTGTAGTCGCCGCCCAGGATTGTTGACGGGTCGGTGCCAAGCCAGCTTTTCAGCACCGCTGCGTAGACCTGGCGAAAATCGATTTCGTGCTTCAGATCCCCGTCTTGCAAGTCGGTCAAACTCGTTCGCTTTCCAACGATCCCGGCTTTCACTCCGCCACCACACAGGAACATCGGTCCGGCGGTTCCGTGGTCCGTACCTTCGCTCGCATTCTCAGCGACACGGCGACCGAACTCACTGAACGTCATCACGCACACGCGATCTGCGTGGCCGTGTGCATCCAGGTCGCGTACCAGCGTGCTCACCGCGTCGCTCCACTCTCGCAACAAGATCGCATGCGTCGCAGCTTGCTGGGCGTGCGTATCGAATCCATCGAGCTGGACGTAATAGACTCGCGTCGTCAGTCCCGCATCGATCAATTGTGCAATGATCCGCAGCTTCTGTCCCAACTCCGTGTCGGGATAACGAGTCTCGCTTGCGTAACTACCTGCGGCCTGTGTCACACGCTGGCTCGCCGCGAGCGCCGAGGTTGTACTGGATTGCAAGAAGCTCAACAGGTCATTCGAATCGCTGGAAGTTGCCGCAAGCTTGCTCGGTTCAGTGATGACGTTTGCATTCAACAGTGATCGCAATGATTGCCGATCTCTTCCTTGCAATTGAAACTCGGACAACTCTTTCATCGTCGGCACACGAATTTTGTTCGACGCGATCGCGAAGGGTTGCTGCTCGCGGCCCAGATGCAATGCCGGAACGTCGCCGCCAGAATCGATCGCTTGGGTTTCGAGGAACCGCCCAAGCCAACCATCGGGACGCGGTTCATCTTTACGGCGACACGTGTGCCAAATATCCATCGACTCAAAGTGCGAGCGATTCGGCTGGTCATAGCCAACACCTCGGACCACAGCGAGCTTTCCGTCATCGAGCAGCTCTCGCATTCCTTTGAGCGACGGGTGAAAACCGACATCATCGTTGCACTTCAAGACATCTGACGTGGCAATCGCCAGCTTTGGACGAACCGCACGGTAGGCGTCATCCGCATACGGCACAACGGTATTGAGGCCATCGTTACCGCCAGACAACTGGACGACGATGAGAATCCGCTCATTGCGATTGTCCTCACTTGCCGCAGCACGCACCAAGCAGCCGGGGATCACCGAGCCGATGCCAATCGCAGTGGCTCCACCGATGGATGAATGCAAGAAACGACGACGACTCGAATTCGCTGAATAAGACATCACTGCACTCCTATCCAAGTTGGTATTGAGGTAACGAAGTACACGCGTGAAGCAACGAACGCAGTTGGCGTTCTGGCTCAGCGGCTGTTACCGAAAACGTATCGCTCAGTCGCAACTTCGTCGCATCATCCAAGGGCAATGTAAATAAACACTGCTCAAAATACTCGATCGCTTGCGGCGTCGTTTTGATTCCACGGTCGGCGAAATATTCCGTCAAACGTTGACCGGCAAAGCGAGTCACATCCTCGTCCAAAATCTTTCCGATCAAGTTCGCGCGCCCCAGCAGGGTTGACGAATCGATCCAGGCTCGACCACCGTCCCAGCCTTTGACATTGGGCGGGTAAAACAGTCCTTGGCCGATTTGCAGCAATCCACTGGCAACGAGCTGGGTGTTGGTTGTCCCGCTGAGGCCGCGAAGCGTTCCCACCACGAGTTCCACCGGCGACTTGATCTTGCGGCCGATCGCGTGCTCGGAAAAGAACAGATTACTGCTCAGTAGCATCTTGAGTGCTGGTGCGACTTGCAAATCATGTTCACGAAATGCGTTCGCCAGTGGCCGCAGCAACTCATCGCTCGGCTCTGGCTCGTCACTGATGAAGAAGCGATACCACTTTCTCGCCAAAAACAATTCCAAGTGCGGTTGCTCCAGCACGACGCGAATACCATCCTCGCCGTCGAAGTCGCCGCTGGTGCCGAGAATCGATTTTGCCCCGGTATCGTGTTGGTAGCGATTTTTGCGAAACTTTTTGTTCTTCACTTCCCAGCCCGTGAAGCATCTCGCCAGTTCTTGAACATCCCGTTCGGAGTAGTTGCCTTCGCCAAGACAAAACAGTTCCATCAATTCACGAGCAAAGTTTTCATTCGGATGTGCCTTGCGATTGATCGCTGAGTCGAGATAGATCAGCATCGCGGGGTCTTGTGCGATCCATTGAACGAGTTCGGGAAAGCTTCCCAGAGCATGCTGGCGAAGCAGTCGATTTTGGTCCCACATCATGTGAGCATCGTTCACTTTTTCGGCACTCGTCGCAAAGTGCCCGTGCCAAAAAAGTGTTGCCTTCTCAAGAAGCTGAGTCGGTGTTAGCAGCAATCGATAGACCCACGCCGCCGAAAGCTTCTTCGCATCGCCACTAGCGAGAATGGTCTGAGCGAGGCTATCCGCTGTTTCTCGAAAGTCGTTGACTTCGACGTTTTGAGCAATTAACTGACTGACTATCTCCGCTGGATGACGGTTGATCGCTTCATCGAGCATTTCAATGCTCGCACCGAAACCGGCTCGTCGATACAGGTGCGCCGCCAACGCTCGGTTCCACGGCCGGTCGCTTGATGGCGAAAACGGTTGCCAGGCCCAACGCGGATCGATTGCGTTCATGCGGTCCATGCTTCGTCACTCCCCATCCACGTTGAGCCGAATGCCGAGCTGTAATTCTTGGTCCGTAACATCCAGGTCGGCCTTCGCGTCCTTGAACATGCCAACCAACTCTAGCAACAATCCGATTTCTGCTTCAGCGGCTTTTTTGTCGTGGCCTTTTTCGAGCATATTGTTGGCGACAAGTTGCGATTGATTCGCGTTTAAGATTTGCTTGAGTGTGCTCGCATTGAACAGGACCGCCGTGTTGTATTCTTCGCGTTCGCCCGAAACGCTTGTCGGCTGAGCAACGAGTTCGCGAGCCAAATCGGTAGAGCTCGAGAAAATGATTCGTTCTCCGGCGAACGCGATCGATGGCGAAAAGTTGAAATTGATCGGTGCGATGATA
The DNA here is from genome assembly GCA_041749955.1 of Pirellulaceae bacterium. Classification (GTDB taxonomy): domain Bacteria; phylum Planctomycetota; class Planctomycetia; order Pirellulales; family Pirellulaceae; genus JBBSJZ01. The sequence continues at coordinate 25,380 of JBGTAI010000308.1, read as the reverse complement.
CTGTCACGCTGATCTCGGCTCGGGACATACGTGGCTGTGACCAGTTTGGCGTCACCGAGCGTCTCCATGCCCAGGTCAAGTTGCGGCTGGCCGTTCATCGCGCCGGTCACATTCAAAAAGCCAATGAAGCTCTGAAACACACGCCGAAGTTCGGGTTGCGTTTCCTCGGGCGCTTTCATTCGAAACTGGAACGCAAAGGCGGGTAATTGGATCGCGGGTCGCGGCAGCATGTCGGAAAAATCTTGTGCCTTGCCGACGATTTGGACATCGCTCTCCAGCGCACCAAGAATGTCTTCGCCGAAATCACGCCCAGAAAAGAACGTTGACAGTTGTGTGTCAGCTTTTGCGATGCCATCGTTTGCTTTGTCGGTTAGCAGATCGCCGCTCCGCAACCACATTTGCGAAAGGTCTCGATGCGCGGAGATCGCAAACAGGCGATTTTCCACTTCGAGCAACGACGGCGCGACAGCAAGTTGGTCTTCGCCAAAGAAGTACTCTCGCGGCGGGTCCCAATCGCGTTGATGCGGCGACGATAATCTCAACCGGATGCCCGTGTTGTTCAATCTCAACGTGGCGGTCGCGAATGATGTGTGCCTCAGATTGGCAAGCACTCCGCCGAGTATCACCTCGGCGGCTAGGTTGTCGACCTTTTCGTTGTAGAGTGCTTTGGGGACTCCTGCCGAACGCAGAGTCGCAATATCAACATAAGCCGACACCAAAGCAGACTCACCGCCTTGCGCATCCCGCTGTTTCATTGCAATTGAAAACGTCTCCGACGAATGCAGCGAGTCATTCTTTCGATCGAGATACTGGTCAATGATCGATTTACCCAGTTCGGACTTGTTCGTGATCAGCATCCAATGGTCAAGAATCGCAAGCTTGAGTTCTTTGCTCAATGCATAAGCGGTGAATCCACGGTACTCGCCTTGTTCGACCGCCGACAACTTGCCCTGTTGCATTTGGCGAAGAGCCAGCAAGAAGCCGCGCAGTCGTTCGAGCATATCGACGTCCGACGACTTGATTAAAATCGCGACGCCCTGCGACGACGAATCCACAGCAAACGTGATTCCACCATCGGTGACCGTATCGATGGCTTCTTGCCAAGGCTTTCCCATGCTGGCTTCGAAAGCGGTGATACCGAGTTGAAGTTTCTCAAGCGAGCCAGACTTTGCAACTTCGTTGTACGCTGGCAGCGACTCAATGCGTTGACGTAACGGGTGATTCAGTAGGGTCTCGATTGCCAGGCCTAACCCGGATGCCTCGGCATAGGCGACGACGGTTTGCGGTAACAATTCGGCGGATGAGCAATCCACATCGCGTGGAACATCCGCTCGGAGTAATCCGCCGCCAAGTACGATGGGCAATAGCAACGCATGCAAGGGACACAGCAACGATCGTGGCGTATTCATAAACGACGGGTCCAGGCAGGCTTGGGAATGCGAAACGTCATCCGAGTATGGGGCATTGTTCGAACGAAAACAGATCGTCTTGGTATCGAACCGTATCCAGCACCGCGTGTTTCGCGAGACGCTCAGCTTACACGGTTTCTTTGGTCGGCTGGAAACAAAGCCGCTGGTTCAACAGCGGTCGACGCGAATCCCCCGTTAGCTCCCAGCAAAAGGATTGCGACGCAAAGGGAATAACCTCCGACAACGAGAAAATTGATTCGCAAGCTCTGACTTCGCAACAACTCGACCGCATCTTGCACTAAACTGTGCCGCTCCGATTTCCTATTCCACACACCCTGTTTCGTTACGGACTCCACGATGACCGACACGACTGCCGGCCAAGTTGACCACTACCTCATCGAAAACCGCAAGTTTCCGCCACCGGCAGAGTTCTCGGCGCGAGCCGTGTTTTCGGAATCGTCCCAGTACGAGGAAATGTACGCGGACGCTCGCGACAACCGTGATGAGTTTTGGCGAAAGCAAGCGTTGGAGCACCTGCATTGGTTCGAGCCGTTCACGGAAGTTTGCAAGTGGAACGCTCCCGACGTCGAGTGGTTTGTGGGCGGCAAAACGAACGCAAGTTACAACTGTTTGGATCGACATGTCGAGGCTGGCCGAGGCGATCGGGCGGCGATTATTTGGGAAGGCGAACCAGGCGACACACGCACGCTTTCTTATGCAGAGCTACTGAAGGAAGTTTGCAAGTGCGCCGCGGGTCTGCGTTCACTCGGTGTGAACCAAGGTGACGTGGTCAGCATCTACATGCCGATGACGCCTGAGCTCGCGATCGCAATGCTTGCATGCGCCCGCATCGGTGCCGTGCATTCGGTGATCTTCGCTGGGTTCAGCGCCGAGTCGATCGCCGATCGCAATAACGATGCTGGGGCGAAAGTCGTCATCACTGCGGATGGACTCTATCGCCGCGGCAAAGTTCTGGCGCTCAAAGCGACCGTTGACGAAGCTCTCGAAAAATCACCGACCGTTGAGAAGTGCTTAGTACTCAAGCGAATCGCAAACGATGACGTTAACATGGTGTCCGGCCGCGACGTTTGGTGGCACGACGCGGTTGAGACGCAAGCCGACTTCATGCCCGCCGAGCCTCTCGACAGCGAAACGTCGCTGTTCATTCTTTATACTTCCGGCAGCACCGGCAAACCCAAAGGCATTCGTCACACGACCGCGGGTTACAACTTGTGGGCGATGCGCACGTTCCAATGGGTCTTTGATCATCGCGAGGATGACGTTTACTGGTGCACCGCGGACTGTGGTTGGATCACGGGTCACAGTTATGTCGTGTACGGCCCGATGAGTGCTGGCGCGACTTGCTTGATGTTTGAAGGGGCGCCGAACCATCCTGAGGAAGATCGATTCTGGGACTTGGTCGAGAAGTACAAGGTGACCATCCTCTACACTGCGCCGACGGCGATCCGCGCGTTCATCAAGTGGGGCGATCACCACGTCGACAAGCACGACCTATCAAGCTTGCGATTGCTCGGAAGCGTTGGCGAGGGCATCAACCCCGAAGCATGGATGTGGTACCACAAGAAGATTGGTGGCGAGCGTTGTCCGATCGTTGATACGTGGTGGCAAACAGAAACAGGCGGCATCATGATGAGTCCGCTGCCTGGCATTACCGAAACGATTCCTGGATCATGCACCAAACCGCTTCCGGGTGTTGTGCCAAAGATCATGGATGAATTGGGCAATGAAGTCGACGCGATGCACGGCGGCATGCTTTGTATCGCCGAGCCGTGGCCTGGGATGCTCCGTGGAATTTGGGGCGACCATGAGCGGTACGTCGATCAGTATTGGACGCACGTCCCGGGCATGTATCTCACCGGCGACAACGCCCGTCGAGATGAGCACGGATACTATTGGATCATGGGCCGCATCGATGATGTGATCAACGTGTCGGGGCACCGCCTCAGCACGATCGAAGTCGAAAGCGCACTCGTCAGCCACCCGGCTGTATGCGAAGCCGCCGTTGTCGGGCGTCCTGATGACATGAAAGGACAAGCGATTGCCGCATTCGTTACCATTCGGGATCGTGACGCTGACGAAGAACTTCGCAAGGAACTCAAGATGCACGTGCGAAAACAGATCGGTGCGTTAGCTCAGCCCGATGATATTCGCTTCACGGCGGTGCTGCCGAAAACACGCAGCGGTAAGATCATGCGGAGGCTACTGCGAGACATCGCCGCTGGGAAAGAGTCCACTGGCGATACAACGACTCTCGAAGACTTTACTGTCCTCTCGAAACTTCGCGAAGAAGAGTAAGTCGCAGAAGGCCCATACCTTACAGGCCGTCAAACGTAGCGTGACAACGACGGCTTGGGGTAGCCGTCGTAAAAGCGTCGGATCCAATGACGGCCCGGCCAGTGCGTCAGGTGTCGTTGCCATCCATGCTTGAGCAGTAAACGGTCGCTGATCGATTCATTCGCGACGTGGGTCACGATCGCGAGTGAACCGCGAATGCGTGCGATGTCGTTGAGCACATTGCATGCACCGACACAGGTTCTCGCGGTCGTCTCGGTGCCGCTATAGACATAATCCAATGTCAAGAACGCACGCATCCCAAATGGCTGGTGATAGTCGATGATGCAAACGTCGCCTTGTGGACGAGCAAACTTCTTACGAAGCCAAATCCCCGCGAGCGACACTGAACCACGCGTCCAACGACGACGAACCGATTCGAGCTTTCCATCACGCATCACGATTTGAGCAAAGCGCCAGCGACGGATCGCATCCGCGTCTCGTTCGGGATCGTTGGTTTCGCTTGGTCCGAACATCTAGATTCGTAGCAACCCGACTCGCATGGCCTCGGAAACACTTGTTTCCCCAGCAAGCAACTTCTCGATCACCGCACCGTCAAGCGTGACCGACTCACTCGAGCGAACCAGCCTTTGAAGTTCCCCCGCCGAAGCGTTCATGGCGAGCGCTTCCTTGAGTCGCGCATGGATACTGAGCACCTCAAAGACACCGACGTTTCCGACGTAGCCGCTGCCGTGACAGCGTTCGCAACCTTGCGGCTGGTAGATGGTGCTATCGACAGGGAGCTTGAACGCAATCGCCAACTCGCGGCCAACAGTTTCTTCCTTGCGACAATGTTTGCATAGGTGCCGAACGAGCCGTTGTGCGACAACACACCGAAGCGAATCGGCGATGGCACCATGGTCTACGCCGAGTTGGCGCAGCTGACCGATGGCTTGCAGCGGCGTCGTCGCTCGAACGCTCGCAAAAATCCGCTGATTCGACGCACCAGCCAGCACGCAGCGCGTCGCCAATTCGTGATCATCGATTCGCTCGACAAGCGTTAGATCCGGGTCGTGCTCGGCGCAAGCATCAAACGCGTCCGACCAGCCTCTTTGCGACTCGCCTTGCATCGACAACTGCAACGCACCAGCGATTGTCTGAGAGATGCGATTCTCGATCGTGCATCGAATTAAACCGGGAGCGTTGATTCCATTTAGACATGCGTACTGGGTCGTGGTCTGTCCCGACCGCGAGGGGCCAACGAACAGATACAATCCATGTGAATGCTTAAGTGAGGATTGAAGTTCGCGTTGCTGTGCAAGACTCAATCCGATCGACGACAGATCCAGAGGCTTCGTCTGGCTGTCTCGTAGTTTCAGCACGAGTTGCTCGCCGGATTGAGTCTGCAGAACATGCGTAATCGCGTTCACGCACAATCCGTCTCGACGCAGGTTAAACGACCCTGATGCCGAGAGTTTCGATGCTTGATTGTCGATTTTCGCGAGACGTTTGATCTGGTCGATCATCGCATCGTACAACTCAATGGTCGTCGGTGCGTCATGATCCTGGAGTTGGCCATTCACTCGCCAGCGAACTCGCGGCGCTGCGTCGACAATGTCAAAGTAGAGCGAACTGGCACCACTACGTATCGCCGAGTTCAGCATATCGCTCAGGTAGCGATTGGGACGCGTTCCAACTCGTACGTTTGCCGACGATACTTGCTTCGTCCTCGCAAGTTGAGCTGTAACCACAGCACCCGAATCGATCGGCTTGAACTCCGATGAATCGATGGCTTGATCATCTTCCGGATACAAGGTCGCGAGCAGTCGTTCCACGACGCTTGACGGCGAGAACATCGGCCGCATGTGACGACCTGTTTTCTCTTGAATGATTTCGCTGAGCAACAACGACTCAGGTGACGTCACAGCAATGTCAATGAATTGTGCCTCGGTAGCAATCGGAACGAGCTTGTGCTCCCTACAAAACCGACTGCAGAGCAAATCAGCCACGCTCGGATCGACTGGCGACGGCGCGTCCAACGGTGGATCAAACACAGGCAGCAAATAGTGCCGACCGTGCGACTGGGCGATTCGATGTTCATCAGCGAACTCTTGATCCGAGTCCTCCATGCTGCGATGCACACCCATGACGAGCGAATCCTGAGCGGACTTAGCAAACACAGAGTCATCGATGAAGGGGAAGCTAGCGACAGACATCAATCTCAATCCTTTGCTCTCAATGAGCAGCTTGGCTTGTCTTCACACAACGCAGACGGGGAACGAGATCCGCTGCCAGTAACTCTGCATCTGGCACGAGACCGGACTCGTTGTACGTCACTCGATACTTGTCACAGAAATAGGCGGAGCCTTGACGAGTCAACGTCATCGACCAGGTCTCTGGAAACTCAACGTCATGGCCTTGCTTGGTCGCTTCGATGCTGAAAGCCGCAGGAACCACGAGTGCGAGATCAAGGGTCATCGGATCTGGAGCGTAAAAGCCATGCTCAGCAAAGTGTTGTTGCTGGAGTTGCTTGATGTGCTCGAGATAGTTAACCGCTTCGGCAGCAAGTTGACGTTCGGCGCGGTGCATGAAGCTTGGTAACCCCAATGCGATGATCGCGCAGCAGAACGCAACCACGCCAACAAGTTCAATGAATGAAAAAGCGGCACGCGATGCGTACTGGTTTCGGGGGTTGAGTGACATATCCAGCGATAACAAACATCGAAAAATTCAAAGGGCGACATACCTGGTGCCTGAATATCTTTAGGTCACGATCAAATCCTGCATCGCTTTGTGAAATCGGATTCCTGAACAGCCTCGGTTCAGAGAGTTACGATTACAATGATCGTCCGCGTTGTAGCGTCCCACCCCCTAGGCCCACCTCATTCGCATGAGCGATTCATGAAGATTAAACGTACATTTGCCCTGTTGATGCTGTTGGTATCCGGTGCAATTTCCCCAACGTTCGCGATCGCTCATGAGGGAGACGAGGGCCACACCCATGAACAAAGTACAAACCAAAGCTTCTTCACGACCCGAGCCAATGCGTCGGTGCTTCCGCTTGCGAAAGAAGACGACGTGTTTCACTTCGTCGTTTATGGCGACCGTACCGGAGGCGTTCCTGCGGGGCTAAAGGTGCTTGAGCAAGCAGTCGTGGACACAAATCTGCTTGATCCCGATCTCGTGATGACCGTTGGTGACCTGATTCAAGGCTACAACGACACGCCTGATTGGATGCAACAGATGGCCGAATACAAAGAAATCATGAACCGCTTGAAGATGCAGTGGTTTCCTGTGGCTGGGAATCACGACGTTTACTGGCGTGGCGTCGGCAAGCCTCCAGAAGGCCAACACGAATCGAGTTACGAGAAACACTTCGGACCGCTGTGGTACACGTTTCAACACAAGAATGCTGGGTTCGTGGTGCTTTATAGCGACGAAGGCGATTCGAAAACCAACGAGAAAGGGTTCAACCAAGGACGGCTGCAAACGATGAGCGAGGCACAACTCGCTTTCCTTGGCCAAGCTCTTGAGCAACACAAGGATCTCGACCACGTCTTCGTGTTCCTGCATCACCCACGTTGGATCGGAGGCGGCTATACCGGTGGCAACTGGGACACCGTTCACGAATTGCTTAAGGGTGCTGGTAACGTCAGCGCGGTATTCGCGGGACACATTCACCACGTGCGTTATGACGGTTCCAAGGATGGCATCGAATACCACACGCTCGCCACGACTGGCGGCAGCCTGGCCGCAGACATTCCTGACGCTGGATACTTGCATCACTTGAATATCGTCACCGTTCGCCCAGAAACCGTGACTGTCGCGGCTCTGGCAATCGGCGCCGTCATCGATCCGAAAGAATTTACACCGGAGTTTTTGGCCGAGATCGAAAAGGCTCGCGGTATCCGTCCCGTTGAGATGAACAACGATCTGGTCCTGCAAATGGACGGCACAGCGAGCGGCAAGGCGACACTTGTGATCTCGAACACCACATCGCAAACCATCGATGCCATGGCAAGTTTTGATTCCGATCCGTACGAATGGACGGCTTCACTCGGGCATGATCACCTATCGATTGCGCCAGGCGAAAGCACCAACATCGAACTGAGCCTGAGTCGGCAAGGTACCGCGGACGAGTTCACGATTCCACGAATTCGACTCGACATGCAATACGTCGGCAAAACTGCCCGAATCAACTTACCGCCCGTCATCACACCGATCTCATTCGATGTTGCTGCTGTACCCGCTGATTTCTTCGTTGCTGGGGAGAATCGTTGCCTTGATGTTATAGGCGAAAGTGCCGCCGCGAGAATCGACTCGTCAGAATTTGAACTTGCCGATGGCCCTTTCACGCTCGAAACTTGGATGAACCCAAGCCAGTCCGCTGGACAACGTGGCTTAATCGCGAAAACCGAGAGCAGCGAATATGCGATCTTCATGGACGAAGGCGTGCCCCAATTCGACGTCCACTTGAGCGGCCGATACGTAAGCGCGAAAGCCAAAGACGTACTGCCGCTGAATCAATGGACACACTTGGCGGGTGTGTTCACCGGCAGCGAAGTTCGAATCTACGTTGACGGAAAGCTGATCGATTCGAAACCTGGGAAAGGCAAACGAACGCGAAATCAATTGCCACTGTACCTTGGTGCTGATACCAACGAGAGCGGCCAAGCGACTCGATCGTTCCTCGGCAAGATCGACGAGGTTCGTTTATCGAAAGGAGCGAAGTACGACAGCGACTTCTCCCCGGCACGTCGTTTCTCTCCCGAAGACGATACAATTATGCTGCATCATTTTGATCGTCGCTTCGGACCGTTTCTGCTCGATCACAGCGTCTCATCCGCTAAAGCGACGCTCGGTTCGAAATCAAATCTAGTTCCCGTTGAGTAAACTCACATTCGCCACAAAATCCCCCGCAAAAAGTACAACTCCATGAAACGCTTCGTCCCCATCCTGCTTGGGATCATCGTCTTTGCTCTAAGTCCGACGAGCACAATTGCCGAAGATGCCGTCGTATTCGAAGAAAACTTCGAGTCGGGTATCGATCGCTGGGAAGTCCTCGATCCGGCGACTTGGAAACTGAGTCAGACCGATGGAAACACGACGTTTGGAATCACCGCTCGTGAGAGCAAGTACAATCCGCCTGTGCGAAGTCCGTTGCATATCTCGCTAGTCAAAGATCTGAAACTCGGGAGCTGTGAAATCAAATTTCGTGTTCGCAGCACCAAGGACACTGGCAATCACCGCGACTGCTGTGTCTTCTTTGGTTACCAAGACGACCAGCATTTCTATTATGTTCATTTGGGCGCCAAGCCAGATCCACACAGTGGTCAAATCATGATCGTGAAGGAAGCACCTCGCTTGGCGCTCACCAAGAACGAAAACGGAACACCGTGGGACGACAATTGGCACAACGTTCGATTGGTTCGAAAATTGTCCACGGGTGAAATCAGCATCTACTTCGATGACGAAAACCAACCGCTCATGACGGTGAACGACAAGACGTTCGGCGAAGGGCGGATTGGCATCGGGTCGTTCGATGATATGAACGAGTTCGATGATGTGAGAGTGACTCGCCTCGAATCCGAGTAGCCCACATCAAACGAATCAATCACCGAAGACGCGCGGCACGATCCAAGCAACAGCCCACGGGACCGTCGCGCGCCCGATCACGACACACGAGATGATCCAGGCGGCAAAGACCAATCGCGAAATTTTGGCTCGTTGGATGAGCGAACCTATCAGCTCGATGAACACTCGCGTCAGTCCGCCGACGATTCCTGCGCTGGCGATATCAAACAAGGTCAACAGATCAAAAATTGAAGCTCGCGAGGCAAGAACACTTAAGCCCATGAGCACAATTCCCAGGACTCCCGACAGGATCGCTCCGCGCCAAACCTGCTTTGGAAATCGGGCTCCACACAACGCACCACATCCGGCACCCACGAGCCCCCAACCCAACGCAATCGACTGGTTCGGCATGGGGTGACCTGCGACAGCGATGAAAGCAATCAACGTCACCACGATCGACCAAAACGCGGTGTCGTTCCAGGAGCGACAAACCGCGCCGACAAGACCGACCATTACCACCACGAAGCCAGCGTAGGCAAACGCCATTTGCAACTCCGCTGTTCCGAGCGTTCGAGCGTAAGCCATCACGATCGCTAACGCAGTCGTGATCCAAAACAGACTTGATAGGCGGAATTGGAAGGATTCCTCCGGTAGCGTTTGAGCGTTCTCCATCTGTTGCGCCTCGCGAATCGTTGACAACAACCAAGTCCAAGAAGAAACCAAGTCCCGAAAGAAACACAGTGACGTTTAACCTTTAGCAGTTCGCCACTGCTTATAATCCTAGCCTATACCAACACCCCATTCGGAGTCCAACTGATGAAAACAAATACGATCTCACGACGAAACTGGTTGATGACCGCGTCATCGCTCGCGGCGGTAGCATCACTTCCAAGCCGATGTTTCGCGGCCACCGGCCACTCATACAAGCTCGGTATCCAACTCTACTCCTTGCGTGGTTACGACGCGGATACCGCGCTCAAGCACGCGAAAGAACTCGGTTTCGAACAAGTCGAATTCTACAGCGGGATGTTTCCACTGGACTCGTCGAGCGAGCAAATCGAGGAGATGAAAAAGAAAGTCGCTGATCTTGGATTGACGATCTCCGCACACGGCGTCAATCGACTCACCGCAGACGCGGCGAAGAACCGAAAAGTATTTGAGTTCGCCAAGGCAATCGGGATTCCGACGATCACGGCCGATCCCGATCCCGACTCGTTTGACAACCTAGACGAACTCGTCAAAGAGTTTGACATTCGAGTGGCGATACACAATCACGGACCACGCCATCGATACAACCAAGTCGTGGACGTATTGAAAGCGATCGAAGGTCATGATGAGCGGATCGGTGCGTGTGCCGACCTAGGTCACTACATTCGCTCTGGCCAAGGCGCGACGGAAGTCATCCGTGCACTCAAAGGACGGCTCTTCGGAATTCACTTGAAAGACTTCGCTGAGATGCAAGACAAGAGTGAAGGCGTGATCCTTGGCAAAGGCCACTTGGACGTCGAAGGCGTTTTCTTAGCACTCCGCGCCGTGAACTTTCCTGAGAATGGTGCGATCTCGCTTGAGTACGAAGAAAACCCTGACAATCCGCTCGAGGATATCCGTCAATGCGTCTCGGTGGCAAAAGCAGCCATGGCGAAGGTCGCGAGTAGCTGAAGTAACATTAAATTGACGCGTCGATAGGAAAACACACCATGAGAATTGAACTTCGACATTGTCTGCTCTTGTTCAGTCTACTGGTGTCGACGCGCGGCATCGGTCAAGAGCCGATCGATCCGACGTCTGCGACTGATGCGATGCATCGTGCGATCGATTTCTTTCGAACGGAAGTATCGTCGCACGGAGGTTATGTGTTTCGCGTAAGCGCTGACTTGAGTCTTCGTGAAGGCGAAGAAAAAGTCGGCGACTCCACCGCTTGGATCGAACCGCCAGCCACCCCAGCTGTTGGTCAAGCCTACTTGGATGCATATACTCTTACCGGTGACAGCGTCGCGCTTGCGGCGGCGAAAGAAACAGCCAAGGCGTTGTTGCAAGGACAGATGATTTCCGGTGGTTGGTCCGAGAGTATCGAGTTTGAACCGGAGACGCGAAAGCGTTTTGCTTATCGAGTCGACTCGCCGGACGTTGGCAAACGTCGCAATTTCACTACGTTTGATGACGACAAGACGCAGTCCGCGATTCGATTTTTGATGCGTCTTGATGCGGCGATCGAGCAACAAGACGCTGCGATTCACGAAGCCGTGATGTACGCGCTCGATGGAGTTCTGCGGAGCCAGTACGCCAACGGTGCGTGGCCCCAACGTTACAGCGGCGAAGCAGACTATGTTCAAGTGCCCCAGCGATCGGCCTCGTACCCAGAGAATTGGACACGTGAGTTTCCCAACCAGAAGTACACGACTTACTACACACTCAACGACTCGACATTGGTCGACTTGATCGCGACATTGATCGAAGCGGGTGATGTGTACGCAGATGAAAAGTATCTGGATGCCGCGCGTCGTGGTGGCGACTTTTTGTTACTGGCACAGATGCCACAACCTCAACCTGGTTGGGCTCAACAATACGACGACCAAATGCACCCAGCTTGGGCTCGCAAGTTTGAACCGCCCGCGATCACAGGTGGCGAGTCTCAGGCGGCGATGCGAATGCTGCTGATGCTTTATCGCCGTACCGCGGATCGTCGTTACATCGAAGCGGTGAAAACGGCTCTTGACTATTACCAAACGTGTGTGCGGGCGGACGGCAAGTTGGCGAGGTTCTATGAACTCGAAACCAATCGGCCGCTGTATTTCACGAAGCAGTACGAGTTGACGTACTCCGACACGGACATGCCGACGCACTACGGATTCATCGTCGACTCGTCGCTGGACAAAATCGCAAGCGAACTTGAAGAGCTAGCAAAGCTGCCGGTCGATCAGTTGTGGAAACCGTCACTGGCCAAGCCGCCTAAGCCTTCGACGAAACTGGCAACAGCGGCTGCCACACTGATTGGCTCACTTGATTCACGCGGCGCATGGGTGGAGCCGGGAAACATGAAGTCGCATCAGGACTCAAACGTCACCACGATCATTGATAGCAAAACGTTTATCAAGAATCTGCGAATGCTAGCAACGTACATCGCATCGACTCGTTAGGTGCCTGAGGCGAGTTTGTTGGACTAAATCGTGAGACGGCCCAAAAATCCGACTTGGCCTGTATTTGCGATTTTCGTTAAACTGCCGAGCCTACGCTGCCGACAAGGCGAGCCAACCGCGGTGACTGGCGCTACATGATGTAACGCGAAAACCGCTTTTTTGCCGACTCCGACAGCGTTTGCGTGAAACGTTTCACGTAGAAAGATGCAACGTCGCCGCTACCGGAGGGAACCCATGCCGGGCGAGTCATTCCGCTTTATTCACGCCAGCGATTTTCACTTGGAGCAACCGCTCGGTGATCTCGACACGCTGCCTAGCCAGCTTCGCGAAGCGATGGCGAACGCACCGTGGAAGGCTGCTCAAGCAGTTTTCGATTCGGCAATTACGGGAAATGTGGACTTTGTTTGTCTCTGTGGGGATCTGCTCAGCCCACTCGCAGCCGGCCCACACGGCATGTCGATGCTGCTCGATAATTTTGAAAAACTGCATACAAAAAAAATTCCAGTATTTTGGGCCGCGGGAGCTGTGGACGATCCACAACGTTGGCCTGAAGCTGCTCCACTGCCGCCGAACGTAACGCTCTTTCCAAAGAACCGTGTCGTGGCTGTGCCCGTTGAACGGGCTGGCCGAACGATATGCCAAGTCGTCGGTCGCAGCAGTGAGGGTCGCGGGACGCTTCACGTTCCAAGCTATCGCATCGACACCGCTGACGAATTCACGGTCGCCCTCGGCTACGGCACCGCCGATGCATCCGCGCTTGCCGAAGGCCGTTTTGATTACTGGGCATTGGGATGTGAACACAATCGAAAGGTGCTCGACGGTGGTGCGTCTGCGGGGGCTGTTTACTGTGGCTCGCCTCAAGGCCGGTCATTGGACGAAGCGGGCGCGCATGGTTACACACTCGTGGACGTCGATGCAGATGCCACGACACGAATTCACTCCGTCGAGTGCGATACGTTCCGGTATTGCCAAGTCGAGATCGACGCCTCAGAAATCTCGGCTGTCGGAAGCATCAAGAATCTGCTCGGTGAAAAGATCGTGCGACTGCAACATGAGCACGGCGGTCGGAACCTGATTATTGGTTGGGACATCTCGATCGGCGGTGGTGAAACAGTCCACTCGATTGGCGATGCCGACGAATTGCTGAAGTGGTTGCGTCGCGAGTACGGTCACGGTGCACCTGCGGCATGGACCGCGAACTTGACGGTTCGACCGCCGCGTCACTATCCGAAAACATGGAACGACGAAGACACGATCCTCGGTGACTTTCTCCGCGCGTCGGAAAAGTTTCGTAAGGCTGAGGCTCGTGAAATGAACCTATTGCCGTTCACTGAAGAGCACGCAGGTTTGCCAGGGAAATCGGCGACTCTGCTAGCTGAAATATCACCGAGCCAACGGCTCGAAATACTCGACCAATCGACACTCTTGGGTGTCGAGTTGCTCCGCGGCGGGAAGCCTCAAATGGTGCAGGGATCATGAAAGTCAAAGACATTCAAATCGACGGGTTCGGCGTTTGGACGGGTCTCTCCGTCGACTCGATGCAGGACGGACTGACGTTGTTCTATGGCCCGAACGAGGCTGGAAAAACGACGCTGATGCAGTTTCTGCGAGCGATGCTTTACGGATTCACGCCGGAGCGACGCGGACGCTACCTGCCGCCGCTGCATGGCGGCACGCCCGGTGGTGCCATTCGTGTGACCGGTCCCGGCGGCGGTTACGACATTCGCCGGCACAGCCAACTGACCGACAATGGCGTCGTGGGCCAACTCGCGGTCACCGGCCAAGACGGACTTGCCCAAGGCCAACATCGACTCAGTAGTCTGCTTGGCCAGATCGACGAACCGATCTTTACCAACGTGTTCGCGATCGGCATTCGCGAACTGCAAGAACTCTCGACGCTGGATGACACGAGCGCCGCCGACGAACTTTACAAGCTCTCCAGTGGCCTGGATCGTGTTTCGCTAGTCGACGTGATGCGTAGTCTGCGTGGTGGACGTCACGAACTCATCGGACGTGCCACGCACGATGAAGAGAACGAATCAGCCAAGCTCGCGGCATTGATTACCAAGCGAGAAAAACTCCGCGACGAAGTCGAGCAATTGACGCGTGGTGGCCGACGATGGAGCGAGCTAGCGACCCAGCGACGTGTCCAGTTGCAAGAGATCGAACAGCTCACCGAGCGTATGGGTGCATGGGAGCGAGAAAGTCGCTGCGTTGAAGTCGCTACGGCTGCGTTTGAAACATGGCAAAAACGTGCCGCGATCTTGAAGTCGATCACGGAAACTGAGAAGCAAGCCATCCTCCCAGACGAGGCACCGAGCCAACTCGTTCAAATCGACGCGTTGATGAGCGAGAAACGCGAGAAGCTCGAGGAAGTCAAAAAACGCCGGCGAGAGCTCCGCGACAAGGCAGACCAGCTTCCCGTAAGCAAGCGGATGTTCGATCTGCAAGGTCGAATTGAAGCTGCGTCCGAACAAGGCACTTGGATCGAGGCCCTCGAAGAACAAATCACTCGCCTCGACGATCAAATCACCAAGGCACAACGTCAACTCGACGCGGACGCCGAGCGTCTCGGGATGGACGAGGCCGATCGGCTCGCGATTGCTGATGGGGACACAAGCCAACTCCCCGATTTGTCCAAGCAAGCGTTATCCGCACTGGCGGGACCGGCAAAGCAAGTCAAAGAACAACTGTTCATGCTCAAGCAATCTCGCGGCGAAAGCCTCGAACACAAAGCGAGAGCGGACAAGCTCGGTGAGCAGCTTCGCGAGACGCTTGAACGTGCGAATGCGTCGAATTTGCAACACGCGATCCGCACTCAAACGGAGATGATCGCAACGCTCAAGCATAGAATGCAACTGGGCGAGCACCTTGATAAGCTGAAGCGTCACTATCGCGATTTGGAAAAAGAAACGATCGAACTGACGACGGCGGAAGCGTTGCCGATCGATCGAGCCATCTTGCTTGGAGCACCGTTCATCGTCGGGGGAATCTCCCTGCTCTACGGACTGTTTAATGTTCTTGGGGTTGATTGGTTCGTCATGGATCCCGAGCCAAGTTCGGGCATGATTTGGATCTTTATCGGGATCTTGTGTTTGACGACGTTCTACTTTGGTCGTGAAAATGGCAAGCGTGGCGCCTCGCTCGATCTTGAAGACTGCGAACGCCAAATCGATACGCTTCGTCGCCAAATTCGCGAAGTCGAAGCGGAACGCGATGACGTCGATTCATCGCTTCCAACCAGCGGCCATTCGCTTGAAATCCGACTTCGCGAGTGCGAGCAACTCCTCAGTGAACTCGAATCGTCCGCACCAACGTATCACGCCCACCAAGCGGCGCTACAGTCGTACAAGACGTCTCGTGATCGTGCGTCGGCCGCAGCGGACGAACTCAAGAGTGCCAAACGCATGTGGGCTGCGACGCTCGACAAACTAGGCCTCAGCGACTCGATGTCACCTTCGAGCATTCGCAAACTGAGCGGTGGCTACGAAACACTTCAACTCAGCCGCCGTCGTCTCGATGAATTGACTCTTGAGCGTGAGCAACGTCAACGCGAACGCCAAGCTATTGCGAAGCGCATCGAGGCGTTGTACTTGGAAGCACTCGAAGTCCACGAAGACGCCGCAAAAGCCCACAGTGCCAAAGACAACCGCGAGGATCTCAGTTCCCGTTTCAAGCCGCGAACTGGGCCCTTGGAACAACTGAACCACCTGCACGAAGAACTTTCGCGACAACAACACTGGATCAAGCGCCGTCGTGAACTGAAAGAACAAGACCTGCAATTGAAACGCCAGCAGTCCGTTTACTTCCGCAGCATCGAGCGTGCCGAGCAACAACGGCGAGCACTTTGGGCCAAATGTGGCGTTGCGACGCCCGAGCAGTTCTATGCCCTTGTCGACACGAAAGCCAGTTTGACGGACATGCGTCTTGAATTGGCCGCGTTGGAGAAACAAGTTCGCTCGATCATCGGCAACCAAGTTCCTTACGAAGACGTCCAGCGAGAAATCGAAGGCGCGAAGTCGAGCGACTTGGACAAGCGATGGGAATCCCTCACGACGCGTATGACCGAGACCGAAGAACGGATCGCAGCCTTGCGGACTAACCAAGGCCAACTCAGCCAAGAGATGAAGCAACTCAGCGACGACAATCGTCTTTCGAGTGTTCAGCTGGAACTCGGTTGCGTCGAACGCAAGATCGCGTCGGTGGCGAAACGTTGGCAAACACTTGCCGTCGCCAGTGTCTTGCTCGAAGACGTGTGCAAAACCTTTGAGCGGGAACGCCAACCCGAAACGCTACGAGAAGCTTCGTCATTCCTGCGACAACTCACCGATGGCAAGTACACGAGAATTTGGACGCCACTGGGCACCAACCAATTGAAAATCGACGGTGCCGAAGGCAAGTCGTTGCCGCTCGAAGTACTCAGCCGTGGAACGCGTGAAGCCGTGTTCATTGCGCTGCGTCTTTCACTCGCGGCCGCGTACTCGCGCCGCGGTGTGATGTTACCGCTCGTGCTTGACGACGTGCTTGTGAACTTTGACCGCGACCGCGCGATTCACGCTGCCCGAACACTCAAGACGTTTGCCGAACTTGGCCATCAAGTGATGATGTTCACTTGCCACCAACACATCGTCGACATTTTCCATGACATCGAAGCCGAAGTTCGCTTGATGCCGCCGCAAGGCCGCCCCGGTCGTGCGACCGTGCTGCTTCCACCGGAACCCGACCAGCACGTCGAGGAGTACGAGGACGAAGTCGAAGAGGTCTACGAGGAAGAAGAAGAGGCCCTCGAAGAAGAATCCGTTGAAGAGCCTGTGGCCGAAGAGCCTGAAGAGGAAGAAGTCGTCGCCGTTGCGGCTCCAGAGCCCAAGACCAAGATCGTTTACGTTGAGCGACCTCAACCCAAGGTCGAGCGTCCCAAACCAAGGAAACGTCCAAAGCCCGTGCGAGTGGTCGAAGAAATCGAAGAGTACGACGAGCCTGAGGAAGTCTACGAAGAGATCGAATACATCGACGAGCCCGTACCAGTGGCTGCACCTTCAATCGGTTGGGCATGGTTCGAGCGTGAGCCAGCTGACGGAACGATTGACGCGGACGAGGCGACTGCCGAAGCGATGCGAAGCCAATGGGTTGAGAACGACGACACGCGTCCGACCCAGATGACTCGCAGTCCTCGCACGCAAAGCGATCGCCCCCAAAGTGCCGACCAAATCTGGTGGAACGGCAACCGAGCTGCCGTCTCTTAACGGCGAGCCTCGCTCAATACTTTTGTTGGCTTGTACTTCACTCTCCCTCTGGGAGAGTCATTCAAGAAGTGCCAAGATCTAGGGCAGAGCCTGCGATTTTGTATCTCCGTCGATTCACCAAGCCACGTCACATCAAGGTTGGACTGAGCAGACAACGCAAGGAGAAGTCTATGCGTGACCCTCGCTGGTCCACCAAGCAAGCGTGGGTAAGGTCGGCGTCGTCGAACAACAATCATATTCATCAAACATCGACTTGTGCCGGGGCAAGCGACACGGTGAAGCTCCGAAAGGAGCCCGGGGGTGTTTGGTTCCGTCCATCGCAATGTACTAGCGATAGAGTCTCGCGGCGTTTGATTCTTCGGTCACACGAATCTTAGTTCGTATAGCCGCGTCTTGCGTCACGACGGCGAGTCAATCACTCGACCAAAGACCTCAAGAATAAAAAACTTTTGTTGGATTCCGAGCGTCTCAAGGATCGTGTCCCCTACTAGACAAAAGTCGCCAACCTTTTGGTGCTGGTGTTTTTGGGAGTCCTTAACTAAGGCGCGCAGATCGCCTTCAGTTGCACCTCTTCGTTCCATCGATCGACATTCTTAGTTGAAACCAGACACGTCCCACTCGCCACGATATTCCCATTGGCGACACTCAAGCAGCTTCTGTTCCGTTTCTTGGTCGCCTTCACAACTCAAAGAATCTTTCGAAATTCGTTTGCATTTCGATTTCGCATCGCTACGGTTGACTCGTGAGCAGTGGCGGGCTCATTCCTTCACGCGGTAGATCAAGCACATTGCAAATCACGCGTGGACGACATCCACTTCAAGGGAGCACTTGGGAATGTGGAATTCGCAGAAGGTCCGCCTTGCAATACACCGTCGCCAAATTTCAAAGCGGCGATCTTCCAAACGCCGCTGTCTTATCGAGCACCTTGACGCTCGAATCACGCTCAACGCGGCTCCAATCGCCGTCGCTGATCCGTGGTACGCGACTCCAACCAACGCTTCACTAACCGTCGGAACGTCCGATACGACCCTATTGGAAAACGATTGGGATCCGGAAGCGAGTTCGATCTCCGCGTCGCTCGTTTCAAGTCCAGCCAACGGAACTTTAAGTACCTTCAATGCGGACGGCACTTTCACCTACGTTCCCAACACCGGTTTCAGCGGGTTGGATTCATTCACGTACAAAGTCAACGATGGGTCCGACGACAGCAACGTAGTCTCGGCGTCCATCGCTGTTGGTGGCGATCTTGGTGTGCGCACCAATCTCGAAGAAAGCTCGCGTCACAGCTTCTTGTTTGGCGGCGGACTGCAGCTAGCTGAACCGCTGACGCCTGGGTTCCAGCTCGTGTATGAATCCAACACACTTCCCAATCCGATCGTACCGATTGACACTTCACTGCTTTCGGGCAGCATGGTCCCCGATGACATCAATGCCCAATTGACGTTTGACGGCACCGCGGGAACCACGTTCACTTACAGCACATCGGGACTGGCGGCCGGAGATGAATTCCGCATCGCCTTGCAAACCGATTCATCATCGCTTTCAACGGGCCGTTACGATTACTCCGTTGAATTGACTGCCAATTATTTCTCGAGCACTTCTTCGCGAACCTTCACGGGCAGCCAAGACGTAGTCAATCGCGGTGCCAGCACGAACCCGTTTGGTGTCGGTTGGCAGCTTGCCGGTCTCGATGAGTTGGTCGTCGATAGCAGTGGTGCGTTGTGGGTGCAATCCGATGGGACCGCGTTGTGGTTTGCCAGTGACGGCAGTGGAGGGTACTTGACCGCCGAAGGCGATTTGTCCTTTTCATCCTTGGTAAAGAACGTCGACAACACCTACACGCTGACGTTGAAAACCGGTGAAACCTTGGGTTTTGACACCGGCGGTGACTTGACCAGTTTCGAAGACCGGAATGGGAATACGATTTCCTACACCTACACGAGTGGATTGCTGACATCGATCACTGATTCGTTTTCCCGAGTCACGACGCTCACCTATACCAGCGGAAGATTGACGTCGATCAGCGATCCTGCCAGCCGCACGGCGACTCTGGCTTACGACGGTAGCGGTCGGTTGACCAGCATCACGCAGCCCGATCCCGATGGCACCGGGACGCTTGCCGCGCCCGTAACAAGCTTCGGTTACGATAGCTCAAACCGCTTGACGACACGCACCGATGCGCTGAGCAACAGCACCGCGTTCGCTTACGGCAGCTCGCACGGTCGCTTGACAACGATCACACATCCCGACAGCGAAAACATCGAGCTGACCGCAATTCAAACGATCGGCCTGCCGACGGCCACCAGCGGCAACACCCTTGCACCGTCCAATCCGCTAGGGACGTTGACCGATGAACGTGACTACGACAGCACCTTTCGCGCTGATCGTTATGGCTACATCATCGAGTGGAACAACCAACTCGGCCTACAAACTTTGACCGAGCGCAATGCCGCTGGTCAAGTCGTTCGTCTAATCGAAGCCGATCCCGACGGCGAACAATCGTCCGGTGGCTCTGGGTCCTCCGGTGGTGGTGAAGGCTTGCCGGAGGAAGGCATTCCCGGCGGTGGTATCAGCGGGAGCGGCCCGCTTACCAGTCCCATCACGATCTTTGGTTACGATCCCGATGGCAACTTGGTCTTCCAAGAGAATCCCGATCTGACGACGCTGACTTGGACCTACACGTCCATCTTCCATCAACTCGCCTCGCAAACCGATGAACTCAGCCGTACGGTCTCGTTTGCTTACGATACCAATGGTAATTTGACCACGTCGACCGATGCCGGCGGATTCGATACCACATTCACCTACGATTCACGGGGACTCGTCACCAGCACGACCACCCCCGACCCTGATGGTATCGGAACACTAACTTCTGCGACGACCTCGTATGCCTACGATTCCTACGGCCGCGTGACGACCCTGACGAATCCCGACACGACCACTCAAGCGTTCGCGTACGATTCGGCCGACAACCTGACCAGCGACACCGACGAGTTAGGAAACGTCACCACCATTGCGTACGACGCACTTGGGCGAACCACTTCGGTCACAGATCGCGAGGGTGAGATCACGTTGATGCAGTACGACGCGATCGGGCAACTGACCAAACAAACGGACGTTCTTGGTGGAGAAACAGACTACACCTACAACGAACGTGGTTTCGTGACCGAGATCCTGTACCCCGATCCCGATGGAGGCGGATCGCTCGGTCGCCGTGAAGCCGGATTCATTTACGACGCTTCCGGAAACCATACGAGCTACCAGGTATCTAGTGAGTACGGACATCCACTCTCATTGACAGTTACGTACACCTACGATGCCGCAGGACGGCGGACACAAGTTGTGAATCCGGAAGAGGCTCGTAACGTTAACTACCAGTACGACAATTTGGGGCGACTGATCTCCGAAACCGAGCCGTCCCGACTCAATAAAGAATACGAATATGACGCGATGGGTCGTGTCATCATGGCATCCGTAGGAGAATTATCGGATGAGACGCCCGCCGAAACGTTCTTCGAGTATGACGCGGCGGGGCAATTGATTTCCATCACCGATGCTCGTGGCTATTCAAGCTACTACGAGTACGACGTCCGGGGGCTGCTCACTCGCACGACGCTGCCCGATCCCGATGGTGACGGTTCGATGTTCGCTACCACGTCGCACTACAGCTATGACAATGTTGGCCGGCTGACGAACGAGTACGGCATGTACACTCGCGTGACCGATTACGCTTACGACAGCCGCAACCGGGTCACCCAGGTCACACTCCCTGACGCCAACGACGAAGGCCAAAGCTTTCGTCCCGTGTTGACATTTTCTTACGACGCGGTGGGCAACGCACTCACCAATACCGACCCGCTCGGCAACTTGACGACCTACACGTACGACAAAGAGGGACGCGTCAAAACCGTCACTGGTGCCGACCCCGATGGACTCGGCTCACTAACTTCACCGGTGGTCTCGTACAGCTACAACAACGCTGGAAATGTAACCAGCGTTACCGATGCCAACGGCGGTATCACGTCGTTCCAATATGACAACCTCGGTCGGCAAACCCAAGTCACCGGCGCCGACCCCGATGGCGGAGGACCTCTCACCAGCACGATCACGCAATATCAGTACGATGATCGTGGCAACATCGATAAAATCATCGATCCCGAAAGTCGCGAAACCACGTTCCAGTACGATTCGGCCAATCGCCGAAGCGGCGTGACGGACGACACCGGAAACCAGACGACCTACGCCTATGACACTTGGAACAATCTAACCAGCGTCACCGGCGCCGATCCCGATGGAACCGGCCCCTTAACCGCACCGGTGACCTCGTTCGTAAATGATGCGTTTGGACGAAGGACACGGATCACCGATCCGGAATCCGGCATCACTCGATTCACGTACGACGACATGGGCAACCTGTTGACGCTGACGGATCCCGAAAACAACACCACCAGCTACGCTTATGACGGCATGGGCCGCATCACGATCGACACGAACCAGCTCAGTGACACGCGGTCCTTCCAATACAGCTCCGAAGGCAACTTGGCCCGCAAAGTGGATCGCAATGGGCGCATTACTCAATACACTTACGACAACTTGGAGCGAATGACAGCAGAATCGTGGTACGTGGGCACGTCCTCGGCGCCCGAGTTGACCGTTACCGTCGATACCGAAGGCGGCGAAATCAACGAAGTGCAGCGAGTCGGCTTTAGCGCTTTCGAAGCCTACGGAACCTTTACCCTGACGTTCGGCTCCGACACCACCGCCGCCCTGGCGTATGACGCTTCCGCCGCCACGATCCAGTCCGCATTGGAAGCGCTGGCCTCGATCGGCAGCGGCAACATCAACGTCTTTGACAGCACCGTCGAATATGGCGTCGGCTCGGGCGGCGAGTGGACTCTCACCTTCCAAGGCACCTTGGCCGGCACCAATGTTACCCAAACCACGATCGACACCAGTGGCTTGACCGGGGAAGGCATCACCGAAGTCGAAGCCACCGATACGACGGGTGCTATACTGGATGAAGAGCAAACCATCGACTTGGACAACGTGTCCGGTGGCACGTTCCGGCTGGCCTTCCAAGGCGAAACGACCGCGACAATCGTGTACAACGCCACCGCCTCTACCGTCGAATCCGAGCTGGAACAGCTCAACGCCGTCGACGATGTGACCGTCACTGGTTCCGCTGGCGGCCCTTGGACCGTCACGTTCGTTGGCAGCCATGCCGGTACTGACGTTCCCGCTATCTTGGGTGACGCCACCGCTGCCACCGACGGAACGCTTGATCGCACGATCTCGTACACTTACAACCAAGCCAGTCAATTAACTGCCGCGAGCGATCCGGACAGCAGCTACGCTTATACTTACGACAACCTGGGTCGCTTGCTGAGCGTGGATAACGATGGAACCGGTGGCGTGCCACGCGTGATCCTGAGTTCGGCGTATGACGCCAAGGGGAACCGCACTGCATTATCCGCTACAATCGACTCGACCGATGATTTTTCCAACTCGTACACCTACGACGCGCTCAATCGAGTGACCCAGATCCTTCAACAAGGTATCACTGGCGGCAACACCGTCGCTGAAAAACGCATCGACCTCACGTACAACGTGGATGGTCGCTACGACTCCATCACACGCTTCAACGACATCGCAGGCGGTACGAGCGCCGAGATCGCCACGTCGACATACTCATACGATTCGCTGGGGCGATTGACGGGATTGGATTACGAACAAGCCAGCACGGATCTGTTCACGCCGTACGCTTGGACCTACGACGACCTGAACCGAATCACCCAATTCACGAGCGCCGACGGCACAAGCGACTTTGATTACGACAAGACCGGTCAATTGACGGCTGCGGATCACTCGTATCAAACCGACGAATCGTACAGCTATGACGATAACGGCAATCGTACCAACATCGGTTACGCCACCGGTAGCGACAACCAATTAACGAACGATGGAACCTACAGCTACGAGTACGACGACGAGGGCAACCGCACACGTCGCGTCGACAACTCGACTTATGATGAAACGTTGTACGAGTGGGACTTTCGCAATCACCTGACCAAGGTCACTGAAAAGGACTCGTTCGGCACCACAACGCAAGTCGTCCAGTACACCTACGACGTCTTCAACCGCCGGATTGGCAAAGCTGTCGATACCGCGTCCCCCTTCAACATGGTCGACGCCGCGATCGAGCGATACATCATCGACGACGCGGGCGGAGTGACCTCCGTTGACGGCGGCAACGTCGTACTCGACTTCGTCGATCCCGATGGCGATGGCGCGACGTCGATCGCCTTGGAACGCCGTCAACTCTTCGGTAACGCCGTCGACCAGATCCTGGCCCAAGAAGACGCGACGGAATCGATCAGCAGCGCCGACCGCGTGGCGTGGCCGCTAGTCGATCATCTGGGCACCGTGAGAGACCTCGTTGAAAACGACGGTACGCTAGACGAGCATTACGAGTACGATGCCTTCGGCAACGTCACCTCGGGTGACACAACACTCACGCGCTACCTCTACACCGGCCGCGAACTCGACACCGCGACGGGCCTGCAATACAACCGAGCCCGCTGGTACGACCCCGCCGTCGGAAGATGGCTCAGCAAAGACCCCATTGGCTTCGCAGCGGGGGATGCGAATCTGTATCGGTATGTCAACAATGAAATTTTTGTTGCCAAAGATCCTAGCGGATTGTCCTACTGGTCAGATGTCCTGGAAGTTTATCAGGGCTACGGTGATGCTGCTGTTGGAACGGTCACTGGAATCGGAACGATGGTTATGCACCCGGTACAAACCGCTCAGGGTATCGGTCACGCTATCGCCCACCCAATCGACACCGCGACGATTGTGATAAATGACCTTCAGGAGCAAGCTTCAACGCCGCGAGGCCAGGGCGCCATCGTTGGAGACATACTTATAAGTGTCGTGACAGGCGGAACAGTGAAGGCAGTAAAAGAAACTGGGAAGGTCGCAAAAATTGTCAACCAGGTAAATAAAGCGCTACCTGACTTGAAAAAGCCTAGTTTAAAGCCAAGCGATACCTCGCTTCCTGTGATTCAACCTGCTTGCTTTATTGCGGGAACCCAAATTCACCTTGCGACTAACTTAGATAACCTCGACGCAGATAAACTGGTCGGCGACACGGCAATTTCGAACGAGCCTGCAAGTAGTCAGCTAGTGGTATCAGGTCTCTGTCTTCTCGTTGGCATTTTTCTTGTTCGGGACCATTCACGCGAAAAGCTCGTTTTGTCGGGTGAATTATTCGAGAGTTCCCATCGAACCGCAAATCGTCTACGTAGCAATCCACATCAGTTCAAATGGGCTGCAATCTCGTAAACGATTTTCATAAATGTGACTTTTTGGCTTTTGGTTACTGTTCCATAAATCGGATATCTAGAATGCATTTTCGCAATAATGCCCGGTTCATTGACGCTTTGCTGTTTCGCGGAAGAACCCATGGCCGTCAGTCGGCAGGTGTGGTTTGCATCATCGCTTCGATTTTGCTCGCGTGGTCGGTATGGCAACCGATTACAACTGATATCGCTTCCGGCTTCTCAGAAACTCGAACCACTAACGTTTCTTTGCAGCCTCAGCGAGTCGCTGATACATCTCCGATCGAGAGCATTCGAGTCGGCCAAAGGGTCCTCGTCGACGCGCCGGAAGCCGCGATCTTCGCCGACGGTCGAACACCCGCTGGAGATGCTTCCGCGTCCTGGG
>JBGTAI010000307.1:0-21904 GCA_041749955.1 Pirellulaceae bacterium | reverse complement strand
CGGGCTCAAAAAGGTTACTCTGGCTTTCACCCATTGCGTGATCCTCGTTGCGGTTTTGAAGTCGTTGAATAACTCCTTAAACGCAACGAATCACGCGATGGGTCTCTAAAATGCTATCGGTCTTGGTGAATAGTCCGGGGTCAATGAACTTAGCGGCTTAGTGGGAATGCTGCCGTTCTTTGAACAACAGGCGTTGTGGGAGCAAATCAGCAACGTTTATCAGGTGACGAAAGGAAGCGCACCAGGAACCTACTTTGCTGCGATGGGGCCTATCCCAAACCAGAATTTGACCCGGCATGCGATAAATGAGTACACGCCTTGGCTCACAAATATTCCAACGCTCCGCTGCCCAAGCGATCCTGGTGTGGGTCTGCCGTCTCAGGGGCGAACGAATTACGCGTTCTGCTTAGGGGATGCTGTTCACACGACGAATGATGGCGCTCCGAACGATCGCGGCGTAATTGCCACAGGACCTGCACAAAGAGCTCGGGAGTCATGTCGCGGATTCTTTGTGCCTCGTGAATTTCGCAACTTCAAGGATGTACTTGATGGATTGTCGAACACGATCGCCATGGGTGAGATTTCAACGGACTTGGGTGACCGAAGCATCACTACGTTCATCGCAGAAAATCCAGCTGGGCCAAACCTTCGCGTGAATCCGAATAATTGCGCATCGATGATCGATTCTCAGCGGCCAAAATTCTGGGCTGCGGGAACGCCTGAAGCATCGGCTAGCGCCGAGAATCGACGGGGTTACAAGTGGGCCTGCGGGCGATCCACTTACACGGGCTTTCAAACAATCCTTGCACCAAATCGGCAAAACTGCACTTGGGATAGCACGGGAAATGGAACAACCGACTTAGCCGACGAAGGTGTTCATAGCGCATCTAGCCGACATCAAGGTGGCGTTCACGTTCTGTTGGGAGACGGAGCCGTCAAGTTCATCACTGAATCCATCGAGGCTGGTTCTCCAACACACGGTACAGTTCGAAACGCCGGCACTGCAGCCGACCCGACACTCCCAACGTTTCCAGGCTCCGCCAGTCCGTTCGGTGTGTGGGGTGCATTGGGAACTCGAGCGAACTCCGAAACCATCGACAAAGCGTTCTAAGTGCACCATGCCAAGTTCAACATTGGATGCGAGTTAACTCTTCCCTTGGCACTCCTGTTTAGCCGTTGACGATTTTCCCAGAGCGAAACGACCTTCCGTGTGTGTTTTCTAAATAGAAACCACGGGAGGTCTTCTCATTTCTGGCAGGGAAATCGCATCGCAGGGAAAATGGCTTGGTCAATTTCCGGCTCACTTCGCGGACCGATTGGGGCGTGCGGACGGCCAGTAGTTGCTCATCGGAGCCCCGCGTAAGATTCCCGAGGATATAGCCCTAGATCAGGCTTGGCAGCATGACGCACTCGAAGCTCCTCTTGGCAAAATCATTGCGGCTGAATAGGGCGAGGGGCATGCGTTCTATGAATCGTGCGGGGCATTTCCCTTAATCTATGCCTGTCCGTTTTGCATTTCCCCTCCACTCTCGTTCAACGCAAAAACTCCGACAGAACCCAAAGGAGCATTAGGGACCAAGCACTAGGCACTAACAACTGTCTAATTCGAACTCGCCTCGCTCTTGCGATGCCAATGACGACGATAGAAACGACTAAGGGCAGCATATTCTCTAATTCGGCGGAGACTTCTGACCTGATCCATTGAAACAAAACGACGAAGGCACACGCGAGTTCAATTACAGCGAATGTAAACACGTCGCCATTTTTCCTCGTGTATACCCAGGCAACGGATGTCATGCATGCGAAATGAAAAACACCAAGAAAAGAAATGGTCTGTTCGGTCAACCAGTGACCCGAAACTAAAGCGAATCCCGTCACGCAATAATCGCGAATGATTGTTGACAGTAAAGCTAAAGCCACAACCTTGTCGGTTCCGCCAAAACAAGAAAACGAAAACGCAACATGGCTCGGCACACACAACAAAACAATTCTCGCCAGAACCCCAAATACTAAGTCAAAGTATGGAACCTCGAGCCATGGCACATTCGGCAAATTTTGATGCCATTCAAATATCAACAAAAGCTCAAATGCTGTGCTGAAGCAACCCAGAGCAAAGACAATCGAATTCTTTAAAGACACGTATTGCAACCGACTCGCCTGTCAAAAACTCCTCATGGTAAGCACTAATCGAAACAACTGACGTCACTACTCGCCTATTCTGCCATTCCGGAAAACAGAAGGCATGAACAACTCAATACTCCAGAGCTGTCTTACTCAATTGACCCCATCGCTTTGTATTTATCACGAGGCGCGGGCGGGGCAAGGAAAACGCTTTCGAGAACCCATCGCCCACTGACGATAAGATACGCACCAACAAGAACCAATACGCAATCAACAAGGCAGTCAATCCAGTAACGACCGTTGACGACAACACCGCGAAAAATGCCTTCATCACGGCAAAAATATAGCCGCGGGTATCGCGAACCAGCATGCCGGCGGGAATCAGAAACACACCAATGATGAGGCCCATCCACCACGAAGCCTGCGAGCCGACGATGGCAGTTCCAAATCGATCATAGAAATGGGGTGAAATTTGAAATTGGTCAAACTTAAACTTGGTGAAATACTCTGGCGAGACGGTAAAGGAAATCTGATTGTGCAGCGCACCATACACGCCTGAGAGAAGGCAAGCGAACGCGAAAAGCAGCGGCACGGATAGGACGCGAATCAATGGTCAGCCCTGCATCAAGAGAGAGCAAAGTGAGGGAGAGCAGATTTGGTTGATTCAGCAAAAGCTAGTCAC
The DNA here is from genome assembly GCA_041749955.1 of Pirellulaceae bacterium. Taxonomy (GTDB): domain Bacteria; phylum Planctomycetota; class Planctomycetia; order Pirellulales; family Pirellulaceae; genus JBBSJZ01. The sequence goes on along the minus strand of JBGTAI010000307.1, from coordinate 19,101 downwards.
GTGGAGTGGCTAGCGTGCGGCGGAAGAATTTCAACATGGCCGATTTGGTGGTGGGATGCATGAACGTCACCATGTGGCCTTGGCCAGGAATACTTTCGAGGTGGCTATCGATGCCGGCGGCTTGAAGGGCTTTGAACATTTCTTGACTGCCGACAAACGGAACAATGAAGTCGCTTTCGCCGTGAATGATTTGCACAGGCGGGTCAGCTGGTGTGATGTGCGTGATCGGTGACGCCGCTTGATAGACTTCGGGCACCTCTCGTTGGGATCCGCCTAGGAAATACGACATGGCGGTATTATCGAGCGGCAGCGGGCGGAAATCGCACGGTGGCCCGCCAGCACAGATTGCTTTTACCAATGGGAGCTTTGCCCATCGCTCGTCGTCCGCGGGCCATGATGTGGTGGATGCACGTTGTTGGGGTGACGCATCGCCGAGCAAGCCAATCAACGTGGCAAGATGTCCGCCGGCTGAGTATCCAAACACTCCGATTCGATCGATGTCGATGTTGTATTCTTCATGCGACTGGATCATCCAGATCAGTGCGTCGCGAACATCATCGGCTTGGGCGGGGAACTTGTATGCGGGAGCGTGGTGATAATTGATGCTGACGGCGACAAAACCCTCGCGGGCGAGGCTCTGGCAATGGGAGTCCATCGTCCACTTGTCCCCAGCAACCCATCCACCGCCATGAATCACGAGAACCGCAGGAAAGCCTTGCTCGGTTGGCTCGATTTCTGGCAGATAAACGTCACAACGACCGGCAATACCTGTCTCGGGTTGGTATTGGCCCTGGATCGGAGCGACGGGCTGTCGATTCGGCGAGGTCGCTGGGGCTGGCTCGACAGCCTGAGTCCCTCCGATTCCAGCAATCGGTGCGGCAACGCACGCTGTGGCGAAAAACAGTCTCAGCAGTCGAAAATTCATGGGCTCGAATCGTCCGTGAGCGAAATACGCCTCCGATGCTCAAAAGAAGCGTGGAAGCGGCCGGTGGGAGGAATGGCGTGACACCGTATAATACGCACGGTGTCGACCCAAGGGCGAATGAAACGGTAGCGTTTGCGACCGTCGTTTAGCACAAACTGGGACGATTCGACCCTGCCAAAGAACGCCCCAACGCATGATTGACCCCAAAAACAACCAGCTTGAGCTGAATTCCGTCCCAGAAGCTGTCGAAGCGATCCGTCGCGGCGAGGTGGTGATCGTCGTCGACGCCGAAGATCGTGAAAACGAAGGCGATTTCATTTGCGCGGCAGAAAAAGCGACCACTGAAACGATCAACTTCATGCTTTCGGGCCGTGGACAGCTGTGCGTGTCGGTGCTGCCGGACGTCTGCAAGCGACTCGAACTCTCGCCCATCGTGGCCCAGAACGACGCGCCACTGAAAACTGCGTTCATGACGCCGATCGATATCCGCACGTCCAAGACCGGAATCACGGCAGCCGAACGGAGTGAAACGATTCGACGAATCGCGTCACCAGAATGTCACGTTGACGATTTCGTGCGACCGGGTCACGTGTATCCGCTCCTGGCAAAAGAGGGCGGTGTGCTGCGGCGTGCTGGACATACCGAAGCGGCTGTCGACTTGTCGCGGATGGCTGGATTTCAACCGGCGGGAGTGCTGTGCGAAGTCCTTGATGAAACCGGCGATCGTGCCAGTCGAGCTGTTTTAGCTGCGATCGCGAAGAAACACAATTTAAAAGTCATCAGCATCGAGGACTTGATCGCGCACCGACGCGTCAGCGAGAAACTGATCAGTCGCGCGGCCGAAGCGGAGCTTCCGACTCGTTACGGTGTATTCACGGTAGTCGTTTACGCGGTGCAGTACGAAGCGCAAGAACCGATTGCCTTGATGTTCGGCGACTTGACGGCTCCCGGTGAGCCGCCGCTCGTGCGAATGCACAGCAGTTGCTTCACGGGCGATTTAATTTCTTCGCTCAGGTGCGATTGTGGCGACCAGCTTCAAATGGCGCTGGACATGATCAGCCGTGAAGGCCGCGGGGCACTCGTGTACTTGCCACAGGAAGGACGCGGCATCGGGCTGGCTCAAAAGATTCGTGCGTATGCACTGCAAGACAAGGGACTCGATACAGTCGAAGCGAATCACGCGTTGGGTTTCAAAGCAGATATGCGTGATTACGGTGTTGGCTTGCAAATTTTGAAGGACCTCGGATTATCCGATGTGCGATTGCTGACCAACAACCCGAAGAAAACGGAAGCTTTTAATCTGCGTGGATTCGACTTGCGAGTCGTTGACCAAGTTCCCGTCGTGTCAGAACCAAACGAACACAACCAGAAGTATCTCGATACGAAGCGTGACAAGCTGGGTCATCGGTTGCCGAAACCATGAGTGAGGTTTGGCCAAATCGTATCGCGATTCTCGGAGTCGGCTTACTGGGTGGCAGTGTCGCCAAAGCAATCCGTCGTGTTCAGCCCAAAGTGACGGTTGTCGGTTGGTCACGCACACTCGCAACGACAGAAGATGCTCTCGCACTTGGCGTGATCGACGAGATCGCGAGTGCGTCTGCGGAGGCGTGTCGTGATTGCGATGTGATCATTATCGCCTCGCCGGTCGATCGGATTGCTGAACTGGCGCGAATCGCGTTGGATGTTGGTCCGGAGACTTGCTTGGTCACCGATGTGGGGAGCACGAAGGCGACGATCGTTGAATCGGTCAGTTCGCACCCGCGAGCGGCAGAAAATTTTGTCGCTGCACACCCGATTGCCGGCCGCGAAAAGACAGGCGTCCAATACGCTCTGGAAACACTTTTCGACAAAAAATGCGTCGTTTTGACGCCAGACGAGTCCACAACGGCAGCGGCGTTGGAGCGTGCGACAACGTTTTGGCGGCTGACGGGTGCGAACGTGATTGTCCTCAGTGCGGACCAGCACGATGCCTACTTGGCAGCAACCAGCCACGTGCCACACTTGGTGTCCGCTGCGGTTGCGAAGTTGCTGCCGCCAGCCGCTGTGCCGCTCGTCGGGACTGGTTGGACGGACACGACACGCGTCGCGGCGGGCGACCCGGAGATGTGGGCTGCGATATGCCGCGAGAACTACAGCGCCATTCGCGCTGAGTTAACGCACTTCGCCGAGTCCATTCAAAAATTGACCGAAATGCTCGATCGCAATGACGAGTCCGGACTGCTGTTATGGCTAGCAGAAGCCAAGATGATTCGCGACAAGATCCAATAGGAAAACACTAACTATGCCGCTCTGGCAAATCGATATTTATCCGGCTGATGGTCATGTTGATCGCGATGCCACACGTGTCAGCGAAGAGATCGCGGAACTCGGACTTGGCGATAACGTCACCGTTGCATTCGCGCGAGGATTCCTGGTTCAGGGCGACTTTGCGTTCGCCGAGGCAACTCGCTTGGCGGAGACGCTGCTTGCAGACTCCGTCACGGAACGTGCCATCGTCGCGATTGCTGGACAAGAGGCCTTGTCGGTACCGCCGATGACGTCGACTGGCGAAACAACATTGGTCAACGTGCTGCCGAAGCCTGGCGTGATGGATCCCGTTGCCGCGAGTACCGCCGGCGCTGCCAAGGATGCTGGGATCGATGTGCATGCGGTACGTACATTTCGTAAGTACTGGCTCAGCGACGTTGATGCCGGTTCACTCGATTCAATCTGTCGCAAAGCACTGTCGAACGACTCCGTTGAACAAGTCGTCGTCGGCCCGCTTGAATTGGAGCAACTCGACGTTGGTTCCGCTTATGAGTTCAAGCTCGTCACGGTACCGATTCGATCACTCGATGATGCTGGATTGGAGCGACTGTCGCGAGAAGGCCAACTGTATTTGACGCTTGTCGAGATGCAGACGATTCGTGATCACTTCGCTTCGATCGGACGCGACCCAACGGATATCGAACTCGAATCCGTCGCACAAACTTGGTCGGAGCACTGCAGTCACAAAACACTTGCGGGTCGCATCCATTATCGAGGCCCAGCAGCCGACGGAACGCCGGGCGGTGACGAACGACGCTTTGACAACATGCTCAAAGAAACAGTCTTCGCCGCAACTCAGTCGATTCGTAAAACGCTTGGCGAAGACGATTGGTGTGTCAGCGTATTCAAGGACAACGCGGGTGTCGTGAAGTTTGATGATACGATGCACGCTTGCTTCAAAGTCGAAACGCACAATCACCCGTCGGCGCTCGAGCCTTACGGCGGAGCCAACACGGGGCTGGGCGGCGTGATTCGCGATCCGTTGGGAACGGGACTCGGTGCGAAACCCGTTTGCAATACTGACGTGTTCTGTTTCGCGCCACCGGATACCCCTGCGGATTCGCTGCCGCCTGGAGTCCTGCATCCGCGACGCGTGATGAAAGGCGTTGTTTCAGGCGTTCGAGATTATGGCAATCGGATGGGAATTCCGACGGTCAATGGTGCAGTTTATTTCGACAAACGCTACCTCGGAAATCCGCTCGTCTATTGCGGCAACGTCGGGATGATCCCGGTCGGTATGGAAGAAAAACGCGTCGAACCCGATGACTTGATTGTCGCGATGGGTGGACGCACAGGCCGCGACGGTATTCACGGTGCGACGTTTAGCTCCGCGGAGCTGACGAGTGAATCGGAATCACTCAGCGGTGGCGCCGTTCAAATCGGCAACGCGATCACTGAAAAGATGGTGATGGATGTGTTGCTGCAAGCACGCGACCGTGGACTGTTCAACGCAGTCACGGATTGTGGTGCTGGTGGTTTCTCGAGTGCCGTTGGTGAAATGGGCGAGGAGCTCGGCGCCGAAGTTTGGTTGGACAAAGCACCGCTCAAGTACGAAGGCCTGAGCTACACCGAGATTTGGATCTCCGAAGCTCAAGAGCGCATGGTCCTCGCGGTGCCACGCGAGTCGTGGGACGAGCTTCGTGAACTGTGCGAGAGCGAAGGCGTCGAAGTCGCAATCATCGGTTGCTTCACGCCGACGGGACGGTTGCTGTTGACGTACAACGGCGAGACCGTCGGTGATTTGTCGATGCAATTCCTGCATGATGGTCGACCGCCCGTGATCCGCGACGCGATCTACACCGCCGCGCCCACCAAGCCACTATCGATCTCGCTCGAACCGCAAGAAAACCATGACGCGTTGCTTGCGATCATGGGCAGTCTGAATGTGGCGAGTAAGCATTGGGTCATTCGCCAGTACGATCATGAAGTGCAAGCGGGCAGTGTTGTGAAACCGCTCGTGGGCCCGCTGTGTGATGGCCCGGGTGATGCTGCCGTCATTCGACCGCTCATTTCAAGTCGACGTGGCTTGGTGATCTCATGCGGTATGAATCCACGGTTTGGTGATTTTGACACGTACCATATGGCCGCCTCGGCAATCGACGAAGCGATGCGTAACGCGGTGGCTGTGGGTGCGGATCCGTCGCGGATCGCGATTCTCGATAATTTCTGTTGGGGCTACACCGATCGGGCTGAGACCCTCGGTTCGCTCGTTCGCTCGGCGATCGCTTGCTATGACATGGCTGTCGCGCTCGGCACGCCATTCATTAGCGGCAAAGACAGTTTGAACAACGAGTTCAGCTACAACGATAAATCTGGAACGCGACAAACGATCGCGATTCCGCCAAGCTTGTTGATCAGTGCGATGGGCCAGATCGATGACGTTGGCAAGGCTGTGACGATGGACGCCAAGACGGCCGGAAATCAAGTCTTCCTCGTCGGATCCACTCGTCGTGAGTTGGGTGGTTCGCACTTGTCGCTCGTCCGCGAGCTCGATGGTGGCGACGTACCAACAGTCGACTCGAGTGTCTCCAAAGCCACTTTTGCAGCGATGCACCGTGCGATTTCTGGAGGACTTGTTCGGGCGTGCCACGATTTGAGCGAAGGCGGGCTTGCGGTTGCTGCGGCGGAAATGGCGATGGCTGGGGGGCTTGGGATTGACCTCAATATCGAAGCCGTTTGCAACGACGGACTTTCAGCCACCGAAGCGCTTTTCAGCGAATCCAATACGCGTTTTCTCGTCGAAGTGAAACCAGAGAATGCGAAACGATTCGTGAGCGAATTCAGCCTCGACGGGCTTTCAGTCGCCGCTTTAGGTACAATCACGGAGTCTGGCACAGTCAATTTCCGCGTCAGTAAATCATCGGTGCTCAGTGCGAGTGTCGCTGACATCAAGAACGCTTGGCTTCGACCATTAGACTTCTAAGTTAGAATAGTAGATTGAACGAAGCCACGGGATCGCGACCGGGCTTCGATCCAAACTCGAGTTGATTGAACTATGATCTCAGCCGTAAAACTCAATACCTGGACAGTGGTCGTTTCTCGCGGCCAGTCTCGGAATCCGGAAAAGCGGGAACTGGAACAAAAGATCGCTGAAGGTTCTGGCGTGATTGAGGGTGTCGAAGTCCTCACCATTCCGCATCTCTACGATTTGCCGCGGGCTAGCAAGTCGTACGAACAGCTAAACGAGATCGATGGTGACTTAATCGTCGTGTCTTGGATCTACGAGCGAGCCGCGCGTTGGGTACTCGATCGAAATGGGATCCGCGGACAAGCTGGCGAAGTCTTGCTTGGTGAAACTGACGAAGAAGACGAATTGCCAGCCGTGGAAGCCTCGGCTGACACGACACAGCGCGTGATCGATCTGTTTCCTCGCCCCGACCGAAAGATTCACTGTATCGATTTGAAGCTCGGAACGGATCCCACCGTCTTCTTGGACGAGATTCGACGAATCACGGCCCCCAGCGAACCGAGTGCAAGCGAATCAACCGCAAGCGAAGTCAGTTTACCGATCGTGGGTGGTAAGCTGGTGCAAATCGATGAGCCGACTGCGCGACGATGGTATCCGGTGATTGACTTCAGCCGCTGTACCAACTGCATGGAGTGCATCGACTTCTGTCTGTTTGGCGTTTACGGCGTCGACGGTGCGGAAAGCATTCTTGTTGAGCAACCCGACAATTGCCGCAAAGGGTGCCCTGCATGCAGCCGAGTGTGCCCAGAGAATGCTATCATTTTTCCGCAGCACAAAGCTCCCGCGATCGCTGGTGCCGAGGTCGAAGGAGACGAAGGCTTCAAGATCGACTTGTCCCAACTATTCGGTGCTCCGACGAAAGACGAAGACCCCATCGCAACGGCCGCACGCGAACGTGATGAACAGTTGCTATTGGCAGGGCGAGATACCGTTGGCATTGACGATCAACTGCGCAAACGACAAGCCGAACGGGTCTCAGGTCCAAAGGATCAGCTCGATCAATTAATTGACTCCCTCGACGAATTTGATCTTTAACGATTTCTAGTTTCATGACCTAGAAAAATAGCTGAATCACATCAAGAAACTCTATCTAAAGTACCTAGTCTTGGAGTGCAATTGTTTACCGAGGGGTGTCGACGCATCTGGGTGAACTCTGGACGCTGAGAGTCCGATAGCAGGTTGTATCTCTCGCAACTTGGAGTCCGCTGTGCTTTCGTTACGTAGTCAACTAATTTCTCGGACGCTGTTTCGCCGTCAAGTGCTTGCATTGCTATTGAGCACTGCATCTTCCCTTCCTGCGATTGGCGATGAAAGCGAAGGCCAAGAGCGGCCAGAGTTCTCAACGACTACACTGAAAATCCGCAGCGCGACAAAAACTTGGTCCGATGAGGGCAAGCCAGTAGCGTTCCAACCCTCGCTACGATTCCGCCCACCAGCGAGCAACTCTGACTCCACGCGTGTTGGGGATCAAAATCCTGTTGCCGCAAATGACCAAATCGTGGGTGTTGCTGCAGGTGACGAGTGGATGACCAATGACAATTGGGTCGCTCGAGATGCGGTGAATCTGAAACAACCGTTGCGAGATCCATTGCCACCGATCGCAGCTGCCTTGCCGCGTGAACAACCGCAGTTGCAACAGCAAATGCCGGCCGCAACCAAGGAAATTGCGACTTCACCCGCGGTCAAGAAGCCAGGTGCGCCAGCTAGCTCCGTGAATCCGGCTCCCTATGAAACTCGCCGACCAACAGCATCTGGGACAAAACCGAACGCACCAACAATCATTCAGGAACGGGTACCAGCGGCAACCCTTTCGCAGCCTCTGGCACCTTCGGTCGGCACCCCGACGGTAAGTAATCACGTTGGTGACTTGAACAACGGTTTGCTTCGACTTGTGACCCCAAGCGAGATCAGCGAACTCAGATCGCTCGACGCCCCCTCGGCAAATCAACCCACCAGAGTTTCCGATGAACCAGACTTGCAGGAACCAGCGGAAGACCTACCGAATTTGCAACCCGAACGTTCGCCCTCAACGGCGGTTGAGTCGATCTTATCCGCGGACACCGATGAACTTAGCCTGAATGCTCCAACAGAAACAGATTCGACGACTGAAGATGAGTCTAGCGACTGGGATTTTGAGCAATTGCCTGTCGACTTGGATAACACATTCCTTCCGCTCGAAGGACCAGCTCACGAAGCCGAAGAGACTAAATCCGATTCGGAGTCAGCTCGAGGTGGAATGGAATACCGGCGGCTAAAGATCGATCGCGACGGTACCCCCGCTGATTCAAGTGGTCGCCAGACGACGGTCGAGCGAGCCCCGATGCGAGAGCCGACCAATGTGCTGCAAGATTCTGAAGGAGACAACGAACCGCTACAGAAATACTTGGAATCATCAGCTCCTTCATTGGACGTGGAAGAATCCAAAAGGCTGAAAGTCCTTCCGATTGCCCAACCTCGGGCAGTAGATACGAACGAGTCTCTAGGGCCACTGGACTATACAGGCCGTCCCACCGGCCCGATACAAGTAACAACAGCAGTGCGACGCCTGCAACCGATGATGAAGAGCTGCCTCAGCTACTACCATGGAACACCTGAGGAAGCTACAGGCCGAAGCAACTGGGGCATGATGCACCAGATCATGGTCTACGGTGTCGATACCAACATCAAAGCTGGTCGAAACATGCATAATGCGATCGCATGGATCGCTGGCAATAATGCGTGTCGCGGCCAGCGGATTTTGACGAAGGGGCCTCGGGGACTCGAAGCCAAGAGCGGTGTCGGACTCCAGGGTCACCAGGGTCAACTCCTTGCGGTCCTTTCCCTCAGTGATGTCCCCGACAACTACCCGCTCTACGTCACAACGGAGAAGTTCTACGTTCGTGATTTGGTTCGCGAAGAGATGGCCATTTGCAAGTCTGGAGAGGAGCTCACCTTCACACTCATCGGTTTGTCGCACTACCTCGACACTGACCAACAATGGCGATCCGCTGACGGCCAACTCTGGGACTTTGAGCGACTGATCCGGGAAGAACTTTCCCAACCAATCGTCGGCGCAGCTTGCGGAGGCACGCACAGATTAATGGGATTCGCCCACGCTCTTCGGAACCGACGCGCCGAAGGCAAAGAGATCTCCGGCCAATGGTTGCGAGCGGAGAAGTTCCTGGATGACTTCGTCACCTACACTTACCAACTACAAAATCGCGACGGCTCGATGAGCACCAATTGGTTCGAAGGACGCGAAGATAACGGCGACCTCGATCGCAAAGTTCAAACGACTGGGCACATGGTGGAATGGTTGCTAGCGTTCACACCTGATGAAGACCTACAGAACCCACGACTCGTTGCTGCAATCCAGTTCTTGCTCAATGCGATGAATTCCGACCGCAAGCATGACTGGCAAATTGGCCACAAGGGACACGCGTTGCGATCGCTCGCCTTGTACTACGAACGTGTCTACCAAAGTGGCCAAGCGTGGAGTCGCACCCCAGCGATGGCCCGCTCAACGAATAGCACGCGTCGTTAATTCTGGGGAGCGGATTGCCATGCCGCTCTGTCAGACACGGTGTTTTTCAGCTAAGATTTTGCCTATTCACACCGCTTCGCCCTTCTACAACAGTGCACCGCCCCCTCGATGGCGACACAACGTCTCACCAAACACAGTGTCGCCATGGTCCAGGCGGCGATTGACCTGATGCGTTCCCGAAACGCTGACGCATTGCTCATTTTGCTCGATGGTTCGACGGACTGGAAAAAAATCTCTGAGCTTACCCTGCCCACAGACAAACCCCTTATCGTCGCCGTGGACTCGCCGGAAGATCTCGAAGGCGCTTCCGAAGCTAATCTCAAGACACTAGCGCTCAATAAAGAAAAAGCACCGCTACTGGAGCGACTCCAGCACGCGTTGCTCGAAGCCGCAGCCGACGAGATGATCCGCCCCAATGGTGAAGTCATCGCTGTCTATAGTGGCTTTCAACAAGGCCGGCTTGACTCAATTTCGCACCTGCAGCTCGATGAGCGGATGCGTCGGCTGACCACGCGGGATCTGCAGATGCTCGAGAGCAGCGTGCCGCTAAAAACAGTCAAGACGGTTGTCGACTTGGCGGTACAGGTTGGACGTGAAGGACGCGAAGGCAAACCGGTCGGTACTCTATTTGTCGTCGGTGATCATCGGAAGGTCCTCGAGCACTCAAGCGATTCGGGTGTCGACCCGTTTCGTGGCTATGCCCGAAAATTCCGAAGTCTGCTGGATGCGAAGGTCCAAGAAGACGCGAAAGAAATTGCTCAACTAGATGGCGCATTCGTAATCACGAGCGACGGTTTCATCGAACGCAGTCGCCAGATCCTCGAGGTGTCGCACGAAGACCTTACGATGACCAAGGGCCTGGGTTCACGGCACTGGGCTGCTGCGGCGATCACACGGAAGACCAAGGCGATCGCTGTCGTCGTCAGCCAATCCACCGGCACAGTCCGTCTTTATCAGAACGGACACCTCGTCATGCGCATCGAACCGATGGACAAAGCCGTGAAGTGGCAAGAGTTCAACTTCGAACCACCTCAATCACAGTCCGAAAGCTGAAACTGACGTTTCCTGGCTCTGCATTCAGTCACAGTTCGATGTGCGAATCGGTGAGACTTTTGCATTCTGGCTCATTGGCTTGAGGACTCGCGGCTTGAGGCCCCGGACTATGCGTTAGTTTCATTCGAAGCATTCGCAATTGCGTTAGTTGAGTCTCGAGTTTCTTTATCTCGGCATCGATCTTTGCGACGTTTTGCTCCTCGGGCGGCGTTAACTGTTCGGTTCGAACACCATCGTGCCGACCAATTCGATGCAAAATCGGAATGATCAGCGTCAGTGCCGCAACGAGAATCGATAGCGTGGCAACGATTCGCCACAAAGCGGGGCTGTCATGCTGTCCCCACAGCATCACAAGAAACAAGAACGCCAGACCAAAAATAAGCTGAACGGTCACGAGATACACCCACCGAAAACGACTTGCTAGTCGAGCGTTGGACAACAAACAAACATGAACGTTTGCCAAAGCCAAAATCGAGACCGTTGCAACCGATTTCCAAAACCATTCATCGTTTGGCTCACCCCAGATACAAAACAACCATAAGAGCGATGAAAGTGCAGTAAGCGACAAACCACAAATCGCAGCAAGATTTCCACCAACAGGTCGGCGTGAAAGCTCGCATGCCAATCCAGCCAAGCTGCCTACCGCGATTACCAGCGTGGTGAGCATCACACGGACTTCGAACCACCCCCACGTGTTGCGCAAGATCAAGACAATTCCGAGTATGGCCCCAACCAGGATCGAAATGATTAATGCATACAGCAGCGGCTGCTTGAATCGACTTGAAGAGGTCATGGTGGGCTATTGTTAGAGAGGTTCGAACGAGCGTTCGCGTACTAATGTAAGAGCCTGGATGAGTCGCAACATAGCGCCAAGTGGAAAGAATGTTTCAACGAGCGACTCAATAAAATCGTCAGCTCAACGAAACTGCTGGACGCACTGGTAGTGGTGTTGACGCGCTGGACACCTCAAACATCGCTCGGTCAGTCATCGAGCGGACGTCAAAAGCGTGAGCGTAAATCCGAAGAATCCTCGAAACAAAGTCCCGTTTACGGGTTCCCGCCAATTTCATCCCAGGAAAGAAGCCCAAACCATCAACGTCATCGTGCCCAAGAAAATCGAGCGGGTGCAACAGCAATGACGGCCCGACACCCGACAAACGGCACAACGAAATCGCCAATCGGAAATAGGCAACGGCAAGTGTTTCTGAATATTGCATCAAGTGATGCAGGTACGTGAAGTGAAACGGCGCACGAAGAATCGGCATCGTTGTAACTGGCAATTCAAGTACCTTGCCATGTCTGGTTTGCCACTGGTAGGGTTTTAAGGGTCGCAGGCCATCTTTGATAGAGCCAAACAATTGGTCACGATCTTCCGATTGTTCTTTTGAAAGGTTGGATCGAAAGAAGCAATACGCGCGGGCCAGTGGTCCCAAGAACGTCGGGAACGTGGACGCATCAAACACATACCCACGCTCGGCAAGCAAATCCAAGATATCTTCGCTCAGACAATACCCTGGTCCACGAAAGCCTCGAAGTGGCGCGTCCGTGATCAGAGCAAGCGCCGCCTCCGTACGATCAAACTCCTCGACAATCTGCTCGCGAGTGTAACGCTGCAGCCACGGTTCATGGTGAAACGAATGATTCGCAATCTCGTGTCCTTCACGAACGAAGGACTTCAGCATCTCTTGATTGGACTCGATCACGGCGTCTTGCCCAACGACGAACACGGTGATTTTCAAGTTCTTTTGGGCAAGCACTTCGATCACATGCGGAACAACCGTGTCAAAGTACGATGGAAAGCTTGACCACGATTCGTCGCCGTGTGTCTTCAAGTAAGACCACTTGTTGTCCAAGTCAAGCGACAGATCCGCGACGCGTTTGCCACCCACGTCAAATGGCTCCGACTTCGTTGTCTTGCCGCTTACGATCAACATGCGTTGCGCCGAAAGCTTCAGCTCGACGACAGAAGTCAGGCCAGACTTCTTCGGTCATTTTTTCTTCACCGGTCAAGATCGTTTCATTGACGTTCAAGTTGCCTTTGAGGATATGCGCTGAGTTCAAGGCATAGAATCCTGGCACACTCGTTACGACGGGCGGCAAGCGTGTGCTGTAGTCAACCGTCGATAACGCGGCAACGTACTTCGCACGAGCAATCTTGAATTCGAGCACATTCGTTCGATCGAAATAGTCGTACATCTTTTCGAGCGTCGACAAACACTTCTCTTGGTATGACTCGTCGGGCTCGTTCAGTCCCTCGTCGTTATCGGGCAAATACTTTGGCAGATACACCAAGTGTCGACCGCCGAGTTCTTTTTCAGAATCGACGATCGTGGACATTTCGATGACGGCTGTCAGTGGAACCCAGGTGTCGGTGATATTGGTGACGTAATATTCGCTGATCGGCTTTTTGAGTAGCATCGAAGCGCACACAACGCCGAGATAACGAATCTCGCTCAAACGTTTCTTTTCGTCAGCACTTAGTTCGCTGCATGACTTTGCAATTAGCGGCGAAGCGATTGTTGAAATGACGTTGTCAAATCGCTCAATGCGTCCGTCCCCGAAGTCAACTTCGAGTTCACACTGACTCTTGGCGGAACTAACGTCACCCGGCAAATCAACACGGCGAATGGACTGCACCGGATGACCCGTGAGCAATCGTGCTCCACGAGTTTGTAACGATGCAACCCACTTGTCCAAAATGTTCGCGTAGCCGCCGGGCACATAACCGAACATCTCGGTCTTCATGCCACTACGCCTCGCTTTGTACATGCGGGCGGTGTGAGCCCAAATGAACGCGGCGGATGTTTGGGTATACGCAGTACCTAGTTTGGCTTTGAGAAGCGGTAGCCAAACCTTTTCAAACACGCCACGACCAGACCAACGGCGCAACCACTTTTCGACGGAAAGCCTCTCCATGCGTCGCCAGTTCTTGATCTTGGATGCATAAAAGATGGTGCCTCCAAGACGCAACTTTTCGATTAAGTTGAGCGGCGGGAACTTTAAGAACTCAGCTGTGTTGCTCATCGACAGAAGTTTGCCGCCGGAATAGAAACCGGTTTTCGTTTGAACCCAGTAGATCTCTTTCTCAAGTCCGAGTTCGTCGAGCAATTCTCTCAGCCGCGTGTCACTGAGTAGTGTGACGTGATAGAAGCGATCCCAGGTGACATCGCCGAGTTTCCATGCGCTCGTCAAGCCGCCGAACACCGGCGCCGCTTCAGCAATCGTGACATCTTGACCACGCAAGATAAGATCTCGAGCGACTTGTAAACCCATCACGCCGCCGCCGATGACGAGCCATTTGCTGCGTCGGCTTTCCATCAACTACTTCGCCCCAGTTCGCTGGCGACCGAGCAATTTGAGAGTCAACCAAATGGTGCGGAAGACTTTCATCTTGCTCTCGCCACCTTTTTGATCGTAACGCAATCGAAGCGGCACTTCGCCGAACAAAGCGCCTTGCCTTCGCAGCTTGAGTAAGACTTCGGCCATGCACGAAAAGCCTTTTTCGCTGACGAGGTTATCGCCATGTTCAGCAAACGCTTGGCGCAATACCGAAGTTCGATAGGCGCGGAAACCGGACGTGTAATCGCGTACTCCACGTGTTGGGAACAACCCAGTAAATAGCACTCGAGCACCGATACTGAGGATGTGGCGTTCAAACGGTACTCCAACCACTCTCGCGCCAGATTGGAAACGGGAGGCGATAACAACGTCACAACCCTCGTTGATCAACCGAACCATTTGGGCAATCAGCCCCGGTGGATGCGTATTGTCGGCATCCATCGTAATAATGATGTCACGATCACCGGCTCGGTCCACTGCCTCGCGAAGCCCATCTCGCAACGTGACGCCCAAGCCCTGATTGACCTGATGCTGGATCAACTGGATCGGCATCTGGAACGACATCGAGGAGGCGATTTTCGCTGTGTCATCGCTGCTGCCGTCGTCAACGATGATGACTTCGTACGGAATCCGGCTGTCCACAAACGCTTCGCCGATACGCTCAAGCAACTCCGGTAGCGAAGCCTCTTCATTAAATGCGGGTAACGCCAGCCACACTTTCGCAGGGCTAAACCGCACGGAAGAATGGCTTGAAACGCCCGGATCACTTTCGAGCTGGTTCGTCGCCAACATGTCGGAAAAATCGAGATTTGACATGCAAAGTAGCAAAGATTCAAAGGTGGACAGAAAGACCGTATGTTGCCTGAGCTGTCAGTCTAACCAGGTGATCGCTTTGTTCAAGTCGCACGGGTTAGGACAACTAGGCAAAACCAGAAAACTGCACCATATAACTATTATTGCGTGCGTTTTGGCTTGCTTGACGGCCTCCTAAAACCAAGGTGTCAATCTTTTTGCGTCAGAAAAAAGCCATCAATTGAAACAGAAACTTACGAGGTTGACTCGACGCCACAGACTTTATTCCAGGTTTGCTTAATTGCCAAAACGCAGATACAAACGGTAAATGCGAAGACTGCCATAGCGTTGAGGCTGGTGAGGACTTGGCCAAACAATGGACCAAGCGATAGTTTGTCCAACAATGATTTGGCGGAGGTAAAGTTAAAAAGTACGAACAGGATCATTCCGGCGAGCATGGCTCGAGTTGCGATCGAGCATTGCTTCCACTGCGGTAAACGCGAAGCCGCGATACCGGTCAATGGAGCCAAGAGCAGCACCAAGTCATACGCGTGGTGATAGATCGCTGTGAGTGACGTCGAGAGAATCACGGCGCCAGTAACGCCCGCGAGCCCATCGTCGATGCCAAGTCGCCGCCGTCTATTGAGAATCCAAACCGGCGCCACCAACATCGCGCACATCACCCACAAGTGCGCCATGTCTTCCGGCGATTGATTGAGCCACTTCGCGACTACGGCAAGGAAATCGATTCGCGTCCATGTATTCACCGGCAGCTCGACTGGATCCGCGCGGTGAATTTCTTGAGCTTCACCAATTTGCGCAATGATATTGCTCAATCCTTGAACGACATCACCGCCACCTTCGTTAGACGCTATCCACAATGTCGGCACCGCTGCAGCCACAATTGAAAGTAGCGCCCCGTAGACGATTTCTCGAATATTACCTCGCGCTAGCATCAAAAAACCGATTGGCAAAATATAGGTTGGCTTGAACGACACAAGCACCAACGCCATCGCACTAAGCCATGGCCGACGCCCGGCTTGGCTGATCGCAACAAAAGTTCCCAAGATCAATTCGAGAGTGAAGTAACCACTAAAGAGCGTCGCATGTCCGGCTCGCGAGTAAACAATCAACGTGGCAATCAACAACACAACATCGAGACGCCGACCCAGTTTTGCTGATAGCGAGCACTGAATCGAACACAGCCATATAATCGCGAGCATGATTCCGAAGTAGAGGACTTCGGCGACTCTCAATGGGAGCATCGCAAGTGGCGCATGAACCGCAAGCACTGCGGGAGAGAAAAACGGGATCTGTCGCTCGACCGGATAAGCTTCGGGATACTTTGCGCCGTAGGGGCTGACGCCATCGAGCATCGCTTGGGATGGAAAGTAGATCCCATTGTGAAAATCACAATAGCCTGCATTGGCAGCATCGAAGGGCCCCGGAGTCTGGTAACGATTGATGACTCGATAACACGTCAAGCCGATTCCAATCAACAAAACCAAACCATAGATGGACGCAGCCAGCCTGTTCCCGACGCGCCAAGATGAACTCACGTCACACGCTCCCACCACGCTCGGATCCGTCGGAGGTGGTGTTTCCAGTGACATGGGTTCGAAATCGGGTGCGGTGGAAAAAAGTGATCCAACAGACTAAACACCCAAAAGTTTTTTGACAGCCAAAGTGATGTCTTTTTGCCGCATCAGTGATTCGCCAACCAGAATCGCTTTGACGCCCCCCCGAGCCAAAAAGTCGACGTCCTCACGGGTGTAAATACCGCTCTCTCCGACGAGCAGCCGATCTTTGGGGACGTGTTCGCCGATGTTCACCGTGTGGGCTAAATCAGTCTTGAACGTCCTTAAATCACGGTTATTGACGCCAACAAGTCGAGTTCCGGTTGCGAGCACAGATCCCAAGTTCTCTTGATCGTAAAGTTCAATGAGCGTTTGCAACCCAAGCTCCGCCGCACGATCATGCAGTCGCTTTAACTCGTCGCCACTCAAACATTCTGCGATCAACAGCACACAATCCGCACCGGCTTCTCGTGCTTGGAGCAGCTGGTACTCGTCGACGATAAAGTCTTTCCGCAACAGCGGTATTTCGACGTGCTTGCGGATCTCTCGCAAGTAATCCAGAGAACCTTGAAAGAACGGCTCGTCCGTCAACACACTCAAACACGCCGCGCCGCCTTCGACATACGCCTTGGCAATCATGACGGGATCAAAGTCGGGACGAATCAAGCCCGCTGACGGACTGGCTCGTTTGACCTCAGCAATCAATCGCACGCAATCGCCATCCGCGAGAGCTGCGTGAAAGTCCAAGCAATTCGGTCGATCGGCGATCGCTGCGACGAGCTCCGACGCTGGTCGCGATGATCGATCCGCTTCAATTTTCTGACGCGTCTTGGCAAGGATTTCGTCGAGGATCGTCATTAGTGTTTAAAGTGTCGTCGTCCGGTGAGAACCATCGGCAAGTCATGACGATCACAGGCATCAATGACTTCTTGGTCGCGGCGAGAACCTCCGGGTTGAACCACCGCAACGATGCCGGCTTCCGCAGCCGCATCGATCGAATCGGGGAACGGGAAGAACGCATCCGACGCGAGGACTGAACCGCGAGCCCGATCGCCGGCTTTGTCGATTGCAATCTCGACGCTGTCGACACGACTCATTTGGCCAGCACCAACGCCGATCAACGACGTGTCTTTGGCCAAGACAATCGCATTACTCTTCACGTGCCGAACCATCTCCCACGCGAATGCCACGTCGTCCCAAAGCTCATCGGCAACTTCGGTATCGGTGACCGTCTTCCATTGCAACATGGCACTGGTCATGCGATCGGCGTCTTGAACGAGCATCCCGCCGCTGATGAAACGACGCTGGAGCGGGGACTGTGGTTCTTCGAGACGACCAACTTGCATCAGCCGCACATTCTCGCTCCATTTCGGTTTCGTCGTCAGCAATCCGACGGCACCAGCTTCGAAGTCAGGTGCGACGATTGCTTCGATGAATAAGCCTGGCTCACACAGCAACTCGGCGGTCTCGATGTCGACCGTTCGATTGAAACCGAGCACCGATCCGAACGCGGAAAGCGGATCACCATCGAGCGCCTTGCGACACGCACGACTGAGTTTCAAGTCTGTTGCGGCGCCGCAGGGATTGTTGTGCTTGATGACCGAGACCGCTGGCTGTCCAAGGCCGCGAACAATCTCAAGGGCCGCGTCCAGGTCAAGCAAGTTATTGTACGACAACTCTTTGCCGCTGATTTGGCGGGCGGAAACAAGGTTTGCCGTTCGCGCCGTCGGATCGCTATATAACGCCGCTCGCTGGTGCGGGTTCTCGCCATAACGCAATTGGGTCTTTCGACGCAGCGAGAAGTGCATCGTGGCTGGGAACTCGCCAGCGATCGTGTCGCCTCGCATGTAATCAGCGATCGCGCGATCATAGCCGGCGGTGTGGTCAAACGCGTCGCTCGCCAGACGGGCTCGAAGTTTCAGCG
Source organism: Pirellulaceae bacterium (assembly GCA_041749955.1). Classification (GTDB taxonomy): domain Bacteria; phylum Planctomycetota; class Planctomycetia; order Pirellulales; family Pirellulaceae; genus JBBSJZ01. The sequence continues at coordinate 693 of JBGTAI010000307.1, read as the reverse complement.
TCGTTCCGCCGTCGGCTTGGAGCTGCTCAAGAATCTCGGGGTATTGTTCAGAGGTCGTGGCGACCGCGACGTCGCCGTGGTTCTTTGCCGCGGCCCGCACGAGGCTGGGTCCACCAATGTCGATTTGCTCGACGCACTCGCCACGCGTCACACCAGCACGAGCGGCTGTGGCGGTGAAGGGATAGAGGTTCACGACCACCAAATCGAACGGGACGATTTCGTGCGTCTCGAGCGCGGACATGTGCGACTCGTTTTCACGAATCGCAAGGATCCCGCCGAAAATCTTGGGGTGCAATGTCTTCAAACGACCATCGAGCATCTCCGGAAACCCGGTGTACTCGGCAACGTCATGGACCTCGACGCCCGATTGCTCCAAGTGCTTGCGGGTTCCGCCGGTGCTATAGATTTTCACGCCAAGACTTGTCAGCCCCAAGGCGAAGTCCGTCAGCCCCATCTTTTCGCTGACACTGATCAAGGCATTTCGAACAGGTACGACGTCTGGCACGGCAATTGGACTTGGATTGGAGGCAATGGAAACTATTTCAACTGGGGCAACAAATTTAGCGGAAAAGTTGCGATTGGATAAGCCGACGCCTCCGTAAACCCAACGCAACTCACTTTTCCAAATTGGGGCGTTTGTCTTTTCGTAGGGTGCCGTGCTTGCACGCACCTTTTGCTGAATTTGGTGCGTGC
>JBGTAI010000306.1:0-27594 GCA_041749955.1 Pirellulaceae bacterium | reverse complement strand
CCTGACAAACTTGGCGTTCTTCATCCGAGAGTCGGACGATATACTTTTTGATCATTGGAAACCTCCGTGTGTTGACGAAAGTTTCCGCTAATTTAAGCAAATCAACCAACCCCAATTCTTAGGCTGGATGACGCACTAGTCGGCCCAGACGCCCGGCTTTTGCTGCCAAAACTCGAACCAAGCCAATACGCAACCATCGGCTGGGGTTGCCTTTACGGCCTGGTAGCATCCATCCCAATGTTGATTGCGATCGAAGTGCTGAAGCGTATCCCGTGGAAACCGATCAAGGAGCTTGAATCGCTCGGCGACGACGGCATGCTGAAAACGCTCCTTGCCCTCGGCTCGGCGGAACTGGCCGTGATCAGCCTCTGTGCCGGCGTCGGCGAAGAGCTGCTTTTCCGAGGCTGGCTGTTGCCCTGGATTGCTGGCGATGCGATGGGCACAACGCCAATCAACTTTCAATCTTCCGAGTTCATTTCGCCCGAGCTCTGGGCGGGGATGATCGGATCGTCGATCGCGTTCGGATTGGTGCACCCAATCACGAAGCTGTATGTCGTCATTGCCGCAATCATGGGGCTGTACTTCGCCGTGCTTCTCATTGGCACAGGCAACCTCCTTGTCCCCATCATCGCCCACGCCGCTTACGACGCCGCACAGCTGTTCATGGCGTCGCGGCAACAAGCTCGCGAATAAGCGACAAACCGAGACGTTGTGGAAACGCTCGATGAACGATTTTCCAGCCCGGCTTAATAACCACCGGAGAACAATCGCTTGAGCGCTTCGGTCGCCGCTTCTTGAGAGTCAGCTGAGCGACGACGTAGGTGCTCCGGCAACTTCATCGGCTCTTTCTTGACTTTCACCTTGCTGGATTCATCCTCTTCCGGATTTGGCTCAGCGGCTTCTGACGCTTCAGCGACTTGGCCTGACTTCCCCTCCGGATCCATCGGACCGGCATCCATCGGAACTGTGTCCATCATTTGCACCGTTTCCATGTTGGGATCGATGGTCGACTCAGCCGGTTCCTCAGCGATTGTAGGGAACTCTTGCCGAGCGGGTCTCGATTCTTGCTTAGGAATCTCCAACAAACCGCTGGCTTTCACAACAGTCCCAAACGATGTGTCCTCGGCCATTTCATCGAGCTCACTCAACAACGATGACAATGGGTCTTTCTTACCAGACTCACCTCGCACTAGCGGCTCGCCAGTCACACTGTATTTGACCGACAGGCGAAACGACAGCCGACCAATCCGCAAAACGTCGTGATGAAACAACTGCACCGATTCGTTGGCACCGAGCTTGCGATCGTTGACGAGCGTTCCGTTTCGACTGTTTAAGTCACGCACCAAGACACTTGGCGTCTCGTCGCTCACTACGATTTCACAATGACGTCGGCTCAGCGATGAACTTTGCAATTGCAGATCGCAATCATCATGGCGACCAAGCACAAAGGGCTGGCCGTCAACACGGAAACGCTTGCCTGCGTACTCCGTGTCGAGCAAGACAAGGCGAACTTTGATGGGTCGCTCTTTGAAGGGTCGCTCGGGCATACCGCTATCACCAATCGCAACCGGCGTGGGGAATCTCTTGGGAACGACACGAGAATACTTGCGGTGTGTTAAGACAACGTTAGGAACCGTGTGAGTTGCCTATGTCGATTTCGTGAAGTTCATCACCGCAACACAACGCCACTGGACTTCACCCGCCCCCCCCACTTATGCCTCAAGCCCCCGCACGCTCTCGGCCGTGCTCGTCCCGAAGTGATCGATCTCGACGCCCATCCGCTGTGCAATCGCGACAAGCAAGTTAGACATCGGTGTGTTCCGATCGGGATCGTGCTTCACATAGCTGCCGTGCTTGAAACCACCACCCGCGACGAGCATTGGTAAATTCCGCCAATCGTGAGCACTCGCGTTGCCGAGATTCGATCCGAACATGATCGCCGTTCGATCAAGCAGCGACGCATCGCCTTCGTGGATCGCTCGCATCTTGGTGAGAAACCGCCCCAGAGCCGCGAACTCCGCTTCTTCGATCAATCGCAACTCTTCAATCTTCTCAGGGTCTTTGCCGTGGTGGCTGAGTCCATGCCAATCACTATCCACGCCTTTGATCTTGGGCGCCGCATTCATTCCGCTGAGTTGCAACGTGATCGTCCGTGTACTGTCGGTTTGCAACGCCAACGCGATCATCTCGTACATCAAGTCCTGGCGAGCGATCGCATCACTCTTATCCTGCACGTCACTCGGGATACCTCGGTCCACTTTTGGCTTCGGCCGATTGACCCATTCCTCGGATTGAACGAGTCGCTGTTCCAAGTCTCGCACCGACGTCATGTATTGATCGAGCTTCTCACGATCCTGATGACTGATTTGTTGCTGCATTCGAGACGCAGGTACGATCAACGTGTCGAGAATGCTGCGACCACGCTGGAGTCCTCGCATCTCCGCAGCAACCTCTTGATCGCTGCCGCGAGTGAACAGTGACTTGAACAACTCCGTCGGCGATGTCTCGGCGGGGATCTCAACTCCCGACGCGTTCCACGACATCGACCGTCCGCTCGTCGACAGTGCGAGCGACGGAAACCGCGTTTGAAGCCCCACCTTGTCCGCAATCAACTGGTCAATCGAGATCGTGTTGCGAAAGCCCGCCAACCCTGGACGCTGGGCCGACGTGAGCCACGTCATTTCGGAAGCGTGCCCGTTGTTGCCTTGCTGTTCTGGGTGCGACAAACCCGACAGCACCGTGAACTGGTCGCGATGCTCCGCGATCTGTTTCAAATAGGGCGTGAGCGCGTAGTCGCGACCTTCCGTCTCAGGAAACAAATACGGCCCGTGAAATCCAAGCGTCGCACAGATCGCTAAAAACCTGGGCGGCGAAACATCACCAGCAGCTTCACCAGCCAAAACACGCTGGCCAAGCGTCGGCGACATCACATCGAGCATCGGCAAACCGAGTATGGCGGCACCAGTACCTCGCAAAAACGAACGCCTAGCAACCGATCGGCGAGTCAACACAGTCGGACCGTTTATCATGTTCATGCTCGATTCTATTTCGTTCGGAAGATCTCACTCGCCACAACACGTTGCAACAAATCTCGCAGCCCGTAGCCTTCGCGAGCATTCGCCTTGACGATCCCATCGATCAGCGCTCGATCGGAAAAGCCCATCTCGCGCCCCGTCGCAAACGTTAACCACTTCGTCGTCATTGTCCGGCACAGCACCTCAGGATGCGAGGCGAGTTTGTCCCGAAACATGCTGAATCCATCGAATGCTTCGCCATTGGGCAACGCACCCGAGGCATCCACATTGGGCCCCAACTTGTAGCGGACTTTACTCGCACCGACGACCGCATTCACGCGATCACCCTCGCCGAGCGTGCGGAATCGTTCTCGCCAACCGCCAATCGGATCAAACGACTCCAACGCAAACCCAGGCGGATCAATCAACGCGTGACAGGATCGACAATTGTCGTTGTCTCGGTGCTTGTCCAGCAATTCCCGCAAAGTCTCTGCGCCACGCGTATCCGGCTCGATGCCCGGCACGCCTGGCGGCGGTGGCGGTGCATGCTTGCCCAAGAACCTCTCCGTTACATACACGCCGCGAACCACCGGCGAAGTGTTGGTCCCGTTGGCTGAAACTTTCAGCACACTCCCGTGGCTGAGCAAGCCCCCGCGAACATGTGAGCCGCCTCGAACATTCGAACTATCGATGGCAACGCGTCGAATTTCTGGCCCAGCAACATCGTCGATCTGGTAGTGTTCTGCGAGACGTTCATTGAGCATCGCAAAGTCGCTCTTGACCAGCTCAGCAACAGGTCGGTTCTCCATCACAAGTTCACGCAAATACGCTCGCGTCTCAGCCAGCATCGACCACTGTAAATACGGATCAAACTCAGGAAACAGTTGTCGATCAGGACTCGTGAATTCGATATCCCGCAAGTTCAACCAAGCGTCCGCAAAGTCCTCAATCATTCGTTCGCTTCGCGGATCGCCCAGCAATCGATCGACTTGCTGTGCAAGTTCCTCGGTGCTCTGGAGTTGACCAGCATCGGCGAGTTCAAGCAGTGATCGATCCGGCGTCGTACGCGTCAAGAAATACGACAACCGCGCCGCCAACGCATGGTCACCCAATCGCCCACTTGGCTCCTTCAAGAACAAGAACTCCGGTGAGCAAAACACCGCCGCAATGGATGTGCGAAGTGACTCTTCGAATGTCGCACCACTTTGTAATTCCGAATCAAACAGCTCAACGAACGGTGTGACTTCGTCTGGATTGACCGGCCGGCGAAACGCCGTCGACGCCACTCGTAACAGCACACTCGTGGCGTCGCTTTGCGGTGACGACGTTTCAACCTGGTACTTCGGCTGGTAGTTCGATCGCGTTTTGTCGTTTGGATTGCGAGGCTCGATCTCGGAGCGATTGAGTCCGTCGAACACCAGTCGATGTCCGCGCGACGGAAACTCGTTCGTCAGCGGCCCTTCCAATTCGACCCAAAGGATCGCCAAACCCGGACCTGGATACTGCGCAATACCATTTTTCTTGATCAGGTAGTCGGGATCCGCCAAACCTTGCGGCGTCACATTGACCATGAAACGCTCTTCAATCCACGCTTCCGTCTCAACCGTCGTTGCTTTCCCAGGAAGCATTGTGAAATATCCGAACGTCGGTTCGTCGATTCCTCGCGCGAACGTCGTCGCACCAAGTTCGAACGTGACGGGCTTGTCGCTTTGATGAGCGTATCCATGCACGCGAATACGATAGCGACCCGCAACTTTCGTGTTCGCCTCGCGCAGCATGCCCGTCGGATATCCCGGAGCGTGAAAGAACACGACCGCCCCATCATCAAGCTGGTGCCATTGCGATCCAATGAACTTGTCCGCACCCTGGGTCTCACCATAAGTCGCGTGGATCGTTTTCGATTCTGGCGGAGCCGTCGTCTTAGCGATCGACGCATCCAGAACACGATCGATAGACGCCAAGTAGCGTTCGATTTGCACCAGCGACAGATCCAACGATTCGCCAACATTGTCGAATTCATTGGAGCGCCCGTCCTCAGGCAATAACTCCGCCAAACGCAGATTCGTACCAAACAAATCGTTCAGCGTATTCTCATATTCGCGTCGATTCAAACGACGCAGCACCGTGCCTTTCAGCGCCGCGTGATTCGCGTCGAGCGATTGCCCAAGCAGCGAAAGCAATTGTCGTCGCTCCGGCTCACTGGGTTGCGAGCTGTCCTGGGGCGGCATCTCACCAGCGGCAATGCGATCAAAGACTCGCGTCCATTTCGCAGCGCCAGCCACATCACGCAGGTCGCTGCCGAGCTGTCCCAGTTCAAACGAGCCCTCGTCGGCGCCACCAGCGTGACAGTCGCTGCAATGTGACTTCAAGAATGCTCGAACGTCATTCGAAACCAGCTCGCCGTAAGCGGCCGAGCCAAAGAGTCCAGCAACGAATACACCGACGCAAGACACCCGCTTGATCGCACTCATGGCTTGCCTGCCTTGTCGCCCCACACTTTTTGCAACTGGGCGTCACGCCCACAGTTCCATCGATAAAACTTGTACTTGTATGGGTTCTTGGTGTAGTAGTCTTGGTGATAGTCCTCGGCAACATAGAACTCCGGTGCCTCGAGAATCTGGGTATAGACTCTCCTCTTCAGCTCTTTATTCACCGCGACCTTGCTCGACTCCGCTAGCTCTTTTTGCTGTTCGTTGTGATAGAAGATCGCTGTTCGATACTGGCCGCCCTTGTCACAGAACTGGCCATTTGACTGAGTCGGATCCACGTTGTGCCAAAACGTGCCCAGCAATTGTTCATAGGTCACTTGCGTCGGATCATACTTCACTTGCAGTGCTTCGTAGTGCTTGGTCAGCCCCGTTTTCACTTGCTCGTACGTCGGATTCTTCACCCGGCCGCCGATGTAGCCACTGGTCGTGGAAATGACACCTGGCATGTGATCAAACGGCGGTTCCATGCACCAAAAACAGCCACCAGCGAACGTTGCCAGGGCTGTCGTTGCGGATGACTCGCCAGCCTCGTTGACTGGCGCTGGATCAACCGACCAACCCGTGCGAGCGAACAAGCACGTCACAACGAACAAAAAACGAACAATCGTGTAAGTGCGTTTCATCGTCGAAAGTGCCTCACTACAAGCGTATCTAATGAATCAGTCCGAACTGGCCCTTGATTTACTTCGCCGGTTCGATGGGCTTGCCATAGAACGTCGCGTGGTTGAGATGAAAGATTCCGGGTTTGGTCAAGCCTAATTTAATATAGGTTGCCGATGTGCCTTCCGGTAATTCGAACGACCATTCAGCTTCTGGTTTCGGACTCTTCCAAACTTCACGCCATTCCTTGCCATCGTCGCTCACCCACATCGCCAGCCCCTCGGCGCGAGCGTGGAACTCTTGGGTCGTACGATTCTCCAGCTCAACGTGACGCAACTCAGCTGGCTGCACAAGCCGAATCACGATGCTCGTGTTCTCCGTATCACCGTTCGGTGAATGGAACGCAAAATCGAAATTGCGAACTTTTTCGGGGGCAAGAAACTTCGCAGCCTCTTCGCAGTAGTTCGCTGGGAAATTATCGCCCAACAATAAACCTGCTCCACGAGAAACTTCGGTCCAAGCTCCTTTCTTTCGCAATGGCCGCTTCGGGCTCAATTCTGATTGAATCCAACCGTCTTGTAAAAACGTCATCAAATCCAGGAACTCGCCCGGCGCGATCGTCTCGAGCAACCCTTCCGGCATGCTGCTCGCTTTCATTTCTTTACGCACATCAATGTCATCCTTGGCAATCTTCTCCACTTTGCCGTTGGCGACACCGAGTGTGATCGAATCGGCGTCTTCGCTCAGCACAAATCCATTGACTACAAGACCGTCAACCGTCAACAGTGACACGGTCTCGTAACCTTTTGCGATCGCCTCGTTTGGCCACACGATCGAGCGAATAATGTTCTCGCGACTCATGCGAGAGCCAATGTCAGTCAAGTTTGGTCCAAACACTTTGCCGACTTTGCCGTGCAGGTGACAAGCGGAACAGGTTCGCTCAAACACCTTCGCACCGGACCGAATGTCTCCGCCACCAGCGCGAACAAGTTCAGCCAACGCCGAAGCCTTGGCAGCTTCGCTCGACTCAACATTCGCAACCGTCCTGAGCGGAATAAATATCGCTGCTCCAGGCCCCGTCGAATGCAGATAATCCACGAGCAGTTTCTGAGACGCGGGCTGGAGTTCGCTCAGCAACTCTGGTTTCGCAAGCACGTTGATCCAAGTCGGCTGGAGTGCCGCGAGCGTGTGCTCCAAGACATAGTCAATCCACATATCACGCGGCGAATTCGCGATCGCCAACACGATCTTCGTTGCCTCGAACGTCCCCAAGAAGCTTGCCGCACGTAACGTCTCGAGTCGAACACGCGGGTGCTCGTCCGCGATTCCACGCCACAGCAGCGCATACGGATCTTCGATCCAAGACCACTGGTTGCCAACGACATGGATCGCCGCGGCGCGAGCATGGAAATCCTTGGTGTCAAGAATTCGGTTGACGAGCTGTGGGTCAACTTGGTGGAACGACTCTTGCAACCACAGCGCCTCGCACAAGCGATTCGGATCGTCGGTGGTCGCAATCCATTGGTCGACTGCCGCGAGAACTTCGCTCGCGTCACGATCATGCAATTCACGTCGAGCACGATAGCGTGTCCGTGTTTCGTACTCAGAGAGTTGGGCCAGAAGCTCTTCCACACTCTTGCCCGCCTGAGTGACGGGCTCAAGCAACGGTTTGCCTTCGTATTCAAGGCGATAAATGCGACCGTGTTCGTGGTCGCGATTCGGATCGCGTTGCGAATATTGCATGTGGCCGATCAACGCGTTGCACCAGTCGCCAAACCACATCGCACCGTCTGGGCCAATCATCGGATCCACCGGCCGGAAGAACATGTCCGTCGAATCGAGCAAGTTTTCAATTCGCTTGCCAACTAAACCAGCGGTGTCAGGCGAATCACCCACCGTGAACCGTGGCATGCCGTGCATGTTGATCACGCACGCGTAAACGAATTGACCTTGAACGTCGTCGGGGAAGTGACGCGAATTCAAAAAGTCATTCCCGACCGCTGGACGCATCCCCTCATTATCGAAGATCGGCTGCACACTGCGTCGCGAATTCACCGCCGCACCACTGAGCAAACTCGCCCAGTGCTGTTGCGCGTTCGTGCCGTCGCCGATCACGCCGTTACCCCATTTGTCAAACACCAAGCACCACGGATTGCCGTAGGACGGCGTTCGGAAATGGCGAACTTTAAGCGAATCAGGATCCCACACGTAGCATCCCGAGGGACCGTGATTGCGGAACGGTCCCCAAGGCGTTTCCAGCGTCGTCGACATCGAAACGCCTTCGAGCATGTGCAGCAATCCGCCGTGCGAATACTCCCAGGCTCCCATCGCATGGTGCGTGTCGTCGGTGGCAATACCGTCGATCACTTGAGTCACTTCGTCGGCTCGATCGTCGCCGTCGGTGTCTTTCAAGAAGATAATCCGCGGCTCGTCCACCACGAGCACGCCGCCATCGATGAACTCAAATCCCGTGGGACAAATCAGCTTGTCGTAGAACGTCTTGCACGAGTCCGCGAGCCCGTCACCGTCCGTGTCTTCGATGATCAGCAGCCGATCGTTCGGCTTGGCACCGCCCGGCAACCACTGCGGATAATTCACCATACAAGAAACCCACAGCCGACCACGGCTGTCGAAATTAATCTGAGTCGGGTTCGCTAACTCCGGGAACTCACGCTCGGAAGCGAAGAGCTTTACCTTGAAGCCGTCCGGCACCTTCATTTGTGCGATCGACTCCTCCGGAGTCGGATACGTCAACTGTTTCGGTTCACGCATCTCGCGGAAGTTTTCGTCACGCGATCCGAACATGGTTTCCGGGATAAAGACTTCGCCGGTCGCCGAATCATCAGGCTGGTCGGGGACACTCTTGCCCGCTGCCAAATCCCAAATGTACCGGTCGCGGACCGAGACCATTTCGCGAATCTTGCGAAATTCGGTCGGGAACGTTTCCGTATCCCAAGTGCGACGACCACCATACACGTACCAACCATTGAGCATGCGATAGTCTTGTTGGTGAAACCAAGACTTGTCATTGATGGCTGATCGAAGTCGCTCAACTTGCGTCGTGTCTTTCGGAAGCGAATTCGGTCCAAACAAGGCTTCGTCGAGCAACTCACTGACCAACGCATCGCCAGCCTCATTCAAGTGCACACCATTGATCGTGTACTGTGCCCCAGCTTCTGCTTGAAACGCTCGGCTCGTTGGCGTCCACAAGTCGACCACTGGATAGCCCTCGCTTTTCGCCAGTGCCACGATCGCATCGGTGTACGCTTTCAAGTTCGCATTTTCGGTCTCGCCCGAAGGCTGGAGCGGATTGCCCGTCGATTCAAATGCGATTGGCGACACCAATGCGAATCGAGGCTTACGGCCATCACGAGTGAAGCGTTTCGTTTGCTCAGCGATGTAGCCGCGATACTTCTCCGTAAACGCACTGAGTGCCTCCGGTGAACTTCCTGCGAAGGATTCGTTGAAGCCAAAGAAGCACAGAAACAGGTCCGGCGAATAGACTTCCAACGGATCATCGATGAGCGTGTAGTTACCCGGTCGCTGTTGCTGGCCGACTTCATCCGCAGGCCAACCAAAGTTACGCACCAGCGGGCGTTTGTCCGCAAAGCGGAATTGCAGTTGGGTTTCGAAGTTGCCATACAAATTCATGCGCTCGGCAAGCGAGTTCCCAACCAAAACAATTCTCTGACCAGTCTCAATCGCTAGTGGCGAATCAGCCGCGGCGTTGCGACCAAAGGCAAACAGCGAAGCGATCGAAATTGTCGCAAGACAAACAATTCTAGACGTGTAGATAGAGGGCATCAGCATCAAAAAGAGTGAGCGTAAGTGGAAAAACGTGAAAGCGGATCGACGTCCGCTCGGCGGGAGGTCTCTACAGGATAGACACTCCGCGCGGCCTTGTGCAGGTAAAAGACGCCCGCAATTTCATACACGCAAGCAAAATTTCGGATGATCCCAGGATTCAGCCTCAAGAAGAAACTGCTATGTATCCAGCGTCAATCGACTTGAGTGACACAGGCAGTCGTCCGAGCTGAAATAAAGAAACGCTCTTTGACTCCAAGAAACTGGCCACCGAACCAGAAAAAACACGGGTTGGAGTACCGAATTTATCGCTCATGCAAACCTTGACGGTAAAGTTCGATCATTTCTTGAATTTCCCTAACGGGACTCTTCGATCGTCCCGTCCCGGCATGAATTAATGCTGCAATCTCATGCTAGCGGGATATGACTCTAAGTCAGATCTTCGCCATCAACGCGAATAGATTCCCTTATACTGATGGAAACTTGGGGCCCTCCGATGCACGCACTATTTTCTCGCCGCACTCAGCCAACCGACAGCCAAACACAAACACTGGAAATGGAGAAAAAGGTTGCGGCTGGAGAAAGAATGCGTCGCCAATTCGAGGCGATTGGACGAACTTTTGCGACCATTAATTTCAAGCCAGATGGCACCATTCTAGAGGCGAATGAGCTGTTCCTGAGTTTAGTGGGCTACACGCTCAGTGAAATTCGAGGCCAACACCACCGAATGTTTGTCGACCCACATGAAGCGTCTCTACCGGCATACAAGCATTTTTGGGATTCGCTCCGACGCGGCGAGTCGCAAACAAGCGAGTACTGCCGCATCGACAAGCAAGGTCGTGAAATCTGGTTGTCGGCATCTCACATTCCCGTGTTTGACGATCAAGGAAATGTCGATCACATCGTGAAATTCGCGACAGACATTACTCAACAGAAGATGAACGAATCCGACCGCCAAGGTAAGCTAGCCGCAATCGATCGATCACAAGCCATCATCGAGTTTGAATTGGACGGCACGATCCGGACTGCGAACGAGAATTTCTTGTCAGCAATGGGTTACCGAATTCAAGATATTGTCGGTCAACACCATCGCATGTTTGTCGATCACGCCGAACGTGAAAGTGCGGAATATCGTGAATTTTGGAGAGCATTGGCCGCAGGCCAGAGCAAGCCGGGGCGTTATCGACGCATAGCCGCCGGTGGCCGCGAGATCTGGATTCAAGCGAGCTACAACACGGTCTATGACTCTAAAGGTCGTCCGATTCGGGTCATAAAGTATGCCGCTGATGTAACCGAACAGGTCGCGATGGAACGCCGGGTCGCCGAAGTTCGCAACGCAGTCGCAAATAGCACTAGCGAAATGGTCGAGACAATCAATGAAATTTCTCGCAATGTCTCCCAAACCGCATCGCTCGCCAACTCAACCGAAGCCCTCACAGCTGAAACGAACCGCAATGTTCATCAGCTGATGGAAAGCAGCCGCGCGATCGAACAAGTTGTCGAAGTCATCGAAGAGCTTGCCGATCAAACGAATCTGCTCGCCTTGAACGCGAAAATTGAATCGGCTCGCGCTGGAGAAGCAGGTCGCGGCTTTGCAGTCGTGGCCGACGAAGTCAAGGGACTCGCCAACCAAACCGCAATCGCGACAAAGAACATCGAAAAGTCAGTCCGCGACATCCAGGCTCAGATCAAAGCGTTCGTGAACTCGACTGAAAACATTACGAAGAGCGTAGCTGAAGTCAGTGTCAACATGACAACGATTTCGTCCGCCGTCGAAGAACAGTCGGTCACCATGGATTCCCTTCGAGTGTCGACCGATCAACTCCGTTCTGGCCGGTAGTTCATTACGACAGATTCACTCCCGGCTGACGAGTCAACCGAACCTCATTTTGAACCCGCCTCTTTCACGGGTGGCGGCGACGCACCATGCACCAGACGCTAACGACCGCTTTTGGCGTCCGATATTGAGGGTTGTGCTAGCTTTCGCACCGGACCCGACAGGTTGTCGGGGTTTCTCCGGTTTTGCTTTCTGAATAGCGTCGCACGTTTCTTGAAGTCGTGCCATTACTTCATTACGTGCCGCCGGGTGTTCTTCATTTTCGATCGGCCACGACATAAGTCGAATATCATCTTTCACAACTTCAATGTGGGGCAACACCATGCAATCGCTTTTCACTTGGCGCAATCCAATCCAGCAAAGCCCAGCGGACACGAAAACCAAGCTCGACCAAGCTAATCTAGAGAAACAATTGCACCTGGACGCCGAGGCCGTCGACCGCGCCTACGCCACAATCTCGTTCACGCCCGATGGAAAGATTCTCAACGCAAACCAGCTCTTTCTCCAAACGCTCAGCTACACCTTGAGCGAAATTCGTGGCCAACACCACAGCATATTTGTGGATACGGCGGAAGTCGCCACACCCGCCTATCGCCAGTTCTGGGAAGCACTTCGCAGTGGTGAATCACAAAGCGGCGAGTTTTGCCGAATCACGAAGCAACGTCGCGAAATCTGGATCAATGCCTCGTACATTCCCGTACTCGATGAACATGGCAGCGTCATTCGTGTCATCAAGTATGCCACCGATATAACTCAACAGAAGCTTCGTGACTTTGAACGTCAATCAAAATTAGCTGCGATCAGTCGATCGCAAGCTGAAATTGAATTCGACCTGGACGGTACGATTCGATCGGCAAACGAAAACTTTCTGTTAACGTTGGGCTATCGACTTCAAGACATCGTCGGCAAACATCACAGCATGTTCGTTCAAAAAACAGAACGTGAATCGGCTGAGTATCGAGCGTTCTGGAAAGCACTCGCTGCTGGCCAATTCCAGGCCGACCGTTTTTTACGCATCGCGGCTGACGGTCGAGAGATCTGGATCCAAGCAACCTACAATCCAATGTTCGACAGCAAAGGAGTACCGTTCCGCGTCGTGAAGTTCGCTACCGATGTCACCGAACAAGTTATGGCCCAGCGGCGTCGCGCAGCCGAAGTCGGTAACGCCGTCGCCAATAGCACTAACGAGATGGTCGAAACGATCAACGAAATCTCGAAGAATGTCTCGCACACCGCATCGCTTGCAAGTACCACCGAAGCACTCACCGCTGAGACAAGCCGAAACGTTCATCAGTTGACCGAGAGCAGCCGCGCGATCGAACAGGTCGTCGAAGTGATCGAAGAACTTGCTGACCAAACGAATTTGTTAGCTCTCAACGCAAAAATCGAATCGGCTCGCGCCGGTGAGGCTGGACGCGGTTTTGCCGTCGTTGCTGACGAAGTCAAAGACTTGGCAAATCAAACCGCCAATGCAACGAAGAATATTGAAAAGTCAATTCGCGATATCCAATCCCAGATCAAGGCGTTCGTCAGCTCGACGGAGAACATTACCAAGAGCGTCGCCGAAGTCAGCGTCAACATGACAACGATATCGTCCGCCGTTGAAGAACAGTCCGTCACCATGGATTGCCTCCGTGCAACGACGGATCAACTTCGAACAAACGTCTAATCCGTTGCCTCGCCCACCATCGGGTGAGATGCAACCTGATGATCTCCAACAATGAGTCGACAAAACCCCGTGATAAACGGGGTTTTATTTTTATCGGCAGCTAGTATGTGCATCCAAAGAACACCTAGACTGGCATCGAGGCACGTCGCCCCTACGACAAGCTGGCACGTGGTTCGCTCTTGAACGAGTCCACCCCTAAATCATCACACGATTTCGATTGCGGACCCATGAATATTCTGAATCTCGTTTGCTCCGAGTGCGCGGCAGTGAACAAAGTGCCCAACGGCAAGCTGCACGACAAACCTGTCTGTGGAAAATGCAAGACAGCTTTACTACCGGCATCACCAGTGGACTTAACGGAATCTACATTCGCCAAATTCATCGCACGAACTGAGGTGCCAATCCTGGTTGACTTCTGGGCTCCATGGTGTGGCCCCTGTCGGATGATGGCACCTGCCTTTGCCGAGGCCGCCGCCCAACTCTCGCCCAAAGTGATCCTTGCGAAACTCAACACCGAAGACGCTCCGAGAACGTCTTCGCAATTCGCGATTTCGGGAATCCCGACCATGATCCTGTTCAAGCGAGGAATCGAAGTCGCTCGACAATCAGGAGCTATGAATGTGCAGCAAATCGCTCAATTTGCTGCACCAAACTTGTGATCCAAGCGCACCCGCAAGTGGCCACGACACGCATGCATCACGTCGCACTCGTGGACAGCAACTCGTCGGCAGTTTGACCCGCGTGGTATTCCGAATAGACGAACACTGGGATCTTCAAGTCACCTAAGTGGTGTTGAATGAGTGGTTTCACCTCCGACCATTCGAGCCCACCAACTCCCGTCGAAAGACGCGGCAACGCTAGACTCTGGATCCCTTCCTTTTCAACCAGATGCCGCAACTCTTTCAGCGCGTGGTTTACATGCTCCACGTGAGCTTTTCCTGAATGGTGACCATGATTACTTGTTTGCTCTTGCGTTAACAAACACACCACGCGGACTACAGTTCCATCGGCTCCTGGCCCACTCCATATCCATGCGGCACCGGGCTTAGGATGCGTTTGATGACACCAATGTCGAAAGTCCTTGGCCATTGCTGGCCAACGCTCTCGTAGCGACAGCGCCAATCCCTGATTGAAGTGATCGTCCGGTGCAACCCCGTGTGCGATCGCTTCCGCCTTCGTAAGGATCAAGTCACCACTAACTTCTTGAATCATCTTTTTATCCAACTGTGTAGGTACCGAAATGTTCTGGTAGACAACTACCAACGACGTCAGTTTTCACTGACCATCCCTGCTCATGTGCGACACAGCACACTCACAAGGAATCCAGTTGACGAATACGCAACCGACATGCCAAATCCCGCTATAAAGGTACTTTGAGTGCCTTCATCATCAATTCGACTTTCGCCATCGCCATGTGGTGATGCTTTTTGATTCGTTCATGAGCATCGCGCTGAGTCACCATGCTTTGATGGTAGCCTTCATGCTTGTCGGTCAAGGCATTGTTCACATCCGATTCTGATCCAGCCCGCAGACTTGCCGCGAGCGTTTTCTCGTGACGTACGATCGCTTTGCCAACTTCACTCAGCTTTTCTTCATGTTCGCCAAGTGTCGCTTCATGTGCCGCAATGATCGCCTTTGCTTGAAGGAGCAAATCCATTGCAATGGCATGCTCGGATCGCCAATTGGAAATATCTTCCTCCCACATCGCCAATTCGCTGTTCCAATGACGGTGATCAGAATGCATTTCAGCCGCACAAGTCATGTTTTCGGTCATCGCTTTACTCAATCTGTTAGTCTGTTCATAGGTACGACCAGCACAAAGGCGATTCGTCGCCTCAAACTGTTTTTTAAGTTGCCGGGCCAATAGAGAAGCAATCGGCGTGCCTGATCCGCCATGCCATGCGATTCGGAGCTGTCTATGAACACATTCGCGTCGCCAGCCAAGCAAGTGAGACGATTCGACCAATGAAGTGATGCCGCTGTGCATCGTCGCACGTCCAATTGTTTTCGATCGAATCTTGACGTTGCAACGGGCCGTCAAAACCGAGTTAACCGTGGTTACGGCGTGCCGACAACCAACCCAAGTTCTGACTTCGTCAATGGCTGATGTGTGGCGAATTGGTGCTCAAGGACACGTAGATCGGCATCAGATGCGTCGCTGCTGTTCTTTTCGCGGTCGATGATTCGCTGGCGAAGCGTTTGCTCGTCACCATGACAATCAAGAATCGCAAACGACACGCCCTGCTGCACAGCAAACACATGAAATCGCTCTCGCTCACTCCGCTTCAAGAATGCAGCATCGATGATGACACCGTATCCCGCCCGCAGAATCTCCCTCGCAAGACCTTGCAATTGCAAGTACGTCTTTTCGTTGGAGGCATCGCTATACATCTCCTGTTGCAGTTCCGCTGACGGACGCTCGGTCGGTGACAATCCGAACATTCGTTTGCGTTCGACGTCACTACGAAGGCGAATCATATCGTGACGTTGGACGATACGTTCGCTCTGTGTCGTTTTCCCACTGCCACTCAATCCATGCGTAATCCAAAGTCGCGGCTCTTCCTTGAGCGTGAATCGATAAGCCAATTCAATATGCTTTCGCGCATCCGACTTTGCTGACGCTCGTTCGCTGGCCATGCAATGATTTTGCTCGGATCGCATGGTCGCGACGAGAGCCCGAACCAACGCTCGGTAAACGAGAAATAGCCGCAACACCGCTAGCGAACTGTAATCACCTGTTTGTTCCAAGTACTTATTGATGAACGAACGCGCGAAGTCCAAATGCTCGTGATACGCAAAATCCATCGGCAAGAACGCTGCGTCACACAACACATCGATCCAACGCAAACGCTCACTGAATTCGATTCCGTCGAATGGAACAAGCCGCTCACCCCATTGAACAACGTTTTGTAAGTGCAGATCACCATGGCACTCGCGAACAAAACCGGCTGCGACGCGAAGCTCAAGACTTTGCAAGTGCTCCTTCAAGTACTCATCGACCCAATGACGCAAAACTCGTAGCGTAGAGCCGGTCTCCAGATCCACATGCGATTGAATCCCGTCAATAACCTGCTTGAAGTTTTCGATCAAGTAGCCAGGCCAACCGGCAGCAAACTCCGAATCGCAAATAGCGGCTTGGCGATGAAAACTCGCGACCGTCTCGGCCAGTTGATGCACGTCGACAGTCGTCACCGTTCCGGCCGCGATGCGTTCGCTCAGCAGAGCTCCGCGTGGGAAACGTCGCATCTTCACTGCGTATTCGACGGGTTCCGTTTCTGCTTCAATTCTCAGTCGCCCGTCTTCCCATCCAATCGGCACAACGCCTAAGTACAAATCGTCAGCGAATCGACTGTCGAGCTGAACCTCTTTCTCGCAATGGCTCCGCCTCAGTCCCAAGGTGCTGTAATCGAGAAAATCCGACTTGACGGGTTTCTTGATTTTGTAAGCATAGTCACCGGCAAGAAATACGATGGAGATGTGCGTTTCGTGGACCTCGATACCACCGACGGTCGCGTGTGGATATGCACGAGGCAGGCATAGTTCTTGGATCAACGACTCGGTCGTGATGGGGATACCCGAATCGTTGGATGCAGCTTTCGCGTTGTTGAGTGGGCTCATAACAGCGGCAACGGTTCGCCCTCGACGATCGTGATGCGGTTGGCGATCTGGATTGGCGAAACGAATCCGTCTGGTTTAAGTGCCAGCATCGAACAGGTAATGTCCGGAATGATGGTTTCGGCTGTACTTCCGATCAAGAAACCCGCTACGCCTGTTCGGCATACGGTCCCCATCACCATCAAATCAGCTTCGATTTCGTCAGCCAAACTTCGGATGGTTGATGCAGGGGAACCATGCTTCAAATGCACCTTGACTTCATTCGTGTTCACGAAATGCACCTGCAAAAGAGCGTCGACTGCACGATGAGCTTTCCGCTCGTGTTCCTTGCGAAGCAACTCCACAGCAAGGTCCCCGGAATGGCTTCGTACCGAATCCTCCATCCAAAGTTGCCAAGCCGCGATGACGTGAAGCTCGGCATTGTCACGCCGCGCAATTGAATGAGCGAATTCAAGTATTTTGCCGTTGAGTTCCGTGTGGTTAAGGTCTTCGGATTCCACATCAATCGCGGCCAACACGCGATCAAACTTGCCGTGAATCTCGGGCTTGAGCAACATCACTGGGCATGGGCAAAGTCGGAGCAACGATTTCGCAACACTCCCAAACAGTCGTCCAGCGGTTGAAAAGCCGTCAGCCGTCTTGATGACAAGGTCATACTCGTGCTTGACAACTTGGCGAGTCACTTCGGTGGCTGGATCTCCAACGGTGACAACGACATCAAGCCTTAATCCGGTGTCCGAAATCTCTCCTGCGACATCAAGCAATCGCCGGCGACGGTCGGCGACAACCCAAGTCTCAAGCTCCTCGGGTTTCGCGACGTCGCTCATCATGTTGATGGCTCGCGGCATTGGCTTGACAACATCCATTAACGTGAGCGAAGCGTCATTCTCGAGTGCCAACTGAGCCGCTCGAGTGACCGCTACTTCTGGATTTTCGGTGCCAGCGTAGACGAGAATTCGTTTGAAACGTTTCATGATTAGCTTCGCGGGATCAATAAGTAGGACAGGCTGCCAGCCTGTTCCTGGTAAAATAACAGGCTGGCAGCCTGTTCTACGTGCAAATTCGTCAGTTATTGTTCACGGGATCCTTGGGAGCCTGATTTGGATGTCCGAGTGCCGCCACTTTCTTGCGTCCGTGACAACTTCGGTTGCGGGTGATCCAGACGCTGCACGGCGCTTGCCGCAGAACGTAACGCGAGGTACTTCCCATCACGATTCGACCGAGATGACTGCGTGACGTCTCACCGACAACGAAAATGTCACAGCCGTGATCTTCGGCGTACTTCACCAAGCCCTCTCCGAGATGATCATTTTCGACTAAATGTGAATGAGCGTTGAAACCAGACTCGCCGAGTTCCAATGCGGCGTCACGCACGTGTTCACGCAACGCTTCTATCTGTTCCGATGCCAGCAAGCCCACTGCATAAGAAACAGTCACAAGATGGAATTCAACATGGCTGCCCCATTTGATTTCCGAGATCTCCTCCATTGCCGCTCGAGCGGGTCCGGTGTCTTCATACCCCAACGCGATTCGCAATGGGTGTGCTGATTGAGTGCGATCGATCGGTCGTACAACCAAGACGCTGCAGCACGCTTGGGTGGCGACATAATCACTCGTGCTCCCAAGCAGAATACGTGACACCGTTGAATGGCCTTTAGCGCCGATGACCACCAAGTCACAACCACGTGACTTGGCGAGCTTGCAAATGGACTCACCAGCCTGGCCCTCCACCACGACATGCTCGACGGAAGCGTTTGCCCCTTCAAACAAGGAGCTTATTTCAGCAAAAGCTTCCAACGCCCGCTCGCGGTCTTGCTCAAGACACGTTTGGATCCACTGAGTCTGTAGCGTCATCATCGGGCTATACGGGGGCGTTAGCACCGAAACAACGATCAACTCGATTTTGTTTTCATGAGGTAACTGTGCAAGGAACCTCGCGGCCGATTGCGCTGCGTCCGAACCGTCCGTCGCAAGCAATATTTTTTTCATAGGTGTCTCCTCGATTGCCTGCATTCCTGATGCATTCGCGATGCCAATGGCCCAACTTAACGAAAGCGAGACATAAATGGGCCTCAAACGTGCCTGAACGCACAGGCGTGCAGATAGGCACACGGGAATCGATGCACTCGTCGCAGGAAGAACGGGTTGTGCGACCAGCGTAAAAAGATGGAGCCGCAGGCCTCAACCGACTCGCGCGATAAAACAGGAAAGCAGCCAGAGCCGATATCTGGTCGCAGCTTCAGTTGAACTTCATGTTTCGGCACACCACTTGCCATGGTAGAGCCTGAACGAAGGTGTCGGTTTCCATTCGCATTCACCTCGCACACTAGGACCCAACCATGCCCGTCTCCGCGCGCCGCTTATTAAGCAATGTCATCGATGACCTGAAAGTCGAACGAGATGAACTTGTGTTGCAAATTCATCTCGGGAAGCAGGGTGCGAAAACCGAGTTGCAAACTCTTGCAAAGAAACTTGATGACTTAGAGCGTCGTTGCGAACCGATGAAGAACGCGACAATTGAAACAAGCGAAAACGTTTGGGAGGCGATGCAACTCGTTGCCGGTGAGATCAAAGACGGCTTCCACCGAATTCGAAAATCACTCCCATAAGACACAGCAATTTTGTGCTCGCTTTGGCCAACGTCGTGAGCGTGCCCTATTATTCTACTGCTTCGGATTCCGCAACGGCACTGCGGTTGGCATCCTGTGCAGACGGGGAAGACTTCGCGGAAGAAGCCTCGAGTCGGGCTGCGGCAGCGATGTTCCGTAGCATGCCTCGAAAGACCAACGCGTGAAGCGGGTAAATTCCATACCAGTACGCAAGCCCGAAGAAACCGACGGGATCAAATATCGCTGTTTGCCGTATGGTTGAACCCTGATTGTGAGGCTCAACAGTGAACTCTAGCCACGCTCGGCCAGGCACTTTCATCTCCGCCGATAGCCGTAAGCGCCGATTCGATTCATATTCCTCGACCCGCCACCAATCCACAACTTCTCCCACTCGCAATTGCTCCGGGTCTCGACGAGCACGACGAAGCCCGACTCCTCCACACAGGAGATCAATCAGGCCTCGGATCGTCCACAGAAAATTCGCGAAGTACCAACCCTGCTTTCCACCAATACGTCGAATGGGCGTGAAAGCCTGGGCGGGTGACACTTCGACCGTTACCGATCGAGAGTCGACAATACGACTGCCGAAACGAACGCCACCCCAAGCGATAACGCCTCGCGACGACGACAACGAATCGGACCAACGCGTGTCTGCGAGGTCATGGTCTTCGTTGACCAACGCTCGCGAAATGGCATCGGACAAATTCCTGGGAACAACACGAAAGACATCCAGCGCGGATCGATCTTTCACGATCGTCGGATTGCGCATGCTATCGACCAACTTACGACCCACGCGTGCATAAACCGGGGTCACCAATCCCAACCAAAGACTCGAAAGACGCGGCGTCAAAACGGGAACGGAGATTAGCCAACGCCTCAAACCACGCTGGCGAGCATATTCTCGCATGATATCACCGTAGCTCACTTGACTTGGACCACCAATTTCGAACACACGGCTTTCCATGCCGTCCCAATCCAAACTCGCGACAAGGTAGTCAAGCAAGTCTTCAATCGCGATCGGTTGCGTTCGAACACTGACCCATTTAGGACAGATCATCACGGGAAGACGCTCGACAAGAGCACGCACGAGTTCGAAGGAAAGGCTGCCTGAACCAATGACAATCGAAGCGCGAAACTCAACCACTTGGCAGCCTGATTGGCGAAGTATCTCACCCACTTCATGACGGCTTCTCAGATGCGGTGACAGGTTCTCGTCTTCATCGCCCAGACCTCCTAAATAGATGATTCGCTTCACACCAGCATGACGGGCCGCGTTTGCGAAGTTTGTTGCCGCGACGCGATCCTGTTCTTCGAACGAACCCGTCTCGTTCATTGAATGCACGAGATAGTAGGCGATATCGATCCCAGCAAACGCGTCCGGCAGAGACTCCGCGTTGAGAACATCACCCGCTGCGACCTCAGTATCCGAAGCCACTCGGTCACGTAAGTTCTCTGGACGTCTCGCCAAACAGCGAAGCGACACTCCTCGTGACTGGAGCTTCACGAGTAATCTCCCTCCAACGTATCCACTTGCCCCAGTGAGCAATACCGATGGCGGTCTTTTTACCATGACAATCTCAATCGATGATCCATTACCGACGTCCCGCTAACGCTTTCCGGAAGGCCGCGATGGGCAGCAGGCGCAGTTCATTGAAGCGGAAAATGGGAGTAAGCAAGGAGTGCTTGATGATGCGGCCGAATTTGATGATGCGTTGAGTCCATTATAGCGATACGCCAAGTGATCCAGTGGAGAATGCAAACAGGGCTGAGAATGCAAACAGGGCCATCCATGTTCTACACGTCTTGAACTGCTCACGATGCAGCATTCGTCGTGGGTATGATGCCTATGGACTGGCGGTTCCCATCATCGATCCGGCCTCAACTCGCTTGGCACTGCTCGGTTTCGAGGCGCAACACGCAACACAGAAGTTGCCAAGAAAATGGTGAAATCGATCCGCTTGCCTGCTCGAAGGTTTCCTCACTGTTGAAGTCGCCGTACGCGCGGGTGCTGATCGACATAACCCGACACCCAAGATGTTGCACCAACCGTTGCACCAGCGGCAGTCCAAACGTGGCAAAACCAGTCAATTGGTGTCAATCAGGGGGAGATTGACGACAGCCAAAGATTTGGGTCCAGAAACGACAAAACCCCGTGGATCACGTGGTTTTGCGATTTCCGAGTGAGTAACAAGTGCGGCCGAGAGGACTCGAACCTCCACGGGATTAACTCCCACAAGGCCCTCAACCTTGCGCGTCTGCCAGTTTCGCCACGGCCGCTTTTTCCGTCTGCGAGGATTTGCTGTTGGGCAACGACGAAGAGTTTCGCAAATCTTTACCCGGCGTCAACGCCCCGATTTCTGTTTTGATTTACGCGTTTTTGGACAATCGGAGCTCGAACGCCGCTACGTTTCGTCTGTCACGCGTACGGCGAGGCAAACTTCGCACCGATTTCTCGCGAGTTGGCGAATGCGGACGTCGGCGACTCCCCAACGATGAATCGTCTGACGCCACGTCTCGATTCGCTCGGCGGAGGCGTAGTCGCCAATCTTGAGCGTCAGCAACAGCCCAACCAGATCACTGTGTTGGTTCGTGACGATATTCTCGACGGTTTGAAGCGTTTGCTCAGGCTTGGCGATGGAATCGACGAGTAGCCATTTCGCACCGCTGTATCGCTTGCGCGGCAAATCGCCCCCGCGAGCCTGGATGTGCGTGTAGCGAGGGTGCGTCGAGATCGCTTCGTCCATTTCCGCTGGGTCGATCCCGGTCACATTCAGTCCCAGTTCGAGCAACCGCTGGCACGCACCGCCGGGTGCACTGCCGATCTCGATGGCTTGGTCACCGGCTCGCAAATTGAAACCGCTCCAGGTAATCGCCTCAGCCGCTTTGTAGTACGCTCGCGAGATCGGTGGTTCGGCAACCTCGATGGGCTGGACCGCTCCGGGCCAACGTGTCGGCCATGTGCTCGCGACATGAAAGCCAATGAACCAATGCGTCGGAGCAACAAGTACCACGTCAAGCACTCGTTCGCCGGGTTGAGCCACGACGTTGATGGTGCTGGAGCGAACAAATCGATTCCCCAGTTTACCCGCACCCAGTTCACCCGCACCTAATTCACCAGCCCCCAATGCAGCGAGAATCTCTTCACCGACCGCCCGCGAGACTTCGTCAACGCCTGGTTCAAAGTCAAACCGACCGATCGCTGTGCGGTCTTTGGGCCATACATGGATCTGGTCAAACGGACGTTGAGCTTCTTGCGATTTCGTAAGCAGCTCCACCAGAGCCGCAATCATCTCGGCACCTTTTCCATGACCGTCACTCGTGTCAGCACGAACTTGGCCGATGGAATGCGATGCAGTGCGAACGAAAATGCCACTAGGCAGATCACTGGCTCGTTCGACATCCTCTGCCTCGCGTTTGAGCGTGACGAAACCAGGACGCGAAAAGGCGAGCCGCCAACCTTGCTGGGCAACCTCGTGCTTGACGGCCGGTTCAGCACCATAGGCACAACAGACAAACGAAAAACTGGGCGATGAAGTCAAGGGAGTGGGGTGGTTGAGAGTTGAGAGTTGAGGGTTGAATGTTTAGGGTTGAGAGTTGAGAGTTGAGAGCGGGAGTGACGCGCGGTGAATTAGTTTTGTGATAGCTCGCGTTTCTTTAGACGTTCGGCGACACCGGGGATTAGCTTGGCTGCGTTTTCGTAATACATCTTGCGCAGGACATCGTCAGGCAAGTCGACGCCGTAGATATTCCAAAAACCTTGTGGTGGTGGCATTTTTTCGCTGTAGGCAATGTATTCGTCATGCGTTTCAAAGAATTGCCAATACAGCCTCAGTCGCTGTTCTGGCCACGGACCGTCGGTACCAAACAGCAATCGATCGGCGTAACGAACCAGAAACTCGCGAGCCGTGAACGGTTGCCGTCCCAGTTCGCTGATGCGCGACGCGGGCTCAATCCACAAGTTCGGATACTCATCGAGCCACTTCGCCACGACGGACAAGTCTTCGGCATGGTTGGCGATGTGTGCACCGATGAATTGCGTGTTGGGGTGCCGCGCGATGACGTTGTTTCTGGCGTTGAGCAATTCCATTCGCGAAGGAAACTGGTCGCCGTAAAAACTCCAATCTGGATGTCGCATGAGTTCTTCGTAACGTTCGTTCTTCGCATCGATCGGTTCGAAGAAAGCTGCTGGGTCGGACGTGTGGATGATGACGGGGATGCCCGCGTCGCCACAAGCTTGCCAGATCGGGTCCCATCGCGGGTCATCGATCTTGATCAGCGAACCATCTGGATTTTTGTATTCGAGTCCGAACTGTTTAAACACCTTCAGCCCGCTGACACCGTCGGCGGCGGCTTCACGGATTGCAGCCGCGGTCTGCTGAGCGAACCGTGGTTGGTGACACGCCCACGTCGACGGGTCGTCGGCGCTGCCACTTCCCCGCCAATCGACATTCGTAAAAATAACGAAGCGGTCTTTGTATTTGGTCCACAAGAACTGTTTGTGTTCTTCGAGTTGGCTGCCCAGTCGGCCGTCGAGCGAAACGCAGACATCGATGCGGTTGCGGTCCATCAACCCAACGAAATCCTCCAGGGCTTGGACGTTGTGCCGCATTTTATAGAGGAAGTGCGTGTGGACATCGACGACTGGATACGATGCCTGGTCGCGCGGGTGCGATGGCACGACGAGCTGGCTCGTTGGTTGAAAATCGCTCAGCGAAAGAGGTGGAACTTTTGTGGCTGGTACTAGCTCTAGTTCTGTCGCGGGAGCCGCGGTTGCGTCGATGGTTGCGTCAGCAGTTTCCTGGGACCGGCAAAGCGTGGGATTGGCGAAGAAAATCGAGAATCCGACAATCGCGAGGGCTTGAAACCACGAAACCAGCCGTGCAACAGCGAACGGAACCGGATTCGCTACAATCGAGATGGATCGAGCTGCGTGACAGCTGGGCGAGTGTTCAGTTTTCACGGGAAGTTCGTGGAGGGAGAGTTGTTCGTGCAAGGATCTGGGGACAGTAACTTAAGGACGATGCGTGACTGACGATTTGACAGAGCAGCAAACAGCCAACCACCAATCGGCAAGTTTGCGATTGTCGCTTGAACCGGCGACTCCGCCAGCGGCCGTCCCAGGATACCGGTTGAAGGAGTTTCTCGGTGCGGGGGCGTTTGGCCAAGTTTGGGTGGGTTCGGACTTGAATACGGGGCGCAGTGTGGCGGTCAAGTTTTACTTGCACCGCGGCGGTGTGAATTGGTCGCTGCTGTCGCGTGAAGTCAAGAACCTTGTCCAATTGTCGGCCGATCGCCACGTTGTACAAGTGCTCGAGGTCGGCTGGGACGCGGATCCGCCTTATTACGTGATGGAACTTGTGGGCGGCGGATCGCTTGAGGATCTGCTCAAAGCCCGCGGGCGGTTGCCAGTCCACGAAGCGGTGACATTGTTTCGAAAAATTTGCGTGGGACTGAATCACTGTCACGGCAAAGGCGTTTTGCACTGTGACATCAAGCCCGCGAATATTCTGCTGGGCGAAGACAGCGAGCCTCGCTTGGCGGACTTTGGCCAAAGTCGCATGTCGCACGAACAGACACCCGCGCTCGGCACATTGTTTTATATGGCGCCGGAGCAAGCGGACTTGCAAGCGACACCGGATGCGAAGTGGGACGTGTATGCGGCGGGCGCGATTCTCTTTCGTATGCTGACGGGCACCGCGCCATATCGCGACGACACGCTCGTCGAACGGATGGACACCGCTGGCTCGTTGCCGAAGCGATTGGAGCGTTATCGCGAAGCGATTTCGTCGAGCCACTCACCCAATGAACATCGCATGCGGCGCGGCGTGGACCGACGGCTTGCCGAGATCGTCAGCCGCTGTATCGCGTTCAACCCCGCCGAACGTTATGCGAACATGCAGCAAGTGTTGCAGGATCTCGATCGACGCGAGCAATCCAGATCACGACGACCACTGATTATGCTCGGTATCGTCGGTCCGCTACTACTCTTAACGGCCGTTTCCATTTACGCCTTGCGAAGCATCGAGCATGCAAGCAACAGCACGATGTCGGCGCTCCGCACGGAAGCATTCGGCAGCAACCAGCTTGCGGCAACGTTCGCGGCACGGACACTCGAAAGTGAACTCGAACGATATTTTCAAGTCGCGCAATCCGAAGCGTCACATCCCGAATTACAGCAGCAAATAAACGAAGTCCTAGGCGACACAGAAATCCAAGGTTTACTGCAAACGATTGCTACAACATCAGAAACCGATGCCGCATCGCAAGCCCGCGAAGTGCTGTTGGATTCCGAGCCGCGTCAACGATTGGATTCTCTCCTCGAACAACAATTGAAACGATACTCGGGGCAAAGTGACAACACTCGTTTGCCGCGTTTGGCCACAATGTTCGTTGTCGATTCGCGCGGGACGATCATTGGGATCGCGTATGACGAACCGGTGCCTCGTGACCAAAATAGTGCGTGTAAGAACTTTGCGTATCGAACGTACTTCAATGGTGGACGAAACGATTTGCCTCGCGAAACGCCTCCTTCATCGATCAAGCCGCTTACTTCGACAAGTTTGTCGGCGGCATTTCCCAGTACAGCCACCGGCTTGTGGAAAGTGGCGGTCAGCACTCCGATTCGTTTGACAGAAGATTCGAAAACAACCGACGCTGTTTTTGTCGCCACAATTAATCTCGGCGATTTCCAGTTGCTGCAGAGCGAACAGGGAGCCAATCAAGTCGCTGTGTTGCTCGATGCAAGAACCGGACCACTTCGCGGGACTGTGTTGCAGCACCCGCTCATGGATCGGCGGCGTGAAGCCGGACGAACGCTCGCGGGCGAAAAGTTCCAAGTGCCGGCTGAGTTGATGGATCGATTGATCGACGGTGGTGACGTTGACTATCTCGATCCGATGTCCAAAGCCGACGATGGCGGCGACTTCGCGGGTCCTTGGATCGCAGCGATGCAATCGATCGAGTTACCACATGACAGCGAAATCGCGTTGACGGCATCCGAGACGTCAGCCAGTACCGGCGATCAATCGTCCACGAATTCGGAACCGCAGGCATCGGGAAAGACCGATATGGTGGTACTTGTGCAGTATCGTTTGGCCAAAGTATTTGCGCCTGTCGGGCAGATGCGGTCTTCGTTGATCTGGGAAGGCGCTTCAGCGATCACATCGATCCTGTTGGTGATGTTCACGCTGTGGTACTTGGTATGGCGAGGAACAAATCCAGTCTTGGACCAAGAGCCCGCCGAGGAACTGCACACCGGCGCGACGGAAACGATTGCTGCCCGATAAAACGTATCGGATGCAGTAAGGTTTCGTAATTTATTTCGCGTCGATGACTGGCGAGTTCAACCGGACGACGGTAACGCCATCAAATGTCCCTTCCGTTGGTACGCTGACACGAACACTCATCGCACCCAATACGGGCGTGAATGGCGTATCGGGTCCAATCAGCCCGTTTGTTGGCGTGTAGCGAAAGCGGTCTGCGTACGACAAACGCTGGATCGGAAACCGCGATCCCATGTTGTACATGGGGCGAGCGCTAAGCGATGTCGCTGGATACATCGTCAGTTCATTGTTTTTCTTGGCTGCGCCCGTCAGTTCAAGTCGTACTCGAGCCACACCCTCATCGTCAAACGTGAGTGACTTGGACCAACGATGTGCGACCCTTTCACCAGCAACGAAGGTGACTTCGTCTACTGCGAAGCGGCCTACTCTTAGTTCGAACGTCGCGTACGATCGAGCGGTCACGACTCGTCCCGATGCATCGCGCAGCACAATCGATGCGAGCCAGCCGTCCGTGTCGGCGTCACGATCAAAATTGGCTAGTGCGTCATCCAGCCTAAGAATTGGGGTTGGTTGATTTGCTTAAATTAGCGGAAACTTTCGTCAACACACGGAGGTTTCCAATGATCAAAAAGTATATCGTCCGACTCTCGGATGAAGAACGCCAAGTTTGTCAG
>JBGTAI010000305.1:0-16613 GCA_041749955.1 Pirellulaceae bacterium | reverse complement strand
CGTCACTACCGGGCCGAGGAACGTCGCCAGCGAAACGCCCGACGCGACCGAGCCCGTCTCGATCGCCGCCTCAGCCAATCCGAGCCCGAATAACCGATCCGCCCGTCCCAACGACACATGGTGCCGTTGGGCGCTTACGTCTTACACTGATTTTGGTGTCGCATCACATGAAAACTTCATCTCCATCGGTTACAAACTGTCTCATCGCGTCGCATCAATGCATTTGAATCTACGATTGAACTGGCGACACAAGGTGAAAGAACGGTCATGAGTTGCCAGACTTTCGAGATGGTCGCAAAGGTTTTCACGGGAGCCGGCTTTGAGGAATTCAGGACGATCAACAGCGATCGCTGCAATGGCGGCCTTCTGTGCGTACTTCTGCATGTACGCGTTTCGCAAACCTTTTACGGCTGGCACGTTTAACGGACAGGAGTTTGCGGGACTCGGGTTGAAGACTGTACTCGTCTTGTCACAACTTTGCGGCTACATGTTGTCGAAGTTCATTGGCATCAAGGTCATCGCCGAGATGCCCAAAGCTCGTCGAGCGATGGCCATGATTGGCTTGATGGCGTTTGCTGAATTGGCGCTCGTTGGGTTCGCGCTTCTGCCACTAAGTGGAAAAGTGGTGATGATGTTTCTGAATGGGTTGCCGCTCGGAATGGTGTTCGGCTTGGTGTTGTCGTATCTCGAAGGCCGAAAACACACGGATCGTTGCATCTGGCTCACCACGACGACGAACATGCCGTGCTGGAGGAATTCAGCAGCGGCGGAACTCACGATTGTCGATTGTTGTCCGTTGCTGAAACACTCACCGCTGCACCCATCGTGAACCCACGGGGACTGAAGGGCAGCATGTGGAGTCCCACGGAACTTCGCGTCGTTCCGCGAGTCGCCGCCGCCAGTGTTGCAGCGTGGTTGGAGTCCGCTCACGGAATCACGCGACACTTGGCAACACCGATCGCCGAAGTCGATATGGGAAGCATCCGCGCAGCCGATGGTCTTGAATGGCAAGCGGAACGAATCATCGTATGCTCAGGCAGCGATCTGAAGACGCTGTTTCCAGACGTACTGGCATCGTCGGGGCTGAGGCTTTGCAAGCTACAGATGCTACGAACGGTTGCTCAAGATGCCGCCGCTCAAGGTGGCGTGCAACAGGACGCTCACATTGCCAGTGGACTGACGTTGCGGCTCTACACATCGTTCGGTCACTGTCCGTCGTTGCAAAAAGTAAAGCAACGTGTCGCCGCCGAGAATCCATTGCTCGATCGATACGGCATTCACGTGATGGCGACGCGATCCGACAATGGCGAATTCATTCTCGGCGACTCGCACGAATACGATGACGAGATCAGCCCGTTTGACAAAGCGGAGATCGACGAGATGATTCTCGCGGAGCTGCAAAAGATCATCCAGCTTCACGATTGGACGATCAAAGAACGCTGGCATGGCGTGTACGCGAAACATGCGAGCCTGCCGATCTTCGAAGCTGAACCACAACCCAACCTTCACGTGTGCGTTGGCCCCGGCGGAGCTGGAATGACGATGTCGTTCGGACTCGCCGATCGATCATGGAACCGATGGACAGGAAAGTAGACTCTCCGATGTTAGAAACGTTTCAGTATTTGAAGGCCGTTGTTTTCGATTGGGCGGGAACCACGATTGACCACGGCTGTATGGCCCCAGCAATCGTTTTCAAATCGACGCCATGTACGCTGATTTCCTGCCGTTGCAAAAGGCGACGCTGGCGGATCATAGCCAGTTGATTTCCGGAGCCGCTGAAGTGGTGCAATGGTGTCGCGATCGCGGGCTGAAGATTGGATCTTCCACCGGCTACACGCGCGAGCTCATGGAAGTCGTGACGGCGGCGGCCGCGACTCAAGGCTATGTCGCTGATTGCGTACTGTGCTCCGAAGACGCTCCGAAGTGCCGCCCGGCACCGTTTCTGTTGTTCGAAGCAGCCAAGCGAATGGGTGTCTATCCCATGTGGCACGTTGTCAAAGTCGACGACACGCCCGTAGGCATCCAAGCCGGTCGAAACGCAGGCTGCTGGACGATCGGGATCACGCGAACAGGCAACTGCGTCGGCTTGAGCGAAACTGAGCTCGCTCAACTTTCCCCGGCTGAACAACAACAGCACATTGACGAGGCCGCACTCACGCTGAGATCCGCCGGTGCGCATTACGTACTCGACTCCGTAGCCAATATGCGAACGATTCTCAAAGCAATTGAATCCCAGATCGCCCAGGGTGAGTACCCGCATTCGAACTAAACACACTCTTTAGTGGGAGCGGCAATAGCACCCAGCAGCGGTTTGCGTCAAAGATAAAATGCGAACGGTGACGTGCAAAGCTCCATCACGACGCTTCCAAGAACTTCACCATGCGTCGTAATGTTTTGATTTTGGCCCTATTGGAAAACGAGTGACGGGATAAACGACGACAGCGAGTACTGCCCTAGTTTTTTTGGGCACGCGTGTCACAGTTCCGTATAACATCTTGCCAATCCAAACCTATTTCGCAATCGACGCAATGCCAGAATCAAATTCGCCCGTAACAAATTCTTTCGGTAGTGGCTCGAGTGCTCCCCGTTCGCTTGTGGTACTCGTGACTGTCGCGCTGCTGGGATGCATTTTGGCAGTCTATGTTGGACGTAACGCGATCAATAACGACGCTGGAACGACGATGATCACGCCCGCACCGATCAACAAGTCTGCCACGGACGCTCGTGCGACTGGAACTGGAACCACCTTGGCCGTCAATACGAGCCCGGATGCCGGTGATGTCGTCACGATTGAAGGCGAATTGGACTCTGTGGATTGGAACCTTTACCGCAACCGAACGGTTCAAATTCCAGGCGAGTTGGTTGTCGTTGACACGTATGACCTTGCACGCTACGGCCAGCTTCGTGTTGCTCGAGAGCGATTGTATATTCCCACTTCACTCGTCGACCCCAACAATGCCGATGCATCGAAGACCTCGGCTCAAGGTGGCAGCAATGTTGCGAAGGTAGCCGCCGCACAAAAACGGAATGATCGGGGATCCATCACGCTGGATGATGGTATCAACAACCAAAATGTGTTTCCATTCAAGTTGTTGCCCGAAGTTGGATCGAAACAGAAAACGGTTCGAGTGGGATCCAAGCTGACGGATTTAACAGCTCGAGTCGTCGAGCAAAACGGCAAACTGTTCTTGATCCCGGTCGGCCCAGTGAAGATGGAATATGCGGGGCGACCCAAGCGCCCCAGTTTGGGTGACGCCAATGTGACCGTCGCCAGTTTCAACGTGTTGAATTACTTCACCACCATCGATGACGGCCAGAACAATGCGCGTGGCGCCGACAGCCCCGAAGAACTTGTACGTCAAAAGTCAAAGATCGTATCCGCCATCATGGGTCTGGAGGCGGATGTGATCGGGTTGATGGAGATCGAAAACAATCTCGAAGCGGAGAAGGACTTGGTCGCGGCGCTGAACACGGCTGCTGGCAGCGATGTCTTCGCGGCGGTTGGCGTGCCTGAAAAGTTCAGGGATTCGCCCGGCGGCTCGGATGCGATTCGTGTTGGCATGATTTATCGAGCGCACCGAGTCTCACTTGTGGGGTCGGTTGAGTTGATCAACGACTTCGCATTCGTGAACGCAAGAACTCCGCTTGTGCAAAGCTTTCGACACACCGACGGCAGCGAAGAATTCTCTGTCATCGTCAATCACTTCAAATCCAAAGGTGGCGACGCGGAAGGCGACGACAAAGACAAGGGCGATGGCCAGGGAGCGTTCAATCACTCGCGACGACGTCAAGCAACGGCTCTGACGAAATACATCGAATCTCGCCAGGCCAACGACGCCGAGGCAAACTTTGTCATCATCGGTGACTTGAATGCTTATCAAGAAGAAGACCCCATCGACACGCTTCGCGCCGCCGGCCTCGTTGAGCTGTCGGAACAATCCGACGAGAGCTCTTCGGAACCTTACTCCTATGTTTACTACGGCCAATCCGGCAGCCTTGACCATGCGTTCGCAACTCCTGGTCTAGCCAAACGCGTGACTGGCTTGGCCACGTGGCACATCAATGCCGACGAACCCAGCTGGCTCGATTACAACATGGAGTACAAACCTGAAAACGTGTTTGACACCTCCCCGTTTCGCTCCTCCGATCACGATCCCGTCCTGATTGGCTTCCGCTTGAACTGATTCCGAACTCCCAACGGTTTGGTGTGCCCATTTCGTGTTGGTTAGCCATAAGTCAGTGGCGTAATCGCCGATGGACAATGTTTTGACCTGCTAGGGAAGTGCGTCACCGACCATGCCGCTGGTCTGATTCGTGATGCGGTTCCATTCTTCTTTACTAGCAACATGGTCGCGAGCGAGATAAAAGATCCCGCCAGAAATGATTGAAAGTACGAGAAGGTTTCCATGCTCGGTGCAGCTTCGAATCTCATTCAATGAGATCCGAACACCATGGCTGCCGAGAATAAATGCCAATTCAACGGGGCTGATCCAACCTTGCTGGCTCCATGCTTGCGTGTGTACGCCATGGAAATACTTCCACCAAATACGCACACTCGACAACGACGACACGACTCCCCAGCCAACCATCCCACAGGCAACCCACAGGTGAAACACGTCTTTGCCCAACATTCCCATGCAGACCAAAACTACAGACGCAGCCGATTCGGTAATTGCTGTTTTTCGATTTTGGGGTGTCTTCATTGGCTGCTGAATCGTGACAGTACCGCGAAACGGAATTGCATCGTCGGGCATCGGACAAAGTTCACGCCAAAGGTCGATGCCTAACGGCTCATCGGTGGTGACGCTCGCTGCGGCATCCTTCCATTGTTGCTGCAATTGGCGAGCTAGCGCAGTGTCGTAGAAATCGAACAGCCTCTTCGTGAGCGACAAGTAACGGTAAGGGTCCGCGTCCAAGCGAACACGGAAACCATTCTTTGTTGAAGTGCTCGTCAGCAGATGTTGCGGGCCGAACCAATGCAGACGCTTCCCGTCGAAGAACGCAATTCCATTCTTGTTCACCTCGCCGCGTGCGATTCCTAGCAGGTCACTGCGTTGCTTCAGCTTTCCACGCGCGCGACGACTCGATGTGATGAACTTAAGAAGTACTGCGACCACCGTCAGCATTGATGCGATAATCACCAAAGGAATAACGATATTGTTCCAGCCCCTCAGTATTAATGCTCAACGTAGATATTGAATGCGATTTCGTTCACAGCTTCGTGCAGTCAATGCAGTAACCCTATTATGCACGAAGCGATATGATCGCGTTTTCGATCCTTGGCAGGATGTTTAATCGAATTGAGCAAGTGAATATGGCCGAGTTCCGCTGTCGTATTTTCGAGACCGACTGGGACGACGATTGTACGCATACGCTGGCTTCTTAACTACGGAGAATGTCTGCTGACGGCGGAGGCCTGTTTTTCCGGTACAATCGACGAGTTGATGCGACAGGTCGTCTCGGGGCATGTACGGGAGAATCAACGGATGCTTGAACAAAGCAAATCCTTCGTGACTAGCGGGATCGTTCTGGCTTTATTGGCAGTATCGCTCACTACCAACGCTGAACACACATCCAAGCCCAACGTATTGTTCATTGCGATGGACGACTTGAATGACTGGGTCGGGTGTCTGGGCGGGCATTCACAAGCTCGGACGCCGAATATTGATTGGCTCGCTGGGAGTGGCGTGTTGTTTGCAAACGCGCACTGTGCCGCACCGGCATGCAATCCATCTCGCTCGCGAACACGACAAACCGTTCCTCCTTGCGTGTGGAATCTATCGGCCGCATGAGCCTTGGTTTGTGCCGAAGCAGTACTTTGACACGTTTCCGTTGGACGAGATCCAATTGCCCCCGGGTTATAGCGAAGACGACCTCGAGGATCTGCCGGCGGAAGGCAAACGCATTGGTCCGAATCGTTACTTTGCGTATATCCAGGAACAAGGCCAATTGCGTTTGCCGATGCGACGGCGGGACGCGTGCTGGATGCGCTCGACGCTGGCGCCAATCGTGACAATACGATCGTGGTGCTGTGGAGCATCACAGTTGGCATCTGGGCGAGAAACAACATTGGCAAAAGTACACGGCATGGCGAGTCTGCACACGCGTGCCGCTCATCATGCGAGTCCCCGCGAACACGCCGGGATTGCCAGCCGGCACACAAGCTGGATCGGTTTGTCGAGAGCCCATCAATCTATTGAGTCTCTATCCGACACTGGTGCAACTTCCCTGCTTGCCGAGTCAGGAATCACATGGCTGATGCCACCGGCAGTTCATTTGTCGGGCCTCCGGTCTTGGGAGCGTGTGCGTCATTCAAGTCGCGCGGCGATACGAGTCGCTATCCCCGCTCCAATGGGCGCTGGCTATCCATGGCGACCTGAGTTTTTCTGATGAGATTTGCGAAGCGGTGCACGTGGCCAAAGCGATGCTCTGTGGGAGAAGCCGCAAGACGGCACTCGATCTTCACGGGCATTGGTTTGCGACCGCTCGTCCACGTAACGAACAACGCAGTCAAAATGGCAGCTTCCACAGCGACGCAGCGTTCACGGCAGACAAGCCCAGCATCAGCTCGTTGACACCAGATTCATTGGACGCAGCGATGTTTGATGTTATAACAGTACGGTCGAATGGATCGAATTCATCGTTGGGGCACTCGCCTCTGCCGAACGTTTCCGTCTCTCATCCTGAGCGATTGAGCTGTTGCCTTGCTCCGTGAATTCGGATGGAGGATCCGGCTTTTTGCAGTCAATTTCCTATTTGCCTAAAACGCAACCGAGCGTCAACCGTGGACCCAAGTCTTGCTGAAATTTCGTACGACTACATTCGAGAACGGCTCGCCAGTGGTGAATATGAACCTGGGAAACAGCTGGTAAATCGAACGCTAGCGGGCGAAATCGGCGTGAGCGTCATCCCGGTTCGGGAGGCCATTAACCGGCTGTCCAGCGAGGGCTTGGTGGAGCACGTCCCGGGAGCTGGTGCCTATGTTCGCAAAGCGAATCGCCAGGACCTGAACAATCTCTACGTTTTGCGCGATGCACTCGAAAGCTGCGCCGCCGCCGAAGCTGCGCAGTACATTACCGAAGACCAACTGGACGAACTCGAGTGTATTCTGGATCGCGCCCGAGAGACTGCGAAGCAGATCAGCGGAACATCCAAAGGATACAGCACCAAGCGTCAGTTGGACCGTTGGATGGATGATGAACAGCAATTTCATGAGTTGTTGATCGAAGCATCGCGAAACCCGCTGCTCGCCAAAGTCGTCAAGGATAATCGAGCAATTGGCTCAGTTTTCGAGGCCCAGCGAAATGATCCGCAATTGTTGACGGCGGACGTTGCGAACGCGACGTGCGAGTCGAAAGCCGAGTTATTGCAGGCTTTGCGGGACCGTGATCCGAAGCGTGCGCGTCAGTTGATGAGTGATCAAATTCAGCGCGGCCGGAAAACGGTCATTGGCTTTCTTAACCAACAAAGGCGAGAGCGAACGTAGTGCTCCGACTCATGTTGGGTTGAGGCGAACGAGACTCGTCGAGGGCTTCGTTTTCGGTCGCCATTTGCAGAAAACTGCCATTTGCAGAATGAATTAATCGCATTCGACACATAGCGGTCGTGTCACACTTCTTCGTTGAATTCGATTCGCAAAAAGCACACTTTGCTTCGTTGAGCGAGGCAGCAACTGCGCGCGCAGCCGCCCAACTCTTTCTCCAGCCCCCTCGGCTTCGGGTCGCCACAACGAGCTTCTTTTCCCTACGCGACGCCCAGTGTCGGGCCGGACACCATTGTTGCAAATGATGAGTTTGATTTTGCTGACACTACGTGATATCGTGTTATAACACGACTCAGTTGAAGTCCATTTTGCACCACTCAGGAATATCGCGATGCGATCGGGAACCTTTGCTTTTTGCTTTTTATCACTTTGCTTTGCTCTCGCAGGATGTGGTGACTCGGCGAGTTCACCAGCTCCAGGAGAGCTTGAAAGCTATCTCCAAGCGAACCCCGAAGCTGCGGCCCGCGGTGGCCAAGCAGAACCTGAGGGGATCAATGGCCCAGCCGCGCTTCCCGGCGAAGGAAACGAGTAATTCAGTTCTTCGGTTTTTTCATGCGCTTTTAAAAAGGTCTCAGATGAACGTCCGGCATAAACATGGTTTCACACTCGTCGAGTTGTTGGTGGTCATCGCCATCATCGGCGTCCTCGTTGGTTTGTTGCTTCCCGCCGTGCAAGCGGCGCGCGAGGCAGCTCGAAGGATGAGTTGCAGCAACAACTTCAAGCAGATCGGTCTGGGGTTCCACAACTACCATTCCGCATACGACCAGTTGCCTGCCCAGGCAGGTGGCACCAAACGAGTTAACGGCTCAAGCTGGGCCTCGACTTATACGCCAACGGCCACCGGTGGCGGAACGAACATGAACCAGCTCAGCGCGTTGGTTGGTATCACACCCTTCATTGAGCAGCAGGCACTTTGGGAACAGATCAGCAATCCGTTTCGAGTTGCCTCGGGAAACTTGTATGCCCCGATGGGACCGAACCCTTGGATGTTGCTCGCGGACCACGCGGCGCAAGGCGAATACACACCCTGGTTGACAAACATTCCGACCTATCGATGCCCAAGCGATCCGGGCGAGGGTCTCCCAGCACAGGGCCGGACGAACTACGGCGTCTGTCTCGGTGATTCGCTCTACTATCAATACAATGGGATCACGCTTCAAACAGGAGTGCCTGCCTCAACGATCGCTGACGCGATGAAGACCAATCGCGGAATGTTCGCGCACGGCTATCTCAAGCCAAAGTTCCGTGACGTCCTTGATGGGCTGTCCAATACGATCATGGCGGGCGAGTTCAACACGGATCTTGGCGATCGCCACGTTACCACGGCGGTGCGAGGCGGCATCAATGGTCATCATCTCGACCCGAAAAAAGGTTACCTGGGGACTGATCCGGCCCGACCTCAATTCTGGGCAGCAGCGACGAGCATCAATGGTTCCGACGAAGAGAGACGAGGCTATAAGTGGGCATTCGGTTTGGCCATGTTTACGGGCATGACGACAATCCTTCCCCCGAATGCCCCCGTTGTTTACGACACTTCTGCGGCAGACATTTTTCGATGGGGGATCTTTCCGCCAAGCAGCCGGCATCAAGGTGGTTGTCACGTGCTGATGGGTGACGGAGCCGTCAAATTTATTACCGATTCGATTGAATCTGGCGGAGGCGTAATGGTTTCGCACAACGGCAGCGGTGGAACACTGCCTCCCGGCTCGATGAGTCCCTATGGAGTATGGGGTAAGCTAGGAACAAAGGCCAATCGAGAGACGATCGACCAGGCATTCTAGTTTTTGAACCGACAACTTGGTTTCGCGCGACCAAATCAGGTCGCGCGTCCGCGTTGCTTCAGAACAATGATTGGCGAGCCGCCTCAAAATAGCAGGCACACCCC
The DNA here is from genome assembly GCA_041749955.1 of Pirellulaceae bacterium. Lineage (GTDB taxonomy): Bacteria > Planctomycetota > Planctomycetia > Pirellulales > Pirellulaceae > JBBSJZ01. The sequence goes on along the minus strand of JBGTAI010000305.1, from coordinate 7,185 downwards.
GTCGTGCCGTAGCCCCAAGCAACCTCGCCGTTTCCAGGCGGACGGCGCACGGAGTATGCCTGCTACTTTTTTACGACAATACCGCTATTGGCTAACGAAAGAAAATGACAGGCAACAGATTAAGTGGTTTGATCGCAGCGACCTACACACCACTTCATGACGACGGCGAAGTGAATACTGAACCGATTGAGTCGATGACGCAGTGGCTGATCGGACAAGGCATCAGCGGGTTGTATGTATGCGGAAGCACCGGCGAAGGCATGTCGCTCAGTAGCGCGGAACGCCGAACTGTGGCCGAGGCCTACACCCAAGCGGCGAGAGGCCGAGTTCCGGTCATCGTTCAGGTGGGACACAACAGCCTTTCCGAAGCGAGACAACTCGCTGCTCACGCCCAGCAAATTGGAGCGGACTACGTTTCGGCGACGTGCCCGTCTTACTTCGGTATCCATGACGTGGACACGCTTGTGCGCTGCATGGCTGAGGTTGCCGGCGGTGCTCCTGAGTTGCCGTTTTACTACTACCACATTCCCGCCTTGACCGGTTCAAAAATCGAGATGGTGGAGTTTCTGAAGCGTGGTGCGAAACAGATTCCGAATCTGCTCGGGCTCAAGTACACCGACACCAAACTGCACGAATTCCAGCAGTGCTTGGAGCTTGAACGTGGTCGGTTCGATGTAGTTTGGGGTTGTGACGAAATGATGCTCGGCGCGCTCGCAACAGGTGCCGCGGCATCGATCGGCAGCACCTTCAACGTCGCCGCTCCGCTGTATCTTGCTCTCATGGACGCCTTTCACGCGTGTGATCTGGTTGAGGCCCGGCGTCTGCAATCGCTTTCGGTAGAAATGATTCGGACGATCGGCAAACACCCGTTTCATCCAGCGATGAAGGCCGTGCTCAGTTTCAATGGCTTCAACATCGGTGGTTGCCGCCTTCCGCAAGGCAGATTGCTGGAGTCCGAAATGGAGACCCTGCGAGACGATTTATCTATGCTCGGATACTTCGATTGGTCCAAGCCCCAGTCGCATGCGTTAGCAACGTCATGATGAGGCCGTTCACAGCATCGATGATCCTTGCCAACGCAAAAAGGCTCGACACGGTGATTCGCAATTCTTGCTCGGCCGCGATAAAATGATCCTCAAGCTGCGAAAACTCTTCAACAGCCACACGCTTGTGCAGGCGAATGAGGTGTGACTTATTTGCGACCAGGCGGAAGTGCCCGCAATGGTGACTACCCGCATGGTGCCTGCCAACTTTGTTTGGGCAGGCCCGATTTGCAATCACAAACGAATTCAGAACTTGTCAGTTTCACCACAGAACCCTCTGCATGTTAGCATGATGAACATGACCCGACATCGATTCATGATACCGCCGTGTCTCGGTTTGCTTTTCGCTGCGACGTGTGGCGCCCAGGCCCCGCATAATCCATTGCTGACGACTTCGTTTGAAGATCAACCGGCAACTAAGTTCGAGAAGTTTAGCATTGGCTCGGTGCAGGCCAGTGCAACGGGAACAGCCAGCATCAACTCGCAATTTGCGAGCAGCGGTAACCAGTGCCTGCATATGCTCGGCGACGCGAGCAACACCGTGACGTTGACGATTCCTTCGGAGATGCCCGCAATCAAGGGAATCAGCTTTCATGCCGAGCGCTGGACCGTCAAGCCTCCATTCGCATTCAAGGTTGAAGTGAAACAGAACGGACAGTGGCGTGAACTCGCACAGCTTGATCGCGTGATTGAAGTGGGGGCGAGATTTCGTTCGCACATCCAGTTGCCAGTCACGGGCGATGAGAAAACTGATGCGATTCGTTTTTCCGTCGAGGCCGCTCCCGATTCGGGAGTACTGATCGACGACCTTTCGCTCGAATCAACGCCCCCGAAACGACCGACAACCATTCCGTCGAACCAGATGCCCAGTGAACCGCTGGAACTTGCCAACAGTCAGGCGTTGTTTGTTTCTGGTACTCAAGACACACATACGTTTCGCATTCCCGCCATTGCCACTGCGACCAACGGCGACTTAATCGCCGCCTGTGATGCTCGGCGAACGGGATCGGGTGACCTGTTGCCTCAACGTACAATCGACATTGTCTTTCGCCGGAGCACCGACAACGGCGAAACATGGTCGCCAATCGAAGTAATGGACCAATCCGACGATGGTGGCTGCAGCGATCCTTCATTGCTTGTCGACGAAATCACTGGTGATGTTTTTTGTTTTTACAACTTCATGGTCAGCGACAAATCGAGCAAGGAATTTCGCTTCTATGTGCAAAGTAGTTCCGACCATGGCAAGACCTGGGGAAAGCCTTTTGATTTCACGGACCAAGTTGCTGGACCTGAGTTAAAGGATGCGTTCAAGTTCGTCACATCAGGCCGGGGAATCCAAACACGCCAGGGAGCGTTGGTCCATAACTATGTTCGTGTCGGCAAGGGAGTCACGCTTTACGCCAGTCATGACCATGGGAAAAATTGGCAAACGATTGGCGAGGTCACACCCGGCGACGAATCGAAAGTGGTGGAATTGTCAAGCGGTAGCCTGATGGTCAATTCGCGAATTTCACCGGGCAAGAGATGCGTACATCGGTCAACAGACGGCGGCAAGTCTTGGGAGAGCGATGCGGAATGGAGTCTTCCCGACCCACAATGTAACGCGTCCATTATCCAATACACGGCGACGCAAGATGGCTATTCAAAGAATCGGCTGTTGTTCTGCAACGCCGCCTCCAACGAAGGACGCCAAAACTTGGCTGTGCGAATCAGCTACGACGATGGCCTAACGTGGAGTGCTGGTAAGGTGATCGAAAAAGGGCCTGCTGCGTACTCGGAGATCACGATCTTGAAAGACGGCAGCTTCGGCGTATTGTACGAACCCGGTTACAGCGAAGTTCGCTTCGTCCGCTTCACGCTCGACGCACTCACCGACGGCCGCGATCGACTGAGCAAGCCGTACCTCCCGGCCAAGAAGCTTGCACCGTAATTCCAAAGAAACCTTCGTTTTTCTTTCGCTGCGGTTTCTTAGCACGAAAAGGCGAGTGTCAAATGCGTCTATACTCATCGGACACTTTAGGCTCTGTTTGAAAAAGGGTCTGGCCCTTTGAATCTCAAATCACCGCATGAAGCCGTAACCTCCAATGAGACTCATCACTTCGCTCGCTTTCATTGCAAGTCTGTTGTGCCAGTTGGCATTCGTACAAGCACAATCACCCGCAGATTCCGCGTCCTCTTTGTTGTCATGGAGCGAACTGCCGGGACTGCCTGATGAACTTGGTGTGGCGGGCCCGTTCGCTGGTGTGCATAACGATGCGTTAATCGTTGCTGGCGGCGCCAATTTCCCTAGGCCGGTTTGGGAGAGTGACAAAGTTTGGCATGACCATCTCTTTGTGCTCAAACGCGTCGGCGACAATTACGAGTGGCACGACGGTGGCGCACTCGAAAAGCCAATCGCGTACGGAGCGGCGGTTTCCACGCCCCACGGAGTGCTTTGCATGGGAGGCAACGATTCGGTCGAAACGTTTCGCGACGTGTTTCTATTGAAATGGGATCCGAAGACAGAGAGCGTTAGCCGAGAATCGTATCCGGCTCTTCCGAAACCGTGCGCCTTTGGAGCCGCTGCTCTGATCGGAGACACCGTCTATCTCGCTGGCGGGCAAAGCGATCCGTCAATCGACTCGGCAATGGCCAATCTTTGGTCACTGGATCTGTCCAAGCGAAACAATGCGGCGGAGTTCGTTTGGCAAGAGTTGCCGTCATTCCCGGGCCCGCCGCGAGCCTTCAATCTGACGGTGCATCAACACAACGGTTACAACGATTGCATCTACGTGATCAGTGGCCGTCGACAAAATGGTGACGAGACTGAGTTCTTGCGAGATGTTTGGGAGTACACACCCGCGACCCAGCAATGGCGACAGCGACAGAGCGCTCCGCGGTGCGTGATGGCTGGAACGGCACTCGGCTTCGGCCAAAGCCACATCTTTGTACTCGGTGGTGACAATGGGTCGCTGTTCTTCAAAACGGATGAACTCAAAGACAACCATCCCGGCTTTATCAAACAGTCGCTGGCCTATCACACGATTACCGACACGTGGATCGAGGCGGGTGCTGTCCGTGAGAACCACGTCACCACGATCGCGGTCGAGTGGGCTGGTTCGATGATCATTCCCAGCGGCGAAGTTCGTCCTCGCGTTCGTTCGCCTAACCTGTATCGCGTCACACCGATTCGCCCAACTCGCGACTTTGGAACCGTCAACTACATTGTTCTGTTTGGGTATCTTTTGGCGATGGTTGGCGTCGGCATTTACTTCACCAACAAGAACAAGAGCACGAACGACTTCTTCCGTGGCGGTCAAACGATCCCGTGGTGGGCAGCCGGATGCAGCATCTTTGCGACCATGCTCAGCTCGCTCACGTTCACGGGTATCCCTTCGAAGTCATTCGCTCAAGACTGGGTCTACTCCGTCGGCAACATGATGATTCCCGTCGTCGCAGTGGTCGCTGTTTATATCGCGATGCCTTTCTTTCGCCGTATCGACGCCACGAGCGCTTACGAGTATTTGGAGCGACGGTTCAGTCGCGGTGTGAGGTTGTTCGGAAGCGCAAGCTTTGCGTTGTTCCACATCTTTCGCATGGCAGTCGTGATGTCGCTGACGGGAATGGCGCTCGCGGTTGCCACGCCACTCACACCCGTGCAATCCGTCTTGCTGATGGGTGTGCTCAGCATCGCCTATTGCACGATGGGAGGCATCGAAGCAGTCATTTGGACCGACACAATCCAAACGTTTGTGCTGATGGGCGGCGCATTCTTGGCGATCATCTTGTTAGTCGCTGGCGTCGACGGCGGGTTCAGCGGGTTCATTTCCACGGCAGTGGATGCAGACAAGTTTTCAATCGCCAACTTCCACTGGGATGCGACGAGTTCTCAAATCGCATTTTGGGTGATCGTGGTGGGGTCGATCGCACAGAACCTTTCTTCGTACACGGCCGACCAAGCCGTTGTGCAGCGATACATGACCACCGAATCCGAGTCACTCGCCGCGCGATCCATCTGGACCAATGCTGTCTTGACCATTCCCGCGACGCTGCTGTTCTTTGGCATCGGTACAGCTTTATTTGCTTTCTACCACTCGCATCCGGAGAAGCTCGACCCCACGATCACAACCGACCAAGTCTTTCCTTTGTTTATCGCTCGCGAGATGCCCATGGGTATTGCCGGTTTGATTGTCGCCGGCGTATTTGCGGCTGCACAATCGACGATTTCAACCAGCATGAACTCCACAGCAACATCCATCGTGACTGACTTCATGCGACCGTTCGATGCTTGCAAAACCGAACACGGCTATTTGAAGGCTGCGAGGTTTTGGACCTTTCTCATTGGCGTCCTTGGTACGTTGCTGGGGCTGGTGTTTGTGAACCCTGACATAAGATCTCTCTTCGACACCTTCATCAAAGTCATTGGTTTGTTCATGGGTGTTCTCGGTGGGCTGTTTATCTTGGGTGCGCTGAGTCGGCGAGCCAACGCGGCCGGTGCCATGATTGGAGCGATCGTGGGAGCGGCGGTCATGTTCGCGATGTGGAAGTTCACTCCGATCAATGGCTATCTCTACACAGCGAGCGGAATTGCTACATGTGTTGTCGCCGGGTGGATCACCAGTCTCGCATTTGGCAAGCCGCTGAATGATTTGACTGGATTAACGATCTACACATTACACGCTCCGAAAGTCCTGACAGAAGCTTCCCACGGGACAAATTCATCCGAAGTCATTTCCTGACCATGATCGGCGGAAGGCCCAGGCTGAGCCTGCAAGACATTGAGTTACTAGGCTGAGCCCTGTAACCAGATTCTGGCCATACGTCTACGGCCACCAATGCGACTGGAGCCACAGTTTGGAGCGTTGGTCAAAGGCAATTCGTGCTGGACGAAGATCACAAGGCGATATTCACATGGCGATATTCACATGGTGCCTTGAGGAGCACAGTTCTTCGGTCATGAAGGCCACTCGCTCTTACACACTGGCCAGCGACGAATGCCGCGTGCAAATCGCGAGAGCACGATCCCGCTTCTTTTTTGACGCAAACCGGTGGCTGAACAGAAACCTAGGCCCGGAGGGCCGACACGATTGCGGCTGTGTCGGCCCTTCAGGCCTATTGCTTTTGAAATTGTTTGCAATCCGGTTTCCATTGCGTCATCTCATATGTTCCTCGGAGTCGGGAGTGTGTCTATTTCTCGGTTGGGCGGATTCGGGAGGGGTTTCTGGTACCATCACGCGTTGATTCTGAATTCGACGAAGCGACCAAAAAATGAACATAGACACGACGTGCATGACCAGCTCCCCCCGGCTTTCCAATTGTTGGGTTGGGGGCTTCTGCCGGGCAAGAATCTCGATTTACTTCAAGGCAGATTTCACCAGAGTGATTTGCCAGAAAAGAGAGTGATGCCGCTACCGATCGATCACTTCTTCCGTTCGCTAGCGAGCGAGCGAGCAAGAGATGGCGGTCGCGATTATTCTTTCAGGCACAGGCACGGACGGCTCCGTCGGCTTGTCGGCAATCAATGGCGAGTCAGGAATGACCATGGCCCAGTCGCCGGAAACGGCAAAGTTCGATGGGATGCCGCGCAGTGCAATCGACGCCAACTTGGTCGATTACGTTCTCCCTCCCAACGAAATGCCCAGCGCACTCGTTGCGTATGCGCAAGGCCCATTCATCAAGACATCCCGTTCGTCGGACGAGCCTCGAGTCGCGATCGAGCAAGCGTTACCAAAGATTTTACTCAAGCTTCGTCGTCGGCGCGGACACGATTTCTCGGGCTACAAAACCACAACGATTTGTCGGCGCATTGAGCGCCGGATGAATCTTCACCAAATCGAAGGTTCCCGCGACTACCTCAAGTATCTGGAAAAGAACGATGCCGAGTCGACCACGCTGTTCAAGGAACTATTGATCGGAGTTACCTCGTTCTTTCGCGACCCATGGGTGTTCGAGTTGCTTGCGGACCAAGTGATCATGCCGAGGCTCCGTGAGAAGATTGAGGGTGAGGCATTTCGGGTTTGGGTGCCTAGTGCGTCATCCAGCCTAAGAATTGGGGTTGGTTGATTTGCTTAAATTAGCGGAAACTTTCGTCAACACACGGAGGTTTCCAATGATCAAAAAGTATATCGTCCGACTCTCGGATGAAGAACGCCAAGTTTGTCAG
>JBGTAI010000304.1:0-12329 GCA_041749955.1 Pirellulaceae bacterium | reverse complement strand
TTGCAAAGTGAAATCGCTGCGTGGGCCAAACGCACCAACGAAAAGCAACGCGGCGTCGACTGGCAATTCAAGATCGACGACGCTCGCACAAAGCTAAAGCGTCTCTACCCCCAAATTAAGACTGGATGACGCACTAGTCGTTGTGTGCGGAAGAGCGGAGTGTGACAGCGAGGTGACTACTTGCAAGTTTTCTCTACTTGAATGCCTGGGGCAATTGGGGTGTGACGCCAAGGTTTTCGTAATCAAAGCCACTTGCTCGCGGTTGGTAGTCATCGACGTAAGCGACGCTGCTTGTGCCGGATAGCTCTTGTTCTAGACCGATGCACCAATAGGCTGCGTTCACAACGAGTCGTCGCAGGCCTTCGCTTTCAAAGTCCTTTCCGCTTCCCATGGTGCAATGGAACACTCGCGAGGTTTTTCCGTCGCTCGTTTTCCAATCTTTGATCCAAGCAACTGGCAAGGGCTCCTTTTCAGGATTATCGCTGCCGCCTCGTTGGCGACCAATCAGTGGTTGGCCAAGAACAAGCGCCGTGCAACCGCCTGGCAATTGGTCGCCTTGTTTGTAAGTTCGATAGACGTCTGACGGGCCCCAAATGTCATGGACGCCTTGGAGAATCGGGTGGTCCTTCATTTCGGCGACGAGATCTCCGCGAGTTGAGTCCCGGTGCCAATTGCCGTGATGACTCATGAACTCACCACCGAGAATGTCTCTTCCGAAGTGAATCTGCTTCCCATCAATTTTGTACGGCAGCGGGTTGCGGAACCCATGATTCGCCGTCCGTAAACCGATGATCGGCTTTCCTGAATCGATGTATCGAACGATCAATTCTTGTTGCTCCGCGGGCAAGGTCAGCAACCGCGTGAAGAAAATCACTAGATCAGCTTTCTCGAGATGCTCCAAACCAGGGATGCTGTGTGATTGAAACGCGTCTTCCTTTCCTTTCTCCGGATACACCGGCATCGTTGGGTCAACTTCACCCTTGGCGTTGACGCAAAATAGCACCGTGCAATCGAAGCCGTGGTGCTTTGCCAAAATCTTGCCCAGCATCGGCATCGACTGTTCGCTGCGATATTCCTGGTCCGCAGCAATCAGGATGATGTGTTTGCCCACGCCAGGCCCGTTCTCGCCGGAATAAGTCAGCCATTGTGGGCCCGCGGGAACAGGATGCTCAGCCGCATGGAGCTGTTGGTAGGTGGTGGCGGTGGCCGCTAGACTCACGAGTAAAAGGGCGAGCTTGACCTGGAAGCCTGTCGTTGTTTTCGTCCGTATCATTTCCGGTTCCAGGGCTACTGATTTTGGGGCTATTGGTTCCAGGGCTATCGATTCGAGGGCTATCGAGATGGAATCTCGTTGACAGTGTAGAACGCATTGCGATGAAGTGGCTCGTCGTTGTCACGTGAACGAAGAGCTGCGACATCGATCTCGTACACGAATCCTCGATCTAGCTTTTCCAACGTTAACTTGGCGGAGAGTCCGTCATCGGCAAGAGCGACCGCCGTCACGGCCGGTTGATACTTGTCGATCTCTGGACCTCCATAACCAGCATGGTAAGGATGCGTGAAGGCGGAGATCACATACGAGTCCGTTGATTCACCAGTCGCCTGATTCACTGGTTTCGTAAACGTCACTCGGAACCCATCCGGCTCAATCGTGATGCGATTGATCTCCAGCGGCATCTTACCCGTCCACTGAAGTCGTTCTAACGCAAACGGCTTGATGCCACGGACTGGCCAGCCACGGTTTGTACCGCCGCAAAGCAATTTGCCTTCGGGAGTGAACTCGACATTGAGGATTCCAGTCGACAGACCTTCGCGAAACGGATAACACGCTCCTTGCCAAACGCCGTTGACCTGCTCAGTTGTCGCACGCATCAGAATCGACTGTGTGTAATCCCCGAGAAACATCTGGTTCTCGAAAGGACCAAACGCTCCATGCGTCCGATCAACCGTGAAGGCTGTGATCGATCGCCCCATGCGAATGTACGGAAACACAACTGCATAAGGGACCAATTGTTTGACTCGGTCCTTTTCTGTGACAATGCGAGTCCCGGACTCCGGCGCCACAGGCACGGGTCCCAGCTCTGGGGCATACTTGTACCATTCGAAACTTGCCGGGTGACCGTGAAAGCTATTCTGTGACACAGCTTTCAAACTGCAAGAACAATTCCACGGTCCCTGGCTCTCGATATAGAACAGAGCACCATGCTCGTCCCATCCGATCCCAGCGGGACTGCGCAAACCGCTCGCAAACGCAGTCGTGTTTCCGTCGGGCGTGACTTTCATGATGAAGCCACGGTTCAAAGCGTGTGAGTAGTACGACGCAGAAAGCCCCAATGCCACGAACTGGTTTCCCTCAGGATCAAGCTTTGAACCGAAGGCGTATTCGTGGTAGTTCGCGTATCCCCACGCATCGGAAATCGTTTCAAAACGATCTGCGACGCCGTCGTTGTTTGAATCGCTGACACGCGTCAGTTCGCAACTTTGGGTGACTCGCAACGAGTCGTCTTCCCAAACCAAACCGAAGATCTCATCCAACCCCGACGCAAACAAATGAAACGAGGGCACGGGTTTGGCGTCATCGATCCCGTCAATAAAATAGATCTCACCATGCCGCGTTCCCACAGCCATCCGGCCGTCCGGCAGCACAGCAAACGCGCCGGCTTCGATGACCGTGTCTGGAGGCAACGGGATGCTCACGATGTTGTAATATTCACGCTCGCGCAGCTCGGTTCCCCATCGCTCACCGACTTCCTCGGCACGTAGAGCAACAAACGCGGAGAGTGCAATCGGAATCAACAAGCAAATGATTCGCACGTGCTTACTTGGCGAGTGGTTCATAGATGAACTCCAGAGTTGATTTGCCTTGGGGTAGTTGCAGCCGCAGCAGCAATTCAGATCGCGTCGAATCGCCATCCAGTGATCTCAATCTCGCGTCCGTCGCAGGAATCGTCAGCCGGATTCGCTCGCTTCGAAAGACACGATCCGACTCGTTGACGATCTCACCCGTGAGCGCGCGGAACCAAACAGTTTGAGGCAACGGCGAGTCAAATTGCAAAACACGTTTTAGCAGTCGTTGGTCTTCGGCTACCATCGCCACCGAACGATCCTCGATCTCAATCGTGCCGCTGCGGTACCTGAGCGTTGGAACGAAAGAATCGTCGAGGTCATACCCGTGGAATTGATAACCTAAGTTCTTTGGATACAGCGGATCGGGATTCGCTGGAGCCTCTTTCGTCATGACGGGCATCAATGGCCAGGGAGAATCGTCGGTCGCGAGTTGCGCGAACGAAACATCCTGTGCCAGAGTTGCCGGTTCTCTCGCTGGATTGAAATCGCCAGAACCCTGACCACTCCAATTCACACGAATGAACTCACCCAACCAAAGTGCTGTAAGCGTTCCAGTCTCAGCATTGAAGGCATAGCTCAGCTTCTCTGGAAAGCCGACGGCAATGCCTCGAAAGCCAGCCACTCGACTGCGGCCACGAAAGGTAACTGCATAATCGCTGGCTGACAATTCAGTGCTGACCGCGCGAATCCCAGACGGATCGGCTGCGGATGTCCCAAGCGACAGGTAGTACCAGATCGCTTTAATTTGTTTGTTCGTGTCCCCATCAAGAATCGTCGTGAATGCAGCCACGCCATCTGGCCAAGCCGCCGGCATGATTGTCCGCGGACGAAACTCACCTGGATTTCGCAGATAGCGATTGAACCAACCCGGTTGCAGTCGCTCATAGCTCGTCATCAAATCCATTCCCTGGTTTGCGGTCGCAGCTTTCCCGTTGAATTGATGACACGCGATGCAGTTCACACCCTTGTCTCCAATCAACTCACGACCGGCAGCACGAACCACTTTCTCCTGCTCACGTTCGCTGGCAGAGCGACTTTCCGATTTAGGAATGTTCATCTCAACGCTTTCCAGCACATCAAGGCGACCGAACACGTCCGGCAAATGATGCAGATTCTCCGGGCCGTACTGTGGCATCCGCGTCGCCATGTAGTGACGGACACTTTCGCCATCAAATAGCACCTTCTTCATCCAAGCAGGCCGAAGCTTTGCCCCAACCAGGGTGAGCGGCGGCGGGATGCGACCGTCGTCACCCAGTTTCGGGTCGCTGGTGGTAAAGTACGAATTGTGCATTTCGTGAACGCCACCAAAGTCATCGCGAACATGACACGCAATACATTGGAACGCTGTCAGTGTCTTTGCCACGACAGTGTTATCCGAGTCGACTTCGCTCGCACTTTCAAGTGACGCTCTGATTGCCTGTACCTGAGCATCATCAAGCTGGAATCGCGGGCTGCGGTCGCTTGAATCGGACAAGCATCCACCGCTCAGATCCGTGATCTTCAGCGAGCCAACAACCGGCGACGGCACGATACCGGGAAGCGTGTGACAGGCGACACAATTCAGTTCACGAAAGTACTTTTCACCCAATGCCACCAGCGATTCCTCGGGGGCAATGGCTGCGGGATGCGACGGTTCTTCTCCAACGAGATATCCCGCGATGGCGAGTGACTCTTCGGGCGACAGCTTCATATCGGGCATACGACCAGAGCTTCGAACGAGCAGCGGTTGAAACAGAAACTCGCTCAGCGACTTCGTACTGTACTTCGATACAACATGCCCAAGTTGGATCGCGATTGGTTTTATAGCCGCCTTTGACAATTCGTCAGTCTCATCCTCGTCACGATCGAAATCCTCTTCACGGTTCGTTCGCTGCTGCGTGATTACGTCTGCATCATTGGCGCCGTGACAGGCAACACATCCGATCGTGTGATACAGCTCTTTGCCTTGAAGCACATCGATCTCGTGTGGCATATCCGTCTCGAACCTCGACGTCGACTGCGCAACCAGAAAGTGCACAAGTGCCTCAGCGATCGTGTCTCGCTCGGCTTGCGGCTTTGACACCAGCATGTCCGGCATCGTTGTGCCGGGGTGTACGGATGACGGAGAGGCGAGAAACTTCCTCAGGTAGTCAGGCGAAATGCGGGCACCAACATTCGCCAAATCAGGAGCCTTTTTCTCCGGCAGTGAGCCACGTTCGATGCCGTCGTGACACGCGGCGCATCGAAGCTCCGAAACCAGCACGTCGCCCGCCTGGGACTGAGTCAGCGGATGGTTGCCTGGAAGCGAAAGGTCACCCGAAGCTGCATCCGCCGCACTAACCAACCACACAGAAATCAACATCCAACACGACAGTCGGCATAATTCTCTCAATCGACGTTTCGTCATCGTGATCCCTGCATTCAACGTTATCCCGGATTTTATTGTGGCGGCGAACCAATGTAGGATGCGCACTCTGGGGCGTGTTCGTGGTCTTATCGTAACAGCTTAACACCGCCGCACTATGGCAGATCTTGGCCCCTTGTTTCTGTTTCCGTGCCAATTTGTGACCGATGCATTTGTGCGCCGAGAAACTCGTTGCCTTTCCGAATTCCAGACGATAGCATCGCGTTAACGGGGGGTCACCTCGGATCGCCACACCGAACGGGAGTCAAAGTATCATGTTTTTTTCGTCATTGAGTCAGCGCAGGTCCGCAAGCCAACTCGCGAGTCGTGTTGCGCTTTCGTCGGTCGTACTCCCAGCATTGCTGTTGGTTGGTGGATGTAACAGTTCAGTTGAGTCGGGAATTTCTTCTCGCGATATGGAAGTCTCATCGACTCCGAGCGATTCGAGCGTCACAGACACCCCAAGTATGTCGGGGACTGGCGAGAGCATCGCAAACACGCCGCTTGTCGTTCCGACGCAAGAGCCAGCCGCATTGCCCGAGGCACCGAAGACACTAGGTATTGGTGACACGAACCCGGGGCTGCATATTGCAAAGTGGGTCAAGGGAGACCCCATCGATGAGCCGCTCAAGGGCAAAGTGCACGTCGTCGAGTTTTGGGCGACGTGGTGTGGCCCATGCCGAGTCGGTATGCCACATATCAGCACACTGCAAAGCGAGTACGGTGACGAAGTCGCGTTCATTGGTGTGACGCGAGAAGACGAAGCCAAAGTCTCAACGTTCCTCGAAGCTGAATCGCCAGACGGAAGAACTTGGCAAGAGGTGATTCAATATCGGCTGGCGCTTGATGATCGAGATTGGACCAATGCAGCTTACATGCGTGCGGCGAGCCAGAACGGTATCCCTTGCGCGTTTGTCGTCGGCCGTGAAGGAGTCGTGGAATGGATCGGGCACCCAGCTTCGATCGACGAGCCTTTGAAGCAAATTGTGGATGGCAACTGGGATCGCGAAGCAGCGATCGTCTCGTTCAAGAAAGAACAACGTCTTAAAGAGATGTCGTCGAAACTTGCTGCCCTCACTCGAGCGAAGGATTGGGATGGCGCCTTGGGATTGCTCGAAGAAATGGAAGGCGATGTCGGTACGTCACAAAGAGTGATGCAAACGAAGCTGAGCATTCTCGAGAACGCGGGTCGTACCGAAGAAGCCTCGGTGGTTCGTGCCCAAGTCGTGGAGACTGCATGGGACGACGCCGCAACGCTGAATCAGTTCGCTTGGGCGACAGCAACGCGACCAAATTCGCCAGATTTGGAACTCGCTCTCAAAGCTGCTCAACGTGCATCCGAACTCAAAGAGAACAAAGACGCGACCATCTTGGATACACTCGCTCGATGCTATTTCGAACTAGGTAAGCTCGACGAAGCCATTAAGTGGCAACAGCTTGCAGTTGAAAACAACAACGGTAACGGCGAAATCGATGAGGCCTTGAAAATGTATTTAGCTGAGAAGGCTAAATCCGAGCCGGCTGAGAAGCCAGCGGCCGATGAAGCTGCAGTTAAAGCTGAAGCTGAAGGCGAGACTAACGCTGAGGCTGACAAAGAAGCTGAGAAAGAAGCTGCCGAGTAACGCCTCAGTTGAGAGCCAAAGAGTCGCTCCGCCACAGCTTGGCGGGGCACTCGACTTCTCCGCAAAGCCAAAGCCGCAAAGTGCCCGGTGATTGGCAATCGGCTGGTTCCGATTGCCTCACTTCATCCTGCCAATCTTATCCAAAGCCTCACCCTGCCACCGCCCGCATGAGGCCATCCCACTCATCGAATCGAACGAAATTGCCTGACAATTGGCGATTTTGGCGTCTTGTGGCCGAGGCTTGCGAAAAAGAGAGTGACGTCGAGGCTTTGGATAGGTTAGAATTGCGAGGTTGCGTCGTGCCTACGACGTTGAATCCTGCCGAAACATCCCTCCTAACTTTCAAACCACGGCTGCACCTTGTCGCTTATGCCTCCTGGGGCTGAGCGGATGACCAAACAAGTTCGTGTGTGATGTAGCGTCAGTGTGCCGTTGAATCGCTCCGTAAATAGACAACCAACCGTTCGTCTCATTGAAAGATCAATCATGCTCAACCGTAGAAGACTGTTGCAGGGAATTGCTGCGAGCACCGGTGCCGCGTTGGGCGCCTCGTTTGTTCCTGAACGACTGTTGGCATCGCCGATCAGCAATGTGGTGCCAAAGCGGATTGTCTTCTTTATGCAGAACCAGGGCTTTGACCCGAAGACCTGTGTTCCGGAAGGGATGAAGCACAGCGGTTCATTGGCGAAAGCGAAGCTTCCCGAGCCGATCAGTGCACTCGAGCCTTACAAGGAACGACTGCACATCATCAACGGGCTGCATGGCATCCACACCAGCCCATCGCATAGCGCCTTCTTTGGTGCGCTCGGTGGTTATCGCGGCAGCGACGGTGTGCCTCCCAGTGCACCGACGATCGATTATGAACTGAGCAAGGTTCTGCCCCAGACGCTGTTGCCGCATCTGTGCATTGGCATGGACTCCATCGAGAACATGAAGACCAAGCCAACGATTGCGACACTTTCGGCGAGCGGTGCCGGGCAACCGATCTTCATGCATTCGAATCCGAACCATCTTTACCAGATGCTCTACGGCGGCATTTCCACAGGCGACATTCGACTCCAGCACGAAGCTCGATCGAGCGTAATGAGCCAGATCCAAGAGCTGGCTGCTGCGAAAGGTCAAACGCTTCCGACTTCGGACCAACAACGTTACGGCCAATACGTCCAAGGCTTCAAAGAAGTGAACGGTCTGCGGACGCGACTGGACACCGTCGCGGATCACTTGCGCAAGTTCGCGCCCAAGGTGGACGAGCGGTACACCAACCCCGAGTTCGAAACTGACTGGCACGATGTTCTGCTGGACCTCGGCATCTCGGCACTCACCTCCGGGATCACCAACACGCTAACCATCGGCTCCGGCCGTGGCGAGATTTTTGGTGCGTGGAAAGGACTGGGTATCGACCAACAGGGACACAACCTCGGGCACATGGACCAGCCCGATAATCCGATCTGGATCAAGATTCGCCAGTACAACAGCCGCATGCTCGTGCGGATCATGGAGACTCTGGAAAGCGTGCCCGAAGGAAGCGGCACAATGATGGACAACACGCTCGTCGTTTACACCAGCAACAATGCGGATAAGCAACACACCAACGGTGCCAACTGGCCAGTGATGCTGCTGGGCGACCTCGACGGCGCCTTCAAAACCGGTTGCTTCACCCAGCTCGATGGAAAGCGACCGATCAACGCACTTTACACGTCGCTGTTGCGTGCAGCCGGCCAGAACTGTGATCGCTTCAACATGGATGACAAGATGGCCAAGAAGTTTGACTCCGGTAACGGCCCGCTCAAGGAAGTGCTCGCATGAGACCGGTCAGACTCGTTCTGGCATTCGCAACTTTGTGGTGCTTCTCGATCTCCTGCCTCATCGTGTCCACGGCGAATGGCGAGACCTACACGCCTGGCCAGAGCATCAACAAAAACTTTGACAGCCTCGCGAAGTCGTTTCTCCAAACCCACTGCGTCGATTGCCATGGCGACTCGGCACCCGAAGGAAATCTCTCGCTGCATGACTTGGGGCCTGTGGATGAAGTCAACGCGGATACGTGGAGAAGCGTCTGGGCTCAGGTCACCTTAAAAGAAATGCCGCCCCAAGATGCGGACCAGCCCGAGGTCGTTGAGCGACTGCAGTTTTCCGACTGGATCGTCGGCGAGCTGAGTAGCGTGATGCGTGACAAGGGCGGCTTCCGTGACCACCTCGATCCCAACAAAGGCAACTTCGTCGATCACGAACTGCTCTTTGGTCCGCTTCCCGATACCATTCAGCTCAAACCAACATCCTCTCCAGTACGCATCTGGCGTGTGACTCCCCAAGAGCACATCACGCGTCTGAATGAGCTGATTAACACGGAACCAGCGTTCGATCCGCAAAAGCCTGGGCTTCGTACGCACGGTGATGTGGTGCCCACCAACCACGGCGGTGAACTCAAGCTTTACTTCGGCACTGATCGCATCATCCAGTGGCAAGGCGGTACCGTTGCTTATGCCACGTCCGTGAAGAGCGTTCCAGCTGTCCTGTCGTCTGCACGCGAACATGGGCTCGAAAACTATCCCGACTTCTACACCGTCAACAGCGCCGAAGCGACCCAGATCATGGGTGTTGCAAGCGACATCATTCGATACATGGCCGAGGGCCCGCTCAGCATCGCGCAACCGTACCAAATCACGGACGACCCGAAATCCATCGCCGACAAAATGAAGGGCGATCTTCGTGGATTGCCAACCAGCTTGGTGTATAGCACCAAGGTTGTCCGCCCGCTGACGCCAGTCATTGATCTGATGAAAGAAGACGGCGTGACCGACGAGCGATTGCGTGCTGCGGTGGACTATCTCTTCGAAGCACTGACGTTTCGACCGCCAAACAAATCGGAGTCTGACGCGTACCTCGACATCGTCAAACAATCCGTTGACAAGCTCGGCAAGAAAGACGGCGTTGACCTTGGTCTATCGTCCATTTTCCTGGATCGCGATGCGCTTTTCCGACCCGAGCTGGCCGAAAGCGGCACACCCGATCAGCATGGCCGCGTCATGTTGCAAGACTGGGAGTTGGGCTTGGCTGTCAACCATGCGCTGCGATACCTCAAGCCAGATGTTGAGCTGCGCGACGCAATCACTCAAGGGCGAATGCGCACCAAGGAGGACGTGAAGCGTGAAGTCCAGCGGATGTTGTCTGATGACAGTATCCGTAAGCCACGCATCCTGCAATTCTTCCGCGATTACTTCGACTATGACCTGGGCGGCTACATTTGCAAAGACGCAAAAGCGCTGGCGGCGACTGGTGTTATCAACAGGGGCGAGGCCCACTACCGTGCAATGTTCGACGCGACGGCAAGCACCGATCGTTTGATCGAGCTCATTTTGCAAGATGATCAAGATGTTCTCAAGCAGTTGCTAACCACCGACAAAGTAGTGGCCACAAAAGCCGACGGTGTCTACTTCGGCCGGCAACGCTCCGATGAAGAAAGAGCCGCGTCCGCGGCCGCTGAGAAATTGGCAAAAGCTGAGGCAGCGAAGAAACTGGCGGCCGAGCTTGAAGACTGGCAGAAAGCCAACCCAGGCAAAGAACCGCCGAGTCCCGTTGAAAAGAAGAATCAGCAGAACGTGAACCACGACGTTACCGAGGCCGACTTGTCGGGGCCGAGTATCTTCGCTCGTGTGAGTCGACGTAGTTTCGGCAACGGATCGATGGAACCAGAACGTATCTTGGCAAGGGTTAATGAAAATGAACGTTTGGGTATTCTGACTCATCCCAGCTGGCTCGTTTCGCACTCGGATGCGATGGACAATCACGCGATTCGGCGTGGTCGATGGATTCGCGAGCGTTTACTGGGCGGCGGCATTCCCGATGTTCCAATCACCGTGGATGCGATGCTTCCCGACGAACCCAAGAACACCTTGCGTGAACGCATGCGCGTCACCAGAGAAGATTATTGCTGGACGTGCCACCAAAAGATGGATCCGCTGGGGTTGCCCTTTGAAATGTACAACCATGCGGGACTGTATCGCGAGCTAGAACTCGACCAACCCGTCAACACGATGGGCGAGATCATCGACTCCGGCGAGCCCTCGTTGGACGGTGAAGTCGCCAGCGCGATCGACATGATCCAGAAGCTCGCTCAAAGCGAACGCGTGGAACAAGTCTTCGTACGTCACGCCTTTCGTTTTTGGGTGGGCCGCAACGAAACGCTCAACGACGCACCCGTTCTCCAAGAAGCCCACCGCGCCTACAAAGACAGCGGCGGCAGCATGAAAGCAATGCTCGTTTCGCTGCTCACTTCCGACGCGTTTCTTTACCGCACTCGGGCTTCGTCTCAAGAACTAGAGCTCGCAAACTGAGTCGACGGCTCATTTCGCAGGTAGCGCAGGTCCCACGACTTGCGAATAGACATGCGTCTTTAGGCTGACGCGGTGACATCTAATTGTACTGGCTGTGCGGGTTGCTCTTCCTCTTGTCGGTTCCAGACGGATTTCCGACACCATGCAGATCTCGCTGATCGCACCAAACCGTTAACTCGTTGTAGCTTTGTAGATACTCCGGCTCCAGGTGATCTACATGGCAACCAACAAAACCGCGCTGACTCGACGATCGTTTTCAACGTGGCTAGCCGCCAGCGGGTTCGTATTGACAGCCGCGCGAGCTGCGTTTGCAGAAGACTCAATCGAATCGAAATCCTTTTTTCCTTTCGGTGAAACAAGCAATCCACATACTTTTGTCGCAGACGATTTGAACTCTCAAGTACGCTGGAGAGCCGCCGAGAACGAAAGTTGGCAATGGTACGAACGCGAGTCGTTACTCCAAGGTGAATGGAGACTGACCGGGATCACGACACCTGTTCATCGCGAGACGGGGGAGTGCCTCGAGGCACTCCCTGGGTATCTTGATGAGTCGCTTGTGCCAAACGAGTACCGTCGCATCGAACACCGCTTACAAGAAGGAGCCACCGTGGTCGTTTACAGCGAGCCAACGCATGGTTCCGGCTCCGTTGACGCGGAATCCTTCGGGCATGTGTCTTTGGAACGGCGTGCGCAAGACGGACGACCACCGAGCGAATGGCTGCGAAGCATGGAAGTCGAAGAGTTGCGAGACTGGTTAGCCAAGATCGAGGTGTCCGAAGCGGGAGTCCACGGGATGACGTTCTGGACGCATCTGACGCGTGACCACATGTTCCGTCCATTGCTGATCAAGGGACTGACCGAACCAGAGCAAGCGAAACTACACGCCGCAGCACATTTCGGGTATTGAGCGAACAAGGCACGCCAGTCATAGCCGGACTCGCCAGAGTTCGGTTTTCCGCTATTGAAAATTTTGAGAAAGTTTCTCGCTTCAAGCAGTTTCCTGACCTAGTGCGTCATCCAGCCTAAGAATTGGGGTTGGTTGATTTGCTTAAATTAGCGGAAACTTTCGTCAACACACGGAGGTTTCCAATGATCAAAAAGTATATCGTCCGACTCTCGGATGAAGAACGCCAAGTTTGTCAG
>JBGTAI010000303.1:0-32556 GCA_041749955.1 Pirellulaceae bacterium | reverse complement strand
CTGGCGTGACTTGTCGGTCTGTTTTAGTCTGGTTCATGGCGTATCCTTGTGCCCACTTCGGGCGGCTGAGGTGTTGAAGTTTCAGCAGGATGCGCCACCTTTTTCATTTCTTCAAGAACACAACTTTCGACAATAACTCCTGGACGACTCTCGTCGCGATCATGTTCGCTCTAGGACGCGGCGTTAGCGAGAGTTGGCATTGGACGCTCCAGACGTTTACTAGTTCCGAAGCTCTGACATCGCTCTTGATTGGTGTTCTCTATGGAATGTCGTCAATCGCATGGATGCACGTGTTTTGGACGAGTGAATCAAGGAGACGAGTGCGGCGAATAGCGGTTAGCTCCGTTGCCACGATTGGCGGAACCTATGCATTTGCTTGCGGACTGAATTGGTTCCGCAATGGCGACAACTATTTCCAGCCGTTGCAGTTGGTCATTTTCATGATTGTGTTTGCAAGCGTACTCGGCGGATCCATGACGGTGATATTGATCCGAAAAGAAGCTCCCATGACTCCTGTCGCCGGATCGAGCCAAACGCTTTGAGTGGATTCCAGCGACGGGAGTTTGCGGCGGACACCCAGGCGATAGAGCGTGCCGAGTTTGTTCTTGTCGACGACCCAGCCGCGACATGTGCTCGCTCCACGCAAACACCGAACGGCCAACTCGCTTCGAATCGTTACCGACCTTGAGCAGGCAGCGGTGAGATTTGCTTGAGGCTCAATGAAGGAAAACGAATGGGATTCGGCAACTCGGAGATCGCCAAGACTAGCGAGGCGGCAGCAGAGTAGAGCAAGCCCATGAGCATGAACGATAACCAAGAGCCAGCAACTTCAGGACTTGCCGAGCCATCCTGGAGGACAATCGCTCCCAAAACGCTCGGAACGATGCCTAGTCCGAGAGTCAGCATGGCTGCTCCAGTGCGCGAGATAGAACGCCAACCCTTGCTGGTTACCGCGATGATCGCAACGCAAAAACAAACATAGACAAACGCTGAAAGATTAACGATCACTGCGAAGTCATGCGGAAAGCTGGGGATGAGACTCCAGAGGGTTGGCCCACAGAACATCGTTAGCAGCCAGCCAGCCTCGAGGTCTTCGTACCGAACATCGGCAGTGGGTTCACCAAGATCACTCAGCAACGCGGTGGCCGAAAGAGAGAGGAGCATCAAAAGGGACGCCATAAGAATTGTTACGACCGTTGCAATCTTCACTTGACGTTCCTAACTGACTGACACGAAACCCAAACCTTGAACCCTAGCACGCAGTTCAGGCTTGTCAAAGTTCGTGGTGCAGATCAATTTCGCCAGCACTTACCGGAGTCGCGAATGGCGCTGACCTGGGCTGTCAAAAGGTTGGCCTTGACATCGATAACGATCAAGCCTGTTTTGCTCTCCAATCGCAAAGCGTTGAAAGCAACCAAACTAAGCATGTATCAATCGCCTTAAATCTTCTTCACTCTCCCGTGGGAGAGTCGGCCTCTCCGGGTCGGAGAGGGCCCTCCCCGGCCCTGAGAGGCCGACCCTCCCGCTATCGCGGGAGAGTGAAGTCAATTTGTTTTGCATAGTCATTTGTTTTGATCTGCTTACACAAAGCAGTTGGGGCTTCTGCCGTCGCGTTGCGACTTTGGTATTGCACGTGATCGAGAACCTCGGACTTGCGTCCGAGGCTAGTGCATGCCGTCCCTGTCGGGACTAGAACTCGCTACGCGGATTGCGTGGTTTCCAGGGACGGAACTTTGCGGCGGACGCCCATTCGATAGAGCTTGCGGAGTTCGTTCTTGTCGACGACCCAGCCGCGACAGGTGCTCGCTCCACACAGACAGCGAACGGCCGAGTCGGCTG
The DNA here is from genome assembly GCA_041749955.1 of Pirellulaceae bacterium. Taxonomy (GTDB): domain Bacteria; phylum Planctomycetota; class Planctomycetia; order Pirellulales; family Pirellulaceae; genus JBBSJZ01. The sequence goes on along the minus strand of JBGTAI010000303.1, from coordinate 30,717 downwards.
GCCATGCGTAGTCGATCGTGAGTTCTTCTCCAGCCTTGATGTCGCGTAGGGCACTGACCCAAATCCGTCGAATCTTCTTGCCTTTGACTTGCCGATACTTCCATAGCATCAGCTCACAATTGGGCTCGCAACTATGGTTCAACAACCGAAACGGCCATGCGGGTTCCAGATTCGCTTTGCCTTCCAGATCCATGCAATAGTTGGAACCGTGGTCGACACTCATCACTTCTCCAGTGACCTCACCGAGCACTTCTTCAGCTGCGAAATCTTGCTTAGCAAAAATGCCTTGCCCCTTGGAAGTCATTTTCACCCTGATGCGTTTCTTGATCTTCTTCTCTTCTTCTTCCGACAGAAATGGCTTCAACGTGGTGCCTCCATGAGTATGTGGATCGTCTTGACTCCAACGACAAAAGTTAACGTATGCAAAAGCTTGTCGCCATAAGGAAACACGCAAGCTTCACAGATCAAGTAAGCGAAGCTTTGCTCGGAAGCCGATCAAGAGAGACCAGTTAAGCAATCAGCTCATGCAGATGCACGAAGGTCTTGCCGAGGCGACCGCCGTAATTGCCTGCACTAATGCGGATTAAGCCGTCAACTTCTGCCGCAGCATGAATGGCGCGACGTGTGGCGTCTTGCAACGACTCGAGATCGCGACCGTTGACGATGATCTCCATGATACTTTGGACACCCGGCGGGACTTTGGATTTGTCGCCAAGTTTTTCTTTGAGCGTCGGGCAAAACTCAGCATACGTCGACGCGATGAGGAAATCGTAGCTGCTTCCAGCACGACTGCCGCTGGCGGCGACACCACCCGGGAACGTTGTGATGACATTCGGTGTGGCTTCGGCGGCGATCGCGGCTCGTTCGGCCGCATCCAACGCGATGTCTTCATTGGGGCCAAAGAACCACAAGTTGCCGCCCATCACGCCGTCTTGGAAACCGAATCGGCGGGACAAGAAAAACTCGCCGCCGAGAATGGGGATCACCCAACCCGGTTGCCCATAACGTGTATCACGAAACTGGTAACGATCACCGAACAAGGCGATTTTCCGGCCGAGCTTGAAGTAGTCTTCGGTGTCGAGTCGATTGAAACAGCGAGCGGTCGGACAAGTGAGAATGTTCTGGCTGATTCGAGCCATCATCACTTTTTCTAGGTGCTCGCGTCGATCCTTTCGGAATCGCGGCACATGGAATTGCACGACAGCGCCGATGCGTCCGTCCGGCGTCGCACCAGCCGCCGCTTCTTCGTTTGAAATCCACTGGGCAACACCGGATTCACAATCACAAAGGATCGTGCTCGAGGCGTGACCGGTGACGGCATTCACACAGTGACGCAGCCATTTTTCATCGCGAGCCGTGATCAAGATCTCGCCATAGATACTGCGAAAACCTTCGGCGTAGGTGTCTTCGACTAGTTCGTGCAAATTCATCCGTTTCGACCCACGCCTTCGTAAACTTGTTTCTCGGTGACAACCTTATCCATGTAGATGTCGTGATCCTGCATCGGAATCTCGTCAAACATCTGGCACTCGAACGCGAGCGAAACCAGCGGTGTTTCTGGCTTGGCGTTTTCGAGAAGCTTGTCGTAATAGCCCTTGCCGTGACCCGTGCGTCCACCGCGAGCATCGAATGCGACGCCGGGAACGAGGATCAAATCCAGTTCGCTGACATCGACTTTCTTGGACTCGACGCCACGCAAGTCTTCGCGTGGTTCGAGGATCTTGTACATGCCCGTCGCCAACTCATCCATCGTCTCGAGATGGAACAGTTCCAGTTCGCCATCGACACAGTACGGAATGACAATTTTCTTTTCGCCGGCGATCGCGTCGCCAAGTGCGTGACGCGTTCGTGCTTCATCGCGGACGTCGATATACCACATCACACAGTGTGCGTTTTGGTACTCGGGAAGCTGCATCACGCGGTCCGTGATCTGGACGCTGACGTCTTCTTTGTTGGCTTGTTCGCGTCGCGCGGCGTGGGCAGCTTTGCGGATCGCGTCTTTTCGCTCGGCAAGTGATTCGTTGGACATGGCGTTTTGATCGTCGTGGCTGGATCGGGTCGTTTGAATAAAGAACTAGGAAAGCGTGAGTGCTTCGAACTTCTGGGCTGGCTCGTGCCAGACCTCTGGCTGTTGAGGCTCGAAGCGAACTGCGTTGCAGCTGTTCCGAACCAGTTGCCTCGCTTCATCAATCGAGTGCAGTCGGCCTGTGCCGAGCATTTGCATCAGCACGTTGCCCATCGCGGTCGCCTCGACGGGGCCAGCGACCACAACACGATCGCACGCGTCCGCAGTCATCTGGCAAAGTAGTTTGTTTTGCACGCCGCCGCCGACGATATGTATCACGTCGATGCGGTTTCCGACCAGTCGCTCGAGCATCGCAAGGCAGCTGCGGTATCGCAGTGCGAGGCCTTCGAGCGACGCGCGATACAACACATCGTTGTCGGTTGGGACGCGTTGCCCAGTTCGTCCGGCGTAAGCACAGATCGCATCGATCATGTCGTCGGGCGCGACGAACGATGGCTCGTCGGGATTCAGCAACAGCGAGAATGGCTTGGATGCTTTCGCGCCGCTGACCATGGCTTCCCAGGAGACATCCTTTTTTCGCCGCTCAAGTGCTTTGCGAATTTGCTGGAACACCCACAGCCCACCGATATTCTTGAGCAGTCGTGTGCTGCCGCGGACGCCGCCTTCGTTGGTAAAGTTGAGTTCGGCGCACAAGTCGTTGACTAGCGGCTTTGCCAATTCACAACCCATCAGCGACCAAGTGCCGGAACTGATGTAGCACCAAGTGGTCTTTTCGGGAGCGAACCCTTCCGCGGGAACAGCAAGCACCGCTGACGCCGTATCGTGCGTCGCTGGGATGATCACGGGAACACCATCGAGCCCCGTTTGCGAAGCGACTGACGCTTGGATCGGTCCGAGCGTTGTGCCGGGCTCCACCGGATCGGCAAACAGCCGCGTCGGAATTCCGAGTTTCTCGAGCATCGGTTTGGCCCACGTCTTGGTGCGTGGGTCCAGCATTTGAGTCGTCGATGCGTTCGTGACTTCGATGCTTCGGTGGCCCGTGAGTAGCCAATGGAAGTAGTCTCCCATCATCAGAAAACCATCAGCCGCCTGGAGCGAGGTCTCGTCCGCTCGAGCTGCGGCAAGCAGCTGATAGAGCGTGTTAATCTCCATGAACTGGACGCCCGTCGCCTCAAAAATCTCATCGCGGGAAACAGACTTGAACGCCTCAGCTAGCATTCCCGTGGTTCGTGGGTCGCGATAGCACCGGACGGGCCCAGCCACCAAATCGTGGCGATCGACGAGAACGTAATCGACACCCCAGGTATCGACACCGACGGAGGCAATCGAAGGGTGTTCGGACCGGGCACTCCTCAGACCGTCCAGGATGTTCTGCCACAACGCCAGCGAGTCCCACTGGAGCGTGTTTTGGACACGGATCGGGTTGTTTTCGAAGCGGTGCAGCACATCCAGGGAAAGTTTGTCGTCTTCGAGCGAACCAGCGATCACCCGACCACTGGATGCCCCAAGATCAACAGCCAAATGTGCGGGCGATTTTGCAGCCATGGAACCGAAAACTCAACAAAGGACGCGGCCTCGAAAGCCACGTGGCGGTTTGGGGAAACGACCGGCGTAAAGTAGCCCTTGGCTTGGCCGCGAGGAAGCCATGCGACCGCTAAAAACGCCAATCAAATGGAAGGTTTAGGCATTCTGGCGGATTTAGCCCGATAGATGACACGTTTTGCCTAACCAGCAGCCCGCTGCGCTGTGCGGTGACGTTTCTTGGACCGATGTCCCCTTCGGCCAAAAAAGACAAGGAGTCACCTTCGTAGCGGCCCACATTGGGGGCTCCAGGTCGATTGTGAAGAAATTCGATTCGGGAAATCTAACTACCAATCCAGCAATGAGTTAGTGACGAAAGCGCGCGCGAGCGACGCCGATTTCAAAAATCTGCTGTTGACCAGAACGGCTAGGAACGTAACCTATCGCTATCGCTGGTGAGCCAAATCGCATTCAGGTGAAAGTGGCTCGGAGCGATCCTTCGATAAGCGATTTTTTCGCTTCAAGTCGTTGCTAGCTAATAACTTACAACGATTCACTGGATTTACCTGACGTGGCGATCTGCGTAACGCTGGGAAGATGGAGCGATTCTGTTTTGTTATCATATTTGGAGCTTCCGCGAGTTCGCCTCGCGTGGGGTTGACGCAGTCAGCTTGCGGCCACGGGCTGACATCGTTGACAGTTTCGGCTTGTCCTCGAAACCCCACGGGCTGGGTGCAAGATGTACCTAGCCGCGAACGCTCGCTGGAAGTCTCGCTCCAAATGCTTCCCCTTGGTTAGGCCACTCATCTAGGTCACTCCGTTACGCCAGTCGATTAGTTCTTGATTGGCTCGCTCCATCAACAGATTGAATACGGGTTGCGGGTTATCGATACGGGACAGCTCGTTTCTCAGCCACACGCAGCTTGGCGCTTCGGCTTCTCGTGTTGGCTTGGATTTCTTCGTCGGTGGGACGCAGTGGTTTCTTTGTCAGCACGTTCCAGTCGTCAGTGTCGCGGAAAGCATTTTTGACGAGACGGTCTTCGAGCGAATGAAAGCTGATGATCGCAAGACGCCCACCCGGAGCGAACCATTGCGAGCACGTTTGTAGAGTTCGCTCCAAAATCCCAAGTTCGTCATTAATGACAATTCTTAGGGCCTGCATCGTTCGCGTCGCTGGATGAATGTCGTGGTTCTTGCTTCTCGGGACCGATTGGCGACAAATATCCACGATCTCTTCCACGGTCTTGACCGGTTTGCGTTCGCTGCGTCGTTCAACGATCCGCCTCGCGATCCGTCGACTGAATCGCTCTTCGCCATAAGCGTAGATCGCGTCCGCAATTTCCTTCTCTGTCTTTTGGGCCAGCCACTGTGACGCCGGGATGCCGGTTGTCGGATCGAAACGCAAATCGAGTGGACCACCACCCGTGAAGCTGAATCCTCGTTCGCGATCTTCGAGTTGATCGCTGGACAAGCCCAAGTCGAGAACCATCGCATCGATCGTTTCGAGACCGACGGCCTTCATCGCGACCGCAGTCTTTTCGTAGCTCGCTTGATAGACGGTGAGTTTCGGATCAGTCGCCGATTCCCGGATTCGCTTCACCGGAACGGGATCCCGATCGAGCGCAATCAATCGCTCGATTGACGGGATCGATTCCAGCAACAACCGTGTGTGCCCACCACCGCCCAGAGTTCCGTCAACGACGTTTCTTGGTTGGCATTCCGAGAGCCACGTCACGATCTCTTGCGGCATCACACTGATGTGGCAGCTCGGTTCGATCGTTGACACAAGCGCCAGAGCGGTCGTTTCGAGTTGGGGTGGTGATTCAGACATCAACAAATCGTTCGAGACTAGCTTACTGCCGCAGCACTCTTGCTGCACTGCAACGCCGTTTCCATATTTTCGCTGATCTCTTTCAAGCGGTCTAGTCCACCGCCACCGACTTCCGCGGCACACCAACCAGTGAAGCCAATCTCGACGAGCGCCTTTCGGACCGATCCCCAATCGATATCGCCTTCGGTGATCTTCGTGAACTTGTCTTGCTCGCGTGAAAAGCCTTTGATGTCGAGCTTCATGATTCGCTTGCCGAGCGTGCGTGTCCACGCGGCAACATCACCGTACTTGTGGTGGTTACCCAAGTCGAACTGCATGCCGACAAATGGCGAGTCGAACGAGTCCACGAACGCGGCGTGCGCATCCGCTGTTTGATTGCTGTCACCGGCGTGGTCGTAATTGAAATGATTCCACACGTTCTCGATCACAATTCGCACGCCATGCTTCTCGGCATCGGGGAGCGCCATTCGCACAGCCTCTTTCGCTCGCTCCAAGACTTCCTCTGGAGTGCCGTCGTTGCCGTGGCCGGGGACAAGCAGCATCGTGTCGGCTCCGACAGCTGCGGTTCGCTCAATTCCAAGTCGAAGATTCTTCATCGCCTCAGCACGAACATCTGGACTCGGATCGGTATGGCGAATGCCCCAGTGATAACCGCCGACGGTTCCATCGATGATCAATCCGCTTTCTTGTGCCGCCTTGTTCGCTTCGTCGGGATCAAGTGTCGGGGCGTTCAGCTCGATGCCTTCGAAGCCAGCTTCTTTGGCGGCTTTGAATTTATCCGTGAGGGTTCCAGGAACATTGACCATCCCGATCTTGAGTGTCTTGCGAATCCAAGGCTCTGGCTTGTTCGCCGAGTCCGGCGTGTCGCCCCAAACCAGTGGTGAGTACGCAAGCGAACTTGCGATGCCCGACATGGTAACTCCAACTGCCGTGTTTCTCAAAAAGTCTCGTCGAGTTGTCATTCTCTATCTCTTGATTCAAATCGAAGTTCGTCTCAGTTCAACCGCCACATGTCGCGACAGTATAAAGTGTGGCGGTGTTGTTGGGGCAATCTTTTTTCACAGACCGCCATCTTTGCCATGCCATCGTTTTCCTCGCTCTCTCGTTCGATGCTCTGGCTCGCACCGATTGTTGCCGTCGCCACTGCGATCCTCTGCTATTCGGTGGGGCTGCCAGCGAAGCCTTCGCTGTGCGCATTGGTCGCAATGCTTTGTGCACTGTGGTGGATTTTCGAATGTTTGGATATCGCGATCGTCGGCCTGTTGCCGTTCGTCGCGTTTCCGCTGCTGGGTGTTCTGTCGCATAGCGAGGTCGCCAAGTCGTACGGCAACACCACCATTTTGTTGCTGATGGGCGGTTTCTTTCTTTCGGCGGCGATGGAACGAAGTGGCGCACACCGCCGTGTTGCTGTGACGATGGTGCGGGCGGTCGGCGGACGTGGCGGCAAACGACTCGTGCTCGGTTTCATGCTCGCGACGGCCATGTTGTCGATGTGGATCAGTAACGCGGCAACGACGTTGATGATGTTGCCGATTGCCTTAGCCGTGCTCGCCCAGGTGAAAGATGCAACGCTTCGAACACCACTGCTGCTTGGCATCGCCTACGCCGCCAGCGTGGGTGGGATGGCGACGCCAATTGGCACGCCGCCGAACGTTATTTTTGTTTCGATGATCAAACAGAACTTTGACGTCACGATCAACTTCTTGGATTGGATGATGTACGGCTTGCCGATCACGATCGTCCTGTTACCGATCATCTGGTGGTGGTTAACGCGATCGATGAACGATACTGGCATCGTGGAGATGCCCGAAGTTGGTCGCTGGCGAAGCAGCGAACTTCGCGTGATGGGCGTATTTTTCGTGACTGCTTTACTGTGGATCTTTCGTGCGTCCCCGTATGGCGGCTGGTCCGCGTTACTGCCCGAGGGCAAGTCCATGATCGGTGATGCAACGATCGCGTTGGGCGCATCCATGTGCCTGTTCATTATGCCCGCTGGCGAACAGCTAACGAAAGCTGACGCGGATGATGAAACGACAGCAAGCACCCATGAAACGCCGCACGTCGACCGCCTTTTGGACTGGCCGTCCGCAGTGAAAATCCCGTGGGGCATATTGATCATGTTCGGAGGCGGTTTAGCACTCGCCGAAGGCTTTAAAGTCACTGGGCTGAGTGAAGTGATCGGCGGCAAGCTGTCGATTTTCGCTGACGCTCCGCCTTGGTGTGTCGTCCTCGCAGTGTGCCTGCTAGTTACGTTCTTGACGGAGCTGACCAGTAGCACAGCGACAGCAACTTTGTTGCTGCCAATTCTCGGGTCACTCGCATTGGCAACCGGTGTCGAGCCAGCGACGATCATGATCCCAGGCACGATTAGCTGTTCCTGTGCGTTCATGTTGCCGGTAGCGACGGCGCCGAATGTAATCGTCTTTGGCGCCGGAGGAATTCGAACTGACGAGATGGCGCGGTGCGGATTGGTGTTAAACTTGATTGCGGCAGTCGTGATTACGATTGTAGCCTTGGTTGTTTCTGGCGTTTAGTGAGGCAAACCCATTGGGTCTCGACGTTAACTGGTTTCCGCTTGATTCTTGGATCGTTATCACCTCGTCGCTCGCAGCGGCGGCGTGTGCGATTCCGGGTTGCTACCTGTATCTCCGCAAGCAAAGCATGATCGCGGATGCATTAACGCACGCGGCGTTGCCGGGCGTAGTGGGCGCATTCGCATTCACCGGCTGGCTGTTTTCTTACGGATGGATCAGCCAAGAGTCCGAATGGGTCGTGCGCCAGCTCGCGATGTTCGTCGGCGCAGTGATCGCTGGATTGGTGACGGCACTGCTGACCCAGTGGGTGTCGCACAGCGGTTGGGTGCGTGGTGATGCTGCGCTCGGAGCCGTGTTCACGACGCTGTTTGCCATCGGACTGATTATGTTGCGCCAACTCGCGGATCAAAGCGACGTGGATCTCGATTGTGTCCTGTACGGCCAGCTCGAAACGATCGGACTTTCACATCCAAGGGTCCCGACAGAAGCCTGGGTTTGCGCAGGCATGCTCGTATTCAATGTGGTCGCCGTCGTGGTGCTCTACAAAGAGTTGATGATTACGACGTTCGATCCAGAACTCGCAGGGGCACTCGGTTTTCGACCGATGTTAATCCACTATGGTTTGCTGGCGATCACAACCATGACGCTGGTGACTGCGTTCGAGGTGGTGGGCAGTATCCTTGTGATCGGCATGCTCGTGATCCCACCGGCGACAGCCTCGTTTCTAACGTATCGGTTGCGCCCGATGCTTTTCTGGTCCGTCTTCTTTGCCGTCGCCGCTTCCGTACTCGGTCACGTGATCTCGATCACGTTGTCGGCGCCGGTGACTCGGGCACTTGGACTTCCGGTCGTGGAAAGCGTGCGGACTTCTGGAATGATCGTTGTCGTCGCGGGCTTGATGCTCGTTGCGACCGCGATCGTGCACCAATGGATCGGATCAAGGCATGCTGAGTCTAAGCGGGCTGAATCTGAACGGGCCACGGCGACAGTGTCGTAACGCTAGATTGCCTTGCCCAGTTTTGCTTCGATCGCATGCATCAATATCAATTGCATGTCTTCATCGAACGCGACCAACTCGACTTGCTTGATTGAACATTGGTGCGTCGTCAAGAATTCGTGAATCGTGTTCACCTCGATGCGTGCCGCTTTGACACTTGGATATCCAAACACACCGCAGCTAATCGCGGGGAACGCAATCGACTCGACATCGTGCTTCGCGGCAAGTTCGAGTGAGTTGCGATAGCAGTTACCCAGCTGCTTCGGCTCGTTGCTCATGCCATCGCGATATACCGGTCCGACCGTATGAATGACATATTTCGCGCGAAGCCGGAATGCAGGAGTGATTCTTGCTTGTCCCGTCGGGCATCGAACACCAGGGGTCGTTTCAGGAATCTCGCGACACGCAGCCAACAACTCGGGACCAGCCGCACGATGGATCGCGCCGTCGACACCTCCGCCACCGAGCAGCGTCATGTTCGCCGCATTGACGATTGCATCCACTCTTCGCTGAGTAATATCGCCATAGAGAGCAAGGACACGGTGCATTTGAGATTCCGATGGGCTGGAACGGGTCGCTCAAAAGTCTAGCAAAGTTTCTCCTGAGACTCTGCGTGCTTTCACAGAGCCTTCATCAAAGCGGCCTATCATCCGCTGCAAATCAAGACCTAGTTAGGTGTTGTGAATCGCCAGATGCGGGAGCGACTTGCCGATGATGAAGGACTGGATAGGTCAGCATTTTTTCAACCAAGTTCATAGCCGCAACTTGGTTTACAACACGTGCTGGGAAGACCCGCGTTTAGATCGCGATGCGATGCAACTGACGCCATCCGATAGCGTGATGGTGATCACGTCGGCGGGTTGCAATGCATTGGACTATGCCCTTGCGGGAGTCAAAGCGGTACACGCGGTTGACATGAATCCGCTGCAAAATGCGTTGCTCGAATTAAAGCTCGCGTGTGCAAAGACCCTCGATTATGAACGGTTCTTCGCCTTGTTCGGCCAAGGAGCGTTGCCCAACTTCAGCGGGACTTACCTCGCTCGAGTCCGACCACTTCTGCCATCGTTTGCTCAGAAAATCTGGGACCGTCGCCTCCATTTGCTTGACGGCTCGACACATCGCGGGAGTCTCTACTTCTGTGGCTCCTCAGGTTTCTTTGCTTACTGGATCAATTTCTATATCGACCGGATCGCACGTGCCCGCGACGTCATCCTGGAGATGCTCACGGCTGGGTCGATTGAATGCCAACAACGATTGTTCCGTGAACACAACCTCGGCGAGACCATGTTTGGCCCCATGATGCGTTGGCTTGTGCGACGAGACGCGACAATGTCGATGCTCGGCGTTCCGCGAGCTCAACGGATGCAGATCGACCACGGTTATCCGGGCGGCATTTCCCAATTCATCGTTGATCGTGTTGAACACGTCTTCACGCAATTATCCTTGTCGGACAACTACTTTTGGCGAGTCTACTTAACGGGCCAGTACACGCCCGAGTGTTGCCCAGAGTATCTCGTGGAATCGAATTACAAAAAGCTGCGTGAGGCGTCCCACCGCGTGACAACGAACAACGCCACTGTCACCGACTTCTTGAACACGCAACATGAAAGCGTCTCTCGCTTTGTCCTACTCGATCACATGGACTGGCTCGCGGCGAATCATCGCGAAGCACTGGAAGCTGAATGGCAACAGATCGTCTACGCAGCCACTCCGAATGCGAAGGTCCTGTGGCGAACGGCTGGATTGAAGTGCGATTTCGTGGATCCGCTTCAAGTGGAATGCGCTGGTCGCAAACGTGAGGTGGGTGAGCTGTTGCGTTATCGGACCGAGCTTGCTGACTCGCTGCACCAGCGAGATCGCGTGAACACGTATGGAAGGTTCTACGTCGCGGATCTCAACACCGTTCACGCTTAACAAATGAACTCAGACGCGGAGATCCGCAAACTTGAAAGCGATGATGTTTCAATCCTTTGTATCGACGAAATCTCGTTTCTCTTCGCTTCGCCGCGATGCAAGAGTGCTTTGGAACCTCGCCAAACCGTCGCTGAGAACTGGATCACACGCCCAACGACTTGAGCATTTTTACTCTGGCCAGGCCGACGACTACGATGCGTTTCGGCAACGCTTGTTGCATGGCCGCGAAGAGATGTTTTCGAAGCTGGCGTTCCCACCAGGCGGTGTATGGGTCGATCTCGGTGCAGGAACGGGAGAAAATCTGGAGAGAATTGGCGGAGCGGCAGATCGACTTTCACAAATACATTGGGTCGATTTATCCCCTTCGCTGTTGAAGGTAGCCCAAGAACGCTCTCAAAACTCCAAGTGGACCGACCGTATCAAGATTCACGAAGCGGACGCGACCGACGTGGGTCTTGAGGGGGGCGTCGCGGATGTAGTGACCATGAGCTACTCTCTGACCATGATTCCAGACTGGTTTGCCGCAGTCGAATCGGCTTTGCGGCTATTGAAGCCGGGCGGCCAGCTTGGTGTGGTCGACTTTTTCATTTCTCGCAAATACCCGGCGAGTGACGAAGTTCGGCATAGCGGGTTCACGCGTCTGTTTTGGCCCGCTTGGTTTGGGTGGGACAACGTCAATCCGAGCCCTGATCATTTGCCGATGCTGCGACGAAGATTCGAGACACTCTATCTCAGTCAATCGCGCGGGAGCGTTCCGTATCTACCGTTGATGCGCGCACCCTACTACGTCTTTGTCGGCACCAAGCCCATGACATCGACGGCTGATCCATTCACTTGCCCCAACGGTGAGCAAAACCACTCATGCTTGGCACACAACTAGAAACACGGACACAGCACATTCGTGCGTTGTTCATCAGCGACTTGCATTTGGGCAGTCGCTTCGCTCGCGCGGGTGAAGTGCTCCGACTTCTGCAAACGCATGAGCCTGAGATGCTCTACCTCGTCGGTGATATTCTCGACGCACGAGTGCTACAGCGCCGCTGGTATTGGCCGCCGATTTACAACGCGATTTTGAATCGACTTGCCGAATTGGCAACTTCTGGAACACAGATTTTCTACGCACCCGGGAACCACGACACCTTTCTGAGAGACGTTCATCTCAAGCCAGGACCCCTCGAAATTCAAGACTCGTTCATGCACGCGTGTTTGGACGGACGACGACTTTCCGTTTTGCATGGCGACCAATTTGACGACGTCGAATCGCATGCAAAGTGGCTCTCGCATACAGGCAGCCTCGCGTACGAGTCATTGATCGCGGCTGATCGTGGTGTCAATCGAGCCCTGACGAAAGCTCGCATTCCGAACGTTCGCTTCAGCCGATTCCTCAAGCAATCGACAAAGAAGATCGTGCAGCACATCAGCGGCTTTGAACAGAAACTCGTCGACCACGTCACCGAACTCGGATGCGATGGACTCGTGTGCGGACACGTGCATTTACCGACCCAGCGAACGATTGGTGACGGATTGCTCTACGTGAATCTCGGCGATTGGATCGAGAATACGACAGCGCTCGTCGAGGGGCTCGATGGTCGACTTGAGCTCATCGACTTCGACGCGTTAACGTCTTCAGCCCCATCAGCTGGACACGGAAGAGAATCGCTTCCGTTGTCGCCCACCGCCGCCCAACTTGCCAGCGACTTCTTCGCCGGATGGCTGGGCGCAGCGGCGTAATCTGGACGGCTACTGGCGAATCTCGAGACAGTCGATACCAACCATCCAGTTCTTGATCGCTTGGACGTTGTGACCGACCATTTCCAGCTCAACTTGAATCGGCTGGTCAACGCTAAAGTCAACATCGTCCCACTGAATCGGTTGGTCATAGAGGCTGACCGACGGATGATACAGATCTGCTTCGATCGTTCGATTCCCCACGAGCGTTGCTTTGATGATCGGATAGTCCGGCGCAGTCGTCAGGCGGAGTCGGACTTGTGCTTTGCCAGTCGCCACGTTCGGAATGGTGAGCGTTAACTTCGCGCCGACTTTTGCTCCAGTCCACCATAGCTGTGCATCGCCCGACCACGAGCCTTTGAATCCCTTCATGCCTTGGGGGGACGCTTTTCCGGCCGTGAACTTTGGCGAGGGCGTCAGTGTTTCAGCCTCCACACGGATCGTCGAAATCGTGCGGCGTGTTTTTGAGATCGGTGTTTGCTGGGGCGATTTGAGATACGCGACTAAATCAATCACATCTGGGTGAGAAAGTTTGTCGAATAACTCCATCGGCATCATGGATTGATCCGACAACTTACGCTGCTCGATCGCATCGGGAGCGACGGTGACTTCCGTTCCAGCCGTCATGACCAGGGTGATCGACGAATCGGTCTCGCTCTTGATTAACCCGGTAAGCAACCGTCCGTCATCCATCAACAGTGAATGCATTTGATACGCGTTGCCGATCAGTGCATTGGGTGCAAGCACGTTGTCGAGCAAGTAATTCATGTCGCCACGATTGGATCCAGTCAGATCTGGCCCGATAACTTGTCCCTCGCCAAACAATTTGTGACAGTTGCCACAAACTTGCGTAAACACATAATGACCATGCTGGACATCCGCGTCGGCGAGATTGGCGGGCGACAAGACGCCAGCCCAAAATTGCTTCTGCTTGTCGAGATCTTTCGGTGCGTTGCCAAGGCTGCCCCAAATCTCAGCGATTGCCGCATCGATAGGTTCGCTGCCGAGCGATTTCATCTGTCGCAGTAGCGCCACGGGCACGATCGATTTATCGAGTCGCTTATCGCGGATCGCTGCGATCAATTGAGTCGCGGTCTCAGCACGTGTCGCAAGGAAATTAATCGCATCGGGTTGCAATTCGGTCGGCAACGAGCCCAGCGCGGCAATCAGTTTCGCGGCAATCGCAGGATCAGAGGATTCGACAATCGCCTCCATCGCTGGCCGTTGGAGCGCGGGCTCGCTAAGCACTTCAATCGCGGTCTCGCCTAAACGATTCGCTTGCGACGACTTGAGGACTTGCAGTGCCGCAATGCGTTCTTTCATCGACGCTTCCTTGTTCGTCACAGTCGCTCGGTACGAATCCAGCATCGTTTCGTCGCCGAACCGGGCGCCGAGCTGTTGCAGAATCGAAGCGAGCGGAGCTGCGTCACCGCCTTGTTCGGCGATCTTCATTCCAGCTTCGCGAGTGGTCGCCCACTTTGCTGGCATCGCAAGCCGTCCGATCGGAGGCAAGGCTGCGATCAAGCGGTTTCCTTGCTCGATCCACTGCTTCGGATCCGTGCTCACGCTCAACGAATCCACAAGCACCGCGCGACCGGCGTCACTTCCGGCAGTCCGTCGTTGAACCTTGTCGCGTAAGCCCGCGTTTGGAATGTTCGCAACCATTGCGAGGGCTCGTCCAGGGTCGTCGGCGGCGAGCGGCTCGATCGCGTACCACACAAGCAGCGGCAAATTTTTGTCCGCTGCGTCGTGTCCGTTACGCACAAAGGCTTCCGCGATTGGCCATCGATCGGCGGGGACCATTCGCTGCATCGCACTGGCAAGATATCGACGAGTTACCGGTGAAGGTTCGCCCGATGCAAGCTCGACAAAGTGCTGGAGCACAGCTGGCGATAGCTTTGATTTGGATTCACATAGCAACTGGATCGCCCAACCGCGAATCGTTTCCTCACGGTCGCTGAGCAACGCGACGAGTTGGTTTTCAGCGAGTAATCCACAGCAATGTCGAGCCCACAAGACACGCAACCGGAGCGACTCCGATTCGGCTGAATCCGAGAGTCGCGTCAATGCTTCGTCGACCACGGTTCGCTCGAAATCGCTCGAGACGCTGCGCTGCTGTAATTCGAGTGTCGCCGCGCGAGCGTACCAAACGTTGTCGTGCGAGAGTAAGTCAACAAGCTCTTTGCTCGTCAGCTCGGGAACATTGACTTGAGTTGATTTGACGTTGCCGTATCGAAGTCGATAGATTCGCCCGTTGCTGCGATCCCAGATTTCAGGATCACGATGGTGGCACGTTTGCGGATCATGCCAATCGGACATAAACAACGACCCATCCGGTCCAAGCATCACGCCGACACCAACAAACGCATGGTCGAGCGTACGGGCGAAGTCGGGACGGTGGCGTGAGACATAGCCACTTCCGTCTTGTTCCACGGATTCACGCAGCAAACGATGTCCATGAAGATTGTGAAAGAACAATTCGCCACGATACATTGCGGGGAACGAATCGCCTTGGTAGATCGTCATGCCACAGTGAGCATGACCGCCACCGACCATGGAGGTCGTCGCAGCCGATCGGCTCACCAAGCCACGATCGACTTGACCGCCCTGGTTGGCGGAGGAGAACGTGCCGTCGCCGTAATGCAAATGGTCTGCGATCGTACGGATGTCATCATACGTGTAGGGATTAAAGTGTTGGCCAGCTTGGCGGAAATAGCGTGCTCCCTGCATCACATGAAACAAATGCGGGATCACACAGCATTCCATGAACCAATCGCCTCGCTCGTTGAAATCGATGCCCCATTGGTTGCTGCCGCCTTCGGCGAAAATTTCGAAATCATGTCGAACCGGGTGATAACGCCAAACCGCAGCGTTGAGCGACGTGCGGCTTTCATCGGGAGTGCCCGGCTTTCCGACACGCGAATGCGTGAACACGCCGTGGCAACCGTAGAGCCAGCCGTCGGGTCCCCAGCGAAAACTATTGAGTGTTTCGTGCGTGTCTTGGTAGCCCCAACCGTCCAGCAAAATTTGCGGCTCACCGTCCGCTCGGTCGTCGTGGTCAGCATCGGCTAGGAACATAAAATAAGGAGCGGCGCCGACCCAGACACCGCCGAAACCAACTTCGATACCACTGACCAGATTCAAGTTTTCGGCAAAGACCTTTTGCGTTTCGAAGATGCCATCGGCGTCGGAGTCTTCGAGAATAACAATTCGATCCTTGCCTTCGCCTTCGGGAGCGCGGACTGGATACGTGTAACCTTCAGCGACCCAAATCCGACCTCGCGTGTCAAAGCACATGGCGATCGGCTGAGCGAGTTGTGGCTCGCTGGCAATGACGTCGGCGGAGAAGCCTTGCGGCAACAGCATGGCGGCTGCGGCGTCATCAGCCGTACGTGATGCGGCAAAGTCGGACTCGTCATGCACGCCCAAGTCCCATCGCGGCATCGCTACGGAGACGTCTTTCGCAGGATCGCTTGGCGGGGTGTTTTGCAAGTGGATCGTCACGCCGCGTTTGTTGGCGCTGACGATGTCAACGCGTGCGTCTTGGTTCAGGTCGACCGCGAGGACGTCGGTACCGACGCCACTCGCGTCATCGACCAAGTGCGGAACGAAGTCGACACCGCTTTTTGCATTCGCATCGAGTTGGATATTAAACCAGTAGAGCACGGGTGCTTGATTGCCACCGACATCGTGTCCGCCGTGGGCCCACCATCGTTTACCCGTGATCAAATCATTGAATCCGTCATTGTCGATGTCCGCCAACGTTAACGCGTGCGGTTGTGAAAACACGACGCCGTAGGGATTCGCGACGGAGGTATCACCGAGAATTTCATGACGCATAAAGCGGCGGCTGCCGTCTTGCGTTGGTTTGGATTCGAACCAGGAAATGCCGTAACCGTGGGCGTTGTGCGAAGTGATGATGTCGGGATTGCCGTCACGATTCACGTCGTTGACAAGGATCTGAGCTCCACCGCCTCCGTAACGTTCTTCGGCCCAGCGACTTTTTTTCCAAACGTTGTCTGGCGCCAGTGTGTCGGGTTGCTTCCACCAGTCTTTGACGCCGAGGACATCGTTCAAACCGTCGCCGTCGACATCGCCGACACCCATGCCGTGACCAAACGGTTTGGCCGATTCGCCGTTACCGGAGACTGCGTTCCAACTCCAAGGCTGGGTCGGATCGTCACCGGCCGCGTAGTAACCGAAGGCTGTGTCGCGGCTGCAAACCAACTCGGGCAATCCACCGGCGATCAGGTCGACAAGCACGGGTGACTCGTTGCTGACTTGGTCAGCGATCATCTTCGGAGTCCAACGCGTGACGTCCCGAGCGGGTCCAGGATTCAAGTGCAGCGTGGCCGCTTGTCCGGGAAATCCGATTTCGATGATGTCCGTGTCACCATCGGAGTCGGCGTCGAGCGAGAAGCTAAAGAAGTGATCGCTGTAGCCGCTCGGCGAGAACACCTTTACTTCGCGATACTCGAAACGCTTCTCGAAATCGGGGCCCGCCCACCAGTAAGCACCGCTGGCGAGATCCATGTTTCCGTCGCCGTCAAAGTCGCCTGCGGTGGCGCCTTCGCTGACGAATTCCGTCAACAATTGCTGTTTGTGCCATGCGGAGTCTGCGAGCGCAGAGCATGTTGTCAAAAAAGATACGAGGCTTAGCAGAAACCAACGCATGCTTGGGTCACCGATGAAGAGCGATTGAGGCGGGACGAGGCCTTCGATGCCTCACGCCGAACATTGTACGCACTTTGAAGGTGAACTGTTAGAATTGCAAGAACAAACCGTTTGAGATTCAGACTGACGTCGATCGAAGGGGTTTCCTGGAGCAACGGGGTTTCCTGGAGCTACGGGATGATTGTCGTATCTGGCGGCTGGGGCGGATGGAACTTACGGTTAAAGATCTCTGGGTCGAACGGGTTGGCAACTTGTGGCAAGCGAGACGCACCAATGGGTGATTTCGTTGGCACAGGCGTTTTGTTCGACAGGTCTTTGGGCGGCTCAGCCAGAGTTCCAAAGCCACGATCGCTATTCATGCTCGAGTCGGCGAATGCGCCAGGCAAGACCACGGGCGGCGGCAAGATCGAATCGATGCTTGAGTCTTCGTTTGGCGAGGCGAGAATCGAAGCTGCTGTGCGTTGAATCCACAAGCGAAGGGACGCGATCGCTTTCGCATCGCGGGCATCCAGTGGTGATTCGACGCCGCCGTGCGAAGAGACTGCTTTGGTAAGCAGCAAGCTCTGGTCCGGTGCGTTAGCATCAATCATCTTGATGGATCGCTGCCAGTTCTCTCGTGTCATGCGTGACGAGGGACGTGCGCCATGCGGAGGCAGATGAAGTGACCATTCACGATCGCTTGGGTCGGAATGACACGATCCACAACGATTCGCCAGCATCGGTTGGACTTGGCTTGCAAACACCTTTAATTCCGCGAGGTTCAAAGCGGCCGGTACATCGGAAACGGTATGCGAAGTCGTCTGGACACTCGGAATCGTGACCGTCGGTTCTTCCGGGCCCGCAGTGCGATTTCGAATCTGTTTCTCCAGCGATTGAGCTAGTTTACTGTCAGGATCAATCGCCCATATTTCGCGAATGAGCGAGGCCGCTTGGCTGTAGAGTTCATAGTCCAAACACCATTGAGCGTCGCGAGCGAGTGCCGAAAGGTCACCGGCGATGCGGCGATCGACGCGGTACTGGTAGAGGTCTTCGATCGAAGGTGCCCAACAAACGACCTGTTGGCGAGGCAGTTGAGACACGTTGTCTTCGCCATTGAGGATGAGAATCCACTCGCCTTGCTGTTTGGCTGTGCCGAACAACACGTTCCCGTTGGCCAGCAATACACAGGGGCGAGACACACTGGGGCGCGACGAAGCATTCGCAACGGTTGGGGAATCCGTTTCGTTAGCGACGCACAGCAAGCTCTGGGCGCACAGCAATAACGTGGTCACGGCCAAAGACAGCAAGCACGTTTGATTCGTTGGTGACATACGAACGAGGCTGTATCAGGTTTCACAACCCCGAGTCAACATGACTCTATGCTTGCCGCTTGCTAGCTATCGAGTTTCGTATTTCGCGAAAATCATTTTGCCAGCGTTCGTCTGCAGCGTGCTGGTCACGCGAACGTCAAGCTCTTGACCGATTCGATGCCGAGCCCCCTCGACGACCACCATCGTGCCATCATCCAGGTAGCCGACGCCTTGCTCGGCACCTTCACCGGCCTTGATGATCTTGAGCCGGAAACTTTCGTCTGGCAGAAAGACAGGACGGAGTGAGTTACTGATCTCGTTCAGGTTGATGACTGGGACGTTGTGAATCTTCGCGACCTTGTTCAGGTTAAAATCGCCCGTGACGATTTTTCCCTCCAGGTGCTTTGCCAGCAGCACGAGTTTCAAGTCAACGGTTTGCCCAACGAGTTCCGGAAGCTCGCGATCGAAAATCACGAGATCCACACTGTCGTCCGCTCGCAAACGATTCAACACGTCCAAGCCCCGTCGGCCTCGGGTGCGTCGTAGTTTATCGCTGCTATCAGCAATGGCCTGGAGTTCCAACAGCGCGAATCGCGGCATCACGAGCTGGTTATCGAATACCCCCGTTCCGACCAAATCAGCAATTCGACCGTCGATGACAACGCTCGTATCAAGTACCAGTGGCTTGAAGCCTTTGACTTCGCGAACGAATTCCACATAGGGAATCAAGAACCGGAAATCGTCTTTGGTTTGGAGCAACACGCTCGTGCAGATGTAACAGAGCAACAACCCGATCACGAGTTGCATCCCGTTCGTATTGACGTTCGGACTCAGCAGCGGTGCAATCGCGATCCACATAATGTAGGTCAACAATACCCCAATCAGCACACCGAAATAGATTGCCGAGATCGTATCGATTCTTTTTCGTGGCACGTAAATGTCGCCGACAACGACGACGGTCGAGAGCAACAGAATCGAAACGAACGTCAACCAAGGCACCCACGCTGGCGTATCGCTACCCAAGCTCGAGTTAATAATGGCAGACACACCCCCAGCACAAAGCAGAAAGATGCAGCGAAGGATGATCAATGCCATGAAATCAGCTCCCAGTGGACGGGGAGGTCACTTTGGTCGTGTTGAGAGATTGTGTCTGGATAAAGCGTTCGTGCCCCCTAGTGTACGACAGTCGTGTTCGTACCCCCAGGGGATGAACCGTGTTTGCCTGTTTTTTCGGTCAATCACAGGCCAGATCAACCACAGCCTGATCAGATCCGCGTGAGCCAGTCCTTGGTGGTCACCACATCGCTAATGAACATCTGCTGTGCGACGAGAATCGACCGATGCAGTTCTTCGGCGGTGACGCTTCCGGCGGAGTTCTCAACGTCAAGCGTTCCCGTCGCGTCGCTGAGGAATTCCACTTTGTAGCCACGGTGGAATCCTTGCCGAGCGGTTGTGTCGCAACAGATTTGCGTCATGTAGCCAGCAATCGTGAGCGTGTCGATTTCATGGGACTTCAAAAACGTATCCAATGGCGTGTTGGTAAACGAGCCAGGCAATTGCTTATCGACGAGCAAGTCACGAGGACGTGACCCCACTTCATCGTGCAATTGCCACATCTCCGAACCGTGCCGAAATAGCGGCGAGTCGGGATCGGGTTGGTGATGGCGAACAACAACGGTGGGGATGCTCGCCTTGGCCGCACAATCCATTACTCTTAGGATCTCGTCGAGATGACCTGCGGGGTGCGTGATCGGCAAAGCTCCATCGAAGTACTCTCGTTGGACGTCGATTACCAATAAAGCTCGGTTCATTTGATTTGCTCGTTAAAAAGAGACATGTTTTTCCTGTGGGTTAATTTACCACGCTCAGTAACGTGTCGCATCCGTGAGATTTTTACATGTCGGACCCTACGCATTCGTCGCCCCAACTCGATCGAAAAATACGAATCGGTATCGTCACTGTTTCGGATCGGGCAAGTCGGGGTGAATACGAAGACCGTGGCGGCCCAGCGATCGACGCTTACTTGGACGAAGTGCTGGCGCCCGAATGGGAGCCTGTGCTTCGCGTGGTACCGGATGACTTAGTGGAACTGAAACGCTTGCTCATCGATCTTGTCGACGACAAGCATTGCTGTCTCATTATCACGACTGGAGGCACCGGTCCGTCGCCTCGCGATGTAACGCCCGAGGCGACTGAGGCGGTATGCAACAAGCTACTTCCAGGTTTCGGCGAATTAATGCGAAAAGTATCGCTCGAGAAAGTACCGACTGCAATTCTTTCGCGGCAAACCGCAGGCATTCGCGGGACATCCTTGCTAGTGAATTTGCCGGGACAACCACGAGCGATCGCTGAGTGTTTGGATGCTGTTTTCCCAGCGATTCCCTACTGTATCGAGCTAGCTGGTGGACCACACTTGTTGACACGCGACGGCCGAGTGAAAGTGTATCGGCCACCGAATGCGAGCAACTAACGAGCTTGAGGATTAGCTCTTGCGAGGCTCGACAATGATGTCGGCGAGGGCATCGCGAAGTGGGTCATCGTTCGCGCCACAGAATCCCCAGTGCTGGCGTCGTCGCCAACCTTCGCCCGTTTGAAAACGACCGCTCATCTTCCCCATGTAGCCCGTGAGATCACGCATTGTTTGCACGTAGCTATCCATACCTTGGCTTTTGTCCAGCCACTCTTTTTGGCTCGCGTGGCATTCGAGCGACTTGACCTTTTGTTCCAAGACGTCTGTCGTATCGACGATGTATTGTGGGATCACCGCTTCGCCCAATGGCGTCGCATTGCCATGTGGTTGAGCGTGATAAACCGTCACAGGCTCGTTGTAAATCTCGACCGGCGGATCCGTTTCGAAATTCGGCATCGCGTGACAAAACGCACCCGTCACGGCCAAGCGACATGCGGTTTCGTGGTCTTCCATGTAGTCCACAGGCGCATGCGTCAGCACAATGGAAGCCTTGGACATCCGGACGACTGCGGCAACCTTCTTTACCATCTCGGTCGTATACGCGATCTCCATATCCGGACAGATCGGGTCATAGAACGTCGCACCGAGAACCTCAGCAGCTCGCTTGGCTTCTTCGAGTCGGACTGCGGCGCACTCGGCGCGGCCCATCGTCGTCGAACCTCGCGATCCATCGGCGAGATTCATGTAGTGCAACGACCAACCACGACGAGCGAGCTGCAGCATCGTGCCCGCCATTAGAAATTCGATGTCGTCGTGGTGTGCCGCGATTGCGATTACGGAAGGCATGGGAGTTTTGAGTTGAGTTTTGAGTTGAGTGTTAAAGGTTGAGAGCTAGTTGGTAGAGAGAATCCTCTACATTTGGCAGCCGCCGCCACAGCAACGCGGCATGCTGCAGCTCTCGCCACTGCTGGCCATCGGCAAACTCGATCCGCCCTTCATCGCTGGCGCCGCAGTCACACTGAGGACTCGATCCAGCTTCGAGCTGCCGCAGTCAGGGCACTCGACGGCCTCGGTCGCGTTGCGGACTAGAACTTCAACAACATGGTCACACGATTTGCATTCGTATTCGTAAAGCGGCATGATGCACTCCACAGAGGATTCGTTGTTCATTCAAGAATGCGATTGAAATCACATTCAAGGGACTGGTGGTACTGATGTCTATCGTAGCTCTCACACGCGATCAAGTCCGCAGGGTCGACGAGGCCGCAGTCCAAGAATTTGGCATGAGCGGACTCGTGCTGATGGAAAATGCTGGCCGCGGTTGCGCCGAACTGATTTCCGAGATCATTCGCCTGGACACAGCAGGAACTAGGGTCTCCGTCACAATTCTCTGTGGCAAAGGCAACAATGGCGGCGACGGTTACGTCGTTGCGAGACATTTGGAACTGCTGGGGCACCCGGTGTCACTTGTCGCACTTGCTAGCGTCGATGAATTGAGCGGGGACGCTTTGGTGAACGCCGAAATCGCCAAGCGAGCGGGGTTAGCCATCGTCTCGTCGCCATCGCAAGACGAATTGCAATCACAGCTCTTCTCCACTGGCGTGATCGTGGATTGCATGCTGGGAACCGGTGCCCGGGGGGAGCCACGCGAGCCCTATGTCACGGCTATCCGGTTGGCAAACCATGCCGCCGCCGTTCGAATTGCAATCGACGTGCCCACGGGGCTGGATTGCGACTCAGGCGCAATCGCCACAACCACGTTCCGGGCGGACCACACGTTGACCATGGTGGCTGAGAAAGTCGGATTTTCTATGGGGGAAGCGTCATCGGTGCTTGGAAGAGTCACAGTGGTTCCCATTGGGATTCCGCGAAAAATGCTCGCCGCGCTGTCGGAGCATTTTTGAGCGTTGCGATTGGCCACTTTGCCAGTTTTGCTGGCGTATTTGGCGCGGATTCATTCGCTTGCGGGGAACCGAGCGAGTACAATTGAATGTGTTCGTATTTATCCCGATCGAAGCCATGAACGGTTGTTTCGGTCGCAATGATTTAATGCTTTTCTCCGTCTTTTCTGATGTTGCCGCACAAGACGGCTTGAACTTCGCTCCCATGCAGTCGCCCGAATGACTTTTGCCCTTCCAATCAAGATGCAAAGAAAAACCATGCGTCTAGCTCAACATCCGTCCATTTTTCGACGCGTCGTGAACCAAACCAGCCTGAGATGCGGCGTCGCCTGCGTTGCTCTCGCGGCAACGATGTCGAGCGCGGTTGCGAATGATTTGATGGCGCCAAGCCAGGCAGCACGTTTGGGGCTGACCGAAGCATGGCGTCGCCAGATGCAAGTGTCGGCTGGCGCGCAATCGATCGCTGACCAGCAAATCTATGTGGTCGAAGGAGCCAAAGTCGAATTCGTCGAAGTCATTGACGCCGCAAGCCAACCGTTGGCGGCACCAGAAAGCGACGCATCAGCAGAAAGTTCGTCTGTCTCGGTCGATTCAGCAGACAAATTGCCAGGCGCCGTTGGCATTTCGCCGCCGGGAGCCAAAGTGTACGCACGATTCCGTGTCGACAAGTTTGCGTCCAAGGGCGCGGCTTTGGAGAAGGCGGAGGCTGAGCGGCAGGCACGACAACAGGTTCGCGTTTTGACGCGGCGGGGAATCAAATCGCACATCACGATGCGGACGGCGCCAATCGTCCGTTTGTATACGCTCGGCGATGATGGAACGTTGCAATGCCAGGATGCTGAGACGGGTGAACTCGTTTGGCTCGCTCGGTTTGGCCACCGAGATCATGGTTATGGCAAACTAGGCATTGGCGATGACTTGATCACCGTGATCAATGGCAGCAATCTGATTCGTGTCGATGCGATGAATGGTGAAGAAATCGTCACCGAAAGTATGAAGAGCGTACCGCTTTTTGGTGCCATTCACTGTGGCGATTACTCGCTCATTCCCTTAATTCGGGGTGGCGTCGAATGCTATCCGCTCAAAGACGCGACCATCGATCCCTTCATGGAATTGGTTGCGGGCGCGGCCCTCGCGATGCCCACCAAGGCTCCTGGAAGCAATCACGTTGCCTGGGGAACGGATCGCGGTTTCGTGTATTTCATGGAGCTCTCCGGAAAACCGTCCGTTCAATTTCGGCTGAATACCGACGGAATCGTGAACGGTAAAATCGCATCTGCGGCTGGTGAACGGTTCTTTTTTGGCAGCGAAGCTGGGCAAGTCTACTGTGTTCATGCGACGCGAACCGGCGTTGTGGTTTGGAACAAACCTTTCGGCGAACCGTTTTATGGCGAACCTCTGGTTTACAACGACACCGTGTTCTTGAGATCAACCTATGGATCGCTTTACGCCCTGAATGCTGATACCGGCGACAACGTTTGGACTGAAGAAGCCAAGGGCGTCGACGAATTGATCGCGTGCTTCAACGACCGACTTTATGTTCGCATGCTCAGCGGCATTTTGGCTGAGATTGACGTGAAAACCGGGAAGCGAACTCAGGCCATTTCGTCGATCCAGACTCGCAATCTGCTGAAAAACTACTTCACGGATCGGCTCTATTTGCTCGGCGAAAGCGGAGTCGTCCAATGTCTCAAACCGATTGGCAGCGACTTGCCCACAATCAGCAAAGCGATGCTCGTGAGCCAATCGCCTGTTACCGAAGAATCGGCTGACACCAAGAAATTGGAAAACATGGACGCTGGCACGAAGGCTGCAGACCCGTTCGGTGCTGGCGGAGCCGATCCTTTCGGGGCGGGTGCTGGAGCCGATCCGTTTGGCGCAGGCGCGGGCGCGGGTGCCGGCGCAGATCCGTTTGGAGGTGGTGGCGGTGACGACGCGATGAAGGATCCATTCGGAAGCGACCCGTTTGGAAACTAGGCATACAACGGCTTCAGTATTCCCGGGAGGCGAGACGTTCACAAAGCCGACCGCTGCGTGGGCACGTGTTAGTTGGTGTGGATTGAGAGCAACGCGACAGTGAGTTGAATGCCAGTGCAACGACTTGCAACCACCGTGCTGATTGGGATCATTCGGTGGTACCAAACGATCATCAGCCCGCTGAAGGGCCCCAGCTGTCGTTTCACACCGACGTGCAGCCAGTACACAATTGAGGCGATTCGAATCTATGGGCCAATTCGAGGGTGCTTGCGCGGCGTGGCTCGTATCCTGAGATGCCACCCGTGGCACCCTGGGGGCCACGACCCACCATAGCCATCGCACAATGCAGCTGGGCCACAATGCAGGTGTGGCACAGCCACCACTGATTAATTTGCCCCGGTTCACCATTGGGGGGTGAATTGTACGGAACAAGGTTGCCTGTTTTTGCGTCCTAGAACCTGAATATCGTTAAAACGCGTCTACTTTTTCGTTCTACAGAAATGGCAAGCTGTAACGGTCGTTCTGAATTTTTTCGTCCTAACGGTGGCAGCATGCCGACGACACACCGATGACGGACCTTCCGTACCGTTCGCAATTTGACTTTCGACACCTCATAAAACAGGTGCCAGAAAGCCGAAATTGCTTGATCCCCAGCCAGCTCGTTCCAAAACCCTACGTTTCTCGCGTCCAGCCCAGGACTTTGGTTATGCGTCCCCAAGTTTCACACTCACAAAATCGCCGACCGATTCTCGACAGCCGCACGGCCCAACCACGCTCTTTCAAGCGAAGCATGTTCGGGCGGCTTTTGGCTGGGTTGGCCGGCGTGAATGACTCGGTTGATCCTAAACGAGGCCGATTGTTGCTGGAGTCACTAGAAAATCGCCAAATGATGGCGGGCGACGTTGAGTTTATGTTTACGGAGTCTGGCGCAGGCGATACTCAAGCAGTAGCAGTCTCGGAATCCGGAAATGGCTTAGTAGGGCAGCCTGAAGGTGAACCGGAACAGGACCTTGTGGCGTTCGCGAAAGCTTTAGATGCCGCAGGCGTTCAGTTCTTTGGCGCCGAGTGGTGTCCGTTCTGCACTGAGCAAAAACAGCTGTTTCAGGACGGTGAAAAGTATTTGCCCTTTGTTGAGGTGACTGGTCCTGATCGGCAATTGAACTCGATTGGTATTTCCGAAGACATTAAGAAGTTTCCGACTTGGGAATTCCCCGACGGATCACGTGTTACCGATGTACAATCTCTGGCGACGCTGAGCCAGCGTAGTGGCGTTCCAATTCCGACAAGCGAGTCGCCAACGTTTGCAGCGATTGGTCCGCAAACCGTAAGAACGGGATCCCCTCTCCACATTCCTGTCGATGCATACGATCCCAATGGTGGCCCATTAACGGTGACGGTGAGTGTCGACAATCCAACACTTCTCGATGCGATTGTCTTGACCGGCAATCGTTCCATTCGGATCGACCTTAACGGCTACGGAGACATGGTATTCGAGCTGTTCGAAGACAAAGCGCCTGTGCCGTCCGGTCGCGTCATCGAGCTGGCGAACGCCAACTTCTATGACGGAATCATTTTCCATCGCGTCGTCGATGGCTTTGTGATTCAAGCTGGGGATCCCACCGGCACGGGCACGAGCGGTTCGACCCTAGGCAATTTCGATGACCAGTTTAACGCCGATCTGCAACACAACCGCGGTGGTATTTTGTCGTTCGCCAAAACGACGGATGACACGAACAATTCCCAGTTCTTCATCACCGAAACGCCAACGCGACACCTCGACTTCAACCACTCGATTTTTGGTCAACTCGTCGAGGGAGAAGACGTTCGTGAGGCCATCAGCGGTACTGCTGTCAACAGCTCCGGCAAGCCAAGTATCGACGTCACCATCACAAGCATCGACGTGTTCAATGACATTGAAAACTCCGTCGTGATGCTAAAAGCCAAGAGCAATGCAACTGGCACCACAAACGTTCGATTCACGGTTACCGACTCTGATGGCAACACATTCACGGAAGTGGTCCCCGTCACAGTGGCCGCAGACAACGCCAACAGCCAACCGTTCCTGAACCCGATCACGACGCCTGCCGCAACGCCCATCAATACGCCAGCGGCGCTGCAGCTCTCTAGCGTCGACGTTGAAGGTGACGCAGTTACTTACTTCGCTAGCCTCGCAACGGGCTCAACCGGCGCAACAGCCTCCGTCAACGCGGCAACCGGCCTAGTCACGGTGACGCCCAATACGGGATTCGTCGGCACAGTTAATGTAAACGTTGGTGTACGTCCCGGCACTGGCGTTGTTGGGAATTCAAGCTCGGATAGCGACAATCAAGTCGTCGCGTTTAGGTTCGAAGGCGAGCAAACCACTGCGACGACTCCAACAGGCGTTGACCTGATCGCGACAAGTGATTCAGGAATAAGCAATACCGACAACATCACGAATGCTGGTACGTTGACGTTCACGGTCAGTGGTGTCACTAGCGGCGCCACCGTGGAGTTGGTTCGAGCATCGACTGGCGTTGTTGTTGGAACAGGAATCGCCTCTGGCTCGACGATCAACATCACCACAAGCAACATTGCGGCACTGGGCGATGGCACCTACGGAATCGTTGCTCGCCAGCGTGTCGGCACGGTCACCAGTGCGCTGTCGCCTGCGCTGTCGCTTGTGTACGACAGCACAAGTCCCGCGTCCGTGATCGCTTCGGCGAACACTCAAGCGAACGTGAATCGCCCTTACACGAGCGACTTGATCAGCCCCGAAGAAGGCGCCGGATTGCGATATGCACTCACGGCGTCTCCGGCGGGGGCCACAATCAACGCGAGCACAGGTGTGATTACATGGACGCCAACCAGTACGCAAACGGGCGCCAGCACGTTCACACTCGCGTTGACTGACGTCGCCGGCAACGTCCGGACGGAGTCGTTCACGGTGACGACGGGTGGTTCACCGCTTGCCGAAATCCGGCTACGAATCACCGACCTCAATGGTAACGAGATTAGCAATGTGAACGTGGGAGATACGTTCTTGCTCGAAATGATCGGAACGGACGCTCGTGGTGGTTTTAACGCTCGCGGAATTTTCGCTGCTGCGGCGGATATCCTGTTCGACAGCACGCTGGTTCGCCCTGTCACGGGCTCAACGATCCAGTACGGACCTGGATTTACAACACAACAAGGCGGTGTGTTTTCAACGGGTCTAATCGACGAACTCGGTGCGGCGAGAACGGAGACGGCACCGACAAACCTCGTGGATTCGCTTGTGGCTACGGTTCGGCTCACTGCGCTAGCGGCTGGGAATGTGAATATTCGCAGTGAACCGGCTGAGGCCGTCAACAGCGAAGTGTTGTTGTATCTCGTCGACAATCAAATCGCGGCGGAAAGCATCGCTTACGGCAGTGTCTCGCTTTCGATTGGCCAGAACTTTACACTCACGCCCGACACACTCACGGTGGTTGAGGATGCTGGGGCTTCGACCATCAACGTGCTGGCCAATGACATCGTGACTGGAACGGGCACATTGTCGGTTACTGCTGTCAGCCAGCCAGCGACCGGCGGCACGGTGACACTGACGAACGGCCAAGTTCGGTTCACTCCCTCAGCAAACTTCAACGGCACAACGACGTTCTCCTACACTGCCGCAATCACCGGCGGAGCGACTCAATCTGCAAGCGTGACTGTGACGGTGACGGCTGTGAACGATCCGCCCACAGGCGTTGCGGACACATTCACCGTGGACCAAAACGCGGCTGCTCAAGACCTCGACGTCCTTGCCAATGACAGTGTCGCTCCGGACGCTGGAGAGACCTTGAGAATCACTGCTGTTTCCACCACAAGTGCTGGCGCAACGGTCTCCGTCAATACCGCTGGCAATCGAGTCAGCTACCGTCCGCCTACTGGATTTACCGGCACCGACACATTCACCTACACGCTCAGCGACGGAGCGCTCACGCGATCCGTCCAAGCGACGGTTACTGTTCGTTCAGCCGACGCGCCACCGACTGCAGTAGCGGATGCGTTCACCGTCGTCGAAGACGCCGCTCAAGCCTCGTTTAATGTGACCAGCAATGACACGCGAGATACCTCAAGCCAGTCGTTCGTGATTTCTGCGGTGGGTGCTCCAAGCCAAGGCGGTACCGCGAGCATTAGCTCCGATGGCTCGCAATTGTTGTACCAGCCACGGGCAAATTTCAACGGCACCGAAACCGTCACTTATACGATCCGCGATACCGGTGGCGGCACGGCAACTGCCACCGTGACCTTCACCGTGACGGCGGTCAACGACCAGCCGCCAGTCTCAAGCCCGACACGAAACGTGAATCGAACGGCAGGTGAAACAGTCATCTTCCGAGTGTCGGATTTGCCCGCCAACGTGGACGCGAACGAGACGCTGACGTTTACCGTGCTTGGCACTCGAACCAGCGGTGGCGCAGCACGGATAAGCACCGACGGAACTCAGATCTTCTACACGCCGCCGTCGTCGACCTTTACGGGTACCGATACCTTCTCGTACACCGTTCGCGATTCATCCAACACGACGAGTTCCGGAACGCTCACGGTTCAAGTCAACGACTTTAGCCTTGTGAATGTGGCTCTCGATTTAGGCCCATCAGCCTCGATTCTTGCAACAAGTGGATTCACACTCAGCGGCACAGATTTGTTGGGAGCGACGGTGGTGAGACCCGTCACCATGACGAGCAGCGGCGCCTTTTTCCAAGAAGTCCTACCCGGCACTTACAATCTAAATGTCCCTGCCATACCGTTCTTGCAAAATGGTGATCAAGCCCGGGTAATCCCGCTCACGGTAGCGAATGATCCTTCGGCAGCTAATCTGACGGTATCGCCGAATTTAGGGGCATTGCGAGCAAAGTATGTTTCGATGTCGGACTGGTTCGGCTCAGCGCCCCGGCAAGCACTGATCGCCGCTGTTTCGCCAGGGCAGTCTCAAACGTTTGCATCGCTTTCGACGGGCACAACGACACTGGCAAGCCCAAGTGTGCAGCTAAATAGTGCTGGGACGAGCCTGACCATCACCGGCAGGAACGCAAGTGGCGCTAACGTGACCGCAACGGTACCAGCCGTGAATGATCGACGAGTCCAGACGCGAGCCCAGGTGGGTGATGCCCGTCTCCTTCGGGTCAGTCTCGAAACGGCGGACATTACGTTTGCTCCTGTCACAACGGGAACGTCGAGCTCCGGTTCAGGCTCCTCGTCGGCTGTTTCATCAGTGATCCCGACTTCATCAGCGACCGCGTCAACATCGCAAGCAAGTACGGAATTGCTCAGTGGTGCCGAAGGCGAATTGCTCGCTGCGAATTCAGGATTAATGCAATCACTCGCGGTATCATCCAGCATTCCTTCAAGCACAATCCCTGCGAGTACATCGTCGCTTGTGATCGGTGATCAACTCTCCGCTGGCGATTCACAGAGTCGTTCGGCTGTGTCGCGAAGCGATGTGTTTGTTCCGAATGTCACATCGTTCAACACGCCTGTGCGACGCGTTCTAGCAAGCACTGCGCCCGCAAATTCCAACGCCGAGATTGATGCCGCGATGACTGAGGTGCTACCGAGCCTGCTGCAATACTCGTTGTCTGGAGATACGATCGCAGAGGCAAGTTCAACGGATTCGTCATTGAATGAAAGCTCAGTTGACGAGGTCCTGAAGAGCGAAATCTGAGACCAATTTGGGAAGCAGATGCGAGAGCCCGAGTCAAGACCGCCCAAAAAAAGCCCGTAAATCGTTGGCTTTTTGGCGAAAGCCGGGTTGCACGGATTTGCTGGGGGCCTTACTACTTTGCCGTTATCCAACGATGGAGTTGGTCGCAATTAGTACAGTTGCTAACTTAACAACGCTCAACAAAGGTTCTCGCACATGGCCAAGGCCGCTCCGGCGCCAAAGAAGGCTCCAACCAAGACTCAGA
>JBGTAI010000302.1:0-22441 GCA_041749955.1 Pirellulaceae bacterium | reverse complement strand
CCTGACAAACTTGGCGTTCTTCATCCGAGAGTCGGACGATATACTTTTTGATCATTGGAAACCTCCGTGTGTTGACGAAAGTTTCCGCTAATTTAAGCAAATCAACCAACCCCAATTCTTAGGCTGGATGACGCACTAGAGCTCACAGTTTCTGTCGATGGCAAACCACAAAATGACGGCGAGCCATTCAAATTCAAAACGTTCGATGCTGTGGGTAACTTTTACATCAAGTATGGAGCCTATTGTGGTCCCGGCAAACAACAAACTGTCGAATGGCTCAACACCCGTGTGTGGAAGAAACTCTCCGAAGATGATCGGAGATCTGGGCGATCGCCAAAAGATTGAAGCAGGCAAACTGGCACGTTCTAAATTGCAGGACAAATGGCAGGACAGACGGGACAGATGGGGCCCAGATGGACAGATAATGGACGGGGGAACGGATGGGGCCGGGGAACGGATGGGGCCAACGGATGGCCAAGGAACGGATGGGAACGGATGGGGCCAGCCCTCATATTAAATTGCGAACTGCTAGCTATGCCGTATTCGTTATCGGGGTCATGACCTCAGAAAGGCGGTCTGCATCATCGATCCGGCCTCGGCTCGACGTGGCACCGCTCAAGCTCGACGTGTCAGCGCAGCACGCAACGCAGAATCTGCATAAAAGCGATCCAGGAGATCGACTGACTAGACTGCCGACATGCCGAGCGGGTTATCGGGAGCACACAGCCAGCGCTGGCCGCTACGAATCGCTTCCTGAGCCAGGCTCTCCGGCGTCCCAGCCGCGCGCTTGAACACGCGTCCGAACTTCTGCACCACATCACACCAAGCCCGAGCATCCAAACCGAGGCGACTGAGGATCGGCGCCAAGTGATCGGGTATCACTCCAACCTTGTCGCGACGCAATTGACGACCAGTCCAATCCAGCAACTCTAGGTAACTTCCCATCGACACACCCAGGAAACCTTTCAGGCTCGCCCGGCGTCCTGATTCATCCAAGCATGGACCCACCGGATCATCCTTCTCGTTGATCTCGATCGGACTCATCCAGCCACTACGACGGCGACGACGACTCCGCTCCCAATCATGCGTACTCACGCGAGTCCGATCCTCACGCTCCGCCAAATCATCAATACGATCTTTGGCGCCCGGGAACTCAATCGTTTCTGGCGTCTTCGCGATCGCAGCACGGATCGGATTCAAGTCAACATACGCCGCACAAGCCAACAAACTCGCTTCATCAAGAAGTACTTGCTGCGGAGAACGACCGTCCCAGAGCCAGCCCGCACAATGCGATGAAAATCGACATCTCTGAAAGCGATAACGATTCCTCTGGGCCGATTGTGGGGGCAAGCGATCGATCCGAAAACCAGGCAACGGGCTCTGCAAATCCTGTCGCGGGTGGCCCGAGGTTTCGCCGCCCTAGGTGTCGCCGCGGACAAGCAAATGAGTTGTGGGGCATGAAAAGGCTGGAAAGCCTGACGCACGAATTGGGCACTCAATCGAATTGGACACTCAATCTGGTCAGCAGTGATTAGTACGTTCCAGCGTCGCGACGCTCAACCCCAGCGAGCAACTGGGTCAAGGCTGACCGCAGTTCGCGAACCTTCAGCGGAAGGGCGAGTAGCTTGCGACTGGGGCCTCGTACGGCCGCCGCCGTGATTCGGTCTTGCCGTTGATCCGCAAGCAGCACGCTGGGAATGTCACTTGTGTGCTCGTCACTGGCAAACTTGTTGAACGCTTCCACCGCCAAACTTCCAAGTTCCGAAGCGCCAAAAATCACACAATCCGCTGGCCGTTCTTCGTCTACCGAAAACCGACCTAGCGCACGACTCGGGTCAGAGATCACCAGGACGCGGTAACCACGTGATTTGAGACGCTCGCGAATCGCATTTTGTAACCCTGCCTTGGACTCAACGAGCATGACGACATAGCCTTCGCCTTCGCTCGTTGGGAGTTCATCATCATCATGATGTTCTGCCATTGTTTGGCTGACGTCATCGTTTGATCTAACGCCGGTGATCCCTTGCTTGAGCAACTCCATTGCCTTCTTTACATCCGCCTGCATTGCTCCGGCCGACTGGTAACGCTTCTCCGGATTGAACTCCATCGCTTTGAGCACAATGTGATTTGCAATGGGCGGAATATCAGGCACCAATTCGTGGAGCGGCTTGATGTCGGTAAAGCGAGAGATATTCAACCGAGCCATACGGTCTCGGGTTTCACTTAGCGCTGGCACTCCCGCGAGCATGTGATAGAGCATGTTGCCTGCGAAATATACGTCGCTTCGCGGGTCGTCTTTACGAACGCCCGTGCCACGCTCGAGTGCCGCGTAGTCGATGGCTCGGGCATTCGGGCAATCCGCAATTTTCTCTGGATTGGATCGATCCGATAAAGCGGCCAAACCAAAGTCAACGAGCTTGGCCTTGCCATCGGAACTGATCAACACGTTGGATAGTTTCAAGTCGCGGTGCGAGATCCCCAGCGATGATGCATAGGACAGCCCAGCCGCAATTTCATAAATGAGCTTCAATGACAAATCCGTAGGTAATTTGCCTCGGATGCGGACTAGCTCGCGCAGTGTTTGCCCTTCGACGAACTCAATCACCAAAAACGGATTTCGAACATCAGGAATCACTTCGTGGATACTAACAATGTTCGGATGCCGAAGCTTCAAACCCATCCGGCCTTCACGCAGGAATTGCTCGAGTTCCTTGGGCTCGTCACGAAACCGCTTGCGTAGCACCTTCACCGCAAAAACATCGCCGCCACGACAGGCGCGATAGACACGAGCGAACGTACCTGCCCCCACCAAGTAGAGAACTTTGTAATCTCCGTAAAAGTACCCGGTGCGATCGCCTTTGAGGATCTTCTCGGCTTGCAGGGTTGTGAGTAATCCGCGTCGCTGCAAGACGTCGATCGCGGCTTTCACCCCACCATCGCCCGCGTCACCGCCTAATTCGCCCATCGCCGACTCGACTTCGCGTCGGTCAGCCAGCCCAAAATCAATGACTCGCTGGGCAAGCGACTCAGGTGTCAGATCATTCATGGCAGGCAATTCATCCTAGCGGTGAAATCGATGGTCTTGGGTAAAGCAGCCCATCGTCGCGTCGAAAGGTGCAAAATGCGGGCTCCCAGCAACGTGGATTCACGGTGATAGACCCCCAATATTCTACACAGAAAATTCACCGGAGCTCCACGTCGATAAAAGTCGACAAAAAAAGGGAAGCACAATCCAATGTGCTTCCCTCGGTATTTAAAACGCTAGAAAAAGCGAGTTACTTCATCAACTTCTCAAGAGCGGACAGGGCGGCACGAGTTTCTTCGATGCTACCGACAGCCTCAACCATGCTCTTGACTTTGAGCAACGCATCGATCGAAACGTTGTCGCTACCCGACGCGGCACTAGGGCGACCGGCAGGCCGGCCAGCGGGGCGACCGGCTTTCTTTGAGCTGGCCTTGGTCGATCCTGCAGGACGTCCGGGCTTACCAATCGTCTTCTTTTTCTTTGATGTCGATCGAATCGTGCTGACAAATGCGGCTGTCACGGTGACGCCTTGAGCCTTGAGCGCCTCAGCAACTTCCAATGGCTTCGCCTTTGGGTTCGCCGCGTAGTACTCACGAATCGCTTTTGACTTGTTAATTCCAGCAGTCTTTTTTGCCATGTAAATTCACCTTCTCGTGCGAAACTGTTCAGGTCGCACATTATGGGGTTAAAACGAACTTTGTTTTTTTAAGCCATATCAGAGGCTATCTGGCCAGCTTGCCGACCCCAAGACAAGCTATGCAAGAAGCATTCCCTGAGCCGTCTCAGCATCCCTTTCAAGGCGGCAGAAAGTGCCCCGTCGCCTTTTACTGGACTACCGAAATAGCCTCAATCGCCACAATCGAGTAGATACCATAAGACACCTAGTAATTGTGTCAATTGTCCTGGCGAAGATTTGCTCACATTTTAATTGTCGTGAACTCACCAATCATTGCTCTATCAACTCCGAATGACTGATTCAAACACTCAATTGCATCGCATTACATACGATCGGGTACGTCAATTCCGAGTAATGAAAGTCCGAGTCTTAATACTCTTCCGCTCAAGGCCACGAGTGCGAGACGCGATCGAATGAGGGTTTCTGTCTCAGCTTTTAGCACGACACAACTGTCATTAAACACTGAGTAGGCTTTTGCAGTGTCATACAAATAGTCGACCAGCAAATTAGGGCTGTAATCCTGTTCAACAGCTTTCAGAGCTTCTTCAAACTTCAGCAAGCTGATGGCCAATTGGCGTTCTGCGGGTTCGCCAATCTGGATTCCTTGTTCGCGAACTTGCGACGCCAACTCTTCAATACTGATTTCGCTTCGACGCAAAATACTTTGAGTTCGCGCGTACGAATACTGGATGTACGCAGCCGTATTGCCGTCTAGCGCGACCATTTTCTCCAGGCTGAATCGGTAATCGCTCGTTCGGTGGTGCGACAAATCGGCATACTTAATTGCACCAATACCAACTGCTTCCGCCACCGCGTTTTGCTCTTCTAGATCCATGGGGGGTGACATTCGAGCCAAACGCTCTGGATCACATACAACGTCGCGCGCACGGCTAACGGCATCATCCAGCAAGCTTTCGAGCCCAATTAGCGATCCGCTTCGGGTTTTCATGGGACGGCCGTCCTCGCCAAGCACCGTACCAAAATTAACGTGTGCGAGACGTACGCTATCCAGGCCCATCAATTTGGCGACCGCAAAGAGCTTCTCAAAGTGCTCGCTTTGTCGCGTGTCGACCACATAAAGAATTTGGTTGGGCGCAAATTCTTCTAGACGATATTTGAGTGTTGCGAGGTCGGTTGTGGCATAGAGAAAGGCCCCGTCTTGCTTGCGTATAATCATCGGTGCATCAAATGCATCAAGAAACACGCATACAGCCCCGTCGCTGTCTCGTGCCAGCCCACGTGATTGCAAATCGCTAACGGTATCCGCAAGCATCGAATGATAAAAACTCTCGCCCAGTGTGTGATCAAACGAAACTTTGAGCCGTTTATAGACTCGCTCGATTTCGTCCTTACAGTGAGGCAGGAACTCGCGCCAAAGTCGAATATTCTCCTCGTCGCCTTCGTGTAACTTGGCCGTTTCTCGCAAAACGGCTGACGCAATCCCTGGGTGTGCTAGGGAGCGCGCTTTCATTTCTGGGTCGGACTCGACTGCCGCAACTTTCTCTTTCGCAGAAGCGATTGCTTCTTCGTTGGCTTGAAGCTTGCGTTGTAAGCCAGCGAGTGATTTTGCTTCTTTTTTTGCCGACTTTTCGTCAAGCGATGCGATCGTCGTTTCTAGCTGTTTGATCTCGCCCTCGAGTCGCCCCGACGCCTCAACTAGTCCGGCGATCGATGCCGCCGACTTCTCCGCTTCCATCAGTTGGTGAACCAACCGATACAATTTGGACAACTCGGCAACCGGCGCCTTGGCAACGATTTCTGGATCGCCAAAGTGTCGGTATCCATAAATGATGATGCCAAATTGGGTTCCCCAATCGCCGAGGTGATTGTCGGTGATCACGTTGTGCTTCAAGAACCGAAACACATGCGCGAGTGCATCGCCAATCACGGTGCTGCGGATGTGACCAACGTGCATGGGCTTGGCGACGTTGGGTGACGAATAGTCAATAATGACTGTTTGAGGCGACTCCGCCGGTGCCACTAGACAACGCTCGTCGTCCATCATTCGCTTGAGTTGTTCAGCGAGAAACGAGGTCTTCAGCGTTAGGTTGATGAAGCCTGGGCCGGCAATCTCTGGCGGTTCGCAAATGTCATCGAGCGAAACACTCGCAATCACTTTCGCGGCGACTTCACGAGGATTCGTCAGTGCACAGGCCGGCGATTTTGCTAGCGGCATCGCACAGTTCGACTGGTAGTCACCAAACCGTGTGTCGGTGGTGCCTCGAATCATCGAAGCGAACTCCAGCGGCGAATCAGTCAACTCGCTCAGGGCAGTAACAAAACGATCACGAATCAGGTTCGGCAGGTGCATCGCAACAAAGGACTCGAGGACGAGATGGTAGGAATCGTGCAATCAATGCGTCAAGCCAAACGCCCGTTCTCGAGCGTATTGGATGATGCGATTTCAGATCGAACGTGGTGAATTACTGGTTGGCTTTGAGGCCAAGCGATTCAAGCGGGATGACGATGCCGTCCGCCCACAGAGATTCAAGGTCATAGAACTCACGCGTCTCGTCGTCGAACAAGTGCACGACAACGCTACCGTAATCCAAGACGATCCAGCGACTTTCTTCGTAGCCTTCGATACCGAGGCGTCGATCGCCGAGTTCTTTTTGAAGTACGTCGTCAATTTCTTCGCTGATCGCGTGCAACTGGCGTCGGCTCGAGCCAGTCGCGAGTACAAAGAAATCGAACTCAGCGGATTGTTTACAAACGTTCAAGACAATGACATCTTGACCTTTATTGTCCAAAGCAACTCTTGCGGCCGCGGCAGCCAATGCGAGGCTCGCGTCGGTGCCGTGAGGTCGGATGGATCGACTCGACGAAACCATCGGATTCGGATCTTCAGGTGCCTGCGCAGCCTTGGCTGGAGCTTCAGGAATCAGCCAATTTGGGGTGCCGACTTCTTCGTCGACGGGAGGTGTTTCTTCATTCATGGCGAAATTCTAGTGGTTTTTCGCTCGCTGTCACGGACTAGTCGAGCTGCTATTTTCCTTATGTGCAACTTTCTCTGACACCTTTAGGAGCAATCCAGGTACCTAGTAATGACAGATTTTTTAGAAGTGGGCGTAAAAGCCCCGGCATTTACGCTCGCCAATGAGACTGGCGCGAAGGTTAAGCTCTCCGATTTGAAGGGCAAAACCGTCGTTTTGTATTTCTATCCTCGCGATGACACACCGGGTTGTACCAAGGAGGCGTGTGCCTTTCGCGACCGATTCGCCGAGATGAAAAAACTCGGCGCTGAGGTTTTTGGAGTCAGTACAGATACCAAGGAAAGTCATGCAAAGTTTCGAGAAAAGTATGAACTTCCGTTCTCGCTGCTGGTCGATGAAGACCACGCGATGTCAGAAAAATATGGGGCGTGGCGGGAAAAAAACATGTACGGCAAGAAGTCGATGGGCATCCAGAGGTGCACGTATCTAATCGACGCCCAAGGCAAAGTTGCTGCAGTTTGGAAACGAGTCAAGGTCGACGGCCACGACCAGCAAGTCATCGAAGCGATCAAGAAACTGGCGTAGCTCTGGGGTGAAACCGGCTTCGAGTCGTGATTCCATGTCAAAGCAAAAAAACAGCAGCGGTATCGCTACCGCTGCTGTTGTCGTTCGATTCAGACTAGCAGAACTTAAGCCCCGACAGCGACTTCTGGCTCATCGGTCAAAGCGTCGCCCGACGAAACAGGCTCGGCAAGATTAGGCTCTTCAACAATTTCGCTCTTATCGCCAATGTTCTTTTCTGCGGCGTTCTTGTAGTCAACCACGTCCCAAACGAGTCCAGCCGCACGTAGCAACTTGATCGCTTGCCATGTCACGTCGAACTCCCACCATTGGTGTCCGTGCTTGGCCATTCGAGGATACGCGTGGTGGTTGTTATGCCAGCCTTCGCCATAAGCGATGATCGCGACGAACCAGTTATTACGGCTGTCATCGGTTGTCGTGTAGTTGCGGTAACCCCAAATGTGCGAGGCACTGTTGACCATCCAAGTCGTGTGCAACACAGCAACCAAACGCACGAAGAAGCCCCACAAGACAAACGAGGTCGCCATGTAAGATCCGCCGAGCCAGTATCCGGCTCCAGCCAACACGAAAATGGACAGAATGTGTAAAGGCAGGAACAACACATCAAGAATTCGCATGCCGCGTTCCTTGTACAAGTCCGGTGCCCAACGCTGTAGATACTTCTTGCGATCGCCGTTGTGTGAGTGGTAAGCGAGCCATGTCACGTGACTCCACCAAGCTCCGTCGTGCGGCGTGTGTGGATCGCCTTCGTGATCACTGAACGCGTGGTGCTTGCGGTGGTCGGCGATCCAATCCAACGGCGAGCCTTCGCCAGCCATCGTGCCGATCACGGCAAAGACGTAGCGAACCCAGTTATACGTCTTCATTCCCGAGTGCGTCAGCAAGCGGTGATAGCCCAAGCAAATGCCGAGGCTGCCGGTGACCCAGTGAAGGAATACCGTGACAGCAAGCGCTTGCCACGAAAAATAGAACGGTGCTGCGAGACAGAGAATGTGAGCCAGTCCAAGCCAACCGATCGCCCAAGGCGACAAGTTGCCGACGCGAGCACGTTCTTCGGTGGTCGGTGAAGCGTGCTTGCTGTTTTTCTTCACAGCAAGCGGTTTTTTATTTTTTCGGCTCGGCCGTTGTTTGGCTGGGCTCTCGATTACAGTCGCCATGAGCAATTTTTCCTGCGGGGGAAGATTCCTAGTGGTTGTGAGATCGACGCGCCAAAGTGCACGTCATCCATCACAGAAGTCTAGGAAATCCGTGTTTCACCAATGTCTCCGCCAGGGCCAAATTTGTAACAGCCGTGTAATAGTCCGATATCGAAGCGCTAAACCTGCCCGAGTAAACGGCCAAAACCCCCCTGGATTGGCCTCGTTGAACTCTCAAGCGG
Source organism: Pirellulaceae bacterium (assembly GCA_041749955.1). GTDB lineage: Bacteria > Planctomycetota > Planctomycetia > Pirellulales > Pirellulaceae > JBBSJZ01. The sequence continues at coordinate 13,847 of JBGTAI010000302.1, read as the reverse complement.
CTAGTCTTCTGCCGCTACGTCTCGTGCCGTTAAAGACCTGGCTTCAAGATGACGCCGTAGATTTCGACAGTCTGGCCAGCTTCGTCAAAAATGGGTTGGCCACGGGAGACGAGAAGTTGATAGTCGCCTGAGGGCAGACGGTGTCGCAGTCGCATTTCAAACGGGGTGCCGTGCTGTACCGCTTTTTCTAGCGTTGAATCAAACATCGCGAGATCGTCGGGGTGAACAAGGCTCTTGAAGAAGCCCACTTCGGGAGCTTTGTCTTGCGGCTTGAGATTCAAAATATGAAACGTTTCTTCGCTCCATTGGACTTCACCAGTGCTGAGGTCGAGTGACCAGGTACCAAGCCCTGCAAGACGCTGTAGATCCTGTAGCCGTTGGCGGCTGAGCTTCAGTTCATTCTCAGCAACTTTGCGAAGCGAGATGTCACGCATGGACGAGACAATCAACACTTCGCTACCCACTTGCGTTGCTCGGCCGCTGATGAGTGTGTGAATGCGACGGCCGTCTTTGTGCAATAGCACTGCTTCGAAGTTGTCGACAACGCCATGGTCACGAAGTTGTTCGACGTACAACAACCGACGCTTGGTGCACTCCCAAATTTTCAATTCAGAAATTTTGCGTCCAACGATTTCCTGCTCGCTGTATCCGAGCATCTGCTTGAACATCTCGTTCGCTTCGAGCACACGTCCGGTTGTGAACTTGGTCAACAACCCGGCCTCGGGAGAATTCGTGAACAGTGTCGAGTAACGCGATTCAAGTCGCACGTTCTCGTTGCGTTGGTCACGCAACCGCCGAACTCGAGCCGCAGCCTCACTTTCGCCTTCACCAACAGTCTCGAACAGCGACAGCGCGAGATCCAAATCACCCTGCGAAGCGGCGGCTCGTGCAAAGTCGAGTTGCAACTGCTTGATCGTCTCATGCGCTCGCTTGTTTTCGGGCCATACTTCGATCGCTTCACGCAACAGCGCGTCGGCCACGCGAAAGCTCTCGTAGTGGTTGTCGACGGAGGCTTCCTCGAGTCGCTTCTTTGCTCGACGAACCAGACGAACACTCTCTTCGTGCAGACGTTGGTTCTCAAGAGCCGCAACGAACGCATCGACCGATTCGTAGCGGTCGGCTGGTTTCGTCGACATCGCCTTCATCGCAATGTCCATCAATTCGCCTTCGACTCGCGTCGGTCGTATCTCGTTCTGGGCCGCGGAGTGAATGCACAGCAACAGATTCTCACCGTGGTGAGGCGCGTAACCGGTCAGCACATGAAACAGCACCGCGCCAAGCAGATAAATATCGGTGTGAAATCCAATGCCGAGCGTGTCGCCCATCGCAAGCTCAGGTGCCATGTAAGCGGGCGTCCCACCAATCGTGGATTCTGTCGCGGGAGCTAGCACGTTTCCGGAGTGGCTGATCGCGAGGCCCCAGTCAGCGACAAGGACTTCGCCGAATCGTCCGAGCATGATGTTCTCGGGCTTGATGTCGCGGTGAATGAGCCCGCGTGAATGGGCGTAACGAATCGCGTCAGCGACTCGCGCCAGTGTCTCGAGATTTTCTAGCAGAGACATTTCGGTGATGCGTCGATCCCAACTCGTCCCATCGATTCGCTTCATCGAATAGAAAAGCCCCACTGTCTCATCGACGCACAATTCGTGTAACGCGATCACGTTGGGGTGATCCAGCCCTCCGATCACACGCGCTTCGATGAGAAAGCGACTTCGAGCTTGCGGATCGAGAGCCAACTCATCACGAAGCACCTTCACAGCGACTTCACGATCGATCGCTCGCTGGTGGGCTTGATAGACGATTCCAGTGCCGCCGCTTCCGAGTTCCCCGATGAATCGATAGTCCGTGTCAGGCAACCGACCCTGGCCCAAAATCTCAACGCGGCGTCGCGGCACAAAGCCGTCGTCCACTGTCTCGTGATACCGCGTCGGTTGAATCGGAAGGTCCACCGTCTCAGCAAACGAAACTTCGTCTCGCAAATCCGGATGATCCAAAACGCTCGAGTGCTCGTCGGATTGAAGCACGAGCGTCTTGGTATCGATCGGTAATTTCGATAGCTGAGACTGCAAATGAGCGTTCGACAAAATTGTCTTCAGCAAACTTGTCGGCTCGGTTGCAGGCTTGAGGGTCATGACGACGCGATACGACTCTTTTCAAAGTGAGTTTCAAGAAACAAGCGAAGCCCATCATGCCGGACATGCTTGGTCTCCGTCAGGTTCAGCGTAATTCGAACTTCTCGATCATCACGGAATTCTACCGGCCCGTTAAGCTGCAAATCGTTCAGTTTGTCCAAATCGAGTGCCTCCGGAGGCCCAGCCAAAGTGACCTTCACCGACTCTGGACTCTTGGTTTGCACCTCTGCCCAAGGTTGCTCTTGCCCCTTGGCATGCACACCGACGCGATCCGGAGCATCGAATGCCAACGAATCATCCCCAGCCACCTGTTGAAGTAGCGTTAAAATTTGGTCGGCCAACTCAAGCGGCCAACCAGGTTTCTGGCCATCGGGAAAGCCCTTTCCGAGGGAGTGCCACTTGCGTCCCAAAGCTCGCCACGGATCAAGAATGACCTGAGACGGCGACGACTCGGCAACAGCCGCAATCGTTTGAGTCTGCGATGGCTTTGTCAAAGGTATGGACGCAACAACGGCGGATACTGAACCAGCATCAACAACCTTCGCCTTGCTCGACCCAATCTCTGCCGACGGTGACTCCTCGATCGCATCTGTTGTTGCTTCTAACGCTAACGTGCTGGCGAGTGCTTCCGCCAAATACGGCGCGGTCGCGGATACCAATCCGTTCTCGCCGCTCGACTTCTTTATCGCTCCTCGCTTTGCTTTCGTGGGTGCGGTTGCCGCGAGACCTTCTGGAGTCCCCGCGAACACCAATTGGCCACCGTGTACGCCTGCGCCAGGCCCCATGTCGATGACCCAGTCCGCGCATTTAATGACGTCAAGATTATGTTCGATGACAACAATCGTATTGCCAAGATCCACGAGCCGCTGCATCACACCCAACAATCGCACGATATCATTGAAGTGCAATCCGGTCGTCGGCTCGTCGAGTAAATACATCGTCGATCCAGTCACTGGACGTGCCAGCTCCGCCGCCAACTTGACCCGTTGGGCTTCCCCGCCCGAAAGCGTTGGCGCGGATTGCCCGAGCGTCACATAGTCGAGTCCAACGTCACATAACGTTTGCAGAATTCGCGTAATCTTAGGGTGCTCCGCGAACAAATCGATCGCGTCGCCACATTGCATCTCCAGCACATCCGCTATGGAGCTTCCGTGGAACTTGACTTCCAACACGTCTTCGCGATAGCGTTTGCCATTGCACTCCTCACAGGTCACCCACACGTCCGGCAAGAAGTGCATTTCAATCTTGCGTTGGCCCGTCCCCTCGCAAGTTTCGCAGCGGCCGGCGGCGACATTAAACGAAAACGTTCGAGATGAAAAACGGCGTTCTTGGGACTCTGGCAACTCAGCAAAAAGCAGTCGAATCAGATCAAACAGCCCTGTGTATGTCGCCGGGTTGCTGCTTGGCGTATTTCCCAGCGGCGACTGGTCCACACGAATGACTTTGTCGATATACCTCAGCCCATCGATGCCTTCGTGACGTCCAGGTTTTACTTTCGCGCGGTGTAATTTTCGAGCGAGAACTGGATACAGAATGTCTTCAACGAGCGAGCTTTTACCGCTGCCGCTCGGGCCCGTGACCGCAGTCATCACGCCAAGCGGAATGTCGACTGTAACACCTCGAAGGTTATTCTCCCGGGCCCCCTTAATCGTGACGAAATTAACGAGCGGCTTACCGTCTTTGTTCATCACGGGTCGACGCGAACTCGGCATCGGAACCGTTTTTGTCCCATTGATATAACCCGCCGTGACGCTTTCGCTCAGCGGTTGAATCTTCTTGGGTGGTCCTTCGGCGACGATGCGGCCACCGTAACGTCCCGCACGCGGTCCAAAGTCACACAGATAATCGCTGCCAGCGATCACGTCATGGTCGTGCTCCACCACCAGCAACGTGTTGCCTAAATCCCGAAGTCGATGCAGTGCCCCGAGCAATCGAATGTTATCGCGTGGATGCAAACCGATCGTTGGTTCGTCGAGTACATAGAGCACTCCGCACAAACCGCTTCCGAGTTGTGCCGCTAACCGAATCCGCTGGGCTTCGCCGCCCGACAGCGTCGCCGCACCCCGGTGCATCGTGATGTAATCGAGTCCCACGTCGAGCAAGAATCGCACGCGTGACTTGATCTCGCGGATCAATTCGCCGGCGATCTTCTTTTCACGTGTGTCAAGTTTCCATGAATCAATCGTTTCGGCGAGACGATCCAGCGGCATGTGCACCACGTCAGCGATCGTCATGTCACGGAAACGAGCGGCGGCGGAGTCCTCGCGAAGTCGCGAACCGTCGCAGGCCGAGCAATCAATCTCATCGACATACAACTCCAGCTTGCCACGCAAACCCGGCGTCAAACGCGACGCTTCTTCCAAGGCTGGATAGAAACCCTTGAATTGGAAACGGAACAGCGCCGGAGTCGCGGCCTTTTTGGCTTTCGTTTTCTTTTCTTCTTCGCTGCGAACATCGATCCAACGTGCGCCAGTCCCATGGAACAGCATTCGACGATGCGACACGGACATCTGCTCCACAGGCACATCGAGCGGAATCCCCGTTTGCCGCGAAAGCGATTGCAACATCCACTGGGAAACTTTCTTATCGACCGATGGCCAAAGCAGCGAGGCACCTTCTTCGAGCGTCGCGATGGGTGACGACAGTAACGCGGCCGGGTTTGTGCCCGTTTGTGTCCCGAGGCCTTCGCATTGTGGGCACCAACCGACAGCGGAATTGAACGAGAAATGGTGAGGCGACAACGTCACAAATGATCGACCGCATGAACCACAAACCAAGTGCTGGCTGTGCGTGACCGTTTCCCAGGTCACTTCCTCACGATCGGCGTCCGCGATCGCAACTTGGATCACGCCGACACCGAGCGACAACGCCTGTTCGACGCTGTCGCTGATCCGTGAACGCTCTTTCGGATCGATGACGATGCGGTCCACAACGACCTGGACTTCATGGGAACGACGCGGGTCGAGTGCGCCAACTTCATCGAGCGATTGAGTGATGCCGTTGACGCGAACACGTTGATAACCAGTGCTTCGAAGCGATTGCCAGGTATCGAGCGAACCTTCGCCGGCACCACATTCGATCGGCGCGAGCAGCAACGCGCGAGTGCCTTCCTCGAGCGCCATGACTTTGTCGACGATCTGGTCTGGTGTCTGTGTCCCGACGGGCTCCGCGCAATCAGGGCAATACATCGTGCCCAGACGTGCAAACAGAATCCGCATGAAGTCGTAAATTTCAGTCACCGTGCCGACGGTACTGCGCGGCGAGTGACCAAGATTCTTTTGCTCCAGCGCGATCGCTGGCGATAAGCCTTCGATGCGTTCGACGCGTGGCTTTTGAACTTGGCCGATGAACTGGCGCGCGTACGAGGAAAGCGATTCGACGTAGCGACGTTGGCCTTCGGCGTAAATCGTATCCATCGCCATCGAGCTCTTGCCGCTGCCGCTCGGCCCGCAAAACACAGTCATTGCGTCGCGAGGGATTTCCACGTCGACACTCTTTAAATTGTGTTCGCACGCCGCTTCGACCACGATGTGCGTTCGTGACTTGGGCGGTGGAGCGAGCGCGTGCGTCGCAGCAACTTTCTTGGTCTCGCGCCGTTTGATCTTGAGCGTTCTCGCAAGCGCGGCACCGGTGTAACTGTTAAGGCACTTGGCGACTTCGATGGGACGGCCTTCGACGACAACGCGTCCGCCGCCCGAGCCACCTTCGGGCCCCAGATCGATGACCCAGTCCGCGGTTTTGATCACATCCAAATTGTGCTCGACAATCACGATCGTATTGCCGCGATCCGCAAGCCCTTGAATGACCTTCAACAGCAACTCAATGTCGGCAAAGTGCAGCCCCGTTGTCGGCTCATCGAGCACATACAACGTTTTTCCGGTCTCACGTTTACTAAGTTCACGCGACAGCTTGATCCGCTGGGCTTCGCCGCCCGAAAGCGTCGGCGACGGTTGGCCGAGCTTCAGGTATTCCAATCCAACATCGACAAGCGTTTGCAGCTTCTCAGCGATTTTCGGAATGTCTTGGAACAACTCGAGAGCTTGCGAGATATCCATCTCGAGCACATCGGCCACCGACTTGCCTTTGAACACCACCGATTGTGTTTCGCGGTTGTAGCGTTTGCCTTGGCAAACGGGACACGTCACCCAGATGTCCGCAAGGAAATCCATCTCCAGCTTCGTTGCACCGTTGCCGTCGCACGCCGCACAGCGACCGCCGTCCACATTGAAACTGAATCGGCTCGCCGTATAACCACGCGTCTTTGCCTCAGGCATCTTCGCGTAAAGATTTCGGATCTCGTCAAACACCTTCACATAAGTCGCTGGGTTGCTTCGCGGAGTCCGTCCGATCGGTGACTGGTCAATCGCGATCGTTTTATCGAGATGCTCCAAACCAGAGATCGATTTGTGATCGCCGGGGATACACTCGCCACCATTGAGGGCAACGCGCAGTGCTGGTTCGAGAATGCCGCTGATCAGCGAACTTTTCCCGCTTCCCGAAACGCCAGTCACACAGGTCACTGTACCAAGCGGAATCGAGACGTCGACGTTCTTGAGGTTGTGGAACGTCGCACCGTGGATCGTCAGCAATTGCTTGGGATCGATGGGTCGGAGCGACTCCCGGATCGCGATCTCGCGTGTCCCGCCGAGGAATTGGCCGGTGACACTCGTCTTGGACTTCATGATCGCATCGATATCGCCGGTGGCGACAATGCGACCGCCCTTGACCCCGGGGCCTGGCCCAAAGTCAACGATCGTATCTGCGGCACGCAACGTGTCTTCATCGTGTTCAACAACGATGAGCGTGTTGCCAGCGTCGCGAAGTCGCACCAACGTTTCAATCAAGCGATCGTTATCGCGCGGGTGCAAACCGATCGAGGGCTCGTCGAGAATGTAGAGCACGCCCACCAGTCCGCTACCGATTTGTCCCGCGAGACGAATCCGTTGCGACTCGCCGCCTGAGAGTGTTGGTGCGGTGCGACCGAGTGTGAGGTAGTTCAGCCCCACGCCGAGCAGGAAACCTAATCGAGCTCGAATCTCCTTGAGTGCTTCGGAAGCGATCCGTGCGTCGATTTCGCTCAGCGATACATCTGTAAAAAACTCCGTGAGGTTATCGATCGACAACTCACACAATTGTGGAAGGCTGAGTTCTCTCGCACCGTCGGTGAATGTTTTTGATGCAGTCTCAAGACGCACGGACGAGGCTTGCGGATTGAGGCGGCGGCCGTTGCAATCAGGGCAATCGAGCGTGTTCATCAGCTTCTCGAAGCTGCGAAGTTGCATCTTGTTTTTCGTGGTGCGATAACGCTCGAGCAGCTCAGGAATCAAACCTTCGAAGCTGCCTTTGTACTTCGTCGCTTTGCTTCCGCCGCGCCACGTGAACTGTAGCGTTTCCTCGGTGCCCCACAGCCAAATGTGTTGGGCGACTTCTGGCAAGTCCTTCCAAGCTGCGGTGAGCATCGTCCCGCTCTCGAGCTCGAGCGCCTCGTCCATCGCGGTGGCAAGACCCTGGTAGATATGCCGGCGATAACGCCCCATATCATTCCAGTCGCCGAGAATCGACACCGCACCTTTCTTGATAGAGAGCGTTGTGTCGGGAATCAACAACTCGGGGACGAACGAATATAAACGCCCGAGTCCGTCACATCCCGTACACATCCCCTGGGGGCTGTTGAACGAAAACAGTTGCGGCGTCGGCGAAGGGAAACTTGTTCCGCACGACGGGCACGCATAAGTCGACGAGTAAAGAATGTCGTTTTTCGGTTCCCCAGCCGACATGTCATTGGGTTCGGAGAGCGAAACGATCGTGGTCGCGTCACCTAGTTTGAGTGCGAGATCAACCGACTCCGTGATGCGGCCTCGATCGCGAGCGTCGGGCACGACTCGATCGACAACGACTTCGACATCGTGACGAATTTGGCGTTGGAGCGACGGTGCGTCGGCGAGTGTTACGGTTTCGCCATCGACGCGAGCTCGAGTGAAACCTTGCTTGCGAAGGTCTTCGAACAGATCCCGGAACTCACCTTTTTGGCGTCGCACAACGGGAGCCATGATCCACAGCGTCGCTTCTTTGGGCAGATCCAAAATTCGCGTCACGATCATGTCACGCGTCTGAGCCGAGATCGCCGTATTACAGGCTGGGCAATAACCCGTCCCCACTCGAGCGAAGAGAACTCGCAAGAAGTCGTAGATCTCTGTGATCGTGCCGACGGTGCTTCGCGGATTATTCCCAGTGGACTTTTGGCTGATCGAAATCGACGGACTCAGCCCACTGACAAAGTCCACGTCTGGTTTGGGCATCTGGCCCATGAATTGGCGCGCGTAATTGCTCAGCGACTCGACGTATCGGCGCTGGCCCTCGGCGTAGAGCGTATCGAATGCGAGCGAGGACTTACCGCTGCCGGAAACGCCGGAGAAGCAAATCAGTTCTCCGCGCGTGAGCTTTAGATTAACGTCGCGAAGGTTGTGTTCGCGGGCACCTTTGACCTGGATCTCCGTCGTTGTCATGCCCTGAACATTGCCTCCGTGAGTGAACCGAATTCGCCAACTTTGCCCCGCCTATTGTGACAGGTTGTCAACGAATGGCCCAGAGGCGTAAATCCTCGCGAATGGCCGAATCCAGGACCCTATTCGTCGTCGCTGCGCATCACTGGGGTGAGCAGCAACTCCAACTTGCAAAAATCGGATTTGTCGAAATATAGGTCCAATTCGCGGGTCGCCGATGCTTCGCTATCACTCGCGTGCACCAAGTTCATCTGACGGCTGCTGCTAAAGTCCCCCCGAATTGTTCCGGCGGCGGCCTTCAGCCCGTTGGTCGCACCGAGCATATCGCGGACCACGGTGATCGCTTCGAGCCCTTCCAGAGCGATCGCAACGACGGGCGACGAAGTAATGAACGACTCGAGGCTCGGATAGAAAGGCTTCGCGACGTGTTCGGCGTAGTGCTGTTTTGAAAGCTCCGGCGTCACTTGCAGCAGCTTCATCGCGATGATGTTCAGCCCCTTGGTTTCGAATCGGGAAATGATTTCACCGATCAAGCGGCGTTGGACACAATCAGGCTTGAGGAGCACCAAAGTACGTTGCATTACTACACAGTCATCCTTCCGCCCAGTATTCAGCATCCTGGCGCGGCACACGGGTCAATACGAAATCGTCGCCGGTCCCACCTGGTTAACCGGTCGTCGAAAAGTATCGCGAGAATTCGCGGCGGCGCGAAGCGGTCGACCCCGCCTCTAACGGGATCTCCAGCGCAATAGGGAGCGGGATTTGGAGCCGCTCTGGTCGGGACCCAGTCTACTTGTCTGGTCGGGAGTCAGACTACTTGGGCTGGCGAATGATGAGCCAATCACCAGACGCAATTCGCTTTTCGGGTTCCTGGGCCGGAGCGATCTGCTTGGCTTCCGCAGGCTGAACGATTCTGGTTGATGAATGCTCATCGGCCTCAGCCAACTCAAGCTCCGAGATTGCGTCCCCAGCTTTCGTAAAGAAAACGTCAGTGCTCGAGATCGCTTCGGGGAAATTGGTCGGAGCCAGCAAAGTCGACATTGCAACTTGTGGCAATTTAGCTGGCGAACCAGTAACGGATGACGGAAACCGCGACGGAGTTGGCGTCGGACGTTGCAACTGACTTTGAGCTAACGGACTCGCTTCAACAGGAGTGTGTGTTTCTGGAAATGGATTTGTGTGTACTTGCGGATAAGATTTCTTGAACAGTCCTGCGTCACGCAAATCGGTCGATGTTGGTGAGAGCAAATCACTTTCGTCTTCTTGAGCGTTTTCAATCGGGCTTGATTCTTCTGAATTCGGCAGGGTCTTGGAATCTTTCTTCGGGGCAATCCTTGGCACATCAACTTTCGAAGACTCCTTCGCGGAATATGGATCTTCGATGGGCGACGATTCGCCGCTCAAGGCTGCACCAAGATCAACAGAACCGAGGGCATTCGCTTCATCGCGCTGGCGAAGTTTCTCGAACACTTGGAATTGGCGATATCGTTCTTGCTCCGCCAACATCTGTCGTTGCTCATTGAGTTCCCTTTCGCGCTCCTCTAACTCACGTTTCGCTTCAGCAATTGGATCGAGCGTGGGCGATGGATGCATTGTGCTTGGTAGCCGGATCGCGTTGGGTGTCATTGATGGTACCGGCGAGCGTTGTGCCGGCGATGCCATCGCTGGTTCGGGCATGTATTGAGGCTCGGGCATGTAATGCGGCTCGGGCATCATATGCGGCTCAACCAATACGTGACCGTGCATGTCTTGGGAATCGAGTGCCACTTGCGCGTCACAAGCATGATCAAATTGGTCGTAGTAGGTTGCGAACCCGGTGGCTTGCTGCGTTTTCCCACTCGCCAAAAAGCTTTTCAGCACATCGCCTCGATGTGAGTAGGAAGTCGGTGGAAGATCCGCTAGCACACGTATTCCAGTTGTTTTGCAAGCATGATAGCCATCGCTGTAACCTCTCCCAGCGATCCGTCCAAGTCGATTCAGCGGCTCGCGTTGATCTGCAATAGCGATTGCATTTAAGCCGGGTACCAGCCCAAATCCAACAGCAACAGCCACGAGTGCAAGTCGTCGTCTCGTAGGGGCGATCGCTTTGCCGGTGGATGACTCCTCAATGGATGAACGGTCAACGACCTGTGCAAAAGTAATCATTCTGTGGGTTGCTTCTGGATTCGTTCGCATCGTCGTCCTGCCGTCGAATGGTCGCGCCGCAAATCCGCTGCGGGCGAGAGAATACGCTCATTCGGTACATTCGGCACAACAACCACCGTGACTGTCGCAAGTCTTGGAGCGATCACCCTTGGCACCGGTCCATGGTTCGCGTCGCGCCGATTAAATCGACTTTGACGGTCACGCCTCGATCTTGCATTTCATGCGCCGAATAATTTGTGAAGATTGCTATCTGGCTCGTTTGCGGAAACGATCGAGTGCTACGTTTCACAATCGGAGCCATCTCCTGCCACTTCAGTTTCACGACGCAAAAGAGCTTCTGGCCTGTCATGCGACCACGTAACCGACTGCTCGTTGATCCAGCCGTTCAATATTCGATCGGACTTCGTATCCTATTACATTGGATGCTGTTTATTTTCAGCCTCGTGATGTCAGGTGTCGCCATTCGCATGATCACGCTTGCCGGAGACGTACCGTTCGCCGACGCGTTGAAGCTCGCCATCAGAGCACAGGTCCCAGTAATCGTGGTTGCGACGTTGCTCATCCCGGTCTTCTTGCGAGACACACTGCGGCTAAGCAACCGTTTCGCTGGCCCGATGTTTCGCTTGCGTCAAGCGATCGAATGCCTCTCTGCTGGAAAAGAAAACCGACCGCTGAAGTTCCGAAAAACGGACTTCTGGCAACCCGTCGCTGACAGCTTCAATCTCGTGATCTACGAAGTCGAAACGCTGCGTCAACGCAACCAAAAACTCGAATCCGAGTTGGCTGAACTTCGAGCTGAGCGCGAACTCAACGTCTAGAATTTGATGTCGAAGCTCTTCCGTTCGGCTCTCGCGTTCAGGCAACTTAACTTCGCGTGATCAATTTGTAGGGCAGGCTGCCAGCTCACTCATAATTCCTCGACTGAATCGCGACGCAGCGTCGCGAGAATATCGGCGAACGACGCGTGACGCTTGCCTTGCCACATCCGAACGAAAACTCCCGATTGATCGCGGACGTGTTCATGCCACAGCACGATTAACCTATACAGGTAAAGCATCGTGGGCGTTGTTCAGCGAACCGCAGCGACGACTCGATTTTGAGGTTCACACAAGCCGAGATGTCCCTTGGTGTCCTGGAACGTCGTTTCCACTGGCCAGCGAAACGAGTATCACTCCAAAACTTCTTCGTCGCTCAGCCTCATATCTGTGCTGTAGAACACTTCGGTTCCGCGACCGCCGCGAAGGTGCTCCACCACGACGACTTTAACCTCGCGTTCGGGAGCCAAATACAACCGTGAGTCAGTGTATCGTGAGTCAATGTACCGTCACCGACCAGATCGTAAGTGGCTTGAAAGATGTTGCAATGTCCATTGAAAGCGGCCTCCGAACAGGGTTGGTTGAAACAGGCGAAAGCGTGCAACCTGGAGGCCGCTTTCTATATAACTAATTGCTAGCAAGCGACTTAAGAGTGCACGTGTCGGGCCTCCGGCCCTGAAGTCGTGCCGTTAGGCCCGGAGGGCCTACATATCCATTGCCGGCGGTGTGAGCCGCCGGTATGTGTTGCCTGATAAAGACATAGGCCCGAAGGGCTGACACACTTGGATCTGAGTCTGGCCTCGGGGCATGAAAACGGGTTACGCGAATCTGTTATTTCGCAGTTTGTTTTCGCTGAATGTACTCCGTCGCTTTGCCGGTCATGATGGGGCTTTTCAGGCCAAGGATCGCCGCTTCTGCTTGAGCCGCCTCGATTGACAGACCAGCGTCCAGGACACGATGTGCGATCCATATCGTCCCTACTCTTGCGGCGGAGGCACAGTGCAACAAGACGCCAGAATCTTTCGATGCGCCTCGCAGTAATCCACGTGCTTGGTCGAGTTTCTCATCCGTGAATCCGTTGGCGCCAGCGATTGGAATTGAAACATACTCGTGTCCCAATGACGTTACATGCTCTTTCTCGTTCCAAGTCAGCTCGACATCGGGGCGAAGCGTGATGACTGTCTTAATGCCATGGTTTTTCAGCAATTCGAAATCGCTCTGGGACGGTTGTCCCGCAAGCCAAATATGTCCATGACGAAACGACGGCGCTGTCGTTCCCAGCGGAGCTGGCTCGAGCGATGCCTTGCGTGTCGGCTTGGGTTGCTTCTTCCATCCACCTTGCGGTTCAACTGGCTCGGCATTATCTGGAATCGTCGCTTCACTTGCTGTCATCAGCGGCATGTCGTCTGGCAATCGCTTTAAAACGAAATTGCGATAGCGAACAGTCATTGGCGGGCCGACGTGGACTTGAACGCCAAGCACACCTTCGAGGCTGCGATTCGTTTCATCCAAATCGACAACGTCCACCGTAAGGACATCGTCAATCCAATGTCGATGATGGTTGCCTTCGACGAGAACACGGTAGCGATGCCAATTCTCAGGTGCGAATGTCGTTGGAGCTTCGCTGCTCGTGATCCACGGTTGGCTGTCTGTGTCGATCACCACACGTTCGCCCGTATGTGCAAGGATCCGACGGCCGCGTTCTTCATAGAGCATGCCGTTGTACTCAGCACGGTTTGACACGACGTCGCACTGGTACCCAGTCACAACGAACGGACCCAAGTCAGGACGCTCCATGCTTCGGTACTGCAAGCCACTGTTGCCGCCGTCGGAGATCCAGACATCCACTCGCAGTTCAAAATTCTTTACCGGATCAATATCCGCGACGATAAATCGATTTGCCTTGAGCGTCCCGTCGGCTGTTCCAACGAGCTCTCCATCGACAACCTTCCAATCATCGATACTGCCTCGCCAACCTTGCATGGAGTCGGCGGCAATGAGCGACGTAAAGCCTTCCGGAGGCGTTTCGGCAAACACCGCGGTACACGAAAATCCAGCCCACAGCACAAAGAGCGTTCGTAGCATCACATCTCTCTCGATTCGAAATTTAGTAACCGTTCACGGCCTGCGGCCTTGAACAGCTACCATTCATAATCTTAATCGGTCGGTCAATGATGCGATTGTCAACGTTGCCCCCAGTCAATTGTTGCTCAGTGGCTCATGTAGAGATTTGCAGTGACCGTTGTCCAGGA
>JBGTAI010000301.1:0-6889 GCA_041749955.1 Pirellulaceae bacterium | reverse complement strand
GTCTTTCTCGCTGAGCGACTCGTACAATTTTCGCATTTGCGTTTCGATCTCGATTCCGTAAATGTTCTTCACAGTAAACCTCCGTGTGAATTGATCTCCTCAGTTTACACATTTACCGAAGTTGTTTCCGAACAGTTCCTTGGTGATATTTGCACCAGTTTTTCGCTCACCCGACTAAAGGATGCGAGGGTTTTATCTCGCGGAAGTTGCGACGGATGGATGAAAAATATGGACATACCATCGTGCACTCATTGTACGGGGGTCTAAACTTGACGTTGAACGAAGACAAGAGCCGGATTCGCAAAGATTACGGCGCAGAGAATTTTGGTTTGTTGCGGCGGTCTGCGATTGGGGTCATCAAGCAGGACAGTTCCAAGGCAAGCATCCGACGCAAGCGAAAAAAGGTTGCATGGGACGATGCAATTCTCCTAACATTGCTCAAGTCAATGAATTAAGATGCGGTTGCCTTGCATCGTTCCCCTCGCGAGAGATTGTCTTGAACTCGTCCATGAGTTTAAGACAATCGGCAGCTTATCACTCAGTCGAAGTAGCTGCACCATTGATCGCGACGAGACGCTTGGTGGTGCGAATGTACAATACGCCTTCGGAAATCGCGGGCGTCGCGAAACAGGGTTCCCCCATCGAATTGCTGGCGAGAATCTTGAACTCAGGTGCCGACGGTAACACGTACACCATTGCGTTCTCGGATGCACAGATGACCTTGCCATCAGCAGCGACAAGCGATGCAATGATCCCAGCGTCCTTGCCCAGTCGCTCTTCGTACAGTTTCTCGCCGGTGATTGCATGGAAGCAGCGCACGACGCCGTTGGAGTTACCCAAGTACAAGTAGTCGCCCGACACGACTGGCGTGGACATGTACGATCCACCACGCATCGTGCTCCAAACGATCGCGTCGCTCGGTTGTGCGGGATCCGTTGACAGCTTGCCACGGGCCTCAGGTCGTACGACGTAGATCGGCGACAGGGCTCCGTGCGCGTTCGTGATATAGATCCAGCCGTGTGCCATGAAGGGCGTCGGTATCGGGTTGTCGCCACCACCCTCGAGTCGCCAAAGTTCGCTGCCAGTCTCGAGATCGTAAGAGACAATCCACGGCCAGCCATTGACCACGACTTGCGTCACCTCATCGCCCTGATGAATCAGCGGAGTGCCCCAACTGCGTTCACAATCATCAGTTCGATTCACGCGCCAAAGCTCTTTGCCGTCTTGCAAACTCAGCACCAACACATGCGGATTGCTCGGATCATCACACACCAAGGCGATTCGATCTTGGTGCACGGCGGGTGAACTTGCATAGCCCCATCCAACGCCGTATTTGCTGATGTTGATCACACCCAGATCACGACTCCACCGGAGGTTTCCGTCCAAGTCGTAGCAATACAAACCTTCCGATCCCAAGAACGCCACGACATGGTCGCCCTCCACACACACGCTCGTGTTTGCATGAGTCGCCTTGGCATGGCGAGTCGCGCGTGGTTCGCCTTGTCGAACGGTCTTCCGCCAAAGTTCATTTCCGTCCGTCTTGTCGTAACACAACAAGATCCAACTCTGCGTCCCGTTATCTTCTGCGGCCGTGGGCTTTCCTCCCGCCTGGATCATCAATTCGGCGTTGCCGTCATCAGCCAACGCTGTCAACAAGAAGATGCGGTCACCGACCACCACAGGGCTGGAATGGCCGAGTCCCGGCACTGGCGTTTCCCAAAGCACGCCCTCGAGCGGCCCCTTGCTTGCGTCGGCATTCCACTGGGTCGGGATCGAAAATCCGTCGGCGACACCTCGACCGCCTGCTCCGCGGAACGACGGCCAATCGGTCGGCGATTGGGTCGGGGATTCGGCGGACACCTCACTCGCCGCTGCGAGAGTCACGACGACAAGCATCAAGAGTTTCATCAGTTCTTTCATCTTTGATCGGCTCGCGACTTGAGTGGACGGTTGAGAAAAACACAGTTCACATCATCGGAATTTGCGACTGCGATATCAGCGTAACCATCACCGTCGAGGTCACCAACATCCAATCCATACGTCGCCGTTGATGGATCGCCAAACGTTTGCTCTTGAAAGCTCGACCCGTCACCTATGTTGAAGAACACCGAATTCGTTTGCATCACGTTTCCGGCCACGATATCCAAGTCCTTATCATTGTCGATGTCGGCAATCGCGACCGTATACGTGGCACTGTCTTCTTTCCCAAAGGTCACCGATTTCAAGACTCCGCCCGCACCATCACCAAAGAATACTTGGTTAGATTGTCCAATGTTCCCGATCACCCAATCCAGTTTACCGTCGCCATTGATGTCAGCGATCGCCACGGCCCGTGATTGTTCGTTACCGCTTCCAAACGGCACACGCTTGGCGAACTTCAAATTGCCACTACCAAGCAAAACTTCGTTCGGTTGCCCGTCGCGATTGGCGAGCACCAAATCGAGATGTCCATCGTGGTTCAGATCCGCGACAGCCACGTCGATCGTCGAATCGTTGTCTCGCCCGAAGGTTGACCCAGAAACAAAGTTCGCGTTGCCATCGTTGAGGTAGATACGATTGGGGCGTCCGCGACAGGTGGCGACTAGGTCCACGTCATTGTCTTGATCAATATCGATAGCCGTGAGACTGCGCAGACTCGATACGTCACCGTAGGCACTGTGCTCTTCGAAGTTCCCGGTTCCATCATTGACAAATATTTGGCCGCGAGCCATGTCGTTGCCTGTCGCGATGTCCAAATCACCATCGCCATCAAAATCAGCCAACTCGCAAGCGTAGGTAGTTCGACGATCGCTTCCCAACGAACGCATCACTGAGAACTTTGCTTTGCCTTGGTTCACAAACAGATAGTTCTGCTGTGGCCAATGTCGACCATTCGCGACAACGATATCCAGGTCTCCGTCACGATCGAGGTCTCCCAGTCGAACGGATGCCGAGCGAAAACTCTCCGTCCCGAGCGTCATTCGATCACTGGTCACAAACACACGATCTTGAGCGACCAGTCTTGGAGCCAAAAAGATGGTGGCAATAGCCGCAGCAACCAACACGAAATAACGACAACGGATGACCATGGGGGGCACTTTCGGGACGACTTTTGTCAGACGGCGATTTCGCGACTCAGCAAACTCTCGTTCATCATTTCGTGTGCAATGGGTCGCGAGCCTCGCCGGTATTGTACGAAAGCCATCAAAACGGGTGTTGCATGATGTTGGCCGTCAATCCGTCTGGCGAAAACGTCTTGATTGACTATTGTGATGGACTGCAAAACTGTGTTGGATTGCAAAACGATGGGCGGAGTTTTCGAACAACGTGTGTTCACCTGCAAAATCGCAGTCTAGGCGAGTGATAGCACCAGCAACCTGGGTAGTAAACTATGAAAAATGTGATTCTCCTTTCACTGGCGATAGCGTTCGGATCGAGTCAATCATTCGCGGAAGAATCGAAACCGCTACGAGCACTCTTGATTGCGGGTGGGTGCTGCCATGACTACGCGAAACAGCAGGAAGCGATTTCGAAAGGAATTCAATCCCGTGCGAATGTTCGTGTCGATGTTTACTGGACCGATAACTCAACGACGTCGCCCATCTTGCCGCTGTACTCGAAGCTGAACTGGGCTGAAGAGTACGACGTCATCATTCACGATGAGTGCGCCGCGGACATCAAAGACCCAGCGATCGTCAATCGCATCGTCCAAGTCCACCAGAAACTCCCCGCCGTGCATCTGCATTGCGCCATGCACAGCTTTCGCACCGGCACGGACGCTTGGTTCCAGCATCTCGGACTTCAATCAAGTGGACACGGACCTCAGGAACCGATCGATATCAACTTCGTCGATACCAAGCATCCGATCACTGCAACATTGAGTGATTGGACAACCATCAACGAAGAGCTTTACAACAATGTGAAGGTCTTTGGTGCTCATGCACTCGCCGTTGGCAAACAAAAACTCGGTGGTGCTAATCCACGAGTCGAAGAAGCGATCGTCGCTTGGACGAACGAAACACACGGCGCGCGAAGTTTCAGCACCACGATCGGTCACAATACCGAGACAGTCATGGATCCGAGATACTTGGAACTGGTGACACGTGGACTCCTTTGGTCCTGTGGCAAGCTGACACCGGAGTACTTGCAACCGTACCAAGGCACGAACGACGTTACATTCATCGATAAGGAGAAATTCCAAGCTGCGGATCCAATGGATCTCGGCAAGGCACCGGACGACGCGACGTTCGTGAAAGTGACTGCGTCGAGCACCCAGAGTGGCCATCCTCCGTATCACGCGATCGACGGCAGCGGTGAGACTCGGTGGTGTGCCGATGGCGACGCATACCCACAGTGGCTGCAAATGGAATTCGAACAGCCACATGTATTCAGCGAGATCACGATCGATTGGGAATCTCGTCAAGCCGCGTATCAGTACCTTATTGAAAGCTCCATTGACGGCAGCGCGTGGGTGACCCTCTTGGATAAATCAAAAAACGCCAGCGGTAAGCAAGACGCCGATGCATTAGCGGACCAACCGCCCGCCAAGTTCCTTCGTGTCACGGGGCTTGGAAGCAACGCGGGTTGGTGCAGCCTTTGGGAAGTGAAATTGAAGGGCGAAGGCATTGGCCCATTATGGCCAGCGGATCCAAAAGCCAAGAACGGTGCATTCGTTCCTGTCAAAGGGGACCCTTACGCCAACCGTGGCAATACGGTCCCGCGGATCGAGAAATTGTCTGCGGAACAAGAGGCGGAGATCCTGAGGGATGTTAAGGTTCCGGATGGGTTTGAGGTGACGGTGTTCGCTTCGCCACCAGCGGTAAATTATCCCGTATTTGTCGCTTCGGATGTGGATGGAACGTTGTATGTCAGTTCCGATGGCAATGGATCGCTCGGCCGCGATCCGCAACGTGGTCGTGTGATTCGGCTGCGAGATTTGGATGGCGACGGACGTGCGGACGAGACGAAAGTTTTTTGCGAGATCGACGCGCCCCGCGGACTCGTTTGGGATCACGATCGCCTTTACTTGATGCACCCGCCTCACTTGAGTGCGTTCATCGACCATGACGGTGACGGAGTTGCCGATGAACAAAAAACACTCGTCAAGAATCTGGCGTTTGACTATGACAAACGGCCTGCGGACCACACAACGAACGGAGTCAGCTTGGGCGTCGATGGTTGGTTGTATATCGCCGGTGGTGACTTCGGGTTCATCGACGCCGAAGGAACCGACGGGCGAATGCTCACGCATCGTGGCGGTGGTGTGATTCGCGTTCGTCCCGACGGAACAGGACTGGAAGTCTATTCGACGGGCACTCGAAACATTCTCGAAGTCGCGATCAGTCCCAGCATGGACATGTTCGCTCGCGACAACACGAACGATGGTGGAGGATGGGATGTGCGATTGCATCACTTCACCGGCATGGACGATCACGGTTATCCACGCCTGTACAAGAACTTCAACGACGAATGCATCCAGCCCTTGGCGGACTACGGTGGCGGCTCTGGCTGTGGTGCGGTTTATATCGACGAACCAGGTTTTGGTAAGTGGAACAACGCACCGTTTACCGCAGACTGGGGCACGGGATCGCTCTATCGACACGCGGTTTCTCCAGTTGGCGCAACGTTCCAAGAAACGTCCGCACCGGAATCCTTCATCAAGTTGACGCGGCCAACGGATGCCGATGTGGATGGAAACAGTCGCGTGTATTGCGCAAGCTGGCGAGGTGCAACCTTCAACTGGGCGGGACCCGACGTCGGATACATCGTGTGCGTCAAGCCCAAAGATTTTCAGCCATCACCGATGCCGAACTTCGCGACAGCGACCGACGACGAACTGATCGACGTGATGAGTTCGCCAAGCTATCGCCGGCGCATGGAAGCGGAGCGAGAATTGATGCGTCGTGACAATTCTAGCTATCAAGAGTTACTCAAAACCGGAGTCGCCTCGCGTAGTGATTCTCGCAATCTGTTAGAGCGTTTGCAAAGTGAAGCGAGCGATGAAGAATGTGTGTCCGCGCTCACCCACGCTGATCCAGTCGTCGTTCACACGGCCATACGATGTTTGGCGAATCGAAAAGCCTATGAAGCTTGTTTTCGAGCACTTGATGCTGACAAGACCGCTCACGTCTCTCTGCTTCGCGCTTTGGCGATGATGCACGAGCCGCCTGTTGTCGAGGGCTTAATCAAAAGGCTTGCCGGCGCCAGCGGTGAACAGAAGCAAGAAATATTCGCTGCGCTGTGTCGGCTCTACTTCCAAGAGGGCGAGTGGAAAGGCGATTCCTGGGGAACCCGACCCGACACGCGTGGACCGTACTACCAGCCGGAACCATGGAGTGAAACCGCAAGCATTGCGGATGCGTTGAAAATGACGCTCGAAGAATCCAACGCGAACGAAGCCGCAACGCTAATTGAAACCATGCACCGAAATCGCATTCGTTCAAGTGATGCGCTCGATCGCATGTTGAGTCTTGCTGATTCCGACGAACGGCTCATGAGTTCGGCTATTGCTCAATTAGCTTCAACGGCTGACATCCCTGCAAGCGGATTCAAGTTGCTGTTGAAAGCGGTGAATCAGCCGGATGCCTCCTCGGCAATGCTCGCCGATGCGATGCTCTCACTCGCGAAACTGAATCGCGATGAAGTTCCTGGCGCGATGATCATGGCGCTCGGGCGACTCGATTCCGCGGAGGGTGCCACAGACCAACAACGCAAAGCTCGTGAAGCCTTTGTCAACTCACGTACTTTGGAAACTTCGGTTGCCCGATTCGATCGTAACCGTTCACGGCCTGCGGCCTTGAACAGCTACCATTCATAATCTTAATCGGTCGGTCAATGATGCGATTGTCAACGTTGCCCCCAGTCAATTGTTGCTCAGTGGCTCATGTAGAGATTTGCAGTGACCGTTGTC
>JBGTAI010000300.1:0-24228 GCA_041749955.1 Pirellulaceae bacterium | reverse complement strand
AGCAAGTCCGCGAAATCCTGCTTTGACGCATACCAACGGCTGATCCACCCGCGGGTGACGCCGAGTCGAAATGCGATTGGGTTGACTTTTTGGCCCATCTGGGAGGACTCGTTACTGGGTTGTTTTTGTGAACGTTGGTTCTGTGAGTGTTTCTGTCTTCGCTACGTGTGCTCTTGCCAGCCGGCCAAGAACTAAATCTCGTCAATCGGAGTCAGACCCACATGAATGTGGCTAGTTCGTTTCTTAATCATGAAAGCCATGCCACGTGCGTGTGGCTGGATTCGCTTAAACATCGGACCGCCGTCGATCCGGATCTCGGTAATGACGAGTTCTTCAACTCGGTGGCTCTTGCCTTTGTTCTGGTCTGGATCCTGTGCGTTGCCGACGGCACTCTTGATCACTTGCTCAATCATTCGCGCACCACGTTGTGGGTGGTACTTCAAGGTGTCAAGCGCTTCGTCTGCGTAAAGTCCACGTACCAGGTCCGCGACCAGACGTATCTTCTGGGCACTGATCCGAGCGTTTAGATGATGTGCTTTGAACTTAGACATGTTTATTTCTTGCCGCCTTTGCCGCCGTGACCTTTAAACGTCCGAGTCGGTGCAAACTCGCCCAGCTTGTGGCCGACCATGTCTTCAGTAACGTGAACTTTCACGTGTTTACGTCCGTCGTGAACCATGAACGTCACGTTGACGAACTCAGGCACGATGGTGCACGCACGTGCCCACGTCTTGATCGGTTCGCTAGTACCACCCTCGGCCTGCTTCTGTACTTTGAAGTACAGCTTCGGATCGACGTGTGGGCCTTTTTTACTGCTACGGCTCATCTAAATTCTATTTGGATCAAAGGACCAATGTGATTTCTACTGCCAGCGACCAAACTGGCCGCACCGCTAATTACTTCAATCGCTTACTTTAACTTCAGCTGCCCGTAACGGCGGCTCTTGCGCCGGCGAACAATTGCCGAATTACTTGCCTTGCGTCGCTTACGAGTCGATCCACCCTTCGCGCTCTTGCCTTGCGGGCTTACAGGGTGACGTCCACCCTTTGTCCGACCTTCACCACCACCGTGTGGGTGATCGATTGGGTTCATACATGTTCCGCGAACATGCGGACGACGACCCAACCAACGACTGCGTCCCGCTTTTCCGATGATCACTTTGTTGTGATCGTTGTTTCCGACTTGACCAATGGTTGCACGGCAACCGCTCGGCACACGACGAATTTCACCACTTGGCAACGAAAGCTGAGCCCAACCGGCCTCGCGTGCCATCAAGGTTGCCTGCGAGCCTGCTGAACGGCAAAGTTCTGCACCAGCTCCAGGACGCATTTCGATGCAGCAAATCGTTGTTCCTAGCGGGATGCTACTGAGCGGTAGGCAATTGCCCAAGGTCGGCGTCGCGTTAGGACCGTTTTGCAATACATCACCAGCCTTCAGGCCAACGGTTGCGATAACATAACTCTTGCTGCCATCTTCATACTTCAACAGCGCGATTCGTGCCGATCGGTTTGGATCATACTGGATCGAATCGATCCGAGCGATGATGCCATCTTTGTTTCGCTTGAAATCAATCAAGCGATACATTTGCTTGTGTCCACCACCTCGGTGTCGGACGGTAATTTTCCCTTGGTTGTTACGCCCACCTGTCTTGCGATTGGGAATCAGCAGGTTTCGTTCAGGCTTGTAGCCTGGCGTCAGCTCAGCAAAGTCGCTAACCGACGCGTTTCGGCGTCCGGCGCTGGTCGGCTTGTAGACTCGAATGCCCATAGCAAATTTTCAGTTGGCAGTAAAAACAGTATTCAGTAATTAACGATAGTGTCAGCCGCCAGGCGGCTTAGAAGAAGTCGATTCGGTGATCAGGACCGAGTTGAACAATCGCCTTCTTCCAATCGCTTGTGCGTCCAATTCGGAAGCGGTAGCGACGGCTCTTACCCTTACGGGTTTGCGTGCGAACTTTCTCGACTTTGACATCGAACAGTTCTTCAACAGCACGTTTGACATCAAGCTTTGTCGCTTCGCGATGAATCTCGAATGCGTACTGGTTGTTACGCGTAGCCCGATGGACACCTTTCTCGGTGACCAACGGTCGCAGCAACACCTGGTGCGATTCGAGCTTGATCGTTCGCTCGACGTCGGTGGGTGGTTTAATGTGGGCCATAATTATCGTCTCGTCGCCGTAATCAATTTACTTTGTCTACGATCGTTTCGTCGCCAGCAAATTACGCTGACGCGGCTACTTCCATCACGGTGAAGCTACCGTCTTTGATCTTGTCCAATGCTGCACGCGTTACCAACATTCGCTTTGGCTTCAGCACTGAGAGTGCGTTCAGTTCACGAACTGGTTGTACAGCGACGCCTTCGATGTTGCGTCCGCTCTTGTAGGTCGAAATATCCAAGTCGGCCGTTGCGACGAGCGTCGTGACGCCATCAAGGCCGAGGGCCTTCAGCACAGCAGCCATGGCCTTTGTCTTTGGGCCATCAAACGCCAACGAATCAATTACAACCACTTCACCATCATCGATTTTGGATCGGATTGCCATACGTGTCGCAAGCTTGATCGCTTTCTTATTCATTCGATAGCTGTAATCACGCGGTTTGACCGTCTTTGCGACACCGCCACCACGGCGAATACAGGTTCTCTTGTGACCAGCACGAGCGTTGCCCGTGCCTTTCTGGCGGTACATTTTCTTCTTGTGTCCGCTGACCTGAGCACGCGTTCGAGTGTTGTGCGAACCTTGACGCAAGTTCGCCTGGTACATGACCACAGCGTCGTGCATCAATTGCTTGTTCACACGATCAGCGATTTGCTCGGTGTCGATTTCGTATGTGCCGACTTCGCTGCCGGTCATGTTGTAGACAGTCAATGAGACCATGCTGACTTTCCTTTAACCGACTTTATTGGTTTGACGAATGGTGATGTATCCACCGTTTGGACCAGGGACTGCACCACGGATCAGCAACAGATTGTTCTCAGCATCCACACGGACCAATTCTAGGTTTCGGGTGGTGATTTGAGCGTTGCCATATTGGCCGGCCATCTTCATGCCAGGCATAACGCGGCTAGGATATGCACTCATACCCGTACTGCCCGGGTGGCGGTGGCACTTCTTAACGCCGTGTGTTGCACGCTGGCCAGCGAAGTTGTGTCGTTTCATGACACCGGAGAAGCCACGGCCTTTGCTAATGCCAGTGACGTCGACCTTCTTGATTTCAGCGAACATTTCCACTGTGACAGTGGTGCCGACAGATAGGTCGCTCTTTCCGCGGAACTCGCGAACAAAACGCTGCGGTTCGCAATCTGCCTTTGGCGTCAGTTCAACACCACCAGCGACGCGTTTCTTGCTGCGTTTGCTTTCGATTTTGGCAACGTGACCTCGTTCAGCTCGCGTCGCCAAACGACGCGGCTTGTCCGCAAAACCCAACTGGACTGCTTCGTAGCCATCTCGATCCAGGCTTCGAACCTGGAGGACTTGACACGGTCCTGCCTGAACAACGGTCACGGGTACAGCCGTGCCGTCTTCGAGGTAAACCTGAGTCATCCCGACTTTGCGGCCGAGAATTGATGGTGACATATTTCATCTCGCCTTGCCTCTTAAGCAAGACGCCCGTCAATCGTGTTGGATTTGTGAGGACTACCAGGCCGAACCGTCAGCCATACTTTGGCTGGGGTTATCGGCCAAGCTTCCATTCATTCGGAAACCGGCAATAAACCAATTTGGAGTCTTAAACGCTCCACCGTACCATCTGCGAAACCTGATCTAGCGTGCTGACGCTTTGATCTTGATATCGACACCGGCAGGGAGGCTGAGTTTGTTGAGTGCTTCGATCGTCTTGGCAGTTGCCTGGACAATATCAATGAGACGCTTGTGCGTTCGGATTTCGTACTGTTGACGAGCCTTCTTGTCGATGCACGGGCCGGAAAGGACCGTGTAGCGTTCGATTCGCGTTGGAAGCGGAATCGGCCCGTGAACTTCGCTGTGCGTTCGCTTGACAGTGTCGACGATCTCCTGCGCACTGATGTCAAGCACCGAGTGGTCGTATGCTTCCATACGAATTCGAATGACTTCGTTAGCGCCGGCAGACACGATGGGTAATCCGTCAAAACAGGTGAACTTAATACAGCCGCGAGATGACTCTTCAGGAGCTCTCTTCGGTGAGACAGAGTGTCTCGGGGTGCTGAAGGAGCTCACGTGCCAGTCACTTGATTAATCTGTAATCAGGTGTTTGTTGCAGACGCTTGACGCGTTCGGCTAATTGACTCGGAACCTTCAGCGAGGTTTCCCTCTCAGGGAGGCGAGAATTTACGTTGCGTTGGGAAAAGCGTCAACGGCTTTTGAACGTTTCGCGAAAATTCTTTTGTAGTTTGAAGAGAAAACTGCTCCAAAGGCGGTCGAAGGCGTATTTGTAAATGCCGTAAAGCTCCTGGATTGCCAGGTTTTCTTTGCTTTTGCGAAAGATGCTTGGAGGATGGCTGGAGTGTCCGGTGACTATTGAGTCGGTTTGACGTTGTGGGTCGCAAGGTTTGGGTGGCGGATCCCAATCGGTGCTTGAGTAGGTGTTTGCCGGTAGAGTACTTGTCGGATTTTGACTTGGTTCGGTCTATTGGTTTAGCGCACCTCGTCGCAGTTCATTTGCGTCGCGGCGATGCTTACAGAAGCGGTTTACTCGGGATATTTAGGAGTCTCTCATGGTCATTCCGCAGGTGGAACCCCAGGAAATTCCGCTTGTTCAAGCAAGTTTAGGGGCTTGGGTTTATCGTTTGATCGGAGTGCTGCTGTGTGTGTTGCCGCTCGGATTGCTTGTAGTGGCGGGACGGTTAGAGCCAAGTCCGTCCGGTTTGGGGACTCACCAGCAATTAGGTTTGCCACCCTGTACAATGCTTGTGATGTTCGGAGTTCGCTGTCCGAGTTGCGGAATGACAACTTCTTGGGCGTATTTTGCACGTGGTCAGTTAATCGAGAGTGCTACGGTTAATCTCGGCGGTTTTTTGCTGGCGATTTACAGTCTTGTCTTTGCTTGTTTTTGCATTTTGTTCGCGTTTCGGGGCCGCATGCCGTCTTGCGCGGCCCAAAAATGGTTAGCGATTAGCCTGCTAGCAATTGTCGCTGTGACTCTTGTCGGCTGGGGTTTTCGGCTTCTTGCTTAAATCTCGTTTCGGAGTTCGTTGTCTGTGAAGCCTCCCTCCTATGAACCGATTCTTCGGAGCCGGATGCTGCCTCAGGTGTCGTTTCGGGTTCTGTTGGGCCTCACGGCTTTGGTGGCGGTTCTGTCTACTTTGGGGCGATTTGCTGGCGATGGTGGAGCAGTTGCTCGAGCTGTTTTGCTAGCTTTGGGCGTTTTGGTGGCGGTGATGTTTTTGGGAGCCGTTTTCTTCTTGTTTTCATGGGTCGTGGCGACGTTTGCGCTCGTTGCAAACGAGCCTGAGAAGCGACCAAGCCCTTTCGCAGACGGCCAATTGCCACCTCAGACCCTTCCGCCTCGGGATCGATCGACGTGAGGAATCTTTGGGCTTTGATTTTTGTCGCTTGTCTAGCGGTGAGCGGGGATGAAATTGCTTTGGCGCAAAATACGGTGCCTCAGTCAGCGACCGCAGGTACTGTTTCCGAGATGGGGCGGATGCCGGATGACCAGTTCAATGGCGTTGGGGCCAATGGCGTTGGGTTTGAGTGCTCGGTCGAACTAGGGACCAGCTTGCGGCCGGGATATGTCGCTTTGGACTTCATTTTCACGTTGCCAATTGCAGCCACGTCAGAGCGATCGATTCTGGCTCGCGTTCGTCCACGGCCATCGGGGATGCTGCCGCGGCGAAACGAGATCGAGATTGAGTTGCCGCTTGTCATCGAGCAAGGCACCACGCGCGTTGTAGTCAGCCGTTTCGTGCCAAAGTGGACATTCGGCAATAGCTATGCAATCGAGTTGTTTGAGGGAGGTCGTTTGCTCGATGGATGCTCACTTGAGTTGGGTGAGAATCAGTCCGGTCGCAGGATCGTGGAGCAGGTCTTGGAGCAGGAAATCGCCAGCTCTTGGCTTTTTGTTGAGCCTGTTTCAGTTGGCGATAGCAAGCGTCAGGCCGTGATTCAACAGATTCGCACGTGGCTTGAAGCAGACTCCGTCGACAGTGCTCAGGCAATTCGATATGCGGGAAATCGAAGGCTTCAAATGTCGCAAGTTGCTTCGCAAAACGTCGGTGTGATATTAAGTCTTGCTGAGAGTGAATTGCCTGATGACTGGCGAGCGTACCAGTTGTACGGCTCGGTGGCGATGGAAGTGTCAACTTATGAAACGCTTCGTGCCAATCGATCTTTTCAGTTCTCTGCATTGCGCCGGTGGGTATTGCTTGGAGGCACGCTGGTGATCTTGGGGGTCGAACCAAACGTCCAGTTGTCGACGTTGCTAGGGAACGTGCTCAGTGACGATGATCAGGATACAGCAGCGAATTTGATCGCCGATCGCTCGGTGTCGGAGGGTGAAAGGCCTCGCGTGATGGAGCCGTTTGCCAACGAATTTGAGTTGGGGGACAAACAAGACTCCGCGAGCGAACTCGCGTCTGTGTCGGGAATGCTCATGGACATTGGAATACAGCGGCAAGTCTTGGGTGGCGGTGAAGTTATCTCGCTTGCAAGGGACTTTCCATACCAGCAACGGCATTGGGTGGTCGCGAAAGACCTGTTGACCAAATCCACTTCGCCAGCGCTTCGTCGTGGTGTTGATCCTTTGTTTGGGGATTCAAGATTTCGTCGTTGGTTGATTCCAGGCGTGGCGCAACCGCCGGTTTATACATTCATGGGATTGTTGACGATGTTCGTGATTCTTGTGGGGCCGGTCGCATATCGGTTCACGACGCGTCGTGGTCGCGGATATTTGATGTTTGCAATCGCACCGGTTCTTGCGGTCTTTACCACGTTATCGATGTTCGCATATGGAATCGTCGCAGATGGGTTTGGGACGGTTGCTCGCATGCGTCAAATCACGTGGGTTGATGGTGTGACGGGCGACGCGGTGACTCGAAACCGCGGGACCTATTTTGCTGGAATTCGGCCGGCCGAAGGCTTGCGTTTTGACGCGGAAGCGGAAGTGATGTGGTATCCGGATCCACTTGAGATGCCAGTGAGCGAAGTCATTCAGATGGAGTCGCCTGCGTTAGGTACGGTAACGATAGACGCAGCCGATCAGCGATTCAGCCCAAGCTTTTTGCCATCGCGACAACAGCGTCAATTCATCGTTCACCAGGCGATTTCGAATGTTGGTGCGCTAACTGCAAAACGGATTGAAACGGTTGCTTCGGGTGAAAACGCAGTGCCACGTGTTTCTCTCGAAGTCAACAATGGTTTGGCGATGGAATTGAACCAGGTTGTGATTTGTGATTCGAAAGGTGACTTTTGGAGTGTCGATTCGATTGGGGCCGGTTCTGTTGTGATGGTGGAATCGCAAGTGATATCGAAGGATCGTTCCAAGTTGCTCGGCGATTTGTACAACGTGCAGCGAATGATGGAGGAAAATTCCGGCGCGTCGCGTTCTCGGCAAAGGCCAGAAGCTTTTGATTTGATTTCGACGCTCAACCAGTTCTTTGAATCTGGTGGTCGTGAAGTCAGTGACGGGGCACTGGAGAATTGGTTGCAAGAGAGTTTGCAACTGGGTGGCTCGTTGGAGCCAGGCATGTACGTTGGGCTGGCGCCGATCGATCCGCGTTTTGTCGCGACGGAAGATACCGAGCTTGTCGATAGTGTCCATTTCGTGATTGGGACGATGCCGTGAACGCAGCGATAGTTCCGCAACCGATTGGGTATCACAGTGGCGATGATGACTGTATCGAGCTTCGCCGGCTGCATCGTTTTTTCGGGGAGACGAAAGCTGTTTATGATGTTTCGTTCACGGTGCCTCGCGGGCATGTGTTCGGCTACATCGGTCCCAACGGAGCTGGGAAAACGACGTCGATGCGAATTTTGGCCACCTTGGATCTTCCCAGCTATGGTGATGCGTTTGTGGATGGGCTTTCGGTTGTCAATGACCCTGAATTGGTCCGCAAAAGACTGGGGTATATGCCAGACTCGTTCGGTACCTATCGCGACGTGAACTGTGTCGAATATCTCGACTTTTTTGCACGTGCATACGGCTTGGTCGGACGCGAACGGATTGCTCGCTTGGATTGGGTGCTCGGCTTCACCGGCACGCGTGGAATGGCTGAAAAGCCGATTCGTGGCTTAAGCAAAGGGATGAAGCAGCGGCTTTGTTTGGGGCGTGCGCTGATTCATGATCCTGCCGTGATGATTCTCGATGAACCGGCTGCGGGCTTGGACCCGAGAGCGCGGATTGAGCTTCGACGAATGATTCGCGACTTGGCCGATCGCGGCAAAACGGTCTTGATCAGTAGCCACATTTTGACTGAGTTGGCCGAGATGTGTGACTCCGTCGGCATCATCGAGCAGGGGCAATTGTTAGCAACTGGAAGTGTTGATGATATCCAACGTCAGCAGTCACATCAGCGTGAGTTGACATTGCGTATCTTGGATACTGCGGCTGGTGCTGCGAAGCGACTGGAGACGGTCGAGTCCGTTTCGAACGTGATCCTGGATGGCGAGCTTGTGCGATTTGCTTTTGCCGGAGAGTTGCGTGATCAAGCGTCGCTCGTGGCTCAATTGGTTGGCGAAGGGTTTGCGATTGCGGAAGTAACCAGCCACAAGAAGAGTCTCGAAGATGTCTTTTTGCAGGTCACTGAGGGTTTGGTGCAATGAGCGGTGGCGGTTCAATCAGTGAAGCAGCAGGAGCCAATCATCCGGCATCTCGAGCGGACAAGTCAACCGAATTTTGGTTGTGGCTTGACGATGTTTGCGAGCGATTCGGCGATCGCGTGAATCCGATCTTGGTGAAAGAGACTCGCCAGGCACTCAAGAGCCGCCAGTTTGTTGTCACCTTCTCGCTGTTGTTGTTTGCGGCGCTGGCTTGGACGGTTGCGGGCAGTTTGTCGATGATGCCTCAGATTTACACCACGCCGTCGGCCCAGCGGATGTTAGTGGGATACTACATCGTGCTGGCGATCCCGATGCTTCTTGTTGTGCCGCTGGCGGCGTATCGTTCGCTCGAGGGTGAAATCGACGACGGGACGTTGGAGTTGTTGTCGATCACGTTCCTTTCACCCAAGCAAATTGTGCTCGGGAAATTGGCGAGTGCGTCACTCCAAATGTTGCTTTATTTCATCGCCCTGTTTCCTTGTGTTGCGTACGCGTACACGCTTCGCGGCGTCGACTTGCCCACCGTCATGCTTTTGATGGCGTGTTTATTGGTTGCGGGATTGTTGCTTACGACCATTGCCCTGTTCTTTGCCCCGTTGGCGGTGAGTCGTACGGGGCGAATCGCAACGCTGTTGGCTGTGCTGTTGATCTTGGTGATGGCGGAGTACGCGGTCGCCGGATTGTCGATATCGTTGATACTGTACGGCAACCCGTTGACGACTCAGTGGGTATCGTTTTTGGTGGTGGCGACATTGTTAGTTGCGATGACCACCGGGTATCTCTTGACGAGTGCTGCGGCAGCCCAGCTGACACCGGAGAGTGAGAATCGATCGACGACGCTGCGGCTCGCATGCAGTGGTTTGTCGGCGACAGTGCTCGGTTTGGCGGCGTTTGCAGTTTGGTCGCTGGGCGACGACTCGCAAGCAGTGTTGGGTTTGGCGGGAGTTTCGCTGTTGATGCTGTGGACTCTCGCGGGCAGCATGATGGCGGCTGAGTCAGGTGCGATGACTCCGCGGATTCGCCGTGAGTTGCCCAGTAGTTTCTTGGCTCGCATGTTTCTCACCTGGTTGACCCCAGGGCCCACAACAGGGATCGTGTTCGCATCGATCAATGTGATCGTATTCGGGGTGACGTTTGACTTCCTGGCGACGGAGTTTCGTCGCCAGTACGGGGTGGTGCCGCTCGGTCCACGATCGCCCGACGTGCTTCGCCAGATCATCGTGCTGGTGTGTACCTATTTGATTGGCTATTTGGTTCTTGTTCGCTGTGTGATGGTGGTTGTGCGGATCAATAATCATCCGCGAGTTGAAATCGGAATTGCGGCAATGGTGGCTGTGTCGGTACTCGGGGCTCTTGTTCCGTATTCGGTTGGGATGCATTTGAATGACTATCGGTCTTATCCCTATTCGCCTTGGCAAATAACGAATTGGATGTGGACAACGAATCAAGCTGTGGACGGAAGCCTGTCTGGCTTGACGGTGTCCTTGATCGCGGGATTTGTTGGGATTGGGTTACTTGGATGCGTCTTGGCGGCTGGGCATCATGTGTTGCCAGGACGAATCGCGACTCCAGACAAGGTGAAACAGGAATTGGCTCGCGGCTAGCCGGTGTTCAGCGTCCCCTTCGCCACCATAGAATGCGTTTGTCTCACGGACGCGTCTTCACAAGAACGCTCCCCCCCAAAAAAATTAAACGAAATCAATTGCCTTTCTCGGCTTCACCTATGTCAGATGAAACACCTTCGGCCGACCGTCCTGATCCCAAAGAGCCTAATCCCGCGCTGCGAGCGAGAGTTCCGGATCGAGTAGCAGAGGGCTGTTTCAGTACCGGCGCGATCGTGATGACGGGCCCGAGCGAATTCATCATCGATTTCTTACAGACGATCGGCCGTCCGCACCGAGTGGCCGCTCGAGTCGTGATCCCGCACCCAGTGATGCCACAGTTTATCGAAGCATTACAGACAAATTTGGGTTTGTATCGAAATCGGTTTGGCGAGCCGGCCGCCCCACAGCCTCAGCCGCAAGATCCGAACGCACGTCGTCCGACGCCGCAAGAGATCTATGATGACTTGAAGCTGCCCGATGACGTGCTCAGCGGCGTGTACGCGAACGGAGTTATGATCGGTCACGGTGCAACGGAGTTTGGGTTGGATTTTCTCACTAGCTTCTTTCCACAATCCGCAGTCAGCGCGCGAGTGTTTGTCGCCTCAGGACAAGTTCCGCGGCTGCTCGAGTCGTTGCAAGGTGCGATGCGTCAATTGGAACAGCGGCGTCAAGGTCTGCCTCCCACGCCACCGCAAGATTCAAACGACGATCAACCAAAGCCTGAGTGATTTGTTGTTCGGTTGGAATACCGAATGGAAGGGCCTTTGACGCGCCAATCCGGTACAAGATTATCGTTGGTAAAGCCCCACACGCATGGTTGCCATCACGATACACAGGGCTTGCGGTCAAGAGAGAGCCCTGCCTTGTCGGCTTAATCGTTTCCCAAGAATTACGGCACAGACTAGAATGGGTTACTGAATCAGCAACCGGTTTTCCATGAACTTGAGAGGGAGCAATGAGCGTTTCGTCAAAGATTACCGGAGCCGAATTTGACTCGATGGTCGAGCGCGGGGCGTTCGATCGTCTGGGGCCACGGAAAATTGAGCTGATCCATGGAGAGTTGCGATTCATGAACCCCGCTGGCCCAATCCACGATGATTACATCGATTACCTCACGCGTTGGTCGATTGAACAGAATAAGTCCACCGACATGAACGTGCGTGTCCAATGTGGGTTTGTCTGTGACGACAATCGACCCGAGCCTGATGTGTTGTGGTTAAAGCCTCGCAGGTACGGTCGAACGCGTCCCACAGCCGCCGATGTGATGTTGCTGGTTGAGGTTTCCGACAGCAGCCTAGCGACTGATTTGCAAGAGAAAGCGGACCTGTATGCGGAGGCTGGAGTTGCTGAGTACTGGGTCGTCGACGTGCCCGCTTCACGCATCCACGTGATGACTGAGAGCAATGGAAAGCATTATCGCAAGATCCAAGTCATTGTTCCCCCCAGTCCGCTTGCGCCTCAGTGTCGCCCGACAGCGGAGCTAAATACCGCCCAACTATTCGAAGTCACTTAAATCGCGATGAAGTTCACGGACAACTTACCGCTCATGCGAGGCTTGCGAAAAGCACCGTTGCCGACCGACGAAGAACTCATTCTGGCGAGTGGCTCGCCGCGCCGGTCGCAACTGCTGAGGGCGGCGGGATATGAATTTCGCGTGCAACCAGCGAGCGACGAAGCGGAGTGCGGGATGTGCAGCCGTGAAACTGCGCCGCAACTCGTGGCTCGATTGGCCTTTCGCAAGGCCGCCGATGTCGCCAAAACGATTCAAGAGTCTCAAGCGAGTGGGTTCATTGTCGCCGCCGATACAGTTGCCTCCTGTGTCGGGCAAATTCTCGGCAAACCTCGCGATCGTGAGCACGCGGAAGTGACACTGCGATTGCTCAGTGGTCGCCGACACGACGTCTATACTGGCGTTTGTCTGTGGTCGGTTGGACAACACCGCTGTGTCGTCGATGTGGTTCGCACCGAGCTCTTGATGAAACCGCTCAGCGAAGAAATGCTAGCGGAGTATCTCGAATCGATGCTCTGGGAGGGCAAGGCGGGTGCGTTTGGCTATCAAGACGGTAACGACTGGCTAAGTGTCGAAGGCGACGGTAGCGAAACAAACGTTGTCGGGCTTCCTATGGAACGGTTCGCAGAATTGTTGGAACAATTCAGCCAAATTGCCGAAACCGTAGTTAGCGATTAACCGTCGCGACTTTAGTGCTCTTGCTATATTTGCTAGAGTTACCCAGGTTCTCACCTTTCAACTCTGACCTCGGTATTTGTAGCTATGAAGGATTGCTCTCGACGTGCCCTGTTGCTTGGAACGCTTGCGACCGGCGTTCTCGGGCTGGTCCCTGACAACGCGTACGCGGAGCAATGGGCTGACAAACTGTTTACGGAAAAGTCCTTCGACTTTCGCACCGTAGGTCGTGGGGCCAAGAGCGAGCACCACTTTGAGATGCGAAATCCGTTCAAGGAGGATGTGCATATCGCGGCGGTGAGAACCAGCTGTGGATGCACGTCGCCATCGATAACCAAAGACACGCTGAAGACGTTCGAGACCGGTGCTATTGTCGCCACGTTCAATACGAGCACGTTCATTGGCAAGAAAGCAGCCACGATCACGGTGGTGATCGACAAGCCGTTTTATGCCGAAATCCAGCTCAAGGTGTCTGGTTATATTCGCACGGATGTCACGTTTGATCCGCCGGAAGTCGCTTTTGGCGAGTTTGCCGCGAGCGAAGTACGTGAGCAAGAAGTGTTCATTACCCGCACTGGCAACAGTGCTTGGGCGATCACGGACGTGCGGAGTCTTTGTGAGCATCTGTCGGTGCGACTTGACCCGCCTCAGAAACTACCGGGTTCCGTGCGTTATCGCATGCTCGTGAAGACCAAGCCGTCGATTCCCGAAGGGGATCTACGCGAGCGATTGACTCTCGTCAGCAACGATCGTGATTTCCCGACCACGGAGATGTCGATCGAGGGACGTGTGCGGGAGACCTTGTCTGTCTCTCCAGCCGCAGTCAATCTTGGCACCACCTCGCCAGCGACGACCGTCGAGAAGCGTCTGGTGGTAAAGGGAGAAGAGCCATTCGAAGTGCGCGAAGTCGTCTGCTCAGACAAGCGATTTGCTTTCGAGATTCCCGACGGCAAAAAGAAACTGCATTTTGTGACGTTGAAATTCACTGGCGACGGTGGAAGCGGTGATATTTCCCAACAGGTACGCATTGTGACGGACTTGCCCGGTGATCGCTCGGCGTCTTGCATCGTGACCGGCACAAGTGTCGCTGCCGCAGGCCAATAGTGTCGGCGCGGTCGCAGAATAGGTCGCACGATTGAAACTTATCTCGCTGGCAAGGCAACTGCACCGGGAAGGCAACTGCACCGGGAAGGCAACTGTACCGGCGGCGGTTTCATCGCCCATGGCGGGAAAACCGCCTGCGGATTTGGAATAGGATAGAGGGAAGTTCATCCGTATATCCGTTCATTCAGATCACGCCCTTGAGTTCAGTCCCCGTCTTTCGCTCGTTGCGTCGCCGTTTGCTTGGCCCCATGGTCACGTCAGCTCTCTTGGCGGCTGTGGCGGTTGCAATCGGCTCGTATTGGTTGGGCACTCGATGGGTCACCGATGAACAAGAACAACGGTTCCTTAGTATTCGTGGAACACTCGAGAACTCGTCGTTTCCGCTAACGAAACTCGTGCTGCAATCGCTCGCGGAACTGACGCGAACAGAATTGGTAACGTGGGACGGGTCTGGCCAGCCACAGCAAAGCACAATCAGCCTTAGCGACGATGACCAGCCGGTGTTGGCTCAATTTCTTTCGCTCAGTTTGCAATCGAGCGCAGAGCGAATGACGCTGATTGTGCCAGTCGGCAGCCAGCGATTTCGCATTTACTCGTTCGCAATGATCGACGCTTCAAAGCGTTCTGATCGCGTGCAAAAAGTCTCGGTACTGTTCGATGAGAGTTTGCTTGATGCGAGTCGACGACGGGCTGCGATCTTGCCTTTGCTTACGGGGATATCGACGATCATCGCCCTGACAACGATCACACTTGTGTTGACCTCGAGATTGGTTGGGCGACTGACTCGCTTGCAACGAAGCGTTGATGCCGTTGCCGGCGGTGATTTTGAATCGACGGTCTCGGACGATGTGACCGATGAAGTTGGGCGGCTTGGCAACTCCGTCGATTCAATGGCACGGCAATTGAGCCAACTCTGGAAAACGGTGAACCAGCAACAGGGGAATAAACTGCTTCATCAAGTTGCCGGCGGCATGGCGCATCAGCTTCGCAACAGTCTCACCGGAGCAAGATTGGCGATTGAATTGCATGCAGGTGAATGCGAATCGGACGATGAAGGGATTCGAATTGCGATTCATCAAATCGAGTTGTCCGAAGACTATGTTCGCCGTTTGTTGCATGTCGCATCTGGACGCCAGGACCAAGACCGGCCGATGGAGGTGCTCGAATGTTGCCATGATGTCCGGCTCAGTTTATCGCCGGTCGCGAAGCATTTGCGTATTGAGAGTGAATGGTCGTTTGACGAGACACTCGGTGGTTATGCGGTGAAGGATGGGCCGACTTGGGTCGCCGCTGTGACGAATTTGATTCACAATGCCATGCAGGCTGGCGATGCCGTGAGCATCGAAGCGTCGTTGGTCGATGGTCACAAAGTTCGCGTGCTGGTCACGGATAACGGACCTGGTGTCGCAGAGTCCGTGGCAGATGAATTGTTTGAGCCTTTCGTGACGTCGAAGCCGGAAGGGATGGGTTTGGGGTTGGTGGTCGTTCGTCGTGCTGCCGAAACGCTTGGTGGAGACATCCAGTGGCATCGCATTGACGGGCGGACGGTTTTCGATTTTTCAGCCGAAGTACAGAGGAAAGACGATGCAGACACCAGCAGCTGAAAACGATGGCGATTCGTCATTGCTCGTGCTTGTTGTCGACGATGAGCCGTCAATCTGTTGGGCGCTCGAGCGGATGTTGACCCAAGAGGGGCATCGCGTGGCAATCGCTTCGTCGGCCGAAGAAGGACTGAAGTTGGCGACGGAGCTGCAGCCTTCACTGGTGATGCTGGACGTGCGGTTACCGAAGCTGGATGGCATTTCGGCGCTTCCGAAGTTTCTTCGAGTCACGGGAAATGTGCCAGTGATCGTGATGACGGCGTTCGGCGATTTGGAAACGGCGGTTGCTGCGGTCAAGAATGGTGCGAGCGACTATCTCACCAAGCCGTTTCGACTTGAAGATGCGATTCGCATGTGTCGACAAGCCTTGCAAAAGTCGATCACGCGGTCCGCTCCAGTCGCGACGAACGCGATGTCACGCGGTAACGAAACACTTGTGGGCCAGTCGGCTGCGATGCAACAGGTCTTTCGCCAAATCGCGTTGGTTGCGGATAGCGATCTCTCGGTTCTCGTTACCGGAGAAACTGGCACTGGTAAAGAACTCGTTGCGGCAGCGATTCATCGGCACAGTCGACGGGCGAGCCAGCCCTATATTCCGATTGCACCCGTTGCTCTTAATCCCGAGTTAATCGAAAGCGAATTGTTCGGGCATGTCAAAGGTGCGTTCACCGGTGCCAGCGAAGACCGTGCAGGTCTCTTTGAACGGGCCACCGGCGGTACCGTTTTCTTGGACGAGATCGGAGACTTGCCGCTTTCGACACAAGTGAAATTGCTGCGAGTCCTCGAACAAGGCCAATATTGTCGAGTTGGCGATGTGCGAGTTCAAACGTCGGATGTGCGAGTTCTCGCCGCCACGCATCGGGATTTGCATGAAGCGGTTGCGATGGGCGAATTTCGCGAAGACTTGTTTCATCGGTTGAGTGGTGTCCAGATCCATCTGCCGCCGCTAAGGAATCGAACGGACGATATCGCTCCGCTGTGTCAACACTTTCTGGGTGCGATGGATTACCGATCAAGAGACACGGCGATCGATGCAAAGTTACTTGAACAGCTTTGCAAACGGCCTTGGAATGGGAACGTTCGCGAACTGAAAAACGCGATCGAACACGCCGCCGTCGTTGCCCGCGGTCGGCAACTTGCGATTGAAGATTTTCCCGATGCCAAACCAGGTCGCAATTCACAACCCGCTTCAACAACCGTTTCTTTGGAACGTTCGGTACGAGCCTGGGCGATGGAAGCGCTCGAAAACTGTGACGTAAACGCCGAGCCCTTGCATTCACAGTTCCTAACCGCAGCGGAACCTGCTCTGCTCCAGGTCGCGATGGAGTCAACGGGCGGAAATCGAGCAAAGGCAGCTGAATTGCTTGGGATCCATCGTGGGACGTTACGCGACCGGTTGCGTGCCTACGGCATTGATGACACGAAGTGAGATCGTTGGCATCACCCGTGTTCTTTCATCGTCAACCGGTCGACTCTACTTGCGCAATCAGACGACATGATTCGAATTTGAATGATCAGGTGATCAGTTCGTTCACGACTCGGCCGTGGACGTCGGTGAGTCGGAACTCGCGGCCAGCGTACGGATATGTGAGTCGCGTGTGATCGATGCCGAGTAAGTGCAACACGGTGGCATGCAGGTCGTGCATGTGGACTCGGTTTTCGACGGAGTAGTAACCATATTCGTCGGTGGTTCCGTAGGCGAATCCGGCTTTCACTCCGCCGCCAGAGAGCACCATCGAGAAGCCTTGCGGATTGTGGTCACGACCGTCTTTGCCTTGGACGACCGGTGTGCGGCCAAACTCACCGCCCCAGATCACGAGCGTATCGTCCCATAGTCCGCGCTGTTTCAAATCACGGATCAGAGCGGCGACAGGTTGGTCCGTCGCATTCGCGTTCTTTTGGTGCCCCGCTTTGAGGCCGCCGTGTTGGTCCCAGACTTGGCCGCTGCTGACGGTGATAAAACGCACGCCGCTTTCGGCTAGACGACGGGCGAGCAAACAACCTCGGCCATACGAGTCCGTGACGCCGCCGTTGATACCGTAAGCCGCATGGGTTGCGCTGGATTCTCGGTCCAAGTCAAAGACTTCGGGTGCGGCACGTCGCATTCGCGATGCAAGCTCAACAGCATCGATCGCCCCTTCGATTTCGGAATCTGGACCTGTTGCGGCTAAATGTCTTTCGTTCATCGTGCGGACAAGATCAAAGCGTCGTTGGGTTTGCTCGTCACTACCGGCCGACGACAGATACGGGATCTTGCCATCGCCAAATTTTCCGTTTTGGCCGATCACGGTGGCTTGGTGCGCGGCTGGCAAGAACGCAGAACCATAATTTCGTGGGCCACCGTGTGCTGTCGCTGGCGAGATCGCAACGTGCGCTGGTAAGTCGGCGTGCCCGCTTCCCAGTGCGTAGCTGATCCAGGCACCGACGCTTGGACGAACAAGATTGTCGCTGCCCGTGTTGACCATACCGACCGCCTGGCCATGCGATTGGCCCTTGGTGTACATGGATCGAATCACGCACAAGTCATCAGCGACCTTGGCCATTTCTGGAATCAAGTCGCTGACCCACAACCCTGACTGACCACGTTGAGAGAATTTCCAGGGGCCGTTCAGCAGCGTCGGTACCGCGTCCAGATTCGGCGGCAACGCAAACGGCAACTCTTTGCCATCGTCCCGAGCAAGCAGCGGCTTGTAATCGAAGGTATCGACGTGGCTCGGTCCACCGTGCATGAACAAGAAGATCACTCGTTTGGCCCGTGGTCGAACATGCGGCGATGTGATTGCGGGTGCGATCGCGGACGCGGTTCCGGTCGGACCGCTGGCACTGATCGCGAGTGACCCTAGCGTCATTGCACTGATCTGCTTGACGAACGAGCGGCGTGAATTGTCGAGTTGTGGCAAAGCGTATCGCATGGGTCTCAATCCAAAAGCCGGAATTCAGTGCTGGCGAACAATGCGGTGACATACTCACGCCAAAGATCGTCGCTGTCCAATTGGTCGAGCCCGAATTGGTGAGCGAGTTCGATGTCCTTGTCACTGGGCAAACGTTGCAATGTCGTTCGATAAAGCCAACTCAATCGCTCGTCGAACGCCATGGTGTGGCTCAGTGCCCGCTTGGCTGTTGACTCGGCCCAGCGGTGAACGTTAGGGCTGTTAACGAGCACAAGCGCCTGGGACGGAACATTGGTTGTGGGGCGACGACCCACGATCAAGTCCGGATCCGCAGCATCGAGCATCGTCATGAGCGGCGGGATATAGCCACGAATCAGACTCTCGTAGACGGAACGACGATAGCTGGCAGCAGCTTTGTCGTTCGCAGAATCGTTGGCGCTGTTGCCAGAAACGAGTACGCCGAATGCTTTCACAGGCTCGGTGGTCGGTCGGCCATCGAGTTCGCCAGCTGCGTACAACATCGCATCGCGGATCGCTTCGGCAGGAACTCGCCGACGAGGCATCCGCCACCACAATCGATTCTCTGGATCCACTTCCACGGACTCAGGCGAATATGCTGTCGATCGCGAGTACGCATCGCTGCAAACGATCTCGCGGATCAGTGGTTTGAGCTGCCATCCGTTGCGAACGAACTTGAGCGAGATCGCGTCCAATAGTTCTGGGTGCGATGGCATCTCACCCCGGGAGCCAAAATTATCAACGGTTCGAACAATGCCCTCACCCATCAAGTGCATCCAAACGCGATTCACGATGACACGCGAAACGAGCGGGTGATCGGGATCCGTCAACCAAGCGGCGAGTTCAAGGCGTCCGCTGCCGCTAGGTTGCGCAATCGTTGCCGTACCACCGCTGCAAACTTGCAAGAAGCCTCGCGGAACCACTGGCCCGACGTTTTCGACTTCGCCGCGAATGCAGACATGGCAATCACCCATGGCGTCGGTTGAGCGGTCGGCAACTCCCATCGCCGTCGGCAGCGACGGTGGAGCATTCTTTTCAGTCTCCTTCACCAACGCGGTCAATTCGCTGACTTGGGTCGCGAGCTGTTCCACGAGTTGTTGCGACGGCGTTTCTTCGTTGACCGCTGGTGCCGCCATCGGGATGAATTGAATCGCGTCGGCGATCACATAGCCATCGCTGTCGCGGTTGTGAATCGTGACGACGGCGTCGCTCGACTTGAGGAAATCGAATTTTCCGATCGTTGACCACATCGGCTCGAGCGTGTTTTTTCGTTGATCAAGCAGGAGTTCGGTGTCGCCGGCGGCTGATGTAACGACCACAATGACGCGAGATGAGCGGTTCGCTCCAGGCGAGTGCGACATCCGGATTTCGTACTCGCCGTCCGCCTCCAATCGCGTTTTGTATTGAATCGAAGACTCGCCGCGATTGGAATTATCGTCGTGGACATAGCCGGTACCGATGAAGTGCTTGTAGTTTGTTGAGTTCGTCCATTTGCCGACTTTTACCGCATCCGTATCGTCGACGAGGACACCTCCGAGACTTGCTTGCACCGCTTTCTTGTGCGTGTTCAAGGACGTCTCCGCTTCTTTGAGCTCGTCCTTGAGTCGTCGTATTGTTTGGCGATGTTCGTCGTGCAATGCAATCAGTTCGTCGCTTGCCGGTAACGGAGTCCGCGGCCACGTGCTCACGTATTTTTGGCTTTCGCCCTCGAGGGATCGGGTGCTGCGAAAGATCCCTGCCAATGCGTAATAGTCTGTTGTTGGAATCGGATCAAACTTGTGATCGTGGCAACGGGCACAGCCGAGCGTCAGTCCCAAGAACGCGCGTCCGACCGTATCGATTTGTTCGTCGACAACATCCATTTCGAGTTTGGCTTTGTCGCGTTCGCTGAGCATCTTGGTGCCTAGCATCAAGAATGTGGTTGCGACCACTTGGTCATAGCGATCTTGATCGTTGTCTGCCGCCATCAGATCACCAGCGACTTGTTGAGCGACGAACTCATCGAAGGGACGATCACGGTTGAACGAGTCGATGACGTAGTCGCGATAACGCCACGCATCATGGAACGTCGCATTGAAGTCGCTTCCGTTGCTGTCGGCGTAGCGTGCAACATCCAACCAATGTCGGCCCCAATGCTCACCGAATTGAGGTGTCGCCAATAACGAATCGACAATCTTTCGCCAATGCACTGGTGAAGGATCGCTCATCCAGCGATCCTGTAATTCGATCGTTGGCGGTAAACCCGTTAAGTCGAACACCAATCGACGTAAGCGTGCCTGCGGACCGGCGGCTACGTTTGGTGCGATGTTCGCTTGTTGGAGCCGATCCAATAAATAGGCGTCAATGGTTCCGCGTTCAGATTCGCCATCGAGTATCGGCGTCGAACCAGACCGCAGCGGTTGGAATGCCCAGAACTCCCGGCCAGCTTCCAGGTCGATACTGCTTTGCATGGCTTCCTTTTGAGAAACCGCTTTGGAAGTTGGCATATCTCTCGGATCAATTGCTCCCGCCGCAACCCATGCTTCGAAGTCAGCGATCGTTTGAGCGGGCAACTTGCCATTGGGTGGCATCTCGGACGACTCGTATCGAATCGCAGAGATCAGCAAGCTCGCATCAACATTGCCTGGATCGATTGCTGGTCCGCTGTCTCCGCCCTCACGCATCGCTTCGGACGAATCTAGCCAAAGTGAACCGCGAACTTCTTTTGCTTCGGACGAATGGCACTCATAACAGTGCTTCACCAAAACTGGCCGAATCTTGCTCTCAAAGAAGTCGACTGAAGCCGCGGAATCACCCGCATTGACGGCCGCGGTCTCGAGCACCAGCAGTCCAAGGAGTGCTCCCAAGACCAACGTCTTTTGTCGAACACGTTCGATAGGTGAAGTGCATCTCATCAGCCAAGGCTTGCCGGCAGGAGCTCGAGGAGTCTGGTTGCCAGAATTCTCGAGCGAGAATGGGGCGGGGAATTATGGGGACACCTAATCTAACAGGTTGGCGTGCCAGACCGCAAAGGAAATTGCTTTCGGTCTCGTTGAAGAGTTCTGGGGTCTGGGGGAGGTGCGGCGGGCAAGTGTTTGGAAAGAGCTTAGTCAGAGAATAGTTCGCTCCGTGGAGCTGAGTACACTCTCGAGCAAAATACGGTCGTCTTGTTCAGTGGTAATCGCTCTATTTTTTTGGGAAAAAGAATTTGACCTTGGCCCTGGGTGACATAGGTTTCAAATGCGAACAGTGCGTAGCAGTGGTTGTTGTTGGGGCAGCGACAACCACTGCTGCGTTTATTTGAAACCGCGAATTCGAATCCAGCGAGCTTGCCGGGCAATTCGCTTGGCACTATTCGTCCAGCACAATTCGTCCAGCTCAATTTTTCCGCTTGGCCGATCAATCGAGTGGCTTGACCCAGACATGTCCCCGCTCCGTGTCATTGAGCCCAAGCGCCACGAGTTGGTCGATCAGTTTCGTTTGGTTGCTGTCGACCGCCGTTTCCACGGAGAACACTCTTCGGTTCGCAAGGGATTGAATCAGGCTCGAAATCAAGAAGCCTTCTTCAGTCGTGATTTCACCTCGCTTGAGGATTTCTCCAAGGTCCAGGATCGCTTCCGAGCAGCTCATGACTTGTGCTTCTGGGTCACTTGTCCAGATGTCGATCGCGGCAAGTTCTTTTGTGCTTCGGTGATCGACGAGGCGGTGGTGCTCGATGTCGAAGTGCGCCATGGCCGAAGCCTCACGAGCTTCTGCTGGCATCTTGGTTTGTCGATCAATCTTCGTGGTCCGTCGCAGCTGCATCCAATCACGATTGACGGCGGGGCGATAGGTGCTCGTCGATACTCCGAGTCGACTTACCGTCGTTCCTGTTGAGTAGCCCCGACGTGAAAGCAAGGACGACGTTCGAGTGTCTGTTGTCGGGACTCCAATTCCATGTCCCACCGGGTCGAGCCCCGCGTATCCGCAGTGGATGTCCCGATGCGGACCAACTTCGACACACGTGAACCCGGCCGCTCGAATTCGAGATTCCGCTTCTCGCAGCAACGCGTCGCAAAGCGGCAGGCCTTCGGGGCTGAAACAGATCGCCGGAATGATCGCTTTACAGTCGTTCACTTCAGGAACGATTTGACACCAGCCGACAGTAGCGTTGTCTCGCCGAGCGATGAGTAAATCCGCAGCACT
The DNA here is from genome assembly GCA_041749955.1 of Pirellulaceae bacterium. Lineage (GTDB taxonomy): Bacteria > Planctomycetota > Planctomycetia > Pirellulales > Pirellulaceae > JBBSJZ01. The sequence continues at coordinate 1,932 of JBGTAI010000300.1, read as the reverse complement.
GAAAAATGTTCGGGCTAGAATCGCCTGTTCAATCATCGCGACACTGACCTCAGGTGGATGGGTCACGGCAGCCCAGTGACGAATCCAGATATCGGCAATGTCCGGTAAATCGGCGTTTTGGAAGGGACGGATTTGATCCACCAGCGTATTCCGATTCCGAAGTCGGTGATTAAGTGCCGTCACGGACGGTTGGCATCATGGCATATCCTGGTGTCTGTTAACAGACGCCGGATTGCCGCAACAACGATTGTGCCAAAAGTGCCCGCCGGATATTTCACTTTAAGAATAACCCAAAATGCTGAGAAGCTCTGCAGTACTCGAACCGGATCGTCGCCACCGCCAAGGCGGGAACTTGTTCCTCGCATCGTTGGTGATGTTTTTCTTGAGTTCGATTTTGCTTTACGCGATCTACGCCTACTGGCGACGCGATGACCCGCAATCACAGGCGCCGCTTCCGCTGAGTTTCTTAGCTAGCACCGTGTGTTTACTGCTCGTTAGCGTCTTGGTTCACCTCGCAACACGAACCATCCGCCGAGAAAAACGGGAGCTAACCAGCGCGCTGCTCATTGTGAGTGCCCTGCTTGCTGTCGTCTTTGTCGTGGTCCAGTCGGTTTCGATGGAAACGATGTTAGCCGGTCCAGCGATGAGTGCTGGCACGGGCAAAGGTGTCGCAGGAATGGTGGTGGTACTTGCAATTCTGCATGCCGCTCACGTTGCCGGTGGCATCATCGCGCTCGGAATCGTTTCTGTGAAATCGCTTTTCGCTTACTACGACCACGAACGCCATTGGCCAGTCGACTTCGCCGCACAATATTGGCACTTCCTCGACCTTGTCTGGTTGTGCATGTTGGCGGCGTTTTGGTGGACGACGGGAGGGTTTGAGTAAGTAGCCTGATACCAGAAGTCACTCGACAGCAAAGCGATGCCTCGCATCTGCTGTCTGTTGAATGCCGATCTCTAAACTCTCAACCCTCCACTCTCAACTAATCCCGCATGCTCGGCTCGTATGGGATGTCTTCGATCAAGTCCATGGGGCGAGGAGCGACTTGCAATCCAGCGTCCTTGAACAGTTCGTCGATCGCTTCTTGAGCTTGATTGACGATGCTTTCGCGAGTTTGGCCCTTGTATCGCTTGGGTGATGCCGATGGGCTGATCGGGCCTTTGAAGCCAGTCGTTGAGAGGTGCTTCACAAGATCACCAAGATTCAAGGCACCTGTCTTGACTGGCAGCACTCGATCATTGGACGTCGCTTCAGCAGCATCGACATCCGAGGCAATGGAGCCCAAACGAACAGTGACGATTTCTTCGCCTTTGATCGCTTTGAGTTGATCCATCGTTCCGTTGCCGATCACCCAATCACAGGTGTCAATAATGAATCCGATGTTCTTGGACGAGACACCGCGAACCAGTGCCGTGAAGCCTTCGACATCATGCACGAATGGGAATTGCTTGCCGTCCGTCAACTCTTTCGCAGCTCGGAAGCCGACACCGAGCTTGATGCCCTTGGCGCCCAATACATCTGCGATTTGCGTCAAGCGAGTTTGAACGGTCTGGAAGAATTCTGGATACGATTCGCGGTCGGTGGACGATGGAATGCGAATGCTTGCTCGTGCGGCTCCGAGATAGTGAGCCAATTCAGCGAGCGGATGAAGCGTGGCAAGTTGGCTTGCGAAGGTGTCGTTGTCCGCTTCGAGATTGATGTCGAGATCGAAAGCGCCGACCTTGACTTCCGCGGCCTTGAGGTACTTGGAGGCGTCATCGGCATCGGTACGGAGCGAGCGGCGATACATGTCGACCATGTCGACGTCCATGCCACGGAAACCGTAGGTCAGAGCCAGTTCGATCAGTTCGCTTTGGCGACCGTTGATCCCCAACGCTTGGGGGGCAAAATTCTTAAACATTCGATTTCCTGTAAAACTACCTGGGCCAGTG